>JBALXS010000024.1:0-55471 GCA_036960485.1 Oceanospirillaceae bacterium
TTATATTGTTCCAGTCTAACTTTGTTTTTACTCTGTTCGGATTTAGAAATAATTGTTTCTATCTTGTCATAGTCAACCTGTTGGGTTTCCTTAACATTTTTAATTTCTTTCCATAGACTTCGAAGGGTTTCTGATTCTGTTATTTCACGTCGTCTTTCATCGACAGACGAAACCCTCTCATCAAGCTCTTCTCGCCTTCTTCTGGAATCTTCAAACTGCAAAATCATTGCAACAAAAACAAGCAGCCCGCCAAGTGCGGCAATTCCATACTCAGATAAAAGAGGGGTAATCTCTGCTTTGGTGATGCCTAAATAAACCATTCCGACGCCAAGATATAGCATCAGTAAGGTTATAAGCATCTTAGGTCTTTTAAGGAGTAACTTAAAAACCGATTTTATACTTTCTGGTTGTTCACTCATACATAACTTCCTAGAATGCCTAACAGCTTTATTAGGCGGAACTGTTCCGTGTTTAAACACGGAACTGTTCCGCCTATCATGATTTAATTTTTTTCAAGATTACGATATTGACATTCCATATCAGTAACTAACGTCATTGCTTCTTCATCTGCTATGGGGAAACACGGAATGATTCCGCCTAATAAGCAGAGCTAGAGATTATCGTTTAGGCTGTATATGCAAACAGTTTGTCTAAAGCACACATGCTTCCAATAAAACGTCCGCTCGCAGCTGTTTTTTCCTGCATCAGTTCTTTCATTTAGAAACTATCAGACACCCAAACAATTCTTGTCATATAGCCTCAAAGAAATTCAATTAAACTAGCTTCATACACTTATTCAATTAGTGAAAAAAAATACAAAACGCCTCTCAAGTCAATGAACCAAATTGATTGTCAATTTACTTAGCATAACTCTATTAATAATCAACTTTATTGCCACATCCAATTCAGGTGCATTCTACAGCAAATCAACTACTTATGAACCTGCAACTAGTTACAGGTTTTTGCTCTATTTTACTGAAAAAAGACCATAATTTAACAAATTTTGTAATTAATGCTCAATGCGAGTGCAATCAACAGCGCTAGGAGGTCAATTAAGAGAGTTGTTTGAGGCTAAATGAAGATTGCAGGTCATGAGAAAAAAACAGGCTAAAAAAGTATCTGCAGGAGTAAATTTAGAAGAGATATGTGTGCTGGATATCGACTAAGTGAGATGACAATAATGAGGGATAAAGTAGTTAAAAACCGTTCTCCGATCAAGTCGTAACTAACTGACTATTAAGGATGATTTGATTGTGTCTTTGGAGTTTATGAGAGAGAAATCATATTGAGATTTTTTATATCTCAATCAGCTACGTGTCCCTTAACAAAACCATGTCAAGTTAGCTCTCTAACCAACTGAGCTATAGTTCTAAAGCAGTGATAGGGATTTTATAGGGGTGATGGGTTATTTGGAATCTGTGCCGAAGCCAAAGAAGGCATAGGTCGCAGCTTTTTTTGTTATATGGATGGTGACAAAATTGAAGTGCTCCATGCGCTTATTAAAAAAACAAAGAAGACTCCCAAAGCCGATTGAAAATCGGCCAAATCAAGCATAAAAGAGGTAAAACATGAGCCTACAACAACTGAAAGCCCATGCATTACAAAATGAAGACGTGCTTAATGAATATAACGCCTTAGAAGATGAATTTAACCTTATCAATCAGCTATTCACCTCTTTATCTCCTCACCCAGCCAATCATTACGCTCTAAATGCTTAACCGGACACTAGTGATCTTTAATATAATACCGATGGCAAGTAAGTGGCTATTTGCGGTAAATACCAAATTAAAGCGATACCCACCAATTGCAGTGCAACATAAGGTGCCACCCCTTTATATATTTGCCCTGTGGTGATTTCTTTAGGAGCAGCGCCTCTTAGGTAAAAAAGTGAGAAACCAAAAGGTGGAGTTAGAAAGCTCGTTTGCAAATTGATGGCGATAATCACTGCTAACCAAATTGGATCGTGGCCCATGATAATCAAGCTAGGGACTACGATGGGCAGTAAAATAACGGATATTTCGACAAAATCTAAAAAGAAGCCCAATACAAATATCAGCAACATTACAAACACTAATGCACCTGTCGCACCACCTGGCATTTGCTCAATGATGTCTTTAACGCGCTCGTCTCCGCCGATGCCAATAAAAACTAACGAAAACAAACTAGCGGCGATGATAGTCACGAATATCATCGAGGTTATGGTCATCGTATTAGTCGTTACTGGGCTTAACATACCTGCTTTGTACAATCGTTTAAGCGAGATATAAATAGCATTTGTCGCCAGCATCAACATGACTATGATAATAGCGGCAGATAAGTACTCTACAACACTCACTTGCTCTTTTTGCAATCTAACAGTAACAAAGCCCGCCACAAAAACCACTGTCACCAGTGCAATTGCGCCCACCGCTAACCAATGATTTGAGTCTTTCCCCTTTAACCTGAGACCCGCTAAAATTATTGCGCCAATAGCGCCTACTGAAGCGGCCTCTGTTGGAGTCGCTACGCCACCAAGAATTGAGCCTAGCACCGATATGATAAGTACTAGCGGGGGCATCAAGATAGTAACGATGCGCTTAAACGACACACTGCCTCGTTTATCCATCGCCAAAGCCGGTGCTATATCAGGTTTTAAATAAGCAACCAACAGGATGTATATAATATAGAGTGAGATGAGTACTAATCCTGGAAACAGCGCCGCTGCAAACATTTGTCCCACTGAGATCGTTTCTAACGTGAACAACCCCTGCTCTATTTGCGCTTGTTGAAATGCGTTTGACATAACCTCAGACAGAATTATCAGTAAAGTAGATGGCGGTATTATTTGCCCTAGTGTACCTGCGGTCGCAACAGTGCCAGCCGCTAGACTAGGAGAGTAGCCATTGCGCAACATGGTAGGTAAAGCGATTAATGCCATGGTCACGACAGTAGCACCGACAATGCCAGTAGAGGCTGCTAGTAAGGCGCCTACCACAATAACTGACAGGCCTAAGCCTCCTTTTAAGCCACCAAATAAACGGCCCATTTCTTCCAGTAAATCTTCGGCAATACGGCTGCGCTCTAATACCAGCCCCATCAGCACAAACAGTGGGATGGCTATCAGTACTTCTCGGGTCATTATGCCAAAAATGCGCTGCGATAACGCACCCAGAAGAACGAAATCAAACTGCCCTGTTAATGCACCGATAATAGCAAACATCACCGCTACGCCTGCTATTGTAAAGGCAACAGGGTAACCTAATAAAATGGCGCCAAATAGCACACCAAACATGTACAGATCTAAGTACTCAATCATTTATCTACACCGCTATTTACTTCATTATCCAGCGCTTTTTTCTCACTGCCTGTTGAAAAAGCGATGATAAAATCTCTCGCGATCGCAGCACTGGCTTGAACAATCAGCAATATGCAAAATAATGGAATGATGGTTTTTAGGATGAAGGATGCGGGAATTCCCCCCACTGAAAGCGGCCCTTCTAAAATTGACCAACTATTAAGCACAAAGCGCCAACTCATATAGATGATCAACACACACATAGGCAGTAAAAAAAACACATGTCCGAAGAGATTGATGACTGCTTTTTTCTGCAGGCTCATCGTGGCATAGAAAATATCAACTCTGACATGCCCATCCACTAGCATGGTATAACCCGCACCTAGCATGAACAGTGCAGCATGCAGATAAAGTACTGTTTCACTGAGAAAAATAAAACTTATGCCAAATAAATATCGCAGCATAACAATGGCAAATTGCAATAGCACCATAATCAGCGCAAACCAGCGGATTGAATGGCCTAAGTGATGATTAACACTGTCTATTCTTGCTAACCATTGAGTGGAATTTTCGGACATAAACAACCTTAAAGATAATATCAAAACTAGTATAGGCATAAAACAATGAGCCGTTTTTTTGATAAGCTCTGTTTATGAAGGGAAAATGTTTGATAACTTATAGAATTCAAAACAAGAATTAGCGCTAAAACCGTTAATTTGCATGGCTTTTACTTGCTTATGATTATTTTTGAACACTGAGAATTGATATAAAAAGTACCTAATAAAAAAGTCTTTATTAAGTACTTGTTACGTAACAATGCACCTTTACTTAGTGTAGTTATAATCCAAATTACGCGCATTCATTTGCCCGTTATCGGCATAACCTTTATAAGTACGCATTGCATCGCGATACTCTAAAAAGCTGGCGGTGATACGCCTTACTAACTCATCGTCATCCGCTTTTAGCTCTTCCATTACCTCACCAGCTGCGTTGCCCATGGCTAAAATAACATCGTCAGGGAATTTTTTAACGATCACCCCTTTCTCTTCAACCATCATCTTTAAGGCTTTAGCATGGTTAGTTGTGTACTCGGTCCATACTGGGTTATATAAAGATTCGCACGCGTAGGTAACAGCAAGTTGCAAATCCTCAGGTAGCGCGGCAAACGCTTTGGTGTTCACAACACACTCTTCAGCGGAAGATGGCTCACCAACACCTGGCCAGTAATAGTGTTTGGCTATTTGGTAAAAACCTAAAGCACTATCTGTCCAAGGTCCGATAAATTCACCGGCATCTAAGGTACCTGTTTGCAAGGCCTGGAACATCGCGCGCCCCCCCATCGCTTGTACTGACATACCCATTTTTGCACACATTTGTGACGCTAGGCCGGTCGTTCTAAAACGTAAACCTTTGAGGTCTTCGACAGAGTTTATTTCTTTGCGAAACCAACCTCCCCACTGTGGGCCTGAGTTACCGCATAAAAATGGCTTAAGATTAAACTTAGCATACAACTCGTCATACAGTGCTTGGCCACCACCGTGGGCCATCCAGCCGAATTGCTCATCAGCGGTTAAACCAAAAGGCTGTGAACCAAACAGTAAGAAGCCTTTTGATTTAGAACCCCAATAAGCGGGCACTGAGTGATATAAATCTGCCGTACCTTCAGATACGGCATCAAACACACCGCGCCCTGGCACTATCTCGCCAGCAGCATAAAGTTTAACTTCTATCCTGCCACCTGATAATGCGGTGATACGATCAGCCAGCATTTGTGCGGCGACTCCAGGTCCTGGTAAATTTTTAGGCCAAGACGTTACCATGCGCCATTTTATTTTTTCACTGGCGATGGCAGGTGCTGAAATACTAGTTGCAGCCACTGTACCTAACGCCGCCACTGAGGTGTTTTTAAGGAATGTTCTTCTTTTCATGTTCCCTCCTAAATGCGCATATATGTTGCTAACGATAATAAATATAACAAAAAATAAGCGCTAAAAATAATAAGTGCTAAAACAATTAGCACTCAAATATAAAGTATCCACTGAGTATTAATGGTCATTACTAATTAATCAAAAGCTATCTGTATATACAGGGCTATACATTAATATATACAGTTATTATGCTTTGGTAAAGTATTGTTGTGCAGATAAAATCTGCTTATTTTTTGCTTTATTTGTCGATGCGATAAATTTTTTGTTGGTGCGCACACTCAACCACTAATGACGACACTCATACCTGCTATAAAGGTCACGTTATAGCTTACTCTGGGCACTTTCTTAATAATATAGCGTACATATAGTTAGATTTTAATGTTGCTTTCACGAGGTAGCGCAATACTTAATACAGCTGGTATTAAATTTACCTTATTGATTTATAAGGTTAATATTTAAACCGACTTATGATTGGCTGTTGTTTAAATCTAAAGTAACAGCTTATAAAAAGTTACAGCTAAGGGAAATGCTAGACCGTTATCACCGCTATAGGAGACACCCTTTGCCAGTGGTGAAAACTGTCATACGGGGAAAATAGTAGAGCAAGGAAACAGGCGATTACCAACACTGTTAATAGATGTGCTAGAACTGCCAGCAATTTAATTGCGAACGAAAATGATAAGCTACCCTGCCCGATCAAAAACCTACTGATTTATAAGCAGCCAAAATATTCACTAAACCTAGGTAAACAAATTAGCTACCTTAGAGGATACTTCGGCATTAAATATTATTCTAAATTTTTGAGTAGTAAAGGCACGGCGCAATCGATGTTGGTGACGTTGTGTGGTATGAATTATTGCAGCGGCTTTTCACTAAACTCACCTTTGTGTAGTGCAACTTTTCGCAGTATTTTCTCAGCGCGTTGCCACTGCTTCATCTGCCGTAAACATAACCCTCTATAATAATCGACTTTACAACTGCCTTGCCCTGCTTCTATTAATGCCTCTAAATGATGTAACGCGAGCTCTCCTTCACCGGTTGCTAACAAGGTCACGGCTAAATTTAGGCGGCAAGTATCGTTATGTGTATCAAGTGCTAATTGCTGCTCAAAATGGAAAATTGCTTTATTTAACTGCTGAGTCGTTAGATATAACAGCGCAAGATGTTTGTGCGCATTGCTTTCTGTTCCATCCAATAATAGTGCTTGCTGTAATGCGTGTTCTGCGCTGGCATTTTGTTTAATTAAAAAGAAACTAATACCTAAGTAAGTCCAAGCTTGAGTGATTGCAGTATTTTCAACACTTGCGCCTAAGTTAATTGCAATGGCTTTTTGATACCAAGTAATTGCCTGAGTATGCAAGCCTTGTAAGCTGATGCAGATACCTAGCTTAACTAACAGCTCTACATTTTCAGGAGCCAACGTTAATGCTGTTGTCCAAGCTTGTTGCGCTTGTGCTAAATTGCCGGTTAGTTGCAACATACTGGCAAAAGTATCCCAGCCCTGCACGCTTTCGCTATTAATCGCTAACGCCTTGGTTAAATGCTCAAAGCCTTGTTCTGTATTATCGGTTAGCACTAGTACTTGCCCTAAATTAGTATGCGCCATACCAAAGTTAGGATCGTAATTAATCGCTAAGTTTAAGTGCTCTATTGCTTTATCCCACTGTTGCTGTTGCACATAAATAAAGCCTAAATTATTATGAGCAAGGGCGTTATCCGCTTCTATTGCCAGGGCCTCTAAGTAAGCCTGCTGCGCTCTTTCTAATTGATTATTTACATGATATTTAACTCCTAACTCAATGTAATAATTTATATTATTAGTATTGTTTAAACTATTCATCACAACTCCTGCCTGTAATCAAAAACCCCGCAGCAAGCTGTGGGGTTTTTACCCTTGGATGATTTAGGCTCCGCCTAAGTCATCTCTATTAAATGCTGCTGTTTTATATCAAGCAATTCTGGCAATTAGTCCTTTCATTAACTGATCAGTATTAATGTCGGGCACTTCAAATTCCACATCACTTAAAGAGACACTAAAAGGCTCTCCTTCGTGATAATGCACTGGCAGTTTGATGCCAAAGCGATAATCTGATCCAAACGTATAAGAGGCGAATTGCCAGCGATTATCATAAACACTCATGCCCAATGCCCTAACATCCACATAGCCACCAATATCAAAAGTAAAGCTAGGTTGAGCGCTAACCGCAACACTCGCGGTTAAATCAAGGCCAGCAGTTGGTGTCCAATTTACATTAACTGCCGCTTCTGCCGCCCCTGCTATACCTAATGTGCCGCCTATATCTAAGCCGCCGGTGACACTTGCTCCAGGGATACCCAAACCTATTCCAGCACGTACCGATAAGCGCAAACCTGCATCTGTGGGGATATTTAAGTGTGCTTCACCGGTGATGGTGGTTTCTTCTTCGCGTGCGGGGTTGTACACAATACCTAAACGCAATTGATCGATAACGCCTGGCCCAATACCCGCTTGTGCAGATAACCCGCCACCAATTTCAGCTACAACACCTGGAAAAATGGGTGCTTGTACCGCTATATTAAATATTGATTTATCTAGTTGCTTGCGCGAAAAAATTTCCAGTTGATCTGGTAAGCCAATTTCACCGCTGACAGTAATTTCACCATTTGGCGCAAATTTAACACCGGCTTTGCCTTGTAACCAAGGTGCTATTTGTAAGGTTAGCTCGCCGCCGCCATATACAATCAGCGGGTTACCTTCCTCGGCTCTTTCACTTAGCGCTCCATCTTGCGTGACCGATCTATTAGTAACACCTGCTTCTATAGCGCCTGATAACATCCCGCGCGCATAATCTGCATTTACTTGTGCAGTGAAAGTGCCATCATCATAGCTAACCAGAAGGTTTGAATTTAACCCTGGGATATCGGGCTGTGCTTCACCAGAGGCTGCTATTGCAAAGCCGCTACCATCTGCTTTTTCAATCAAAGAGGCGGTGATAGCGCCCCCTCGAATACCGGGGGTTTGTGATGAAAGCGCAAACGCACCTTTAATCTCAAAGCCCGATTCTTCGCTTTGGGTTATTTCTAAACGGCCACTTTCAACCCCTGGCACTGATAACTGTGCTTCACCTATTGCGCTGAAACCGTCTGCTTCACTGTATTCAACTTCGATGGTTGCGCTGCGAATGCCTTTTATTTGATCCTCACCAATGCTTAACGTGCCTCCCATGCTCCATTGGCCATCGGCATACCCCATGCGTACTTGTGCGCTGTTGCCTTCGCCAAAAATGCGCTTGTCGAAGTCAAACTCGCCGCTGAGCGCTATCGCGCTTGAATCATCAAAACCTGCTTGGCCTTCGGCGGCCAAAAAACCATTACCGATTTTATCAATGCTAAAACTAAGTAAACCGTCGATGAACAAGCCACTGTTATTGATACCAATTAATAAAGAGCTACTGCCAATGTTAAAAGGTGGGGGTACTTTTATCTCAGTAGCCGAAAATTCTTTATATATACTTATTTCTTCACCACTAAGAGAGAAGTTAATGGAGCTGTCTTCTATCAGTGGTAAAGTGGGATCTATCACCCCTGTAATGGTCAAGCCTGAATCTGTGATAGCTACTTCGTCTATCGTCAATGGGCTTAGGCCCTGGAAGGTTGTCATTGCATTTATGACTTGCCTCTTTAATGAATTTATATCGAACTTCCCACCCCAAGTAATACCGTCCATCGGTACGATATCAATAGGCTCTATATTCACCGGATTAACTGTTGTAGGTAAGCGCTGCGCTAATGCCTCACTTGGCATTTTTATGTGAATGCTGCCTTGTTTGGTTTGCGCATCAAAATCAACCCTATTAATGTCAAAGTTTTTGCTTCGCTGTCCTCTTATAGATTGGGTACTTAATTGGTAATCGTCTGCACCTTCAGGCTTTTCTAAAGAATAGTGAAAACCGCCGCTAGCACTTGGAAATATATGTATATTTGCAGCATCTCCTGTCATCAGCCCGCTGGCATCTATTGCTGCTTGAGACATTGGCTCCAGCCCATCTAGGTGAGCCCCTGCTTTAATATGCTCGCGGCTGTAATATTGCTGCTTTTGATTAACGGCTCTATAGGATCCAAGCCTACCTCTGATGGGATCAAAATAAACAACATACTGCGATCTAGCGGTGTCGATATCCGCAGGTGGGCTGTCGACTTTATCTTGTATATGACTGACAAAACCGGCTACTTTAGTACGTATTTGGCTGCGTATGTCGCGCCCTGACTGCCCATTAATCGAACCGTCAAGTAGCCACATGTTATCAATTACATCGCGCCCGCCTGTTTGATGTTCAACTTGGTGATCTACTTGAAACGCTGCGGGTGTCCCATCCCCTCGCCAAATAGGCCTTCTACAACGTTCTTGGATAGTGCGTTGGGTACCAAATAAATAGCTTTTGCCACTGTTGTATTTTAGGTAATAAATAAATTTACCCGCCTGCTCTGTCCGCTGCGCTCCTGCCAATTTCTCAACCACCTTGGCATCTGCTTGTTCCCTAACATCGCTTTCCCAGGTAGGTATTTGAGTGGTGTTACGTTCACTTCCCCCCGTTGATGCATTGCGCCGCCAAGTAAGCAACCCATCGGCCTCAGTGCTAAATTGCGCGGCGCTATAAAAAGCATGCTTAAAAGTAGGCACTCTCAAACCTTTGATTTGTATCTTCTTAGCGGCTGTATCGATCATCCCATCATCATTGGTATAGCTTGCAGGTTTTGCTATTTCGTCGCGCATTACCTTGGTATGTATCGTTTGATTATTTTGTTGCACCACGTGCGTAAGCTCATGTATGAGCAATTTTTTACCATCAACACTTAGTGGCGCAAACTCTCCTGTATTGAAAAACACGTCACTGCCTAATGTAAATGCCCTAGCATTTAGCGCATTGCATAAAAAGGCTGATTCGCTATCTGTGTGGATATTCACATGAGAAAAATCGTAAGACATTTTATTGGCAAGTTCATCAAGCAAGGTGTTACTCAGCGCGGCGCCTAAACCTTGTTTGGCAGCTATTTTGTTGGCAATGTCATCGTTGATTGAAGAAGCTTCATTTGCTGAAGAGATATCATTTACTGAACCTAGAGCGTTAGCATTACCAATACTGGTCGCCCTTTTTGCCTGTAATGACTGGGGTTGCTCACGTAAATCTTCCGGAGCTAGTGAGCTTCTTTGAGCGGTATTACTCAGCTCATTACCGGCAGATATAGGCATCGCCGTTACTTCGTCTGCTACTTTGTCAGCTTGTGCTTCTAGCGGATCATTAGCTTGACCGAGTTGTAACTTCTTTTGTAAGTAAGCGGGTTGTGATGATTTTCGCGAGACAGCGTTTTCTTCATTTTTAGGCTGGACTCGATTAGCTTTATTCACTTGAGTGCCGCTTTTACGCGCACGCTTAAATGAGCTGCCGGGCGTGGGCTTAACGGGGGTTTGTGACGCTGTTTTTTGCTTACTTGTTGGTGCTTGCATCGCCCTATCCTATTTATGACTAGCAGTTACCCTAACTCTTAGTCCTTTTAACCCTTTGCATGTATTGCTGAAGCTGTGCAGGAATTGCTTTTCCGGCTTTAAAGTATTCATCAATTAAGCAGCTTAGTAACACTTCTTTATCAATGGCATCGCCTGTTACGCCTTGATCAATGGCTGCTGCATTTAAAACGGCGTTGCGAATATAGCCACCAGCGAGTTCTGAGTGGCAGCTTAAAAACTGACAGAATTCATCCGCAGGTGCACGACTGCCTAAGTGTTTTAGCCAAAGCTGGTAGCGCTGCTTCGCCTCTGGAATGGGAAACTCGATCACTGCATCTAGACGACGTGTGAAAGCGCTATCTATTCGCGCACGTGCATTTGAAGTTAAAATAACAATGCCCGGATGATTTTCGATACGACTGAGTAAATAATTAGTCAGCATATTGGCAAAACGATCACCACTTGATTCCCCTTGTGTTCTTTTACCAAACAGCGAATCAGCTTCATCAAATAATAAAATAGCGTCGCCTACTGCGGCTTGATCCAGTGCAGCGCTGAGGTTCTTTTCAGTTTCACCGATGTATTTATTCATCACGCTGGCTAAATCTAACCGAAATAAAGGCGCGGCTAAAGCATTCGCAAGGTAACTTGCAGCAAGGGTTTTACCGGTGCCGCTTTCACCATAAAACAGCACTTTAACGCCTTTACTCGCGGTTGTTTTTGCGGTATTTCCCAAACCTTGATGCAGGCTTTCCCGGCTTAAACAGCGGCTTATGAGCCTTTGTAACTGCTGTTCTACTTTGTTTGGTACAACTAAAGCGCTACTGTCGATTTTGCAGGCTACTTTTTGCGCCAATTGCGCTAATTTGTTACCGCACATTGTGTATCTAGCGTAGAGGATATCTTCCAGGCTCAGCTTGCGTTGATGACGTTGGGCGTTAATAGCAGCTTCATGTACTATCAATTGAATAGTATTTGCGGAAAAAAAGGCACTGCGTGCTAAAAACAGCAAGTCTAAGGTTTCACTGGATTGGGCTGCTAACTGTTGTTTCCACATTGCATGGCGTTGCATTAAAGGGGCAGCACCAAGAGTTACTTCAATGACGCTAGGTAAATCGACATTTCCTTCACTGCCTAAAATAATAATAATTGGGATAGAAAAACGCTGTGCTAGTTTAATCTGCTGAATGCTATAACCCTCACCGGATGCTAGCTGTAATTCAATAACGGGTAAGTAATTAAAATAATGACACGCTAACAAGGGCGAATTGTTTGAACTGAGATTTTGGTGGTCAAAATAACGTAGTTTTCGTGTTAAATGCTGGGCTATAAATAAGCTGATATTGTGGGCATCATTGGTGTCCCCACGCAATACCAACACATTGGTAGTGCCCTTTTGTAGTAGAAAAATGATGTTTGCTAACTGTTCACGAAAGGCATCATTAATTAAAGCGGCTTGGTATTCATTAGCTAAATTCGATTGGCTTTCAGCTGCAGTTAGCCATGTGAAATCAGCAGCTTTGATATCATTTCTATGTTGTGATGATTCTTTATAAGAGTTACGCATAATCAGCGGCCAAAACTCAGCGGCCAAGCTAAAGTTTGTTGCTGCCAATATTTCTTCATTTGAGATCTTCAGTATTTTTGCCGTCACTAATCTATGCTGGACTAAATCGATAATGGTTGGCTGGATGAGTTGATCTAAAAAAAACGCCGTTAATACTTTCTGCAATAGATGCGCGCTTACCCGTGGATTATCTATAGGTTGCTGTAACTGGCTCAGTGCTAAGTTAATCAAAAAGTTGTGCTCTGTCTCAGCGACGAGCACTAATACGAAAAACTCCCAAAGTTGTAAATCAAAATCACCAATCATCTTTTGTAAAGCGGGTTCAATTTGTAACTGCTGAAAGCTGATAGATTGTAATTTTTGCAGGTGACCCTCAACGGTTATATCTTTTAGGCAGAAGCTGGTAGCGGATAATACTAATAGTTCTTTAAATATCGGCTCTGGTTTTGTTAATACACTGAGCCCAAAGGTAGCGATGATGCCTTGCACCCATTCAGCGACAGCCAGCTTTGGTGCAACACTGTTAGGTAATGATAAAGAAGCTTTGAGCTGTTTATTCATTATTCGTGCCTTCAGTATTACCTTCAGAGCCAGTTACTTGATAGGTATCAGCAGCGAGTAAGCGGCTGTCGTCTAGATAATGGAAATTAACCACTAAACCGAGCCACGGGAGCCAAGTAGGGTTTATGTCTAAGCCCGCTATTCGTATATTTATGTCGATTGCACTGTCATGAAAGTACACATCTAAATAGCCAGTGCTAGTGACTACTCTGCCATATATTTGCAGTGCGTTACTTAAGTCAGCTAAAGATATATTACAGCTTTTCAATAACGCACTTGACCATTGTGACTCTTGGGGGAAATGGCTAAGTGCATGTAACTCATCAACTCCTTCCAGTTGTAACTTATTAGCTAGAAATATTTGTAACGCACCATCCAAAGGTAAATTGAGCCTTTGGCTCAAGCGATATAATATGTGCCAAGGGTTCAGTTGCTGCTCAACAATTGCAATTTGATATTCTTCTTGCCGCAGGATATTGATTATGAAATAAAAACCCGCGCAGTGGCTGTAAAACTGTTCATTATTTGATTGGTAAGCAGTGTCGAGATAGGCATTAAAAGGGCGTCTTTCTTGTAGTTCATTATCTGTTGTAGATCTGTGTTCTTCGCTGCTAAGTAGCTGCTTTGGTGTTTCTATAACTTGTTCAATAGCTGATGATTTTTGTAATATATTTTCAGACTCTAGACCTACCTTTTCGCTTAAGTGATAAAGCACTTGTGCGTTTTTATCAGCTGGTTTTATTGTTGTTTGTATGGCTTCTTTTGATGCTGTACCCAGATCAGTATCTACTGCCTCAGTCAGTTTGGATAACTCAGCGTTATCTTGGTTTGCAGGCTTAGTTGAAGTTATATCTTTATTGAAGTAGCTAAAAAGTTGCGCAAACCACTGCTGCTGATGTTGTGCGTTTAGCATCAATTGTGGATGGTACTGCCAGGCAAGTAAGATGATAAATAAATGGCACAGTTCGCTATTGTGAGTGTCAGATAAATGTTTATCAGCACTGCTATTGAGTAATGCTTGATAGGTTTTTAATTGTGCTTTTGGAATAGAGTTTACAGCATGATTATAGCTTAATTCATTGTAATTAAAATGTTTTGTATGTTTTTCATCTACAAAAAATCTTGACCACTGCGTTTGTACATATATCCCTTCTATTAGCTCTTTTACATCTTCGTGATCTAAACAACTTAAAACGTCGTGCGCTAAATTTGGTGTCGTTAACGCTTGTAATAACTTAGGTAGCTGCAAGATATTTTGTAGCAAGCACTCTTTTATTGCCTGTCGTTTATCTTGTTGGGCTAGGTGCCAACTTTGCCAATACCAAGCTTGATGACCCTTGAGCAAGTCGGTGATCAGTGCCAGCTCAAGCTCGAAACTGTCAGTGAAATAAACAGCTGCAGCACTGCCCGCTTGTGCAGATAAACCAGACACCGCGCTATTTTTTAGTTGTAATGCTTGCCTGGTTATTTGCGCTGCTAACACTTGCTTAGTATCAGCGACATCAAGCTTTTTTATAATCACTATATTGGTGTCATCAAATTGTGCACAAAGCTGTGTTTCTATTGCTAGCAGCACTTGTTGTTTATAAACGATATCACCTGCTAGCTGCATTTTATCGATGAATACATCATCACTAGCGCTTTGAAAGAAATTTAATACACTCGCCATATTATTCCTTTAATTTATGCTTTTGTTTAACCTTTAACTAACACCTTTACGTTCAGACTCAACGCTTTACGCCAGGTATCGCAAACCCTGTGACGCTGAATAGGCTGTTGGGTACTTTTTGCGTTGCTTGTAAACGCATGAGCATAACTACCGCGCCTTCGTCATCAACGTCTTCTACTCTTAAAGTGCCCACGAACTGATCTTCATCGTCCATTAATTGCAATAAGGTACCTATTTGAGCTTCACGGTTTAAGCTGACTCGTAAAAAGCCTCCAGGCTCTAACACTTTAGGGGTAGACAGCAAATTGCCGTGTAAGATTTCATTGGGATCATCCGCTGCTGCAACAAGTAATACAGCGCGTATCATATTTCTTAGTGCGCTGTAGCTGTGTGTGCTAGCGGCGGCTGATAGCTGCCTAAACCACCACTGCACTAATGCGATAATAGTGCGCACAGTGTTAAATTCCTGTTTCTCTGCTTGCTCAAGCCCTGGCCATTGTTGTGGTTTATCAATAATTAGCTGATCAAGTTCCGCCGCGGCCGCCCATTGCAAACGAATCGAAGGTGCTATTTCTCTTAACTGTGTTATTAGGCAATGGCAGGCTTGATCGAGTTTATTGCGCAAGTTTTCAGCGTAGCCGCGCAAACGATGTGGTGAGCCTGTTAATAAATCTTCTAAAGAGATTAATTTTGCGCTTTGCTGTTGATGCGTCAATAGCGATGTTTTAAAGGCTGGATTAAAAGAAGTTGAATTAAATACCGTAAAATCGATATTCCCCGCATTATGCGTACTCATCTCAACCATGCTAGCTGGCGCTTGGGCAATGTCCATCAACAGCGCTTTATTGGCGCTAAACAAACCTTGCATGCGCACACTTAACAATGAATGCTCAACCTCAATGGTTTCTTGTAGTTTGTAATTGATACGCTGTTGGCGGCTTTTAATTAAGCGTTGGATACGGCGCCTATCTGGCAATAATTTGGCATAACGGTGCAGCGCTTGCCAATCACTCATCGGGATATCTAGCATCGATTCCATAAAAGCTTCTAGCTCAACCGGCAGGTCTTTATCTTCTAAAGGGCAGCCTGGCACTAAATCATCGACACTGGCATACTGTAAGGATAACAAGCTGCTAGGTGATCGATTAAGCGGCGTTTCGCGTACCTTTAGATAGCTAATACCTAAATTGTTATCGAGGATTTGGGCGCGCTGTCGATAATCATTTTCAATTTTTTGCCAGTTCTCGCTCACTAAGTGATTAACAACATGATAATCACTTAAGCTTTTAAGGCGTTGGTTATTTAAAGTACTTAACTGGCTTTGCCCTTCGCTAATTTGATGTTCAACATTGGCAAGCTTCGATTGTAAATGCTTTAAGCGGCGCTCTTTGCTGGCTCTATATTTCACTAAGTTAGTGCGTAATTTTTGCACGACCCTAATGTCATCTTTAATAAATACACCGGTTTTAAACAGCGCTTCGTGGCTTTCACCAACCTCTGCATTCAAAGCCCCAATATCAGCTAAGCCCTCTAATCGAAAAGTATCGGCAGTAGTGAAATACTGCTCAAAATATTGATTTAGCTCACTAGGCTCTTGATAAACATCTTGGTATAAATTTTCTACATAGTTTTTGGTTTTTGCCAGTAAGCTTTCATCTGTTTCTATCAACTCAGCTTGCAGTGATTGGATACCCAATTTAGCTTTTTCAAATAAACTATTGGTGGTATCGACGTAATCTAGTACTCCAAAACTGCCAGCTCCTTTGGAAAACGCGGGATCATTAATTTTTTCTGCAACGAGTGTATGCCGATTTATTTGCGATAACTGCTCTTTCAAATCCTGCTGCTGGCTAAGCTGCAAATTTTTTAGCAGATCTTGCTGCGTTTTAGCATTGAGTTCCAGCTGCTGCTGCACCAACTGGCTTTGTGCAGCTGTTATTGAAACGTCACTTTGAAAAAACTTAGCCATTTTAAATTCCTTCTTTATTTACTATTTCAACGCTTAAAGCGGTGTTTATCCTGAGGCAACCCGAGGACTGCGATCGTTGCGAGATTTAGGCTATTTGAGTCAAATTTAGCGGTCATTTAAGGCGAATAGTTGTTCCATTTAACGCAAATGAGCGTTAAATTTGGCCAAATAGACTAGCTCACAGTAGATCAGATTGTTCTCGGACAGCCTCCTAGCTTTATCTTTAAGAAATAAGGTTGGTTATTCATCGCTGTTAAAATTAACCGAACCTGCCCAGCGCATTAAATTAAGACCACTGCCATCGCCAGGTACACCCCCTGCTAGAGTTGCAAAGGACACGCTGATTGAATCTAGGTGCTGGCGTTGCACTAAGATGAAATCATTCATTTCGTTGATAACATCATAATTTTCTTTAAAGTCGGCTTCTATTGCGGCTATTTCAACTTGTAGATCGCTGCGCTGGCGATACAAGCCAGGCTCAGTGCTGTTGTCTTTGGCTGTTTTTATCGCAACGCTTTCAAAACTTGGAACCTCTAAACGGTATAAACTGTAAGGTCTAGGTAAACTTTGATCGTTGTTTAATTGCTGCGCGCGCGTATCTATTAAGCTATTTAAGCTTTGCGTGGTGGTTAATGGTGGCGCTTGAGGTTTGGGGACATTTAATTTATCGCGCTGTGCAAACGCATTGAGTTTGGCAAAGCTGTTGCTAGGGCCTTTTACCTGAAAAACGCTATTAAACAACGTAATAGGTTCAGCATAGTATTTGCTACTGGCCACTTGATCTAAATCTCTATCGAGGTCTTTATACAGATGCTTAAATTGATTTTCCCAAGCGTTGTAGTCTGATTGGCAAAGGGCGTATCTGTTTTCAACTTCTTGGATAAGCTGCTCATCTATTTGCGCAAGTGAAAGCAAGTCAGGACGGTAGTTATACTCATCAACCGCCACCATTAAGCGAATTCGCGCTTGCTGATAATGCACAAGGTTGACAACACCTCTGCCCGCTTCAGCTTGTATGGTGCCCTTAACAGTGCTGGCAGGCACTGGCACTAATTCTATTTGCAGATCTTTTGGTGCAAAGTGTAAAATCGGCGTTTGCCACTGTTTATCGCTGTTTTCGCTGCCTGCTATTTGCGAGAGCAATTGTGTTGGAAAGGTAGCAGCGCTGGGTAAGTAATCAACACCTAAGTTTTGCGCTAAACTTAAATTCACATCGCTGCTAACTGGGATTAATTGCTGTGCAAGTTGGTGTTCATAGTGGCGTAAAAAGCATTGCTGTGCGCTGTGCTTTTCACTGAGATAACGCCCTGCTAGCGCATCTATTTCAATCAACTCACCCGCTGCGATTTTAATCAATGCTAGCCTTATTGCACCGTTGTCAGTTTCATCGCTTAAGCCTGCGCTATTTACGTTACTACTTATGCCAATATTTACGTCATTGGCAGCGCTTGCTTTACTTGCTTGTGTGGCGAGTATTTTATTACTCGCACGCAGCCCGCTCATGCTCATTAAATCGGCACTGTCGGAGATAAACGCCAGATTCAGCTTGGCCACTGTTTCAATACGACTATCACGCAGCGGATTCAATTCGGATCGATTGCAGGCTAAGTTTTGATTATCTTCATCTAATAACAGTACGCCGCGTTGCAAGGTGATATAAAAATAGCCATTTACGCTGGATGCATTGACCGACTGGTTAAAATGTTGCAACTGACTTGCCAAAATTTGCGTATCAAAGCCTCTTGACCTGCTAGCAAAAAGAGATGCACTAGTGGGGCTTAAAATACCAGAGCGAATACCCGTGCTTATTCTGGTAGCGGTGAACGGGCTCAACGGCGATGCAGGTCTGCGCAAAGATACGGACGGAGGAAAGCCAATCCTGGGATTTAGGTCTGTAGTAAAGCTTGAGGGATTTATTTCATGCGATTGTGGCAGGTTAAAGCCTCTAATCACGTTTTCTGCAATTAGCTGATTTGGATGTGCCTGAGTTGAAGACAGCAAGGTACTTTGTTGGTAGTTCTCAAATAACTGCTGCCATGAAACAAGCATCGGTTGTAGCAGCCTTATGGCGCGCCCATCGCGGCCTATTGCAACACCTGCTTGTAGCTTGATGTTTGGTTTTCTAGTTTGCTCCTCAATACCTTCACTTTGATGAGTATCAACGCTAATTTCCAAGCCTTCTACAATACCGGCCATTTCACCACTGAGTAACGTATCGCATCGATCGTCGACGTAACGCTGCATTAAGTCAAACTCACGCTCACTCAACGCTCTTCCTGCTAGCAGCTTGATGCGCTGTGCTTGATTATCGGTTTGTACGTTGTGTAAGTGTAAATATTGATGACTATTGTTACTCATAAATATGCTCCGAACTTTTTAGTCAGGCTGTTCTCTTTTTCTTCTAGCAAGCTTGCGTAAAAGCTAAGCTGGAATCAGTTGCTTAAATCTCTATTAATCAAACCTTATACAATGTCACTCATATCTAAATCGCGCCATTGGTTACGTACTTTTGCAGTCAACCTGAACGCAGTGGTCGCGCCAATTGCCAGCCCAAGTTGACGGGTGTGATTCCTTGCTTGCAATACATACTCTTGAAATGCTTGTGTGCTTTCATTTTTCAAAATGATGGCCATTGTTGGCCAAAGTGCTTCATCATAAAATACTGGAACTAACGCAGCCATTTGGTTCACCCATAAACGCAGCTGCGTGCTAGAACCGACTAAATCGTTGACTTGTTTTATAACTCTTTCATTACTAAAGCCGCTAGCTTTTGCACGCTGTATTACTGTTAAGCTTTCAACATTGGATAGATCAATATTAGGCAGACCCGCATTAAAACCTCGCGTATTGGGCAACCCATCTGCAATGCTGGTGCGGGTTCTCGTACTTGCACCTTTTGCCGCTTCTTCCCATTCTTCACGCAATGATCTGCTAATATCAAAACCGCTCGCTTGCGAAGCTATAAACTCAGCAGTATTGGTTTGTAGCCCTGTATCTATGTAATGATCAACAAAGCTTTCTAGTAATTCACTACTACCAAGCTCTACTAGCGTTCTCCATATCAAACTTTGATATTCTCTTTCAACTATTAATAGTAACTTATTGATTAATAGCAACAACTCAGGTTTTTCTTCTACTAGCTCTTGTGATTTTTTAGCTGCCTCTAGCGCTTTTTCATCTTCTACACCTCTAATGTTCACTAGCTGATCGATGCTAAAAACGTTATCACTGCTATTGTTCAACTGCGACTGAAGTACTTCGATTTCAGCCTGTGACCGACTTAACTGTAAAGTGAGCAGATTGGTTAAAGCGGCGGCAGTGTCCAATTGTTGTTGCAACGTGTTTTGGGCCGTAAGAAGTGCTGCATTATTGCTTTCTAGTTGTGTAATACGCTGTAGTGCATTTTCCAGTTGAATGTGGATTTGCGAGCCATTGTTACTATCGCCGCCATCCTCTATTTGCTGCAATAAACTGGCATTTAGGATTTGTAAGTGGTTAATTTCTTCAAGCGCTTGGTTGAGGTCTGCCACTAACTGTGAAAAATCAGCGGGGATCGCATCAATAGGATTCGCTTGTACGTACCCCGCTGCTAATACCACGGCACTGACTTGTGTTTCAGCGACTCTGGTTGGGCGGCGCACATAAATAACATTACTCGCTTGAGACCAAATATCTTGCCAAACTATTTGCTGGGAGTGGCTGATATTTGCAAACGCGCTATTTGCAGGATTAACAACAGCATCAAAAGCACTGCCAAAGGTGTTATTTGCATACAACTGCAGTGCTAATTCCGGAATATAGCGCATTTTATCGGTTATTTGTGTATCAAAATCTTGCTCTAACTGACGGGCCCGATAGGCGAATTGGTGATCAGACATCGCCACCAGCACCATAATATCAACCCCTTTATCTTGCGTGAGATCTATCGGTGCTAGTAGTTTACTTTGGGCGATAATTGCGGCTAAATCTGTTTCTCTTACGGGTGCAATGCTGACATCAAAGCTTTGTGGAAAATAGTTTTGTGAGGCTGTTAATGGATTTATAGCGGCTTTTGGCACGCTGCCATAAGGGGGTAATAAATTAAAATAATGGTGCGCGCTAAATGAAAAATCGCGACTGCTTTGTAAGCGAAAGTCGAGCACGCTGGCCAATAGTTCTTCGTAGTGAGTGTGCAAATCTTCTTGTAAGCGCGTTTGGCTGTTGGCTTTTCTTAAAGGGCGCTTTAATAAACCTTTATCTAGCCAGCTAACGCGGCCGTGTTCGATACTGATTAAACCTAGCGCTACTGCCTCATCTGATATTTCTAGTGGCTGGCTATTACTGCCATTAGTAGCGCCATTTGCAGCGCTGCCAATTAATTCTGCTACTAAGGCTGCGCGGGTATTTAAATCACTGGGTTTTCTAGCAATTGCATTGCTGTTATCAGCACTGGCGGTAAAGGTTTTACTGCGCAGTGGCTGGAGTATTATTTCAACCCCTTCGCTGTAAGCATTGAAATGAAAGCCACGCTGCGCGGCTAAATCTCGCGGGTAAATTTCACTGCTGCCACTTCCTTGCTCTGCATATTGCAAACAAACTGCATAAAGGCCACGGGTGAAGCGTCTAAAATTGTTATTTAAAGCGCCAAGCTGCGCACTATCATATAAGTTAATTTGCAGTGCTGGCGCGGTTGTTGTGGCTGTTGCATCTGTATTATCGTCTGTTGCGGTTTTTAACTCTAAAACTCTGCCCGCAGGCGATACCGCTAAACCATTAGTGATGGTTAGTTTGCCATCTTCACTGAGCATTACATCTAAGCCACGAACCACGCCAAAGCCCAGTACGCGCCCTACTTCGCGCAGACGCTCATCTAGATAAAGCTGATCACGAATTAAATCAGCCGCTTTGAGTAACCTGCCATCATAGTAATTGGTGCGTGACAGTTTAGGGTCAATACTGGCTAAATCGGCATTGCGCTGTGCTTGTTGATTTGCATTATCTGCTGAATTGACAGGTGAAAACTCTGAGTTATTTGACATATCTAAGATTCCTCTTGGCTCAACCAAGTCAGCGCATCCGCGCTATTTACAAAAGGCCTAACTAAATTATTCAATGCGATGTGATGAGGGTTTATCACCGGGCTGATAAGCGGCAGCTGATCGCTGCGAATCGCAATTTCGATGTGCGCTAATAAGGTTTTGGCTATTTCAGCGGACTCACCTTTAACGGCTAGCGCTTGCGGATCGGCTGCTAGCGCATAAACTAACCCACTGTGGTGCTGCGCACGTTTTTTAGCAGCGCCAGCTAACTGTGCTAAATATTGCATTTCAGTATCATTAAGTAGCTCTGTTACTGGGCTACTGTGTTGTTGATGTGCATTCCAAGGCCAAGCAGCTTGCTCGGTATTTAAGCGCGCAGCATTAATTTCTAACAACACTCCCTCTGTGGTTCTACTTGGCGCAACAGGATCAGTGCCTGCGTTTACTTTTCGGGCTAATACTGGCTGTAAACCACTGGCGCAATCACGTTGACGCATCGTGATGAGTAGGCTTAGACTATCTTGTGCATCATTGAGCCCATTAAGTAACGCTGCATTACCTTGCTCATCTTCTATTTGCGATGCCAGCCACTGATTTAAGTTGATGCAATAAGGCTCAAAACTATTCACTTCACGTCCTAAGCCATCAATACCGACCCCTGGTGTTACGAGCAATTTCACCGTCACATCGTCAACACTTGGCTCTACTTCTTCGTGCTCTAACTGCACGGCAAATCCGAGCACAGTACCCGCACCATGTAGCCAATAATCATGGCGGTTTAGGCGGCGCCGATGATAGCCTTGCTCAGCGTTGGTCGCCTCGACACCGAGTAACATTCCCGGTGCAAAGTTCACGCGTTGTAAAGGGCTTTGAAAATCGCTATCTTGCGCTAAGCTGTCTTGGGTTAAGAGATACGCTTTATCGAAATTTTTCATATTCACTCATTCCTGTTTTATCCCGCAAAAGAAGCCAGTGCAATAGGGTTGTGTAAGATGCCTTCTCTACCTAACTGCGTAGCATCCAGGATCACTTGGCGATAGTGCGGCTGCTGCTCTAAATAAGTATCAATACCCAATAACGGCGACAGCCCCAGTACAAAAGGATGATCCGTTTCTAATAGCTGGTAGGTAATATGTGCAGGCAGCCACTGTGCTAATGTTTGCTCAATTTGCCCTATCGCATTCCTTGCGGATGCATGCACCACCACACTCACTTGATAGGCGTAATGCTCGTACAAAGCAGCCACTTGCTCGCTTTGCTGTTTTGAT
The DNA here is from genome assembly GCA_036960485.1 of Oceanospirillaceae bacterium. Classification (GTDB taxonomy): domain Bacteria; phylum Pseudomonadota; class Gammaproteobacteria; order Pseudomonadales; family Balneatricaceae; genus Rs1. The sequence goes on from JBALXS010000024.1 coordinate 22,740, forward strand.
GCTAACTGTGGGGCGAACAGCGCTAAAAATTGTGCACCTTGATCGGCTGATAAAATAAGTGACTCACCGACGATAGAGTTACCACTTTGCGAGACACCTAACGTCAATGGATGCTCATCATCATTCATATCAATACCCAGAATAGTGGCGAGTGTTCTTCTTAGCCGAAAATTCTCGACGGCGATCACATGCCCTTTCGCCACAGCCCCATCAGTGACAACATCTAGCGCTAAACATAAGCCTGCATGAGTGCCGCGCATTTTTTGTAGCTCAGGTTGCGCACTTAACCAGTTGCGCGCACGGTACACAGGCCAATAATCAGGCAATGAGCATGCGAGCATTTTCGCCAGTACCGGCAGCATATTTTGTGGGGCACTTAGAGGATTAAGCAATGCTTCGCTATATACAATGCGCTCTTCTATGGGTGTCATCATGCCTTCAAAACTGGCTAGCATCCGCTCGCGAATATCAGCACCATTGGCAGCCGTTTGGCTATCGGCTGCCTGGCCCTCTCTTTCTTGGTTATCAACAGCGCTGTACTGCTGATGGAAATGGCTCGGCAAATACGCTTGCTGCCACGAGAAGCGCTGATGATGTACGCGTATCGCACTAATGGCAGGTGTATGTCGACCGCCTCCTGTCATGGTGATTTTTATCTCTAAATAGCGCCCTCGTAGTTCTCGTATTTCACCAGTGTTATGTTGAATTAGAATTTCATACAAGCCTTGGGTCTTTTTCGGGGTATATATGCCGTTCAAATTATCAGCACTTAAACTAGGCCCTATTGAATTATTATCTATTGCATGAGTTTCGCTAAATCGCCCTTGATAAAACGGAATTTCAGAAGCAATGTTTTGATGATGTAATGCCGGTTGTGTGACCCATTCTTTATTAGGGCTGAGCTCATCATTGTAAACTTTTAACGCTATTTTAAGGGTACATCCCACTGGAATCATGGCTTCGATATACATGCGATGCCACAAGGTATCTAGCTGCTGTGAATCTAATGCGCGATTAAGGGTAGTGCTTCCCTTTGTCAGGAATTGGCTTTGCTGTAGTGGATATAATGTTTTAATTTCATGCTGGGCTATATATTTAGCACTATATCTGTGAGCACCTTTATCCTTGCCAGCACTGAACACGTAACTTATAAAGCTTGCACTACCTTGGCTATGCTGCGGGTAGCGTTTGGCTTCTAAAACAATCTCTTTCTGATTCCCATCCTGTTCTTGGTTTAAGTCGGGCACTTGAATTACCGGTAAATCTTTATCGATGCTGCTTTCTTCAAGTACTAGCATTAGAGCTAGTTTTTTATCTGCCATCACACTCAAGCCAATCACAAATGGCATTTTAGGCAGTGTGAAAATTTGCATTGGCTGAGTTGAATCATCACTTAAAGTACGTATTAATAGACTTTGGCGTAAGTTATTCAGCTCGTAAACCAAGATATATAACTGTGTTTGATCGCCACACAGCCCCAGCACTTTGTAATTGACAGGCAATGCCTGTTGCCAATGAGCTTGCAAGGGGTTTAAATTGATTTGTTGCGGCTCAAAAGCTGCTGGGTTTGCAGTATAGCTTTGTGCCAAGGGCTCGCCTTGACACAAGGTTAAAAACGGTTCAGTGATTAGCCATACCCTGTTTTGCTGATCCACCCAGCTAAACTGCGCCGCTTGCGTCAATATGCACTGGCTCTGCCATTTACGTGCTAAGTGCACCACTAGCAACCCGTGTTCTGCTACGCCATCACTAAAAGGTGCTGCTATGCGCCCATCTCCCCCTAAATGCAAATGTGCGAATACACTATTGTTAGGTGCTTGTACTGGGGCTAAGCTCAATTGTGTAAGGGAGTTATCACTAGATACTTCATTAGAAGATTGATTTGACAATAGTGCACTGGCCAACACCTGACTTGTGTCACGTATTGGCCAGTGCGCGCTGTAAAGGATATTTTTTCGATCATCACTCAGCACCCCTAACTGACCAAAATCATCTTCAATCACCGCCTTGTTATTCATCCAAGCTTGCATGGCCTTGGCAAAGCCAACATCTGAAAAGCGCGGTGTTTGCTGCGCATTTAAGCGAAATAGCTGGCATTGAGGATCCCACTGGCAGGGTTCTCTTGCATCTGCCCTGAAATCTTCAGCGCAATTAAGGAGTTGAAACCTAACACCATTACTATCCATAAAAATCTAAATCCCTACTGACCTTTATTAATTTACTAACTTTCTTGTTGGCTTCTGATCTTGTCTTTAAACTTCTTTTCCCTGCTAGTTTCTCAACACACATCAGGTATCACCGGTACTGCTATCGGCGTTGCGCCATTCACACTGTTATCACCATTATCTGGCGCGACCACTGCCGGTACTCTGGCCTTGGTTTGACTGTCTCCTGCTATCGCATCAACCTGCATGATTTGTGGTAGCTGATACGCGAGTAATGAAACCTTTGCCACGTTTTGCCACTGCCCTTGTTTTTCTAGCCGAAACAGGGTTAGCTCCCCAATAGCAAGTACCCCTGCAACTCTTGCTGCGACGGCTTTTAGCTCGTTTATTTCTATATTGCGCCCCATCGGCCAGCCATTACCACTTGGCCCTGCTGGGCTAGTTATCCAAAGGTAATGAAGAAGTGCTTTGTTGACCGCATTGAGCGTTTGTGTGATTACAGTTGCATCTAGCACTTGTACTACTAAGCCGATGGCGACACCGATAAATTCAGGGCTGAGTACATACAGTTCAGTACCTAATAATGTGCGGCTATCAAGGTATTGGTATAGATCTCTTAATAGCCCTGCTGTTGGCCTATTTATTTCGCCAAACGCAATGTTTGAAGGGGGTAATACAAACACACTGACGACACCTGGCACTTTTTGCTGCACAGTGTCCAAACTGCTACCGGGCTGTAAACCTTGAATAACTTCAGCGCGCGCCACAGGATTAACAGGGTTGGCTAACGCCAGTTGAATGAAATCATCTTGGGTTACCGCACGATTACGATGCTTTAAATGCGCCGGTATGCGCTGTTCAGCACTTGCGACACTTTCGCCATCTCGCCCATTGGTAGTGGGCCAATCATGGCGCACTAAAAACTTGCTGCTGGCATTAACGATTTGTGAAATGCTGGCAGCGCTTAAATTACCTGCTATTCCGCCGCCGTGGCGGTAATATCTTGCACGAATACGGTTTCTTGCGCTCGGCCTTTTTCCCTTTAGCCCATCACCAAACACCACCAGCGCAGTGGCACTGTCAAAGCGGTACACTTTGTCTTCGGCACCGCTTGCATTGAAATCGCTCACTTGCTGCCATAGTTTAAAGTTGCCAATTTCGCTCACTTCTATCTCTAAGCTTGCCGCCTCAATGTTGGGAATATTTAAGCTATAACTTTGCTCTGGTTGGCCATTTGCAATAGCCACCATTTGATCTCTAATCACGCCTTGTGCAATCACATCAACAGCATTGATACCAATATAGTCCAGACTGAAATCGTTCTCTAATGGCGCTGATAAGCGAATCCAAAATATGCTTTGCTCTGCACTAATGTGTGCAGGTGGCTCAGGAGGGGTATTTGCGTAACCTGCGTATTGTGGATCAGTGCTAAACTGCGAATTTAGAATGGCACTGTTATTAGGTAAACGCAGCTTCACCACTCCAGTTACACGCCCGCCTTTAGAAGTATCGGCAACAATTTCTAACGGGATATAAGTGGTTTTATGTTGCTCAGCAGTTTGCTGCCAGGCGATTTCCCAGCGTAATTCCCTTGGTGCTAGCTGCATTGAAAGGGCTTGGTTTTCGGTTATATCAGTGACGCTAGCGCCTTGTTCATCAAGCACAGGTACTATGCCAATGCTAATAATTTGCGCGGTAAGATTTTGTAAAATACTGTCTTTTTGTGGCAATTGCTTAGTGTGTGGTAAATAGGCTAATAGGTAAAAACACTTATCTAAACTGTGGGCTAGATCTAGCTGGTCAGTGGTGGCATCAAAACTGCGCGGTACAAACGCGCTTACTTGCGTGTTGTAGAGTGTTTGTAATGCATTGGCATTGATATCTAAAGAGGCAAGTTGTGCATCACTGATGCGCTCCTTGATCATCACCACTAGTGCTAGTGGCAGCGATTGCAACTCGCCCACGGTGCTAAAAATGACATTGCCGGCACTTAACTGAGTTTCACGTTGTAACAAAGGTGCTAGCTGCGAGCCTCTACCAATTTTTGTATCGATAGAAACAATGCCAGTTGCAGGTAGTGCAGCCCTGCGTGGTAGTTGCAGTAGATTTAAAAAAGCTTGTCTTTGGCGCTCAGGAATTAAGTTAGCACGATAGATCACAGATTCTGTCATCCACGCAAATAAGTCCACCAAGGCATAGAGCGGATCCCCCTCTGTTAGCTGGTCCATCTCTGGTAGATGATGCTCTAAGCGCTCTCTAGCTTCTTTTACTAAATCATCAAACTTGCGATCATCTAACGATGTTACTGGAATAGTCATTTTTATCCCTTTTGCTATAATCGTTTCCATCTATATAGGTATTTTTCTTTACGAACTTAGCTTTCGCGCTCTTTTTTGAGTACCTTTTATGCAATACCTTGTTGTTGAATAATATGTAATTAAGCTGCTACATTTTGATAATTTCTATCACCGTGCCCTTCAATCGATCACTTTTCTACTCATTCAACGCTAAAGAAAACTGCATCATTTGCTGCTGCGTGTTATTTTTTTGCTGATAGTGAATATCCACCACTAACTGGTGTAGCTGCTGTGAATCAATATTTACCGATACTTGTAATACGTTGATGCGCGTTTCCCAGCGGCGAATCGATTCATTGATAATATCCTCGATCAAGCTGCGAGTGGTTTGGTTATTAGGATGATGTAGGAATGATTTTAAACCTGCTCCAAACTCAGGGCGCATTAAACGCTCGCCTGGGCTGGTGAGTAATATATTCCAAATCACTTGGTTTATGCTCTGTGCATCACTGGCCCAAGGTAGACGCTGCTGTGCATCTAATCCAAATAAGCTAAAACTGATATCTCTATTTTCCACTGCTAAATCCTTTTACTTTTGCTGGAATATTTTACTAGAGAGAAATTAAGGACAATTACGTACTTTTTGGATAGCCCAAGGAATCCATCGCATAAAAATGTTGAGTAGTTTTAGAATAATCATCAGTAAAATCATCGCGCAAATGGTGATCACAGGAATGCTAAAACTAATGCTAAACCCTAAACAGGCGCTAAAGCGGTTTCCTTTATTGCTCTCTTTGAAATCTAAATCAGGCGATACTCTTTCAATTGCATCCGCTAGAGATTTGGGCGTCATAAAAGTAACCCCCTTTGCGACACCTCTTTTTAAATCGCTCAATTCTGGTAGCTGTATCACACTTGGGCGCACCGCTTCAGGGTCCATAGGGTTGACCACCCTAAATCTTTTACTTGCAGGGCCCCAAGCAATTTGCTCTTTTTGGCAGTGATCTAAGTAGCGCACAAAAGGCTTTACGAAATACACTGCATCTTGCTCTTGCGAGAATTTGGCAATTGGCAGTGCATCCGCTAATATTTTAGCTGCTTGTTGCGCTCTAATAACTAATAACTGGCGCAGTGAACGCGCTTGCGACTGCGTGACATACAAAGCGTTATCTTTGCTGTTATCAGCAGTAACACTAGGTAAGTAATTGCTGCTTAGACCTCGCTCATCAGTGACTATGTTGGCATCTTTTTCGTGTTGATCTAACAGCGCAAACCAAGCGATAAGGTCATCGTAGTTATTTTCAATGTAGCTAAGTAAACTTTGCTGGCGCGCCGTTTTTTGTAAGTTACTATGGCGATCGATAGTTATTTGCTGATAGAAATAAAGCTGCGCAGTCTGGTTGCGTAGTGCTTCGTTGGCAGTATTGGCCTCATCATAAAGATGAAAGCTTTCGACTAAAGTGCGTAGTAAGCCAATAAAAGCACTGTTTGCCTGCTGGTTTTGGCACACTAACCCGGTGGCGACATGCCATACAAATAACTGACAAGGATGCTCAACTAAATCATTAAAAGTGCCGGTACAATTACAAGACGGGCCACTGCTTTGGCCATCCCAACTACCAAACGGCCATTGATGATTGGCTAGCCTGCCCCCAGCAGCTGTTGCGTTATTGCGCACACTATTTTTCTTAAGTGGACTACCATCTTCTGCCTTGGTATTGAGCGCTTCATTTCCTAGAGGATCACGGAGTTTAAAAATACTTTGCACCGCACTGCCGATCCCTTGTTTAAACGTTTGGCTGGCGGTAGGTGCTTGCACTGATAAATCAACACTGCCCCCTAACGGTAAATAGCCAGACAATAAGCTGCGTTTTTTTCCTTTAGCGTTTTCGATGGTCATAAGCTGTGCATGTAGAGGATGGGTTTTTTCACCGCTATATAAAGGCTCCACCGCTTTGGCTTTGATTAATTTATTGTTGAGTAATCTCTTATATTGATCAGGCTCTGCGATGTCACTCGTTTGCGGGACCCAGCCAACGGCTGCTCCCTCGCGTACTTGCCAGCTTTGATAGTTATCTTCAGTACCTTTTCTAATTACCATGCCAGCGGATAACACTTTGGTTGGATCAAAAGCGGCTTGACCTATGGCATTACACTGAATTTCAGCACAAACCATATAAAAAGTGCGATGAATGGGCAGTCGTAAATTCACAAAATCTTGCGCTTTAGCACCAAATCTATCCTCCTTGCGCCAATCTTGCGCATCAGTACCGGTTAACTGTCCGGCAATTGCCTGCTGCTGAAAACGACTCACAAACTCTTCATCAAGGTAGCGATGCAGCATAGTGCCATCGTACTCTCCTGCATAGAAGGGACTTTTAATAACTGCTTTATGTACTTGATTTACCATATATTTCCAGCTCCTGGTGTATAAGATGAACTCACTACTGAATTGGTAATTAAGGTGTCGCATTTAACCACCCCTGAAAAATCACTCATAGCTGCATTTACTTTCACCATGCTGGCATTTACCTCAACAGTGCTCGCGGCTTCTATTTCAACCTTTGCTGTACTACGGATTTTTATACCGCTACTGGATAGCTTTATTTTCTCGTTATCTTTTTCAATGTTTATTTCACCTGAGCCTGTCTCATCTATTTCAATGCGATAACCGCTGCCGGTTTGTAAGGTGATTTTAGGGCCTTGTTCATCATCTAAAACAATTTTTGAGCCGCTGGGTGTAATTAGCGCATATTTATCTTCTACCTCTTGTGCATCATCTGGATGGCTATCGCTGCCGCTCCACAAAGCCCCTAATACAATAGCCATTTCGGGGGAAATAAACGAGATAACGACTTGCTCCTCAACTTTCGGCAAACAACTAATGCCATATCCAACACCTGCGGAATTTGTCATGCACGGTGCCCACAATTTCATACCCGTGCTGTGTAAAATCACTTGAATGCGCCCGCGCCTCTGCGGATCTTGATTATCGGAAACTACCCCTAAATGCAACCCTTGCATTGCGCCCAATTGTTGACTCATGTCACTCCCTTATATGTCCAACTACCTGCATGCCCGTCATTTCTATCTCTTAGCTTGTAGCTTTTAACTCGTAACTTTTTCTACCCAATATTCCAACTACCTTTATGTACTTTCAATTTCGTAATATATCCATCCTGCGAGCTATAAACATGCCGACAATGCACTATTTGATAAATGCCTTGCAGCCGCAGCGAGACACCTTTTAAATCCACTTCTTTACCGCTATGCAATGCTGCATTACCACGACAGCTAATATCGCCGTGTAGAAACTGTTTAGCGCGCTGCTCGAAACGCGCTTTTGCCCATGCATTTGCTTCTGTTTGATTGCGCGCAAAAACTGAAATGGCAATTTGCTCACCTTGCCAAGTTAAATCTTGCAGCACCTGTTGCGCACTTTGCTGCATTGCGCTGGTGGCTAGATACGCGCTTTGTGCGCTAATGGCGACATCATCTTCCAAGCTATAGCCTTGCACTGCCAACTGCTTATATTGATGATTTATATCCGCAATAATACGTATCTTTTTAGCATTGCCTTGTGCATCAATCACGATAGGTTCCGGATCTGGCTGCTCTTTTTTAATACGTAATGCGCCATCACTTAGCCTTAGAGCGAGATCAAACGGGGCAATTAAGCGCGTGATAAAGGCTAAGTCACTTTCGTTCATTTGGTGCCAATCGCTAACGGCACTGACGATGGATATTTCACTTTGTAAGCCTGCTTGTGATGCTATTTGCGTGATCACTTGTTGTATATCTTGATCTTCATACACTTGGTTACGCCGCGTGCGTACTAAGTGATGCAAGCTGTCTTCTGCTAAAATAGTTAGTTGTGGCGCCCCGCTGCCATAGCTTTCCTCTAATGCAGTTATTTCACCGCTAAAAAGTAATTGCTCTGCTGACATCTGCGCTTCATCTAGCATGTGCACACTAATGCTTTGGCCTAGTTCAAGGGTCTGAAAAGCAAAACCAACCACCGAGCCTGTGCTATCACCGCGCCAATTACTCAATTTAAGCTCTAAGCTACTCATCCCCGATAACGGTAAGCTCACTTGCATGTCCAGTAGCGCTTCTTGCAAGTCATCACGCGCTTGTTGATCGATATGAATGCGCGGACGAATATTGATCATGCCACTGTGTTGCGCTGCGCTGCTAGCGAAGTTATCAGTCAAAGCTTAGCCGCTCTTCTCGTTCATTATTGATGGTAATGAGCTCTGCAGTTTGTTGTTCCTGCTCATCATTTGCACTCACCGCTAATGGCTGCTGTGTTATTTGCGGTGCTGTAATTTGTGCTATTAATTCGTTAATGATTAATGGCATCTAGCGTCTCCTAATTTGCAAATTAAAATGAGTACTAGCTGGTTTATATAGGTTTCGCGTTATCTGCTAAATTTGTAATACTTTTGAAAGCGCCGTTAATTTGGCCGCCAAGCAGTTTCTCTTGGCCCCCTTTAGCCCTGCCTGCAACGCCTTTACTTACTTCATTTTTGCTGGGCACTGCGAGATTAAAATTGTTAATGGCGCGTGGGTTTTCAATACCATTAAAAAGTGCGGTTTCACGCCACTGTTTTGGGTCTTTACCGTTTTGTGCCAGCGTTTGCGACACGCCTTTATTGCTGGCGGTAAAATTGGCAACCGCTCGCTGAGGTGCAACTACATCAATGGTTTCAAACTGATAGCGATTTTCTTTAAACACCAGCGCTAAGTTTGAGCGCAATGGAATTCCTTCAGGTGAGAAAAAATCAAGGGTTTCATTAAAGCTGCTCAACATGCCGACAAAAGCAAAAGCGCCCCATTGAAAACGGCACACCATCGGTGCTAGCAGGCCATCTGTGCTAGTTTGAGGTTGCATAAACTTACTAGCAATCGCTTTTGTTAGTAACCGTACATCTGAATTAGCTGCATGTTTTGCGCTTCTATTCCCGATAGTTATGTCTCTAGCAACGCTGGTATCAAAAATTAAATTAACACTTAAAGATGACTCGCTTTTATCTACATATTGCGCTGCGTTATCTTCAGGTTTTGCTTTAGCATCCGCTTTTAAGGTGTTTGATAAACTGATTCTTAAGCTCTCTGGATTAAACTGCACTAGAATATATTTGCTTTCATCAGGCTCAATTGATCCTTCAACCATCGGGATTAATACTGCTTTAGCGAGCGCAATATCGACCATTATGCTGCTCCTTGTGGCTTGCGCCGCGTTAGTTGTAAGCCTTCATGTACTAGATGCAATTCTTCAATTGCAACGGCGCTGGCATTGGCGGACAAATCCGCGCTCTTAAACTTAACAGCCATGGCATTTTCGATATGCCAACTTAAAATGGGTTGTGCGCTACTGGTCGAATTGCTAAAATTTTGATCAAAGACTTCTATCAACCCTTGCATACGATAGGCGTAATTGGCTTGGCGAGTACTAATATCTATCCATGCATATAAGTCATCGATATCTGTGATACCGCGCTTTAACACTAAGGTTGGGAAGGTTGTTTTACCTGCAAGCTGTACATCTCCCCAATTGCGCCCCCCTTCTTTTATGGTTTTCGCGGACATTGAAATTTCTAGCCCGCTAATATCACTAAACGCACCTTGTGCAACTAGCGCTTTAGCGGCATCGTCGGTGACATTGAAGAGGCTTACTTTGAATCTAAAGGGGATAAATTCAGGCATTACTTACCCCTTTATTGCGAGTTCCCTGGTTAAAGCCCCCTTGACTAAGAGCTTCCAACTTATTATCCGTTAAATTAAGTTTGATACTTTCTATGGCAAAAGCGGGTGCAAACAGTATTTCAAAGATCATTTTATCTTCGCTATATTGCTGCTCAATATTGAACGCTTGCTCAGCGTTAGCGCCTTGCAAAGCACCTGCTGTGTAAAGATCATTAAAAAACTTATTAAGTATCATCAATGGCCGTGGATCTTGCGGGTCAGATTGAAAAATAAAATCTAAGCCTAAATTCTCTAAATTGCGTCTTAGCCAACCGATAAAGCGAGCTATTTCACCGCGCCGCGAAGAAAGTGTATTTTGTTGTAATACTCCTGCACTTAAGCGCTCACTATCTAAACTTAGCCGACCTTCGGTAAAATTAAGTAAACCTATTCCTAATGTTTTAGCATTGATTAACGCCGGATTTTGCTGCATGTCTGGAAAGGTTTTAAAACCTATACCCAATGCCATACCTGCAATAGATCGCCAAGCACCTAAACGCGCAGAAGTGCTTAGCATCTTTTTAGCAATCATCGCACTCGCTGAACGCAACTGCCCTGATTGGCTTTGCAAATACGGGTAAATTAATTGCACACGATGTAGTTCACTGGCCATTGCATCTGTTTGTAATTCGCTGATTGCGTGCTGTGCCGTTTGCGACATTTTTAGTTGTTGGTCTTCTCGATCATCAGCAAAAGGCATGCTGTAAATCCAATGTATATCAGCTCGCAAAGCCGCTATTTTTTGCAGCACTGGCACAACAATATCGGTGAAATGAAATGGTGCAGGTTGCGTTGGTGTTACTTTAAAATAGCGCCGCTCTCTATGGTTATCTTGATAATCAAAGCTGCAAGGCAAAAACTGAGGAGCTATATTTGCCAAGCGCATTCTGGGAATTTTGCGCAACATCGACGAGATTTGCAGGCGCTCTAAATCCGGCATCGCCATCAGTGCAGCGCTTTGAACGCTTAATGCATTGTGTAGTGATGAATGAAAGCCGCGGTTATCACTATCTAAAACATCATCACCTAGCTGCGGTAAAAAACCTGCTTGTGCTAAATTCTGATCAACACTGACTATCCAAAGCTTATGGTTTGTCTCAATGTTGGCTGTCTCTGTTGGTGCTTGAAAGAAATCCTCTACCGCTAAGGGCAACCAAGCTTGATCACCTGCTAGAGCTGTTTGGTAAAGTGTCGGCTCTTGCGTGTGGGTAAATATCTTTTGAAATTGTTGTAAGCTGTAAATAGGAATGGGTAAGCCATATAACCAATGGCGATGATCTTGCTCTTCTTCTACATTTCCTTCTAACCTAGCTTTTAGTGCAGCTTTTAATACGTTATTAATCACGGCTAAACGCTTTTCAAAACCGAGCTGCGCTATTTGTGCCACAATAGGCGGTGTATTAAACAAGTAAGCGAGATCAACCGCCCCTGGGCAGTGACCCAACATAATCATTTGTGCTGTATCATCTTGTGCACTTTGCAGCTGATCTAGATAAATAGCGTTGTGATTAAAACTTAGCATTGTTTAATTCCACTTAACACGATAAGTAAAGGCATGTTTGAAAACCTTATTAGGCTCTTGAATTCTAATGGCTAGTTCTTAAGTTTAACGGCTAGCTCTCTTCAATATTTTCAATAGACAACACCAACTCTTCCATTGCTACATCACCGCCACCTTTAGCGGCTAGCGTTGGTCCTGTCCATTTAATAGGAATTGCCCCGCGCAGTACCCAAGTCACTACCACTGAATCTCTATTTTCGCTCATCAGTTTCACCGTGACATCACGCTTACTGGTCATTGATCCAGCTCTGGCTTCTTTGAGCCATTGCCAGATATTTTCAGAGCCCGTGACACCTCGTTTAAAGGTGATGTCACCAGATTTGTGAATGCCGGGAATTTTTGTCACGTAATTATTCAGTGAGTTTCCCACGCGATATTCAGCCACGGTAACTTCTGCACTTAATCCTGATACTTCTGAAAAACCTGCTAAAACTTCTGATCCTTGGCCAGCTTCTAATTCAACTAAAAAGTTAAACGCTGAATAAGGTATGTCTCTAAATGTTGGCATGTGTTATCTCCCTGTTTAGGCATCAGCCGTTTTTTGGCCTATTCTAAAGATGACGAATTCCGCAGGCCGAAGAGGTGCAACGCCAACTTCGCAAACTAAACGGCCATTATCAATGTCGTTTTGTGTCATTGTATTTCGATCGCATCGTACAAAAAATGCAGCTTCAGGGCTTGCACCTAATAAGTGACCACTACTCCATTCGTTGAACAAGAAGTTACTAATAGTGATGCGAACATTGGCCCATAAAGCTTCGCCATTCGGCTCAAATACCGCCCACTGCGTGCCTTTTTCGATGGAGCGTTCTAAATACAAAAAGTAGCGTCGTACATTCACGTATTTCCATTCAGGATCGCTAGATAAGGTGCGCGCCCCCCAAACACGATGCCCCCTACCCGGGAATGAGCGCAAGCAGTTAATAGCATTAGGATTTAATAACTCTTGTTGGAATTTATTAATGGTTTGATTAAAGCTTAACGCGCCTAATACCACTGTATTCGCAGGTGCTTTGTGTACACCACGCTCTACATCAGTGCGCGCGTAAATTCCTGCCATAAAGCCACAAGGTGGTAATGCTAGTGATGCCGATTTGCCTGATGGATCCGAAGTGTCTGAATTTGAAGTGACAACCCAAGGGTAATAAAGAGCTAAGCGACTGTCATCAAAGTTATCCCGCAGTGCCCTTATTTCAGAAATAGTCATGTCTTTACGACAATCGACCAGCCCAATACGGTAGCGCATTTTCAAGCAGTGATTAAGCATGGCATTGACGACTGATTGATGAGCAGTGGCAGTATTGGCCGCTGCATTTGGCGTCATCACGATGGAAATATCTTCGATGTCTTCTAGTGTGATTAATCCTGTGTTGCCGTTTATCTCATCCATTTCCCCGATGTAATCAACATCAGTTAATGCTCTCCCATCATCTCCGCCTTGCAGACTAATGATATAACGAGGGCTAGCAAAAGAAGTGCTGCTAGGTATTAATTGTGCGCTGTTGGCCTTAAATAGTTCAAACATGGCCAAATACACCGCGGATGCGGTGGCTAAACCACCAGTACTGCAAGCGATAGGTAAGCTCAGTGCATCAATTTTTTTACTGGGGTGCTGTGTCAACACATTACCCAAAGAGGCGTTATTAATTGCGCTTGGATCTAAGCTTAAACCGCTGATTTGATAAATAGCTTCACCAACACCTGCCACACCTTGGCCATTGCTAAGCGTTAAAGCGCGACGTATCACATTCATCGAAAAACCACGCTTAATCACCAGTGATTTTGCCCCCGCCGCGAGTAGCAATTCACTAAGGTCAAAACTAACGTTTACCACATTCGTGTTAAGTTCTAAAAGCACTACAAACTTGGTGCCACTGGCATCGATTGAACCCCACAACAGCGTTGCATCATCTAGATCAGGAAAATACGGCTGGATGCTAGCGGTGAGTGCTAATCTAGCATTGGTTCCCGCTGCTAATGCACCACTGGCAGGCTGGGATGCTATTAACTGAGTTAATTTAAAATCTAAGGTGTTTAAGTTAGCCGTACTGATTTGATCGCCAAGCGTTGCAATAACTACTTGCTCAACCGTGTCGTCAGCATTGATAACATCAGCGACGGTGCCTGCTAATACATAAGCATCTTCACTTTGATCAAACCGCACTATCACATGAAGCTGCTTTAATGGAAACCCAGTGTGAGCGCCCGCTGCGTCGAACACAGTGTTAATTACGGGGGCATCAATCGTTAGCAGTGCCATTTGGTTATCTTGCAAACTGGGGTTAACAATCGTTCTTAAGAGGTTTTGCGAATCATCCCAAAGTATTTCTAAATCAAGATTTCCACCGCTACCGGCAAAGCGCGCATTAAAGGCTAAATCACCTTGCACTGCAGAGGCCTTGGCCGCGCTGCTACCTGCTCCGCTTTGATCAATACTGTTGCCACCACCGATCACTCGCGTCATGTAGAGCTGCTTGCCGCCATTGTCAAAAAAAGCTCTGGCAGCTAGGGCGCTGAAATTTAGTTGCGCGGTACCTGGAGCATCAATAAAACTGAGCGAGTGTGCCGAACCGAACGTTTTCTCAAATTGGGCATAGTTGGTCATCACTTCTGGCGTGCCTCTCACCGGTCCAAATTTAGCAGGCCCCACCATGGCGGCTACACTTGTGCCGACGCCTTCGATAGATTTTGATCTAAAACTGGTCTCTTCGATATAGACACCGGGTGCTAGATATTGTGGCATCACAAAATCCTCTTGTTGTATTGAATTAAACAGGATGCATATTTTTGCTATTTAATGACAAATCAGGCATCTGTCGGCTTTTCCTTGGTAATTGAGCTCAACCCTTCTACAATCAACTTATGTTGGTGTTTTTAAAACGATACTTAAATGGTTTTCACTGCGTAAGCGCTGTACTTGTGCCACACTAAACTTAAAAGCCAAATGTGCAATTTCGCTACTATCTAGAGCTGCATCTTCTAATATATTAAAGGCCGTAAGCTGATTTATATCGGCTATATCAGCACTTTGATCAAGATTAGCAATCACCGTTAATTGCGCCTCATACTGGGTATTGATTGAGTTTTTGTCCGGTGCGGGTAAGCGATTCATCGCCAGTGAGAATTCGCCTCTTGCATCGCATTGCCCTTTAAAGGTTAATAATGGTTCTTCATTGCCTAGATTAATTTCGACATTGATGACAGCCCAGCTCGCAGGCGTATCATCTTCATAAATGACATGTCCAAAAACGCCCCCTGCGCTATTAAAAACATTACCCATAGGAGAGCGAAAAAGTTTAACGGTGTATTTGCTTTGCTCTGCAATAGTAGTTAAAGCTAGCCGCTGTGGGTTATAAATGCCTTTAAGATCAGACACTGACAAGGTTATTGAATAAGGAGCTTTCGCCGCGCTTATTTGCGTAGATCGATCCATGGCTGCTATGTTATCGCGCTCTTGAGCTGTTAAATGTGTGCTACTAATCACTGCTTGCGTGATGCCTGGTAGGTTTCGTTGCAATACCAGCACGCTATCTTTTTCGATTAATTTTAAATCACTAGGAGCACTCAATAACGTAAATTGTAACTTAGCACCACTGACTAAACGGTGTTGCTCACTTTGACAACCACTGCCTTCAGCCCATTGAATGTAATGGCTAGAGTGCGTGAATAAAGTTTCTAACAGCCCTTTCATGGGTAGCCCTGCATTTTGCTAACAACGCTTTCAACTAACGGTGCTTCTTGAGCCGTTGATAATGGATACATACGCAAAGTTTTAACTAAATAAGGCACTGATAGTAAGTAATCGTGCGGGAGTGCTTCCCATATTCTCAGTAAATTTTCGGTACTCATTTCTTCAGGCACAATTTGTACTTGCTCTGTGTCATCCCAACTAGGATCCCAGATGCTTAAGTGTGAGACATCCAAACTCAATGCACTGCCAATGTGCTGCATTGCCCAGCCAATCAGCAAACCTTCATTTTCTCCGCTATCTGTCCAAGCGATGATTAATAAGTGTAAATTTACTGGTAATTCTGGCGCTGTGGCTTGCAAGGTGTTGATGTTTATGTAGCGGTTTCGGCCAATAGGATCAACTGATACGCGGTGTAGGTACAAACCAATTTGGTTTTTAGAAGGCGTCTCGTGCAGCTCTTTGTTGCCTAAAATAACAATTTCAGGTTCAAAAGTAGAAAAGTAACTATCTTCAACAATTTTTCGCTCTAATAGTTTTTTGATTGCTGCTAATATTCCGGGGATTGCCCTAAACGAAGCCATAATATTTCCATCAATGAATCGTATATGCTATTTATAAACTCTCTATATTCTTTGTATAAATCGCTATTAAGTTACACTAGTAATAACTGCTGTTATTAATTAAAATCTCTCAGTAAATTTATAATTATTAATATTTTTGAATAGCTATTGTTTGGTAGTAGAAGTTACAATAATTTATTTATCATAAAAAACTTTTAATAGGTTTTTTGAGAATAGTATTGATCTTTAAAAAGCAGCTAACTAGTTATTTACAGTCGTTTTTCCGTCTACACTTTAGGTTATGTTTTTGTTTGATTTCGTAGCTTTTAAAATTTTCGCTCTTTGGTTCTCTATTTTATCTATTATTTTAGGATCATTTAAATAATAAATTTCAAATTCATTTAACTCTTGATTACTAAGGTTATCAGATAGATATTTATCTATCACTTTCTCCCTTATTATATATTCGATATCCATAACTCTTCACCCTGAAATTATCCAGGCAGTGTTTGCCGATATCGTAACTACTGCTAACAAGTGATTTTTTCTCTCACATTTATAAACTATCCTCACCAAAAATATAATACCTATATCATGCACGCAAAATTTAGCCTCGATAAAGTAATTAGTTACTTAGAAAAATTATTCTTTATTTATCGATGCTAACATTTTAAACAAACACTCAATATAGATGTTATTAATACCCAAAACGGGCAAAATCTATATTATTGTTCTAATATTAATTTAAAACGTTTTCTGGCACGTGAAACCACGCGGTCAAATGCATGTACTGTTAATTCCATCGCTTGGCATACCTGTAATTTCTCTTGCTCCCATACATACAGGCGCAAAAGTATCTCTCGATCTCGAGGAATGGACAGCTTATTTAATAAATTGCGTATATAACTACTGTGTTGCTCAGTGATGATAATTTGCAGCTGGCCTTTACTTTGATCAACCGCTTGCTCAATAATTTCACTATTCACGTGGGTATCGCGGCGGATTTCTTTACGATAATGCGCAATGACAATATTTCTAGCGGTTCCGTGAATGAAATGTGTTAATTTGGCTGGGTCGTCAATACCTGTGCTTCTTAATCTTTCGATAATAATTCGCAAAGTATCTTGCAATAAATCTTCAGCTAACGAGATATCTCTAGTGCGGTATTTAAGCATCTCTAGCAAACTTCTTTGATACTTTTTAACTAATAGCGTTTCTGCACTTTTATCACCTTTAGCAATGCGAGATACCAATGCAACACTATCTATCAAATGATCCTCTTTATTGACAATCATTTCTGCCTCCGTGCAGTTACATTACGCTTCACTAATGTAATGTAATTTTTATTATCATTATTAATTGAATAAATTCATCTTCCAACACAATGATTCTACTGTAATTATTGCTGCAAGCTTGATCGTTTTAGAAGTTAAAAATACTCAGGAACATAAATTATTACGTGCGACATTATTAATACATTTAGTTTTAATAGATGGCGTTTATAAATTAATACATGAAACAGATGTTTAAAACAAGTGTCTATAAACACAGTCATTCATATTTCAAATCATATTATTTATATTTATTAAATTGTTTAAAACGAATTTATTTCAACTGCTTTATTAACAGGCTGAATATACAGGGGATATATCTAAGTTTAAAACGAATATTTATTATTTATATCAAAAAATGGAATAACAATTATTAGTTTTAATTTATTTTTAAGAATTACTGTTATTTAATTTTATTTTTAAAATAACTTAAATAACTTAAATAACTTAAATAACTTAAATGACTTAAATGACTTTAGGCGAGATTTAGGTAAGAAATTCATACTTATAACTGAATACTATCAGCGACGCTAAAGATAACATTCCAATAAAAAAACAGCATTTACCAGCAATATAGTCTGCTTTTCGCTGCTTTTATCATTGGTTTCAAGAGAACAGTCTTTATGCGCTTTGCATAAAAGAGAACAAGTTGCATGCTCTCCCAGAATTCGTAATATTGAACTAAATTTCATGATTTTTAACTCAGCTCCATACGCTCTAATCGGTAATGAATGTATATTACAAATAGAGCTTATTTAAATTTTCTTTTCCGCTTAAAGTTAGCGCAGATAACACCAAAAGTAATCAGCACCATAGCCATGATTGTAGGAGTATCTAGCGATTCATGTAGTATTAAAAATGCCATTAATGATACCAATACTGGCGTTAAAGCTCCCCAACAAGCTGAAAGCTCAGCACCTAAGTTATTAATCGCATGCGTATAAGTCACCACTGTTACTAAGCCACAGAAAAAACCCATGATAACCAACTGCGGTAATACAACACTTAAAGGTGCTTGCATTAAGTTAGATGAAAAATACTGCGTCGGCATCACCAATAAAAGCACCACTGCGGCACTACTATTTAATACTGCTGCTAGCTCTAAGCCGCTTAGCTGCGCCATTTTCACACTTACGGTATAAGTAGACCAACACAGTGCTGCCAAGATATAGAATAAGTAACCGAAGTAGCTTTGCTCTGAATAACCACTATTAGTGCTCGCCAGCAAAACCGCAATGCCTGCTAATACTATACTTAGCCCGGTAATACGTCTTTTAGTTAAGCGCTCTTTATAGCAACATACCGCCAGCAACGTCACAAATACTGGCGCCACACCTGGCACTAATAAACTGCCGATCACTGCTTGTACATGGCCCGATGCCAAAACAGATAGAAGATAAAATGGTAAGCCTGCACCAAACATAATACCCATCAAGTAGCGTTTTTTCACTTGTAGTATTTTATGTCTAGAGCGTATTACCACTGGCAATAACAGCAATGCTGGAAGTAAAAATCTTAACAGTGCCATATCAAACCCTGTCAGAGATGATTGAGCACCACTGCGCAAGGCTACAAAGTACGATGCCCACATTATAAGCGTGGCGATTAGCGCAAGTACCCCAGAGTTAAGAGGTGCTGCAACGGTTTTTAGTGTCGTTATATGGAACATATTAATGCCTAAATAGAAACGTGAGATGCCGTTTAAGAGGCCACTATTATGCATAATACTTTGCGCATTTTTTTACCTTTATACTGTACTATTTTTACCTTATTTAGCGCATAATAGCTTTTTTGTTGCTAATTTTAGCGGAAAACACCATGGATAAAACAGATAGAAGAATATTAGAGCTTTTGCAGAAAGATGGGCGTTTAACCACTGCACAAATTGCAGAGAGCGTAAATCTATCCCCATCACCTTGTGCAAGACGCATTAAGCGCTTAGAAAATGAGCGCATTATTGTGGGCTACCAAGCTAAGGTTTCGCGCCATAGTGTTAATTTAGGTATGACGATTTTTGTACACGTAAACCTCAATAGTCATCAAGAAGCTGATTTAGAACATTTTGAGCGCATCATTAGTGGCTTGCAGCAAGTGATTAACGGCCATGTTGTATCTGGGCAATATGATTATCTTTTAGAAGTGGTGTGTACTGATCTAATCGCTTATGAGAGTTTTATGCGCCAATTACGAATGATACCGATGGTAAAAGATATTAATTCTAATTTCACGATTCGTACTTTCAAAGAACAAACTGCGTTGCCGATCTCTTGATAGGACTTGTAAAAACAACTTGTAAATGTTGATGTAAACGCGATATTTATTTATCAGCTTTTAAAGGCAGCTTAATTGATGCAGATCTATTTCATTGCACACTTTTAAATGAAACAATACCTAGGAAGCCGCCCGAGAACAGATTGATCTACTGCAGTTCTCGGACAGCCTCTTAACTTCTATCTTTCTGTATTTTTTTGTAGCGATTTAAATCGTTGCATCGTTTTAATATTTAGGTTCAACAATGAATAGTCCTCCAGTGCAATCTTCTTTAACACCCCATCAACGGCTTCACTGCCTACTGCAATTAGCTTTTAGGCCTTTCTTTTTATTAAGTGCAGGTTATGCCATTTGGCTATTATGCCGCTGGACTCTCACTTTAAGTGGTGTGTGGCCATGGCAAAGTGATATTGCCCTTTTTCCTTGGCATGCGCATGAATTTCAATTTGGCTTTGCAATGCCCATTGTTTTAGGCTTTTTGCTTACCGCAGCGCAAACATGGACAGGCGTGGCAAGTATCAAAGGTTATCAACTATTAGGACTTGTTTGCTTATGGCTAAGCGCGCGTATCGGGATGAACTTAGACCAATATGGGCTATATGTTAGTTCAATTGCCGATAGCGCTGTGCTTGTTATCAGCATGATTGTGCTGCTAAGAATGGTGCTCATTAGCAAAAACTATCGCAATTTGGTCTTCGTTCCTATTCTGGGTGTGTTTTTAACCTTGCATCTGACCCAGTTATATTTCCTGGATCAAAGTGCGTTATTACTGGCTAAAAAAGTAGCTTATGCCACGAGTTGGTGGTTTGTATTACTCATCAGTTTAATAGGTTCTAGAGTTATCCCTTTTTTCATTTCCAAAGCCGTGGATGCAACCTTAACGCGCGAAAGCAAGTATTTTACTTTAGTTTGCCAGCTACTTATTTTAACACTATTTTTACAGCTTCTATTCGATCTCCCGCTGCCTATTAATCTATTGTATGGGTTGTGCCTAGCCTGTCATTTGTATCGTTTGTATCTGTGGCATCATGCAAAAATTTGGGCTAACCCGCTACTTTGGTCACTTTGGCTCAGTTATGCGTTTTTACCTTTAGCTTTTGCTAGCTTGCTTTTAGTAGATAGCTATGCCAATGCAATGCATTTAATTAACATTGGTTTCATTGGATCAATGATTATGGCTTTTACATCCAGAGTCTCACTGGGCCATACTGGGCGCAAAATGCAAGTAAACCTTTCAATGAGCATCGCTTTTGCTTGTGTTATGGTTAGCGCTTTAAGTAGAGGTATTTTCATTACTTTAATTCCTCAGTATTCAGCGCAATTGTTAATACTCGCTGCTGTTTGTTGGTTATTTGCATTATGTTGTTTTTTAATTCGCTATGCACCTATTTTGTTAGCACCGAGACCTGATGGAAAACCAGGTTAAATTATTGCGCTAGTTAGCGCTACGTTGATCACTAGTCACTATTATTTTGGCAACACACAATGCGTTTTAGTAACAACAATTGTGTGCTGCCAAACTATTCATTGACTGTTTATACACATTATCGAATTCTACTAAGGGCTGTTCTCAATTAAGGGGATGATTGCCTGCAAACTATTGTATTATAAGATTTTTTAGGTGAGCATAAGTGCCACGATCAGTATTGAGAAACTATCAATGGGATCGGATTAAAGAGTTTTTGCCAGAAAAACCCATAGATTGTGCTGTAACAGCTAAAAACCGGATATTAGCCTACACCGTCAAACTAGTTAAACAATTTTATAAAGCTTAAGTTTGCAGTCTTTATACACTACCTTCTATTATCCATGTGCAGCCCATCTAACAGCCGCTTGCTTTTTAAATCACTAGCTCATAACATACTTCTACTTTAGTTAACCTCTTTGTAATCGTTGAATTTAAATATTATGTCAAAATCTGCCTACAATAGCGCGGCAAACGCTCTCAAATTTCAGCTACAAGCTAATGATATGTCGCCTAGTGTACATCTTGATGCAAAACTTCCCACTTTACCTGAGGGTGATTTATGGGTGTTTGGTTACGGCTCTTTGATGTGGCGACCTGGGTTTGATTTCATAGAACAACTCGATGGTAAAATCTATGGTTATCACAGAGCACTATGCGTTTTATCTTGGGTTTATAGAGGTACTTCTGATAACCCAGGGTTAGTATTAGGTTTGGATAAAGGAGGGAGTTGTTCTGGGAAATTATTTAAAATATCCGCAGATGAAAAACAGCAAGTAGCGAACTATTTATTCGACAGAGAGCTCCCTACTATGGTTTACAATGCTCGTTTTTCTATAATCCATACTAAAGACGGTCAAAAAATCAATGCATTAACCTTTGTTGTCGATACAGAACATCCGCAATACATTAAGAACCAGTCTCTTGAGCAACTCGCATATATCGTAGCTCATGCACAAGGGTTATATGGCACAAGCCGTGATTATTTACTCTCTACTTTAGAGCATTTAAGGCAAGATGGGATCCACGATACCCATTTAGAAGGGGTTGCTGCGTTTTTGTGACTATGTAATATTTAACAACATAGATCATTCTTATAATTTTCCAGCATCTCAGTGATAAAGCTCAATCACCTTGCCTCTTAGACATGCACTTGATACTTATAAAAAGCTAGGCATTGGCGCTTAATGTGATGCAATATAGAGGGACAAATCGTCAAGGTAGCTATACTCTTTTAGGGTTGTTATTACTTGCTGCGTTTCTACCCAAGGATAAGGTAAATTTTGCTGAAGAACATTCAATAAATCTATGCATTGACTCGGCAAGCTAAGCATTACTGCGATGGTTATTTTGTGCTCAGCAACTGCTAGACAGCCACCTTGCCTTTCTGAAAAATACCAATCATAAATTCCAGTCCCAATCTTTATTTCACCTGTTTGTTTATCTCTCATAATCACTAACCATTGCTGATCACGGATATTATCGGCGCAAAATTGCTTAGACTGGTCAGTTAAATAATATGTTTTAACGTAATCATGACGCTTGTTAAAATCTCTTGATAGAGTATTAGCAATGTTAACACTCCCCACTATTTCAGCTGGAAATACAATAGTATCAACTTTGATATCAAATAATACCTTAGCATTTTTAGTATAAATTTCTTCTAAAATAGCGCTTTGGTTTTGGTCTTTACCACGGATGTACTTCTCTAGAATATCAATTACATTTTGCTGCATTTTTTACCTTTTACTCGTTATCTTTTTTAAAATCCACAAGGTTTTATCGTAATCATTTGTGATCAAAGCACTTAAATTATAAGCTATTTATTTCTATTTAATAGCACTCAGCTGATTCAGCGACCTGCCTTGGTAACAATTATTTTTTGAATAAACAATTATATACACTATTAATGCAAAAACATTGATGATCTTCGCTGAACTTTACAGCATAATCTAATGAAACAGAGTCATCTAAGAGAATAATTTGAGTGTTCGAATCTTGTAAAAAAATAATATTAATCACTATCGGTTTGATCGCAGTTTTCTTTGCTATTGCTGGGGTTTTCATACCTTTACTACCCACTACGCCTTTTTTATTATTGGCTTTAGCTTGTTTCGCCCGCTCTTCAAAGAAGTTTCATGATTTGTTGTTAAGCAATCGCTACTTCGGTGCAACTATTAACAACTGGCAGCAACATAGATGCATAGATAAAACCGTTAAGATCAAAGCTTATTGCTTTATTGTGCTGAGTTTTAGCGTTTCTATCTATTTCGTACCCATTATATATCTGAAAATAATCCTATTTGTTATGATGCTAGGGTTACTTTATTTTCTTTACGGAGCTGCTGAGAAAAATGGATAATATTTCATATAATACCAATAATGACATCTACTAATGATGGCGATAAGTTCATTTAATTATGGGTAATATATCTTTAAAAGTTGCGGTCTTAGCTTGCTCCATTAATTCATACACCGCCATTTCAACACTCGTTAACTTAGCACCATAGTGCTGCATTTTTGTAAGTGCCAAATCAACATTGGCAGCAGTCCTTGATGAGACACAGTCACTGACGACCTCCACATGCATTTGCTGCTCTAACAAGCCTAAAACAGATTGGTATACGCAAATATGCGCTTCAATACCTGCCACTAGCCATTGTTCACAACGGCTTTGCAGGATAGCATCTTTAATATGCGTTTCAGATAAAGCATTAAAATGTACTTTCTCTAAAGGCGCACCGGATAGATAACGTGAAATACTCGGTACTGTTTTTCCAAGCCCTTGGGGATATTGCTCTAACCAAATAATAGGCAACTCAAGTATCTCACAACACTGTACTAACACTTGAATGCGATTAATTAATTGTTCGCTATTATGCACCATTGAGGCTAAATCACCTTGTACATCAACAAGCAACAAGCCGCATTTTTTTCGTTTTAACATATAATCTCCGTATGTTCCCTAGTGCCTATTAATTAATGCATGATACCATTCTCAAGTATAGTTTTATAGAAACTCTCTTCGCTCAACCGTTGTGACAAATAGAGATGGATGCTAAAAAAATAACAGAGCTACACATAACATCACCCTGCCACTAGCATCGCGATATAAAAATCATTTATGACCCTTCTTTTACCGAAGCCAATAAAGCAGTAACTCCCAATGAAATTAGTTTGAGAACTTACACGTTAAGCTTTTTTATATACTGCACTAACCGCTCGAAATCGAGAGGTTTCGAGTAGTAGTAACCCTGAATATATTCGCAATCCAGTTTCTGTAAAAGAGCTAATTGCTCAGCAGTTTCAACGCTTTCTGAAATACAGTACATCCCTAGGTTTTCGCTCATTTTAATGATTGAGTCAACCAAAAAAAATACGTCATTACTGTGAGTGAGATATCGAATAAACGACTTTTCTATTTTAAGAAGATCAAAAGGCAAGCTCTTAAGCTAAGCCAGTGTAGAATTCACACCGATCAAGATGCTCTCGATGCTTCTTTGAACGCGACTGTTCGGCTGCAAATATAAAATCGTAGCGGTGAGCGAAACATCTTCTTACTCATCCTGTCCGACTGTACCCTACCAAGCTTTTTGCCCGCCAGCTTATATTTAACAGTGCAGGTAGCACCCAACATCTACGACGCTCCTGCCTACCATGACCTTCAGCGAAACAGTTTTTTAACACTATACAATGTATAAAAAGTTTCCAGCCTATTTTTAATTCAACCCAGTCAGCCCTGAAACTTACTTGTTGTTAAAAACCTTGTTCAGCATACCCGCGAAGCGAAACCTTGCCTTAGTTATTTGCTTATTAAGTATCGGTGCATTCTTATATACAGAGTCATAATCGCATTTAAAATTCAGCGTTGAATCCAGCTATATTTAATATCAATTAATTATCTTTTATCGAATTCTACTTTAATAACATATGGCTATGACTGTGGCTTGATTATAGTTTGATCTTAAGAAAGTAGTACTAGGAGGAAATAAGAATAGAAAAGAAGTACAACAGGCCGGTTTACATCAGCCTGTTTAATTAGATAGCGTTCTAGATTCTAGATTTACTTTTAGGTACGAAATTTAAAATCGAAATAGGCACTGTTTTTCTCACAGGAAAACCATCAATTTCTCGTCGAGAAATTAACTTATTTAAGCGACTTTCAATAGCACATAAGTTTTTAAAATCACCCATTGCCACAAAAGAGATAGCCTCACCTGTTTCTCCAGCACGCCCTGTTCGACCAATACGGTGAATATATTCTTCAGGTTTAAACGGTAAGTCGTAATTAACTACCCGACTTAGCTTACCAATATCAATACCACGTGCTGCTACGCCGGTGGCGACCAAAAACTTAAGCTGGCCCGATTTAAAATCGGCTAAAGCCTTATCACGCATAGCTTGGCTTCTATCGCCATGAATGCAATCAGCTTTAATACCACGCTTTTCTAACTGGCTAACAAGCTTGGCAGCACCGTGTTTCTTTTCGATAAAAATCAGCGCTTGATCCCATTTCTGTTCATTAATTAAGTGGCTTAGCAGCGCAGATTTGGTGTCTTTATCAACGGTAATTAGCCATTGTTTTATCGCAGGTACTTTCTTTGCATCCACTGAGATCGCAATTTCAGTGGGAGCATCACCCATTTTGCTTTCCGCAAAACGATCAGCTAGTATCCGCACATAGTCACTCATGGTTGCCGAGAACAATAGGTTCTGGCGGGCTTTGGGTAAACGATCAATAATATTATCTACATCTTCGATAAAGCCCATATCGACCATCCTGTCGGCTTCATCTAATACTAGCACTTCAAGTTCATCAAAATGTAATGCTCGTTGATGCGCCAAATCTAGCAGCCTGCCAGGTGTCGCCACTAGAATATCGGCACCATCAATTAAGCGCTGCTTTTGCTCTTGTGTATCAACACCGCCATAAACCGCCATAGAGCTTAAGTTTAAATGTTTACTTAATGCAGCTACGTTCGTGGCAATTTGCACCGCTAACTCTCGCGTTGGCGTAATAATAAGCGCGCGTATGCGTTTACCGCGAAGCTTACGATCTTGATTAAATTTTTCTAAGATAGGCAGCACAAACGCAGCGGTTTTACCGGTACCTGTCTGCGCGGTAGCAATCAAATCCTTACCAGAGAGAATCAGCGGAATAGCTTGTTTCTGAATAGGGGTAGGCTCAGAATAACCTTGCTCTTCAATGGCTTGAGAAATAGGATCAGACAATCCTAGTTTTGAAAATGACATGTTTGACAGTGACATAGAAGCTCAAATAATTAGTTGATAAAAAATGAGGCGCAGTATAGCACTGATGCTTATGTGGTAATAGATGGATCAGCTAAACTAGCCACTAGTGTTGCTAGCCCTACTCTTTACCTATCTGTATGCTTTGTTTGTATTGATCTATTACTTATTTTATTGCTGGCATCTCACTCACTTTACTATGTTAACTCTGGATTAGTACTACTTTCTTTATGCTTGTTATCGTTCATTTACCGCTAGAAAGATTTTATAAACAGCTCTTTAGTATAGCGGCCAAGGACCTTTCAACATCATTTTTCAAAAACTCCAATTATTTGATTTAACGCAGTATTTCGATCAGTGAATAAGCGCATTATTAACTTAGAAAATACGTTATTTGGAGAAGAAAAATGAAAGCAGCAGTGGTCAATGAATTCAAAAGTGAACTAACCTTACAAGAGCTACCAATACCTAAAGTCGGCCCAAAAGACGTACTGGTAAAAATCCATGCCTGTGGCGTATGTCATACCGATTTACATGCCTGTCATGGGGATTGGCCAGTAAAACCTAAATTACCGCTTGTACCTGGCCATGAAGGTGTGGGCGAAATTGTCAGCTTAGGTTCTCAAATCCATCATTTAGCGATTGGCGACAGAGTCGGTATTCCTTGGTTATATTCTGCTTGTGGTCAATGTGAATATTGCCTTGATGGGCAAGAAACACTGTGCCTTGAACAGCAAAATACTGGCTATTCAATGGATGGCTCATTTGCTGAATACTGCTTAGCTCATGGGGAATATGTGGTAAAAATTCCCGATGCAATCAGTTATGTAGATGCAGCGCCGTTGTTTTGTGCAGGTGTCACCACTTATAAAGCGCTCAAAGTAAGTGCAGTAAAACCTGGCCAATGGGTGACCATTGTTGGTGTAGGCGGTTTAGGTCATTTAGCGATTCAATACGCAATTGCCATGGGTATGCGAGTGATTGCAGTCGATAGCGGCGATAAGAAATTGGCTTTAGCTAAGACACTCGGCGCTGAGCACTGCATTGATTATTTAAAAGATAAACCTTCAACAAAGATTCAAGCATTGGTGGGCGGTACGCATGGAGTGATTTGTACTGCTGCTTCAAAACAAGCTTTTACAGAAGCTTATTATTCATTGCGAAGAGGCGGTACATTTGCCTTAGTTGGGCTACCTCCAGAAGATATGCCATTACCAATCTTTGATACAGTGCTTAATGGTGTGAAGTTAGTTGGCTCAATCGTCGGCACCCGCAAAGATTTAATCGAGTGTCTTGAATTTGCAGCCATCGGAAAAGTACAAGCAACGGTAGAAGTAAAATCACTACAAGATATCAACGAGATCTTTAGCGATATGCAGCAAGGTGAAATTACCGGCCGTATTGTGGTTAGCATGACATAGCTAAATAAGCGGCATACACAGTATGCCGCGCTAAAACGTGCTTTAATTAGCTAAATTAGTGAGACAAAATTTGCTTAAGAAATTTTTGGGTGCGCTCTTCCTGCGGATTCTTAAAGAACTCCTCCGGAGTATTGCGCTCCACTATTTCACCTGCATCCATAAACACCACAGTATCCGCTACAGAGCGGGCAAAGCCCATTTCATGAGTAACACAGATCATCGTCATGCCCTCTTTGGCTAAATCGGTCATCACCTCTAATACTTCATTGATCATTTCCGGATCTAGTGCGGAAGTGGGCTCGTCAAACAACATGATGGCAGGGTTCATGCACAACGCTCGTGCGATCGCCACTCGCTGTTGCTGTCCACCCGATAACTGGCTTGGGTATTTGTCTGCTTGCTCAGGGATTCGCACCCGCTCCAATAATGTCATCGCGTGTTTACGCGCCTCAGCTTTGGCGGTTTTTCGCACTAACCTAGGGGCTAGCATCAAGTTTTCAACAATAGTTAAATGCGGGAACAAGTTGAAGTTCTGAAACACCATCCCCACTTCACGGCGCACCGCATCAATATCTTTAACTTGATCCGTTAACTCGTGCCCATCAACGATAATTTTGCCACTGTTATGTTCTTCCAAACGATTGATACAGCGAATCAGCGTTGATTTACCGGAACCTGAAGGCCCGCAAATAACAATACGTTCACCTTTAGCCACCGTTAGATTGATTTTTCTCAAAGCGTGGAATTCACCGAAATACTTGTCAACATCTTGCAAACTAATAACGGTTTTAGGCGCTGTGTTAGCTAAACTCATAGTGTCCTCACTGTATAATATGACGGCTCATACGCCGTTCGAAAAGGGCGAAAGCTTTTTGGGTGGCCCAAGTAATGACTAAGTAAATGATCATCAGTGAGATAAAAATTTCATAAGGGGCATAAGTTTCAGAAACAATGACTCTGGCGATCCCCATCATATCCAATAGAGTAATGGTGCTGACCAGCGCTGTACTCTTCATCAAACTGATCACATCATTACTATAAGCCGGTATAGCCAAGCGCACCGCTAGCGGGGTGGTAATGTAAATAAAGCGATGCATTTTAGACAGCCCAAGTGCTGCACCCGCCTCACCCAACCCTTTGGGAACGCCTTTCACACCCCCGCGTAGAATCTCCGATACATAAGCCCCCGTGTTTAAAGTCAGTGCCAAAATTCCGCAGCCAAAAGGCTCGCGCAGCACTACCCATAAAAAGCTCTCGCGGATAAATTCGACTTGCGGTAAGCCGTGATAAATAATGAATAGTTGCACCAAAATAGGGGTGCCACGAAAAATGTAGATATAAACCATCGCCGGCGCAGAGAGGTACCATTTACCGCTGATACGCATAAGCATCAGCACTATCGCCAGCAATAACCCGAATATGCCGGAGAAAATCCAAAGCTGAAAAGTTAGCCCTAGCCCTTCAAGCAACTGCGGTATGCTCGATATGATGAGTGAAAAATCAAAATTCATTTTCCTACCTCCAAATGCTTATTGCCATATTTCTCATAGCCCATCACTGTCAGAGTGATGATGGTTGAGAAAGATAAATAAATAATCCCCACCGCTAAATACATGACAAAAGGCTCTCCGGTATTAGCCGTGGCTTGCTCTGCTACAAACATAGTCTCTTGTAAACCGATCACCGAAATTAGCGCGGTATCTTTAATCAGCGATAACATGTGGTTACCAAAAGGTGGCAAAGCCAAGCGCCACATGGCTGGAATGCGGATATAAACAAAGGTATTGAAATTAGAGATACCCAAAGCTCTAGACGCTTCTATCTGCCCAGGGTCAACCCCTAAAAACGCACCGCGAAAGGTTTCGGTAGCGTAAGCGCCTACAATGAGGCCAATGGCAATAGAGCCTGCCCAAAAAGGGTCTATATCAACAAATTTAATGGATGGATCGAAAACATTAACAATAGCGGTCAACGTAATTGCTGAACCGAAATAAAATAAAAGCAAGATTAAAATTTCAGGAGTACCACGAAAAACGATGGTGTAGCCATTAGCTATTTTCTGTAGAGCTTTACTGTTTGATAATTTAGCGGCTGAGCCCAATAGGCCAAAAAATACCATCAATACTAGGCTGACAAAAAAAACTTGCACGACAACCAGAGAGCCCCAAAAAAAGTCGTCCCACCAACCTGTCAAAGATTCCACTTTGTATACCTCTATGGTGTGTAATAATATGCTGTGTCATACATCAGCGACAAATAAATAACACTTCAGCGCATTCGACGGTGATTAATACGTGACACGAAGCTACTTGCAAAAGGCTAATCTATAATGAACGAAGCTGTTTGCCAGCTTTGTGTGCTAAATAGCAACACTGCAGAATCAAACAACTTCGCTCTGATAAGAAACGCTATTCTGTAACAGACAGCTGGGGGTTAATGAATTGTGAATGGGAAATATTTAAGTGCGTATTTACCTAAAGAGCCATCAGCAGTCAAAGTTTCAAGTGCTGCGTTAATACGCATTTTTAATGGATCGTTACCTTTGCGTAATCCAACCCCAACACCAATACCGAAATATTCTTTCTCATCGATTTGCGGGCTAACAAAGCTATAAGTAGCACCTTCATCTTTACTAAGGAACTTAAGGTGAGCTTTCATCGGGTTAGTCATGATGACATCGGTGCGGCCGTTGATAAGATCAAGGTAAACGGCTTCAGTAGATTCATAGTACTTGATATCTGCACCCGGTAATTTCGCTTTAAACCAAGCTGCGTAGGTAGACCCTTTCTCTAAGCCTACTTTTATACCCTTAAAGTTGTCTGCTATTGGAGCACCAGCATCATCAAATAACTTAAAGTTGTTCTTGGTTTTACCAACTAATCTGCCAACTGAAATACGGTAAGGAATTGAGAAATCCATCTTCTTTAATCGTGAATCAGTAATTGACATAGAAGCGACGACTAAGTCGAATTTGTTAGCTAGCAATGCCGGAATCATACCAGGCCATTTTTGGCAGACAAAATCAAGATCAGCGCCAATGATTTTGGCAACCCCTTTTGCCACATCAACATCGTACCCAGCTAGTTCACCACTTTGGGTGCGATAGTTAAAAGGTGCGTAGGTACACTCCATACCAACTCTGAGCGTTTCAGCACTAATAGGTTGTACTACACCCACTAAGGAAAGGGCAAGGACAGCTGAAGCAGAGGTAATTGTTTTTTTCATTATTATTCTCCAATTGACAATTTTGCAGTTACTTGATGAAAATACGATTTACATCAGATTGGCATCTTGGCGTTTTATTCAGCTTTGTGCAAGAGGTTAAAGCTATAGCTTTTTATGAGCTATGCCATAGGCTAAATGTTGAGCAACTACTTTAGCTACCTTAATTATGAGAAAAACATTGGCACTGTTAATCAAGGATATTGACTACATATCAAGGCAAATTCAGTACTAACTCCTCCTAAAGCGGTGCTTATATAAACTGCCTTTAAAGTAGATTACACGCACGTTAACGATTACATGCCAATATTACTATTGAGACGTCATCGCTGATCGGTAAAAAATGTAAGCCCTTTAACTGATTAACTTGTGCTAACCTAAAGGTATACTTTAATTAAAAAACTTTTGGTTAGCTTAAAATCAATGAGTTACAGAGCAATAAAAATTAAACTATGCAATGAATGCAAGCTTGTTGAGTTGACAGTATCAGCGATGAAACGTTATTTTATAAATAGATATACAGGCTGGAAAACTACTTTGTTAGCGGCACAAAAAAGCGACCATTGGTGTGCCGATCACAAGTTTTAGCATTTGCTGCCATCAGCGCTTATCTGCATTAAGATGATAAGGATTGGATAAGCCCTAGTTTCCCCTCGAACTCTTCCTCAAAGTGCCGAGGCCAAATACCTAATAGCGAGTAACAGTTAATGATGTATAAAGAGCCGTGGTCAAAAAAACACAAGAAAGATATGCATGCTGTGCAATATAGTTTCTCCAATTCCTTTACCGAGCCACTCACCACCAAAGAGTTGATAGGCTATGCATTATCCAGGGGTGATAAGCAGATAGTTGATGAATATTATAACCATACGTTGGCTTACACACCCAACGGTGGCAGCTTAGACCTTCGTGAAACAGTGGCTGACCTTTATGGTCCAAAAATTAGCGCTGAAAACATACTGATATTTGCCGGCTGCCAAGCTGCTTTGCAAACAGCAGCTTATGCCGTGCTTGACCATGACAGCCATAGCATCGTTTTTACCCCAGGCTATCAGTCTGTTCAACAAGCACCAGAACACGCACTTAGCGAAACAACCAGAATCAAACTGTATGCCAAAAACCAGTGGCAAATAGACCCGTTTGAAGTTGAACAAGCAATCAGGCACAACACCCGCTATATCGTACTCAACGAACCTTATAGTCCCGCTGGCACAATAATGAAAGCTAGCGTGCAGCAAGCGTTAGTCGCACTTGCGCGTAGGCACAGCATCACAATATTATCTGATGAAGCTTATCGATTACTAGAACACAGCAAAGATGACACACTGCCTGCAATGGCGGAGTTATATGAAAACGGTATTAGTGCGTGCGCCATTTCAAAACCTTGGGGCGGCTGTGGTATCTCTATCGGTTGGCTTGCAGTACAAGATTTAGAACTCAAACAAAAATTGATTGATGTGCAATATTTTGGGACAGCGTGTCCAAGCAGAGCGAGTGAAATACAGGCAATAATGACACTGCGCGCGAGCGACATTATTTTAAAGAGGAATTTAGAGATTATTCGCACGAACCTGCAGCTGCTTGATCAGTTTATCGAGCGGTACAGCGATTTATTTGAATGGGTTCGACCAACCGCCAGCACGGTTGCTTTTGTCAAATTCAAAGGTCCTCTCACCTCTCTAGCGCTTGGGGATAAACTGGCAAAAGAAGGTATTTCGATAAAGCCAACTTATTGTTTTACCGATGATGT
>JBALXS010000227.1:0-4886 GCA_036960485.1 Oceanospirillaceae bacterium
AACTTTTACACCATACAGACTGGAAACGTTTGGCTCATATCATCAGAGACACACTGCGCTTAAAGTCCGTCAAGCGATACAGCACTAATGGATAATAAACACAATTTAAACAGTAGATAAGGAAACAATACATGAATATGTTGAAACGAAGCACCTCATTGGTGGTGCTTGCTATATTGCTACAAAGCAATGCAGTCGTCCATGCAGCAAAAGGTGACAAGGCCACAGAAGCTGCTCTTACAACTGAGATTCAAAATAGAGAGTTAGCGGATGCGAACACAAATACTGCTCTTCAAAGCGAGATTACCGCGAGAAAGAGTGCGGATGAGTCCTTGGCAAAAAGCATTAGCGAGATCAGTCTGACGCCTGGACCAAAAGGTGAGACAGGTGATACAGGCTCACAAGGGATTCAAGGTGAACAGGGGATTCAAGGTGAACAGGGGATTCAAGGCGATACTGGAATTGATGGTCAAGATGGCGCTAAAGGTGATACTGGTCAAACTGGTCAAACAGGTCAAACAGGTTCAATAGGTTCAATAGGTTCAGAGGGTCAAGCAGGTCCAGCAGGAGTAGATGCTCCCGATCGCACCACAGAATTATGTGCATTATATCAAACATTGTTTGATAATAACTATATCGGAGATTTGACAGTCCCCACCTACTGTGATGTAGCAACTTCAACCTACAGCGTAGGCGACACCGGCCCCGCTGGCGGTATTGTGTTCTATGTTACGGACGGTGGCTTACACGGCCTGGAGGCGGCGCGAAGTGATAGTGGTAGTGCCACCTGGGGTTGCAGTGGCAAAAACATACCTGGCGCTGATGGTCTTTTAATCGGGACTGGTGCGCAAAACACTACTGATATTGTCAGCGAGTGCAATACCCCTTTCAGCTCAGCCATCGCGGCTAGACTTGCATCACTGAATGGATTAATAGTTGATGGTTGGTTTTTGCCCTCTTGGGCTGAGCTGAATGAAATGTATATCACAATCGGTATGGGTGTTGGAAATGTGGGAGGTTTTGCTAGTGAGGACTATTGGAGTTCCTCGGCGAGTGCCTGCGTTACCAACCCCTTTGCAAATTTCACTTTATGTTCAGCGTGGGCCCAGAGTTTCGGCGACGGTACGCAGAAGGGGCTCCTCAGGCAGACCTTGGCGAAAGTACGTGCCGTTCGGGCTTTTTAACACTTCAACCCTTTAACGATTTTTTTTTACCGCGAAGCGGTCGATCTTTTAGGGATTCGCAATTGACAATGGTCTTAGAAGGCACGACACAAATGGGTGTCAAACCAGCTTAGGTCCAGCGTTGCCAACGTATCACATAGTCACCAAGAATCGCATCCCTATGGGGGTGCGTTTTCTTTTGCTCATAAAGCCGGTGCATCTATTTATATTGACGTGATCTAGGTTATTTTAATGACACAGATTGCTGAATCAGGTTTTCCAATATTCAGTCATCTAAGTACGAAGGCAGTACTTCTTGAAACATAAATCAAAAGGCAAAGTACCCCCTGGTTAGCTATATTTAGATTAGCCTTTAAGCCCAACTTAAGCCTCTAATTGAGCGTTTAAACAGCTTTCCTATAGCAGAGTATTCCAGAATAATTCAAAGCCTCTACGCCATCTAAATGACCCTGTCTGACTACTTATCAGTAGTGATCAAATAATAAGAATGAAAGGGTTGTGACTAAGCTATGTGAGCCTGTACCACTAACGGCTTTCTAAGGTAATACCATTGTTATTAGTCTCAAAACGCCATGCTGAAAATGTGGCTACTTTTAGCGCTCTTATTTAATGTGATTGTTAGACTATCTCAGTACTTAAAATGCTGTCGAAGGGAGTTATTGGGGTTCTACATAAATTGTCTTATTACCGGCATTTGCTGACACGGTGGATATGGCTACCGGGATCAAATCTGTGGAGAACAAGTTATTACCATTCAAGCTGCGTGCAGTTCGAGCATTTTTTACGCTTCAATCACTGGAGAGTACAGTAACCCCAGCGACTTGACTGATTTGGTGATGCTTGATTCAGACCCACCCTAGCTGCTCTAAACTAATGCCATCATTCCAAATTTTAGTCATATGCTTTATCAATCCATCCTCAAATTGCATTGCATAAACATAGTCGGCAGCTATCGTTTTTCCTGTTGGTTCTCCAGGACCTCCTGGTCCAGTTTGAGTACCATGAAAAATTGCAAATGCTGTAACACATTGCCGCTCTTCATCTTCTGAAAAACTCTTTAATTCGTAATTTCCATCCGGTATAGGAGTAAGAAGATTTTTCATCCATTCTGTATATCCTTCAAGAGTATCTATATCGGCGATTGCTCCGGATTGAGCCGAAAAAGTAGCACTCGCATGACAATAGGTTTTGCAATCCTCCCAACCTTTTCCAGTTTCGCAGGCTTCGAAAAATAGTTTGGCTTGTTCTTGATTTTTACTCATTATATTTCTCCTTTGGTGAAAGTAAGTTTCTTTAAGATTATAAATTATATGATTTACCTAACGCCTTCTTAAGTGGATAAAAATTGCTGACTAAAGTTGTTTAGCGAAGTGAAACGTAGCCGCACACAACTCATTTACTAAGTGTTTTATATTTTATTCATATCTAAAGGTTTGGCGAACGCACCTATTCTTTTGAATTCGGCCTTTGATTCCATGTCATCTGGCTTGATTTGGTAAAAAACCTCTAAATGATGCCCATCTGGATCCAGGAAATACGTGCCATAGGAAACACCATGATCAACCGTCGAAAGTACTTCTACTCCTTTATCTAAGAGCGATTGATGAAACTCTTTTAAGTCATTTGCATCTCCATCAATTTCGAATGAAATGTGTTCAACGTCAACATGCCCCAGCTTACGATTATCCGGTGTTTTGAATAGCGCTATATCATGATCTCTTTCGTTTAATGAAAGAAAAGCACCAGGTATTTGTTCATTAAATACAACGATTTCCATTCCCAATATATCACAGTACCAACTCGCTGATAATTTTGGATCTGTGACAAAAAGGACGACATGTCCCAGCTTTTTAATTTTAGTCATATCTCATTCTCCATAAGTAACACGTAGAGGCATACACTTAACACTCCGCATCAGCTGTCAAGTGAGCGCATCGAGCGCTTTGTCCGATTTCATGGCCTTGTTATGTGCATTCATGAAACAAGTTTATCCGCGGTATGAACCTCAAGACTTGAATCAATTCTCTGAATGATCGGAATTAATGAAAGTGACGGGTATTCTAGGCTGGCGGTCCACCTCCAACTTGAAAATATCTGGACGCGAGTAGTGACCAGCTACATCAAATGTTCGGCGTGCAGAACGAACGTCATCTAAATCAATCTCAGCTTTCAAAAACCCCTTCTCCTGCCGCATTGGGCCGGCAATTATTTCACCTAAAGGTGAACAAATGATCCCGTTTCCTGGCATCAACCATTCGCCCTTGGTAGGAGAAATGCTGTCCCGTGATGGTAAATCGAGAGGAATATCACTGTCTTCTAATACTGGCGCTACACCAATCACAAAAGCTGAGGCTTCACGTCCGATATGTTGCATCGAAGCCAGCCAATTTTCACGATGATCCGCTGTCGGTGCACAGTAGATCTCCACATTCTGCGCGTAAATTGCAGCTCGAGCCAAAGGCATGAAGTTTTCCCAACAAAGGAGCACGCCAACACGACCAACTGAGGTATCGACAACATTCAGACCGCGACCATCACCAAACCCCCAAACCCCTCGTTCAGCATTGGTCGGCATCATTTTTCTGTGTACATTCAGTATTTCGCCAGTGGCATCTATAGTTACCGCTGTATTGTAGATAGTCCCTGCACTCAATTCTCCGGCACGCTCATTTATACACATAACCACAACTACGCCATATTCGCGTGCCGCCTCTCTAACAGGCGCAAGCTGATCTTTGGACAGGTCAATTGAATTTGAAAAAAGCCGCCGGTATAGCTGATCGAACTCACCCGAATTATTGGTCGGAATCATTCCCCAAATAAACATTGGATATCCAGGCACAAATACTTCAGGAAAAACAAGCAGTTCTATATTCTCGTCCGCAGCCTGTTTGATTATCTCGACAGCTCGTTCGAGACAGCCATCTCGATTTAGGTAATCGGAAGAGTGCTGGACAGCTGCGACTGAAATCATATTATATTCCTCAGTGTTGTTTTAAATTCACTTACTGACTAACTAATTGTTAGTTCACTCGTTTGTCCACCCTTTTTCCAAAAAGAAAACTCGATTATCTTTTCCTAATTCTGAGTTGCCAGCCTTTTGTATAGCGGTCTCGCACGTAACGCTTTGCTCAGTGGCGTGACTGCGTCCAACTACAGCCTCTTGTAGGTGTTATAGCCCTTATAAGAACTTGGTCTTAGTGATCACATCTGTCATTAGATCAAACGATAAAGAAACCAACCTGGTGGCCAATCCCATATAGAGTCTTAATAACTACTTAATATATATTTGTTATCCTTTGCCAAGATAAGAAATAGTACCCGCAACATCAGTATCATCGATCATCTGAAATCTGCTGTTAGACCCAGCCTGCCTTGCACTACCAAATGGCGCATATTCTGGATCAGCTGCGAATGCTGTAACCGCCTCCGCATTAGGAAACTCCAAAATCGCAATTAACGTATTTGGTAGTGGTTCCCCTTCTAAAACTGTAATATTTGCACTGCGAGTCAAATACTTCCCTCCATGCTTATGAACAATATCATGAACTTTCTGCGCATATCCTGGTATCCAAGCATCATCAGTGACTTCAATATCGGCTATAACATAAACGGTCATTTTTACATCTCCTCTAGTTATTTAATAAATATTAAAACTAAAGTGTAGCAGTGATAGAAATATTTTTAGTAGGGCCATACTAT
>JBALXS010000025.1:0-3221 GCA_036960485.1 Oceanospirillaceae bacterium
GATATATTCGTCAACAACGGCAAGAGAAAAATTTAGATTGTTGAATAAGATATGGTCTAGCTTGTCTGAAGAAACATCTGCTTTGTTAACAAATGCTATTCTAAAAGGACCTAAAAAAAGAGAGTATGAAAAACAACTAAGCGAAAGTGAGTGGCAAGGTATATCTGAACGGAAAATATGGTTAAACCTAAGTAAATTAAATGCTTTTGGTCGAAATGTTCCACATAAAGCGCAAATTGTTTTAGATGAAATATCAAATAGACACCCTGAATGGAAACTAGAAACCGGAGAAAGAGATGAGTTTTCAACTTGGAGTGAAACCACTGTAGGAAGTAACTCTGACCTATCAGCTGAAGAGTTATTCAATTTAAATATTCCAGATCTATTAATAAAATTAAAAAATAATGACGGAAGACTAAAATCTGATTATATGGAAGTTTTCGGTAAAGGCGCTAAAGAACATGTAGATAAAGTGTTGAAAATATTAAAGCACATGAACGATGAGAAAATAAATAATTCTAAGATTTGGCATGAAGCTATTTATTCTTTATCTGAAATCGAAAGAGATATTTCTGAGGAATTTATTGCGCTAATTATTAACAATAAATCAGATTTGTTACAAGACGAAAAGGAGCACTGGGTTATAGCTTGGTGGCTAAAGAAAAACTGTCTTAAAGTTAGCTCATCCAAAAAATCAGAAGCTATTTTTTGGAAGTTATCTTCATTATTATTAAAAAA
Source organism: Oceanospirillaceae bacterium (assembly GCA_036960485.1). Taxonomy (GTDB): domain Bacteria; phylum Pseudomonadota; class Gammaproteobacteria; order Pseudomonadales; family Balneatricaceae; genus Rs1. The sequence goes on from JBALXS010000025.1 coordinate 739, forward strand.
TATCAAAACTACAGAGACAACATATAATAATATAATATCTAGCGCTATAAACAGCCCTGAAGGAATATTGGCAGACGCACTTATTTTAAGGTTGGGAGAATTTAAATTAAAAATTGGTCAAAAGATACCAAATAATGAAGATCTGTCATTTTTGAATGAGCTGATCAACCCTGAAAATAACAATCTATTATTATCTAGAGTAGTGTTGTTTTCAAGGCTGCAATATTTTTACGCTATAGACCCTGATTGGACAACAGAAAATATGGTTCCCCAATTACAAAGTGATGTAAATTCATCATATTTATGGCAAGGATATTTGCGGAATCCAAGAATTGATGCAGATTTAGCCTTTTGCCTTAAAAATGTTTTATTAAATAAAATTAAAGAAAGGGCTCCTTTAGGAAAATCAGATAAACACCTAATGCAAATTTTTACAATTATTTGCTTAGAATATCCATCTCTATATTCAAAAGAAGAAATTGAAAGCGTATTTTCTATTCTTGATATATCGAGATTGGAATACATATCTAGTTTTTTACAAAATATATTTAAAGACAGTGATGAAAAAGAACAATATTGGTTAAATAGAATAAAACCCTATATTGAGAGTTATTGGCCACAAAGTTATAAGTTGAAATCACAAAATATATCAACCAGCTTTTCTCTGATTGTTATTGGTTTAAAAGAATCTTTTGAGGAAGCCGTTGAATTCATCTCTTCGTACTTATCAGAAATAAATTTAATACACCGAGTGGCTTATAACATTGCGAGAAGTAACTTATGTACTGAGAAGCCGAAATGCATATTGAAATTATTGAGTTATATTTTTATAGATGAAATTAAACATCAAGCAAGTGAGCTTAGAAGTATATTAGATATAATTGAGTCAGTAGACGCATTGCTAAAAAAAGATCCAACTTATATTAAGATAAATGAATGTCTCATACTTAAAGAATGTTAGGTATATTTACCAAAATATATGATTATATTCTTTAAATAATTCAGTTTCTTGCGCTTTCTCTAACGTAAGTTCAAAACTTTTACATTTAGTGAACTTACAACAGTTAACTTGAATACCTTTGTGCTCAGCCGGTATTCTTGGGCGACTTTCTTGGCAAGATTTTTACTCATAAAAAATCGATACACTGTCGTTTTATAAAGGGTATCCCCTTACCCCTTATATTTATACAGCTGTATAGCTCTTTTTAATCGAATGCATAGTTATCAGATTCACGCATCCGTATCACCATGGTATTTGCCTGGCGTTTTTTTTGTTTGGTGCTGTGAGGTTTATTATAAAGGCCGTGTCTAAATTAGCGTAATTGTTGGCTAAGTTCATGTTATTATCGGCGTTCATTCGAATGAATAGCGATGGGTTCACGTGCTAAAAAACGAAAAATTTACTGAGTTAGCTGCTTTAAAAACTTTTATTGCCATTGCTGAAGCAGAAACAATTACTCAAGCAGCAGAGCGTTTGCAAATCACCCAATCGGCTGTGTCCCAATCTTTAAAGCAACTTGAGCAGCAACTAGCAGTGCCATTGGTGGTGCGTCGATCTCGGCCAACACAATTGACGCTAAGTGGGCAAGTGTTGTTGCGTTATGCTAAATCGCTATTAGGTGAGCATCAGCAAATGGTTGCTGCCGTGCAGCTCGCTTCAAGTGGTGGGCTAGATCAATTACGTTTGGGCATGATAGATTCTTTTGCCGATGTAGCAGGCCAGCTTACTATGCAGCGTTTGGCTAGTTCTGCGCGTAAATTGTCATTGCGTACAGGGATGATGGCCCCTTTAAAAGACGCTTTGCTCAATCGCGATATCGATATATTGATCACTAGCGATCAAATGCAGCAGCATCCTGAACTTGAAGTGTTTCCAGTATTGCGTGATCCATTTGTATTGATCGTCGCTAATGAACTGTTGGCGCAAACCGATGGCACAGTGAAAGGCGTTACCACACAGTTACCTTGTATCAGTTACAACCGCGAAATGCGCCTTGGTAGCTTAACCCAGCTAATTGCCAGACGCATTGGCGTGGAACAAGTGCTGCGTTATGAGTTAGATAGCACCTCAACATTGTTACGCTTTGTACAAAGCGGGCAGGGTTGGGCGTTTGTGCCTATTATGAGTTTGTTGCAAAACCCAGTGCTACTTGAAGGCATGAGTATTTTGCCGATAGAACCTGGCAGCCACGCACGCTATATTTTTGTTTTAGCCCGCCGTGAAGAACTTGGTGAACTACCCCAACAAGTGACACAGATTTGCCGTGAAATATTTGATCAGCAATTAGTGCCTCAACTCACAGAGCGTGAACCTTGGTTGAAACAAGAAGCTTATAGCGTAGAAGATTTTCCTCCATATTAGAAAGGAAATCAGTTACGAGTTAAAATCAAAAAAATCGAGAGTCTAGGTGGGCTGCTGAAGTAAATAAATACCTTTAAAGTACACATTCAGTAGACTTGGTGTGGGGTTGCTGTATTTTCGC
>JBALXS010000025.1:3321-55210 GCA_036960485.1 Oceanospirillaceae bacterium
CTCTCGCCTCTCGCCTCTCGCCTCTCGCCTCTCGCCTCTCGCCTCTCGCCTCTCGCCTCTCGTTCATCAATGACGTTTTAATTGCTAATAATGTCGCTAAATTATGCTCGCATCAACAGTGCTATTCGCTATCGTCAAGGCTAGTTTTTATCACCTATCTGATTAGTAGAGTAGACGATGACCCATTCAATCCAACAGCAAACTCTCGATTTTATTCACCAGCTCAATTACGAGCAATTACCTGAACCTGTCATCCAGCAAGCTAAGCGCTGTTTGTTAGATTTGATTGGCGTTGCAGCGGCAGGGCAAAGCACTAAGCTTAGTCGAATAATGTCAAAATTTGTGCAAAGTCAGTACCCCGGTGAAGTGCCTCTCTTGTTTGAAAACGCCACAGCGAGCGCGGTGGGGACCGCATTGTATGGTGGTATGTTAATCGATAGCGTCGATGCCCATGACGGGCAAGTGCTTACCAAAGGGCACGTTGGCGTAACGGTGTTACCTGCGTTACTTAGCCAGCTTGTGCAGCGTAAAATTGACGGCCAAGAATTTATTACAGCACTAGTGGTTGGTTATGAAATAGCGACCCGTGCAGGTATCGCACTACATGCAACCGCAGATGATTATCATACCTCTGGTGCTTGGAATTCACTAGCGGCAGCAGGTGTAGTCGCAAGGTTAAATAGCATGGATCATCAGCAAACCTGGGAAGCATTGGGCATCGCTGAGTTTAATGGGCCGCGTAGCCAAATGATGCGCTGTATTGATCATCCCACTATGGTTAAAGATGGCTCAGGATGGGGCGCATTAACGGGTGTTAGCAGTGCGTTAATGGCAGAACACGGCTTTACTGGGGCGCCAGCAATTACTATCAGTGCACCAGAGGTGGAACATATTTGGAGCGATTTAGCACAGCGCTGGTATATTTTAGAGCAATATTTTAAAGCGTACCCTGTATGCAGATGGGCGCAGCCAGCGGTTGAAGCCGTACGTCAAATTTGCCAAGATAATGAAAATGTTGATAGTGAGCAAATAGTTGAAATACAAATTTACACTTTTCATCAAGGCGCACGCTTACATGTAAAGCATCCAAAAACCACTGAGCAAGCGCAATACAGTTTACCTTTCTCGGTTGCCTCTGCATTACTGGATGGTGAAGTGACTGCAGAGTCAGTAGCCGAATCAGCTATAGGGTTAGCCAATGATGCTCGCCATGCTTTAAGTGCTAAAGTGAATTGCATTGAAGTAGATGATTACAATGCAGTGTTTCCCGCTGAGCGATGGGCACATGCTAAATTGGTGATGAGTGATGGTCGAATATTAACTTCAACACCTTGTATCGCAAGGGGTAATCCTGAAAATCCGTTGACTGAGCAAGAAATAGAGGCGAAGTTTCATACGCTATCAGGGCCTTACCTCAGTGCAGAAAAACGCACTGAGATCTGCCAGCAAGTACAGGTATTGGATACATTAGATGCACAGCAATTAGCAGATTTTGTAGAACTACTTAAATGATGTAATTAGATATATGAACTAAACTACAGACCAAAAAAATGCGATGAACTTAGCTCATCGCATTAGTAGTAAAGGTTTATTCAAAGAATTTATCTGAAGGATTAAATAAGCCCTGCACTTAGCCTTCAGTCGTGCGGACCCAACCACCAGGTTTCATTGATTCACGCGGTAATAGTATTTCAAACTCTTCACGAATCTGGGCATCAATTTCGTCACTGAAAATCTCTGGCCAATGCTCGCTGAGTATTTTATCAGCACGTTTCTTCGCTACTTGGCGGATATCTTGGCTACCGGCTTCATCCCAATCATCACGAGAGCTACGATCAAATAGCGATGGATATAAATACTCACTATTCATTAAATCTCTAGTGTGCTGGTGGCCTAAGAAATGGTTATCGCCATTACACACATCGTGAATAACATCGATGGCAAGTGAGGCCTCCGTTACTTCAATACCGCGAGTTAAACGCATAACCGCGCCATTAATGTCGTTATCGATCACATATTGCTCGTAAGCTACCGTTAGCAAGCTTTCAAGAAACCCTGCTGAGTGATGCACATAGTTAGAACCTGCTAATGCAGCTGTGGCGGTGGTAATACCTTTTTCAAATCCTGCTTGTGCATCGCCCACTTTAGAATCGGCAATACCAGAAGAGTTGTAAATCGGCAAATTAAGGTGCTGTGCTATTTGTGCACAAGCGGCATTTAGTAACGCAAATTCTGCAGAACCGCCGGTGAAAGAGCCTGTACGTAAATCCGCTTGAGCAGGTACACAGCCCATAATGGCTGGGTAACCGGGACTTTTTAGGTTGACGTAAGTAAAGCCAGATAATTGCTCTGCAGTTAACTGCACTAAAGTGCCCGCAAGCGATGCCGGAGAGGTTGCACCTGCTTGTGGTGCTGAAGAAAGCACAACGGGCACATTGTGCTTAATTATTTCATCGAGAATTTCCACCGTCTCCATCGCATAACGCAGTGGAGAGACTGTCCAACAGGCTGTGAATGAAAGTGGAGGGCGTGCATCAAAAGCTTCTTTACCACCGACAATTAGCTCGCCGATGCGACGCAAACCTGCAACCTTTTCAGGGAAGTATGCGTTACTCATGACGTGTTTTTTAGTTGCGCTCATGCAGGCATAAAGCTGATTGTAATCGAGCTGATCGTTGGTTAAATCACGACAAACCACTGGGCGCATATAAAAGTGCACGTGCTCTAACGTGTCAACTAATCGCCCTATATGGTAGTTATCGGCAAGGGTTGTTTCACGTACTTTGTCGTCAATGTCTAAAATCTTAACGGCTTGACCGCCAGTGCCTAAATAAACTTTTTTACCGCCTAAGCTTAAATCGTGTTTTTCATCACGTCCAGCTAATAACACGACAGGTCTTGCTACTTTGCGCGCTGCATCTATTAAATGCGCCGGAATAAATACTCGGTTTTTCTCAGGATCAATGCTACAACCTGCTTCTTCAAACGTATCACGACAAGGGCTAGGCGCGACTTCAATACCAGTGCGCTCTAGTACTTGGTAAGCAGCATCAACTATACGTTGCACATCCTCATCACTGAGCGGCTTAAAAGTACCGCCCTCTGCCCCAGGTGGTGCTGGATTGATCTTAGGACCGGGGGCTACTTTAGGCTTACGGCGTGAACGGCGCTTTGGCTGAGTCATTTTGATACTGCTCCAGTTTGACGTGACAATAAGGTAAGAAATTAACTAGACTAATAATGGCGCAAAAATACTAGATTAAATGAAAATTTTACGACAGTATGGGTGTCTTATACGACAAATTAGGGTAAAGCGATGCACAATCAGCCAGTGGAGGATATTGGCTTTTATCTCACTGAAAACTTTTCAATGCTATCTTTAGCAGCCACGCTAGAGCCGTTACGGATGGCTAATCGACTCAGTAATCAGCAGCTATATAAATGGTATTTTTGCTGTGCGGCGGATAAACCCGTCTCTTGCAGCAATGGTTTGCCTTTTTCTCCAAGCTTAAACATGGCTGACGCCACGCGTTTAGACCGGCTTTTAGTCGTAGCAGGGATTGACGCACATCAGCTAGAAGATGAAGCTCTATATACTTGGCTACGTAAAATTTCGCGGCTGCGTATTCCCGTAGGTGCAACTTCAACCGGCAGTTTGTTACTGGCTAAAGCGGGTTTGTTGAAGGAGCATGCCTGTACCATTCACTGGGAAAACATTGCCAGCTTTCGCGAAGATTTCCCCGCTCTAAAAGTTACCGATGAGTTGTTCGAAATAGATAACCGGCACATGACCTGCTCAGGAGGCTTAGCGGGATTAGATATGATGCTGCAGTTGATTTCCTATAAACATGGTGAAAAATTAGCTACCGGTGTGGCAGAGCAATGTATTCACCCCAACATCCGTAGCGCCCATGAACAGCAAAGAATGGCAGTACAGTTACGACATAAGCTAAGCCATCCGAGGTTAGTAAAAGCGATTGAATTAATGCGTAAACATATCGAAGAGCATTTAACTTGCCAAGAAATTGGTAGTCAAGTGGGATTGTCACGTCGTCAATTAGAGCGCTTGTTTCAAGAGCATTTACAATGTACCCCAGCTGGCCACTACATGACAATACGCCTTGAGCGCGCGCGGCATTTGTTGCAACAATCTACTCTTTCAATTTTGCAGGTAGCTAATGCCTGTGGCTTTACATCGGCATCTTATTTTGCCCGCTGTTACAAAAAAAGTTTTAGCTGTAGCCCTAAAGCAGAGCGCAGCAGGTAGTTATAATTTTACTTTAGCGTTATAAAAAGATGCTTGAGGAACAGCTAATTAATTCCAAGTTTTCTTTTCTTTTCTGTCTGTTATACTGACTAGGCGTCCAATAAATATTTATGAGGTACATCGGTTGTTATGAGAGTTCATATCGTATTACTCTTCTCACTGTTAATGGTTAGTTCGTTGCAGGCACAGCCACTTAGAATTGTTACAGAAGAATTCGCGCCTTATAATTTTCAAGTTGGAGATGAAGCAAAAGGGTTATCTAGCGAGGTTGTGCAAGCGGTGTTAAAACATGTCAAACTTGAAGCTTCGATTGAATTCTATCCTTGGGCACGTGCCTATGAAATTGCTCAGGCTGGAAAAAATACCCTGATTTATTCGATTGCTCGAATCCCAGAACGCGAAGCATTATTTGATTGGGTAGGCGCAATCGCACCCTACAATACCTCGCTATATAAACTTAAATTGAACAAATATATTAAAGTTAACTCAATTGACGAAGCCAAGCAGTATCAGATTGGTGTATCGCTTAATGATGTGACAGGTACTTATTTACGTAGACATGATTTTACGTCACTCAAGACAGTTTCTAAAGATGTGCTTAATATTCGTTTATTGGCTAAAAATCGTATTGATTTAATCGCATACGAAGAAGCGTCGTTTGTTCATACATTACAAGAGGAAGGATTAGATACTTCTTTGTTCGAGCGAGTTTATCGGCTCGATGAATTATCAGATCAACTTTACATGGCTTTTAGCCTAGGTTCTGATACTGATTTGGTAGCCTCATTTAAAGCAGGGTTAAAAGCTATCAAAATGAACGGACTATATGATCAAATACAAATGAAGTATCTTAGTGTTGAATAAATATTCGCCACTAGAACTGGCCAGAGACTTCTCATGCTTGAGCTGTCAACTGCGGCAAGTACGCCTAGTAATGGGAATGGCTATATGAGGCAAGTGCTACGCAAAGATAACCTCATTGCGAAACGTTTAATTGTTGGCGTTGTGCTGTTTAGTACCCTACTGACACTGTTAACTACCTCTATACAATTGTATTTTGACTATCGTCAATCAGTCGAAGAGATCAACGAAAATTTACGCGAAATTGAGGTTAGTAGTCTACCCGTTATCATTAACAGTGTTTGGGTCGTCGATCACGATCAAATTCAAACGCAACTCGAAAGCCTAGTGAAACTGCAGGGCATAGAATACCTCGCTATACTAGTAGATGGCAAAACGCGCTGGCAAACAGGTAGACAAAAAAGTGTCAGTGTCATAGAACACCGTTTCGAGTTAGAGTACAAGCGCCAGAATATATTACAGAATATCGGTACACTTCAAGTACTGGCAAACCTCGATGAAGTCTATGCTCAACTATTTGATAGGATACTCGTAATATTGGCTACCAATGCTTTAAAAACATTTTTGGTCGCTGGGTTTATCATTTTATTTTTCCACTATTTAGTTGCCCGTCACTTATATCGATTACTTGAAAGTTTTCAAAAGTTCCGACCTCAAGCTGTTAACACTCCGCTGGTCCTTAATCGTCGTAAGAAGTCAGAATCGCCTCTTGACGAGCTTGATCTACTCGCCTTGGCTTTTAATCAATTACAGGAAAACACTAGAGATTCGTATAATAAATTAACTAATGAAAAAGAAAAATCGCAGATCACTCTTAACTCTATCATCGACGGGGTTATTGTCTCCGATGAATCCTGTTTGATAGAGTTTATGAATCCAGTGGCTGAAGCTTTAACAGGCTGGACAAATAAGGAGGCAGTTGGCCAATCAGTTTCGAGTGTATTCAAGGTTTTAGATGAAACAAGCGATGAGGAAGTGCCCGACCTAGTCAAAATGGCTGTTTCATCAGGTGCCATACAATATTGTAGGGATGAATCTCTATTAATGAGTCAGTTTGCAGAAAATAAAGCGATCAAAGGCTCTGCTGCGCCTATCATTGATGTAGATGGGAAAATTCTGGGTGCAGTACTGGTGTTTCATGATGTTACCAGCTCAAGACAATTAACACAGCAGCTGAACTGGAATGCTAGCCATGACTCACTAACTCGTCTAGCTAATAGGCGTGAATTTGAACGTCGCCTGCGACTGGCTATTCCAAGTCAAGCAAATGAAACAGTCTCTCATATCATTCTGTTTATGGATTTAGATCAATTCAAAATTGTAAATGATACCTGCGGGCATGCCGCCGGTGATGATCTGCTCAGACAGTTGACGTTATTGCTAGAATCACAGATTCGAAAAAGTGACCTGTTAGCGCGCTTAGGAGGGGATGAGTTTGGTGTTTTACTGCACGATTGCTCTACCGAAAAAGGGCTGCAAATTGCTGAGAAACTGAGAAAAATAGTAGATAGTTATCGCTTTGTCTGGAATGAGAAGTCATTTCGTATTGGTGTATCTATTGGTTTCGTTCCTGTCCATGTACACGACTCGGTTAAAAATTACATCCATCAAGCCGACATGGCTTGTTACGAAGCCAAGGCTCTGGGTAGAAACCGAATCCATGTTTTTCAGGCAGAAGAAGGTGCTGTTAAAGAAGCCGAGTTAGAATGGGTCAACAGGATTACTGAAGCGATTGATAAAAATCAGTTTGCGTTACATGTACAGCCCATTATGTATGCAGAGACTTTAGACGTACATCACTACGAAATTCTAATCCGCCTAGTCTCAGATAATAATCAGATAATATACCCAAATGAATTTATCCCGCCAGCAGAACGGTATGGAATCATGTCGAACATTGATCGGTGGGTTATTAATCAAACCTTTAGTTGGTTAAAAACTAACGCAGCTCATGCTCCTAAGGTCGCGATCAATTTATCTGGCGCCTGTTTGGGGGAAGCAGGATTCTGCCAGTTCGTATCAAGTCATTTTGAAGATGGGCTTGTGCAAGGTGAACAGGTTTGCTTTGAAATAACTGAGACAGCGGCAATCGCCAATATGTCGCAAGCTTTGTCACTCATCAACAGTCTTAAAGCATTAGGCTGTAGTTTCGCCCTTGATGATTTTGGTAGTGGTCTTTCATCGTTTGCTTATTTAAAAAGCTTCCCTGTTGACTATCTAAAAATCGATGGTTCATTCGTGCGCGATATGGTGGATGACCCGATCGATTTAGCGATGGTGCAAGCTATTCATCAGGTTGGTAAAGTGATGAATATAGCAACAATAGCGGAGTATGTAGAAAATGATGCGTTAGTTAGCGCTTGCCAGAATATTGGTATTAATTACCTGCAAGGATATGGCGTTGGTAAACCTGTACCGATCTTATCACTCGTTTTTGACGAACAATCGGCTTGAGGATGACGGCGTCGTGCTGCTCATTATTGAGTCTTAAATAACATCACTTGAGAGCAATAAAACAGGTAGTGTGTGCGCTAGATTGAAGATGTGATGCTGAGTATCAACATCAACTCCTCTTACTAGGTATAGCAACTCCTTCATCATAAACAAAGCGCCAGTAGTTGAGCATATCATGACATGCACGGGAGTATCGCGGTAGGCCGCATCAAACTAGTACTATGAGCTAATCCGCCAAGATGAAGTGTTGAGCGTTCCATAAAATCTACTTTGCCTGCCCCATAGGCTTGATGCCAGCTACATTATCAATACAGATCTCAAGAATTACTTTCACTCGTTAATTTCATTGTTTAACAGAGTGTTTTCATTGGTGACTTTTACTGACAAGGGGTGGTGAAAATAGATGCTTAACATTCTTATTTCGCCGTTTTTTCAGATGATTGTCGCGCTTTAAATTCCAAACTTAACCCCTTAGCAGTTTCGTTAGGGAAACCCAGCCAATAAGTATGTTGCTTGGTTGGGTTTTTCTGCTCATCAAGGTTGTAAACACCATCTTTAGAATGCGGCGTTAAATTCAAATAGGCCGCTTTCTCCGGCTGGTTTTTTAGGTAAACGTCCATAAATGCGCTAGAAAAATGTTGCGCAATATTATTCATTCTTACTGAGTCCCAAACAGGATCGGCATAATGTTCAAAAGGGGCGAATCCAATAGCTTCACTGTATCCCCATGATTCCTTCGGTGCCGGCATTGGAGCACCCGCATTGTGGTTAGCAAAATGATAAGTTAATAAATAACGATCTGTATTGACACTTTCTTCATATAACAATTTAACGCCCTTGTCATAGCCTGAGGTGTCGTCATCTGATCCGGCAATATACATCATGGGAATTTTTATGCCAGCAAGGCTTTTTTTATCCCAAAAATCATGATTTTTACCCCAAGGCGCAAAAGCTACTACCGCTTTTAGTCTTGAATCGAGTAAATCACTGTGTGTTTTACTCTCCGCTTTATGGATATTTAGCGATCCGTTCACAGCGCCCCAAGCATAATCAATGCTCTTTTGCGTGACCCCAGCACCCGCTGAAATCAAAGCACCATAGCCTCCCATAGAATAGCCAATTAACCCGGTTTGATCCGCATTAACTAAGCCTTCAAGAAAATGGCCAGCTGTCTTAGAAAAGCGCTCCATTTCATTTAGCACAAACATTTGATCAAGCGGCCTGTTTACTAGAGTGCTACCAAAGGCTTTCTTATTCTCATAAGTACTTTCTGTGTGATCAATCGATGCGACAATGTAGCCTTTGGAAGCTAAGTTTTCACCCAAGTGACTCATCAAAAAACGGTTTCCGGGATAGCCATGAGAAATAATAATTAAAGGGAAAGGGTGTGTTGTTTTGAGCGGCGCAGCATTGCGTTGCGCGCGGCCGGTTAAAGTAACCTTGGTTTCACCATCCCTTAGGTAAACATCTTTATATGCACCTCTTTGTGAAGAGGAGTTTGATGTTGGATACCATATTTCTAACGTTAACGGACGATCGTAACGAGGAGCTCGGGTTTCTTCATTAATAGACAGTACATCGAGTTGGTTTTTATTAGAGACAGTAACCGTTTGTACACCAATTGAATATTCTCCAAACTGGGCTAACTCAGGTGCATCAGGGCGAATTTGGTCAATTGGGTTGGCCAATAATGTCGAGCTAACAACAGCGCCTACAATTGTACTACTCAATTTAAACATCTCCATATCCTATTATAATTTTGTTTTTCATCGCTCAGTTTTCTTAAAAATATTGGCATTCAGTTTTTACTCACACTACTCTCTAGTAATGAATTGGTGCTGAATATATAAATAATATTATTTTAGAGTAGCGTCATGCGTAGTACTGGATACGCTATAGATTGATCCCACTTAAATGATACCCGTCTTCATTTAGGCAGCAAAACGACCAATTATACAGGCTGAGTAGTTCAACGCTTTTCTCGCTAAATAGTGCCTTTCTAGACCCTTGATATTGTTCTAGTGATACTAAATGCACTTGGGCCTTGCGACCTGCAAGAGGCATCCTGTTACACGCCATTATTGCCCGCTCGTATTTTTCCCCTTGTTGATCCGTTCCAAATTTTAGCTGGCAAAGTAATTTCAAATTTTCTTCATTGGGTAATATAGAGTTTAGATATTTGCTATTGAAATTGATAACTAAAACCTGGGGAAAGGGTTCAAGAACTACGTTACAGTTGTCCATTTTAACGTGATCGCTTCTGGGACCATCATCAAATTCAGAATCTAGTGAAAAAGCGCTGCGTAAAGTTTTATTAACGTCTTTACTAGTTTCTTCAGACCCTGGTTTTCGGAAAACTTCGATTACCTTTTCAGTATCTGCTAGTTCATCTTCTTCCATTAAAATTAGCGCAAACCAAGGTAGTTTCTTATCACTGCTACCAGTACTTCTCTCCCAGGGGAGAGTGCTGCGGTTAAACTCTATGTGCGGTAATACATTATTAAAATCCCCGTTGCTATTGGCTGGCGGGAAAACGGTGTTAATTTCATTTGGAGCTAAAAACAAACGTAGCCTAGCAGCGTATAAGTCGACAGATACCTCATCCAAGGTATCCGGGACATTCTTTATACCAGTGAGTGTGGAGCTAATCGTATAATGCCCGGCTTGCAATGCAGGGATATTATTCGACACAAGAGTCATTAAGGATCCTTCAGGTGTAGAACCGTTGCTTGACTCAGACATATGCGACTCGTTTAAGTGTTTGCGCTATTGGGAGGTGTAATATTGCATATTCACTAGAATATGCGCTACGTAAACTCTTCATTTGATGCATCCCTATTATTTTATTTTGGTAAAAGCTTAAAATCGCTACAGATGGCATCTTTATCACTAAAAAGTGAAACTCAATGGCAGTAGAGCATCTAGGAAAAGGGATAAACACTATCTCTCATAGCTAGCAGCAATAAGCTTGAGGGAGCTATCGCAATGCGTACTAGCTCCAATGGTATTTATAGTACACTCTTTTCAAAAATAGCACTAAGGCCAAAATAATCGTCTTTATCTAGAGCTTTACAAATTGCTATATTATCTATTGCGTTTGTTTCGATGAAAATTCTACTAGATAACTAAAACTGTTGTTTATATATCCAAGGGACGTCTAGCTTTCAAGCGTTCGCAGCAGTTTGTTAGTGAAAGTCAGCTTTTGGTGGGTAGTACAAGGTTAGAAAGTAGCTTAATGAAATATGCGCTGTCTGTATCGATGGCAGTGTTTAACCATTAACAAGCTGTGAATCTGAGTCGCAACACTGTTTCGCCAGTGGGTTCATGAATTTTTTCTTCAAGTAACTTAAAGCCATATTTCGAGTAAAATTGGCGACCGATAGAGTTGTTCTTAAACACTTCTAGCTCGATAGCGCCATGTAGCTCTTGAGCTTTATCCATCATCATCTTGCCTATTTTATTGCCTTGGTATTCAGGTTGAAGAAATATAGCGCCAACCTCATTGCCGATTAACGCTATAAACCCAACAACGCGCTGGTTAACTTCAACAACCCAAGTGTCCGCATTGGGTAAATACAGCGCTGGGATATCTTTTCTCACTTGTGCTATAAAATCTTCATTCAAAAAGGGGTGAGCTAAATTATTGGAATTTTCCCATGTCGCCATTAAATCAGCTAGATCACTGACTTGGTACTGCCTAATTGTTGTACTCATTATTGCCTCTACCGTCATTCAAAGAAGTTAGATTTCAAGCGGCAAGCTTAATGAAATCGGTCAAACACTGATTGAAAAAAAGCGACAGTTTGCCGGTATTATTCAAAATCCCCGTATACATCAATTGTCAGGTCTCGCTGTTGTAAATAATTACCGGGTGTTGTGCCAATAGTGCTTTTTAGATAGCGGATTAAATGTGGTTGATCGCTAAACTCAAATTGATTAGCTATTTGGGCCCAATTAATACTCCCGCCCTGTCTGTGGTATAAATAGCTTAATACCTTCTCTAGCCTAATCATCGATTTATACTGTTTTAAAGTAAGTTTAGTTACCCGTAAAAAAGCACGCTCGATAGTTCGTTGAGAACAATGCAAAAGTTTTCCGATATTACTGATAGAGGTGTCCGCAACTAACGGCAGCGCTCTTAATATCAGCTCGCTGTGTTTATCTTCTTGGCTATCTAATAGTAAAGGCAGTAGTAACTTGTCAAGAATTTTACAAGTTTGTTCAGGAGATTCGACCGCTTGGGCGAGTAGCTCAGGTAGCTTAAATGAGTCTGACGTCATCAGGTCATCGATACAAACTTTGATAACACTATCTAAGCTAAAATCATGGGCTAGATAACTCGCTGAATAGAGCGCTCCAACTTTAAATTTGATTCCTAGTATAAGAAAGGGTTGTGAATGGTCCATCACAAATGTTTTTTTATGCGGGAATATCCAATGGCTACCATATCCTGTTTGCAGTATTGCTCCCTGGGAAAAGTGGTACTTTTCAGCATCGTTTGCCAGAATTAAATGAGTGTTCGCATTGGGATTCAATTTAGGATGAAGACTGGCGATATCATCATGTTCTTTTTCAAGAAGCCAGTAGCATTCAATATACTTAGCTACGAATGAGTCTTGTGGCAGGCGTTTCCAGTTCTTCATGGTAGTTCAATCATTGCAGTATGGATCCACCGTAGTTTTCTCTGTGCTCTTTTTTCTTCACCAGCGACTCTCGGTATCATTCGATAATAGAAATCCCTTCAATTTCCAAAACAGTTTTAGCTTCAGCGCGCTCAATAATTTTTAATAATATGGTTTGAATCGTCTCATCTTTTCTAGCATCGCTCTTACTCGCTAATTTCTGTTCATCTGCAGCCGCACCTTCTTGTGCTATGAAACCCACGACAACCTGCGACGCACAGCTGGTTGTTTCACCAAAATAGGCTATTGAAATTTGCGGGTAACCTTGGAATCCTTTTTTAACTCTCTTGGCAATGCGCTTTGTTGATTTATCTAAATTCATAAATGATACCTAAAAGAAATAAGATTGATTATTTTAGTGCAAATTTGTATATGCCCACTATGGCATTAAATAGTGTCATATTGAAACCTCTGTGTAACGTATCGAGCAATAGTTAGGCTAGCCACCACAGGATGCGTAGATTAGCGCTTGCGCTGGCTAGTTATATCTTTTCTATTAGCTATTCTTGCAGAAACGCATGGGAAATAATATTGAATTGCTTGATCAGGCTTCCTACTGAGGTTAATGGAGACCCGAAAGCGTCGATAATAGGCATTGAGCACAGGGAAAAACTTGCTCTAATTGGTGAGTGTAACGAGAAATGGTACGCCGCCTATTATCAGAGGTGGGCAAGTTGACACTGGGCTAAAATTTAGCATTGTAAAACGCTATGCGATTGGAGCTACAGTCTTCAGTTAGTCAGGCAGCTATAACTTTTAATTGATCAGTCCCGATATTTATAACCAAAATAGGAACAGCCAGAATGAGCAGCAGCAACCGTGGAGTTATTTTCAAGGGGCCAGGAAAAGTAGCAGTCGAAAGTATAGAGTTTCCTAAATTATCAATAGGTAATCGCAAGTGTAATCACGGCGTTATTTTAAAAGTATTAACCACTAATATATGTGGATCAGATCAGCACATGGTACGCGGTCGTACGACTGCTGAGCCAGGGCTAGTATTAGGACACGAAATTACCGGCCAAATCATTGAATGCGGCAGCGATGTAGAGTTTCTCAATGTTGATGATATCGTTTCAGTACCTTTTAATATCGCCTGTGGACGCTGCCGCAATTGTAAAGAAGGCTTAACTGGAATTTGCCTTAATGTGAATCCGGCACGCCCAGGAGCAGCCTATGGGTATGTGGATATGGGCGGTTGGGTAGGTGGCCAAGCAGAGTATGTGATGGTTCCCTATGCTGATTTTAACCTGCTGAAGTTTCCTAATTCAGATCAGGCAATGGAAAAAATTCGAGATTTAACGTTGTTGTCTGACATCTTCCCGACAGGTTTTCACGGTTGCGTAACCGCGGGTGTTGGCCCAGGTTCCACTGTCTATATAGCAGGAGCAGGACCGGTCGGTCTCGCGGCTGCTGTTTCGGCTCAGTTACTGGGCGCGGCATGTGTCATCGTTGGTGACATGATTGAGGAGCGTTTGGCACAAGCTAAAAGTTTTGGCTGTGAAACTATCGATCTACGCGAAGAAGGGGAGATGGAAGATAAGCTGGAAGTTATCCTCGGTGAGCGTGAAGTAGATGCTTTTGTCGATTGTGTTGGTTTTGAAGCACACGGCTGCGGCTGTAATCACGGCGTAGAGGCTCCCGCTACAGTGCTTAACTCGGCGATGCAAATTACCCGTGCTGGCGGCCAAATTGGCATCCCAGGGCTGTATGTAACAGAAGATCCAGGCGCTCAAGATGAAGCCGCCAGAGTCGGCGCACTTAGCATGCGTTTTGGTTTAGGCTGGGCTAAGTCTCATTCCTTCCACACCGGTCAATGTCCAGCGATGCGTTATCAGCGTCCGCTCATGCAAGCGATACTTTTCAATAAGGTTAATATTGCCGATGCAGTGAATGTGCAGATGATTTCATTAGATCAAGCGCCTCAAGGATATGCTGATTTCGACGGCGGAGCCGCAAAAAAATATGTAATAGATCCACACGGCGCTATTATTTAGTTTTTGTTCGTAAAAAAGAACTGAAGCAACTTAAATTTAAAGCCGCTATTTTAAACAAGCCTTGGCTTTGTAATGGTTTAAGTTAACTTTCAAGTAATAATTGCTACGCACATCAGTAAATGGCAAATAGGGGTTGGTTTTTTTTAAATAAAAAGGAAAAGCTAAATCCCTATTATTTTCGTTTACTGAATTAGCGGTAGCTGTTTTTTTTAAGCTTTAAGATCGAATGAATTGAAGAATTATCGATTTCGTCGATGATTCTCTTTTGGCGATCAGAGCTTGCACTTCCCAGCTAACGCTAACTACACTTTTATTATCCACGACTGCGAAATGATGTAAGCTAAGTTACTCTTTGCTATCCACAACAGCTTACTCATCAGTAATCATCGTTAAAAATTTATTGTAAATATATAAACAAACCTATAAAAATCAATATTCTATTTTAGTTTTTAATTGACCCTTAGCATTTTAGTGTAGCACCTCTTTGTCGCACAGGAATTACTGTGTAAAATAAATAGTTAACAATATATTCTTCTACTCTATTTTTCAAAGAGTTAGATATAAAGGGAAAGTTAAGTGAAAAGTGTCGTTGTGTTGGGTGGATATGGAAACTTTGGTAAGCGAATCGTTGAAAATTTGGCGACAATTCCAAATATTACTATTTATATAGCGGGCAGGAATGGTGATAAATCACAGGCGTTGATTAATGAATTAGCCTCGAACTGCGCTGCTCAATTACAATCATTGATACTCGACATATTTTCTACGCAGTTTTCAGCCCAATTAGAAATAATATCTCCATTTCTTGTGATCCATACTAGTGGCCCTTTTCAAGAACAGGATTATCGAGTGCCACAGGCTTGTCTTGCATGTGGCAGCCATTACATTGATTTAGCAGATGATCGTCGTTTTGTTTGTGACATATCAACACTTGACCAGCAAGCTAAAAATAAGGGAGTACTGTTAGTGAGTGGTGCTAGTTCGGTTCCAGGCTTATCTTCAGCAATTATAGATCATTATAAAACACAGTTTTCAACTATTGGCTCTATCGACATTGCTATTGCACCAGGTAACAAGGCCGAGCGCGGCTTGGCGACGGTGCAAGCTATATTGTCTTATACAGGTCACCCGCTTAAAGTATTTAAAGATGGAATTTGGCAAAATGTTTATGGCTGGATGAATTCACGTACGAATGATTTTGGCGGCATTGTCGGTAAGCGCCATTTGGCAAACGTAGATGTACCAGATTTAGAATTATTTCCCGCATATTACAACGTAAAGAATGGAGTTCGTTTTCAGGCTGGATTAGAGCTGTCATTACTGCACTGGGTAATGGTCGGTATGGCGTATTTTTCAAAAAAAGGAATGATCAAAAATTGGGCGCCGCTCTCCAAAGTTATTATGGCTACTAGTAACTGGTTTCTATCTTTAGGTACCGATAAAGGAGCGATGGAAATACGTGTAGTAGGCTTAAAAAATAAGGGTCAAAGTCATGACGTTAAATGGACATTATATGCGCCAAATGGCAATGGACCTTACATTCCAACGCTGTCGACAATTATTTTAGCGCGTAAATTACTTAACGATGAAATTAGAATTAGCGGTGCAAAGCCCTGTGTTAGTTTGCTTAAACTGAACGACTTTTCGCCTTATTTTTCAGCATTGAGTATTTATACTACCGAACAAGTTAAAGGTGATACTCTTTAGCCATAAAGAGCTATCATGCTGGGCCTATAACAGGCTATTGGTCTTGAGGAAAATACTTTTAGGCTGTTTTTACCAGTACCACTGATCAATTTTTAATGCGGAATGCTAGCAAACATGGAATATTATTTAGCGATCAAATTAATTCATATTTTGGCGGCAGTCGTCGTAACCGGCACGGGTGCAGGTATCGCATTTTTTATGTTTATGGCCTATCGTTCTAATAATCCACAAGCCATTTATATCACGACTCAACATGTTATTCTCGGCGATTGGTTGTTTACAACACCAGCGGTACTTACTCAAATAGTAACGGGAGTGTTGTTGATGAACCTTCGAGGCTATTCATTTACTGCGCCTTGGTTTTATTGGGTTATAGGACTGTTAACGTTTATCGGTTTATGTTGGATTCCCGTTTTAAAAATACAGTACCAACTGCGAGATCTAGCCAAAGAGTCCGTCACACATAATGAAGTGAGTGCAACATTTAAGTTGCTAATGAAGCGTTGGACGTTACTGGGTATTCCAGCCTTTGCTGCAATTTTAGCTATTTTTTGGTTAATGGTTTTTAAGCCTTTTCCAGTGATGTAAGGAAAGCTGATGAATCATGGTTTGTTAATTAAGCTTGCGGTTTATAGCTTGGTATTTTTATGGATATTTACTGGCTTAACATCGATGTTTTTTGCACCTAATGTAGCTTATGAAATATTAGAGAAGGCTGCTATTACCGGGCAACTGGCAACGTTATTTATCTATGCGGGTGGCGTACTCGATATCTTTATCGGCCTGTGGTTGTCTGTTCGCTTCAAAATTCGATTATGCTGTATTGCACAGATAATGGTTATTAGCATTTATACATTGCTATTAACGGTTATCGATGTCAGTTTTTGGTTACACCCGTTCGGACCTATTACTAAAAACTTTCCTATTATCATTTTGATAATTATAGTTTATTGGTCACCATTAGCTAGTCGTTTCCCATAAGCTAAATCAACTGTTGATCTATGATAGTAATAAAAAATTTATGTACATGTTTCCGAAACCCTTGAAATCCATGACGCTTGAAAAAGTGTTTAGTTCGATCCATCGTACCTATTATCGCTTTTACAATAACCACAGCAAAAGCTACGCTTTCGCAGGCTAAAAGTAGCTTAGCAACCGCTTAACGATGAAAGTCTATATCGATGGCAAGGTAGCCTTTTTCCATATATGAGCTTAAGTTCGTTCTGCAATACACTCATAGCCGCCCATTTCAAATTCACGACAGATTAAAGGCCGTTTCTCATAAATAGTGCAAAGTAAAGTATCGCGATCTACCGCTGCACACCAGCCATCATCTAAGCGCGCCATAGTACTTGCGCCCCATTGATCGTATTCGATGTATCTTTCTGGTACACCGGTCTCGGTAACAAGCATTACCTCTAAGCGGCAACAATTAGCTTTACAGGTTGAGCACGTCACTTCACTTGCTATATTTATTAAATCAATCGTCATTCTTTATTTACACACTGTTAAATTTACCTATTAGATTGCTACATAATACCTTTAATAGCGCAAAATTATCTTATTGAAGGGGTAAGAAGGCCTAATAAATTGTTTGCATTTTATAGACCTTTAGTTGTTGTCACAGCTGATGACATGGCTAGTATTAGCTTTAAGCTGTCACTCTTTAAAATTAATAATCGCTCACACTTATTGACTTGTAAATACAATTGACTAATACTTGACTTATCAAGTAATAATCAAGCAGATGAGGAAGTAATATGCAAGACATACCCCAAGAAATGTCGTTTGTAATTAACATGTGGAGTATTAATTCAATAATATCTAAAAAATTAGATGCTAGTTTAGGGGCGGTACACGGTATTGGCTTTACTGAATATATGATTCTATTTCATCTTAATAACAGCCATAACAAGTCTATGAGGCGTATTGATTTAGCCAATAATATAGGTTTAACCGCGTCAGGTATTACACGATTAGTCTCTCCAATGGAGAAAATAGGCTTAGTGATGAAAGAGCGAAATTTGCGAGACGCAAGAGTAAGTTTAGTTAAGCTTACCGCTGCTGGTGAGGTGATATTTGGCGATGCAACTTTAAGTATGAAGCAAACAAGCCAACGCTTATTGGATGGTGTTAGTGAAGAAAGCCTTAAACATGGGCTAGATGTTTTTAAATATATAGGTAAAGATGTATATGTTTAATATAAGCTATGAAATTATATTTTCAACGGTGGGAGTGTTGTCTTTTATTGGTTGGGGAGCTTTAGTTTTCTCCCCGCTGCATCATGTAGCTTTAACGCTAGTGGCGCGTGTAATAAGTATTGTGTTGGCATTAATTTATACTAACCTGTTAGTTTCTTTATGGGGACACGAGGCTAAAGTCGATTTATCATTTCTTGAAGTTGTTGCCGATGGATTTTCCTATATGGGACACCTTCTAAGCGGTTGGATACATTTGCTTGCACTCGATCTTTTTCTGGGTGCATTGTAGGTAAAAAGAGCTAAGAAGAATGGCGTCTCTCACATTATTTTACTGCTATGCTTACTTTATTAGCTGGGCCGCTGGGTTTATTACTGTTCCTAATGATTGAAACTATTAAAATGCGCTCAATGAAAAGAACTGAAGTGCCGGCACTATAAGCAACTCAACAGCTCACTAAACCGTTGCGAGCGCTCGCGTTCTTCACATTTTGTAATGCTAAACTCATTCTTAAACTATGGAACGATATTGAATTGATGAAAAAGAAGCTAGCTCCACACTTAGCAGCAAATGAAAAAGTTATCTTATTTGATGGTGTTTGTAAGCTATGCAATGCGTGGAGTAATTTCATTATTCGCCACGACAAAAACCACAAATTTAAATTGGCCAGTGTCCAGTCCCAAGAAGGAATAGACATACTACAACACTTTAACTACCCAGCAGATGCATATGAAACAATGCTAGTGGTTAAGGGTGGCGAATGTCTTGAAAAAAGTGATGCTTTCTTTTACGTTATGACCACGCTTGGTTTGCCCTGGGCGCTGATAACAATGTTTAAAATTATCCCTAAGGTCATAAGAAACTGGCTGTACGATCGAATTGCGTTGAATAGATATAAGTTATTTGGAAAATACAATTATTGCTCTTTGCCCACTGCTGATCACGAGCATAGATACTTGAAGAAAAGGTAAGGAGCATAAAAATGGAAGAAAAATGGAAAGTAGATTACTCTTAAAAATTAATACAATCGCTAGGTTTACACTCGCTTTTGTTTTTGCCTACCACGGTTTAGTCCCTAAAATTTTATGGCTGAGCCCCGTTGAAGCAGCTCTCACAAATGCCCACCATCTAGACGCTACTCTAATATCCCCAATAGCAGGTGTATTTGAAATCATACTTGCACTTAGCATTCTTGTGTTTAAAAAGTCACTCATCCCAATATATACAGCAATAGCACTGTTATTCGCGTTATTACTAGATGTAATGTTGATTATGCCAAGCCTATTAATTGCAGCTTTCAACCCAGTAACGATAAACTTAGTAACAATAATCATCGCATACTTGGTGTGCATTACTCATAAACATGCCATAGCGTTGCGGGGTTAAAGCAAAGGGCTCAAGAAATTTAAATTAGCCAGTACACTACAAAAGCTTGAATAGAAATATAGTAATACAAGGTGCCGTTTTTTAAAGGCAATTAACCTGTTATCAAAAGGTAAAAGGTATGATGCTAATGATGGTTAATAAGGTATATTGAGAGCACTGCAAACTTAGTAATGTAGCAAAAGGTATTTTCAGATATGACAGACCATGAAACTATTTGCGTTTATGACGACCAAGTTGAAAAATATGCAACAACGATTCAACAGCAGCCTGATGATAAAATATTACTAGACTTTATCGCAAGGCTAAAAAGTAATGATTTAGTACTAGATTTAGGCTG
The DNA here is from genome assembly GCA_036960485.1 of Oceanospirillaceae bacterium. Classification (GTDB taxonomy): domain Bacteria; phylum Pseudomonadota; class Gammaproteobacteria; order Pseudomonadales; family Balneatricaceae; genus Rs1. The sequence goes on from JBALXS010000025.1 coordinate 23,209, forward strand.
TGGGCCTGCTCAATCATCCGCCATTATGCGAGAAAAAGGGCTGTGTATTGATGCGATAGATGCATCCCAGGAAATGGTTAAGCTGGCCAACTCCACTTTTGATTTAGGCGCAAGGCAAGCAACATTTGCTGAGATTGATGCAATCAACACCTATCACGGCGTTTGGGCAAACTTCAGTCTGCTTCATGCCAGCGTTGAAGAGTTTCCTAAAATTTTAGCGAGCTTACACCAAGCGCTAAAAACTAAGGGTGTGTTGCATATAGCGATGAAGCTTGGCACAGGTTGCAAGCGAGATAAATTAGGGCGCTTTTACAGCTACTACTCGCAAATAGAGTTATGTAACCTGCTAGCCAGTGCTCAGTTTTCGGTGCAGCACATAGAATTGGGCGAAGCACTCGGGTTAGCGGGGGACATAGAGCCTTGGATTGCTATCACCAGCTTAGCAGGCTAATAATTGCCAGCCTTTCATAGTCTAGGTAAGTAATAAAGTTTCATACTGGATGAGTGCAGTTAGCGCTTATCAGTATTTGCAAATGATATAAAGCGGCCATATAAAATCAGTAATTACCAACCCCGTAGGAAAGTCTAAACCCAGTTAACGTAGTCGGTTTTGATTAATTATCAGCCGAAAAAAGGCCTATCTTTTTCGCTATTTATACTTCAGGTTGCAAGTTTCACTCTATTATTATTAGCCTTTTTCGCTAAAGCAGCCAGTATTTTATGTCAAGGATTTTATTGCATAATCCCGAATTAGATGGTGATTTTTTCATATAGAAGGCTTAGTAGTTGTGTCTTTAGTTAAACTTAAATATATTATTAATGAAATTGTATTATATGTAGGGCCTCATATCTGAATGTTACATTTTGCTATCGATACAAAACAGAGAATAACAATTGCAGTAATACTCTATATATCATGGGTAGTGGTATTTACTTTTTTCAGTGTAATTAAAGAAAAAGAGGAGTTTTTCCAAAATTTAGATCAACAGTTAAAAGATGCAGCTCTCCTAACACCTCTCTTACTACCAAAATCACTTCATCATAATAAAATGATTAAAGAAGATCTGACGCAAACAGAAAGCTACAATAATATTCTTTCTCTATCTGACTTCACTGATCATAGCGATATCAATTATATCTATACACTCGTATTACGTGATGAAAAAGTCTATTTTACTTCCTCTAGTGCTACACAAAAAGAACGTCTATCTGGTAAGGGGTTATCTAACTATTTTGACTACTACAATGACGTCGACCCTGGTGTTTATGATGTTTTCGAGAATAAGCAGGAATCTTTTTTAGAATATACCGATCAATGGGGGAGCTTTCGTAGTGTCTTCATTCCTGCTCAATCGATAGATGGTACTTTTTATTTGATCGGTGCTGATATCTCTATCAGTCATATCGATGCATTACTCTATAAGCACATTTATCAATCTTTAATTATTGGAATTCTGTTTTTATTATTTATTTATCCTATGTATTTAGCAGCTACTTACAGGATTAAAAATATAACTGAAAGACTGAATAGAAAAGTTAAAAGTCAAACATATGAATTGTACCAAAAGGAAAAACGACTTAATTTTGCATTAAAGAGTGCTCAGCAAAGCTGGTTTGATCATAATTTAATTACTGGTGAGCTAGATATAAGTGATGAGCTTCCAAAAATATTAAAATATAGTCACCCCTCTTTTAAAATGGACCTCTATACATGGCAAAAAAATATTCATCATGATGACCTGCTTAAAGTAAAAAGTTTATTGGATGAATGCATAAAAAACGATGGCCCTGCTACCGCAGAATATCGACTTAAAACTTTAGATGGAAGTTGGCTTTGGGTACACTCCGTCGCTGAAATTATTGAATGGGATATAAATAACAACCCATCAAGAATGGTAGGAATTCATAGAAACATTACTCGTCAAAAGCGTAGTGATGACGTCCTCCGTTCTCTAGCTGAAACAGGTACAACTGAAGAAGGTAATATTTTTAAATCTATTGTGCGCCAATTAGCACTATCTCATAATGTACGTTACGCTTTCATCGCTTGTCTTAATCCACATGACAATACCCAAGCAGATACAATTGCATTGTGGGCAAACGGAGAAATTGCAGATAATTTCAGTTATAAGTTAACAGCCACACCTTGTGCTGCCGTCTTTGGGGTAGAAGGAAGATCTATTTGTTTCCACCCTAATAATATACAAAATTTATTCCCTGAAGATCACCTGTTAGCCGAAATGGGAGCTGAAAGCTATATAGGTGTACCTCTTGTTAATTCTTTTGGTAAAACAATTGGCATTATTTGCATTGTAGATGATAAACCAATGGCTAGTGATCAGATCACATTTGATCTCTTAAGAAGTCTTACAGTACGCGCCAATAATGAACTAGAATGTAAAGAATCAAAAGAAAAATTAGAAATGATGGCACATTATGATTTGCTCACTCAATTGCCTAACCGTACTCTTTTTGCAGATCGTTTTAATCAAGCAATAGCACACAGTAAACGTTCGAAAACTATGATTGCTATTTGCTTTCTGGATTTAGATAACTTTAAACCAGTTAATGATAATCATGGCCATGATGCGGGTGATAAATTACTGATAGAAGTCGCAAATAGGATAAAATATACTATTCGAGAAGAAGATAGCGTCTCTCGACAGGGTGGAGATGAGTTCACCTTATTACTTCGCGATATTGAAACTCCTCTACAATGTGAACAAATGTTACAACGTGTTAGTGACGCATTAGCACAGCCATACATCATTAATGATTTTTCTATTAAAATAACGGTATCAATTGGCTTCACGATTTGTCCGATAGGTAATTCTGATTTGGACTCTTTAATTCGCGATGCTGATCAAGCTATGTACCAAGCTAAGTTAGCAGGTGGAAATAAGTATTATTCATCTGACATTTTTAATGGTCAGAAAATATCAAACCAACAAAACTTGCTTTCAGAGATAAGGCAGGCACTCGTAAATAATCAACTTCAATTACACTATCAACCTAAAGTGGATATGGTTACCGGCAGAGTGTTTGGTGTTGAAGCATTAATTAGGTGGCTTCACCCTGAAAAAGGTTTGATTCCCCCTCTTGATTTTCTACCCGCTATCGCAGGCACCGATCTAGAGCTTCAAGTTGGAGGATGGGTAATTAATGAAGCACTTTCACAGCTGTATACCTGGCAGGAAAGTGGTCTCCTACTTGAAGTCAGTATTAATATCTCATCTCATCACATCCAATCAAACGTTTTCTTCGAGCAATTAAACGATGCTTTCGCAGAGTATCCCAATGTAAACCCACAAAACCTACAATTGGAAATTTTAGAAAGCAGTGCTTTAGGTGATATCAATACAATCAGCAGTATTATTAATAGATGTCAAAATGAGCTTAATGTTTGCTTTGCTTTAGACGATTTTGGTACTGGTTACTCATCATTGACCCATATTAAAAATTTACCCGTTAACACAATTAAAATAGATCAATCATTTGTTAATGGTTTATTAGATGATCCAAATGATTACAGTATTATCAAAGGTATCATTGGATTAGCAAAAGCATTTAATCGTGAAATAATAGCAGAGGGAGTAGAAACAGTTCCTCATGGCCTAATGTTGATCAATATGGGCTGTAGTCAGGCACAAGGATATGTGGTATCAAAGCCTTTACCTGCTAAATCGATTCCTACATGGATTGCTGCTTACAGGCCAAACCTCACTTGGATCGATTATCAAAGTAATAAATTTAGCCCTCAAGAAAGTAAAATTTTCATACTTTCTTTGACTATTGAACATTGGTTTAGCAAAGTGAATGTGCTTCTATTGAGCGCTAATAATAGTAATGAATACCCTTTCATCGAATGTCAGTTCAATACTTGGTTGCTTCGCATAGAAGAGAATAAATTTAATGAAGATTGGTTAACACAGCTTAAACGGATACATGAATTTATGTTTGACCTTTCTTGTGAACTTATATCTCTGCATCAAAGAGGCCAGTTTGCAAAAGTCAAAACTCGGATTCATGAATTCAATAACTCTTATGACGTTGTCAATTCTCATTTAAAAATTACACATTAATCTTGACTGAGTAAAAATATACTTTGCTGTTAGGATTAACTCTTGCATCATTCTTTGGTATTTTTATTTTAGTGACAATGTAGGTTTACGTAGTGTAAATATTGAAATGGTGCTGAGAGAGGATATGTAAGAAAGCTAATTTTCTACATCCCTGAAATTAGATATAGAACGAGCGATTTTTACCAGCAGCATCCCTACTTTATTCTCTACAATAGTCAGGAACTGGACACAAAGCAGACATGTGGCAACAGAATTTTTCGCTTTATTTTGGAGAGAGTGGTAGCGAGCCCAAGGTCCGCCGAGTAAGTGTTTTTGGCGGGCTATCCCCTAAAACTAACAGTTTTGAGTAACATAGCAGGACTCTTGAAAAGAGTGATGTAGGCCCCCCAAATAAGTAATAATAAACGAAGCCTCTATCGTCTGTATGTATACAGATTGACTTATCAACAGCTTTATCACTAACTTAGGAAAAACCATGCAATCTATTGAATTAATTAGTTTTAAACTTTGTCCTTTTGTTCAGCGCTCGGTCATTACTTTATTAAAAAAGGAAGTGAAATTTAAAATTACCTATATCGATTTGGATAATAAACCTGAGTGGTTTTTGAAAATTTCACCACTAGGGAAAGTACCACTGGTAAAGTATGGCGATGAAGTATTGTTTGAATCGGCAGTTATTAATGAATTTTTGGATGAAATTACAGCCCATCCTATCATGCCAGTAGACCCTTTAAAGAAGGCGAAAGACCGCGCCTGGATAGAGTTTGTCAGTCAACTTATCATGAATATGCACAATATGCTGATGTCTAAAACCCAGCAAGACTTTGAGGCGAATAGCGCAATTGTTAACAAAAAACTGGCGCAACTTGAAGGGGTCGTGATCGGAGGGTACTTCAGCTCAGATCAATTCTCATTAGTTGATGCGGCAATTGCTCCAATACTGCTTAGATTAGCCTTACTGAAACAGCGCTACGCTGTTGAGTTTTTGACTGGGCTGCCAAAATTGATGGCACTGTCAGACAAGCTACTTGATTTGGACTGTGTAAAACGATCAGTAGTAGACGATTACTCTGAGTTGCTTGGCGAGCGCCTATTAAAATGGCAGAGCTATCTAGCTGTAAATACTTTACAAAATGACAGTCAACAAGTATGAGTTTATAAGCCACTGGCTTGGCTCAGGGACTGTTGCCGACTGAACAAGACGAAATATAAAAAGGCGTTCGAGAGAAGATAGGTCTTTTTTATTGATAGACAAAAGGTTAGTAACATCCCTGATTAGTGCATTTTTAACTACGTTTCACGTGATGCTTATGTGATTAAGAACCTTACTAAGGACGAAGTGATTAGTACTAAAAACCCTTTCCCTATAATAGCTCTTGCTTCTATTCGTAAGTGTTTGATGGGAGTTATTTTTTTATTTAGAGGTTTTAATGCCTGAAAGTAGGGCTTGTAGAGGAGTTCAGCATGAACCTTTATTGCTCGACCATGCATAAAAAAAGAATACTTATGTTTGCATCTCGTTTACTCAAGCAGAGCCTTGCCGTATAGATGTGAGCTGTGCGAGGTATGCAAGTCTAAGGCTTAGGGTAATATGTTTTGTAGCTTGAAGTCAGCTCAGCCTCAATGATAAAAAAAGCTAGGCTTTTTTAAAGTATGCGCCACGCAATTACATTCAATCTACATAACTTAAATACTCTTGAAACCGCTAGTTTTATCTTTTAGTATCAATTATATATTTATAAAAAAACCAATAATAGCAGCTAGGGAAATCTCAATGAATTCAGATGTAATGGCTCATAATAAGCAAGAATTCTCCGTTTTTGATGAAGTAATTGATCGAAAAAATACCAATTCCATCAAGTGGGATTACGCCAGCAAACTATTAACACCAGATGAAAGTGCTGCAGATCCGCTACCGATGTGGGTTGCCGACACTGATTTTAAAGCGCCACCTGCGGTTATTTCAGCATTGACCGACGCCGTGCAGCACGGAATATTTGGCTATAGCGGTGGGCCAACCAAGAGTTACACTCAAGCAATTACAGATTGGCAGGCAAAACGTTTTGGCTGGGAAGTATCACCAGATTGGTTAATGCAAGCCTCTGGTATCATCACCACCCTTAAAACCGTGGTGCAAGCATTTTCCGCACCGGGTGATTCGGTGTTGATTCAGCCACCTGTATATGCGCATTTTCATGATGATATGCTACTTAATGGTCGCCATTTAGCTTGTGCACCGTTGGAGCTTACGCAGTCAGGTTATCGTTTTAACGAAGCTATATTTGAAGCGGCGATTACTGAAAACACCCGAATATTTATCCTCAGTAACCCGCATAATCCAACGGGCAACGTTTGGTCAGAAGAAGATTTAAGATCGATGGGGGAGATCTGCGCTAAACATAATGTGCTGGTGGTGAGTGATGAAATCCACCAGGATTTGATTATGAGCTTAGAAAAAAAGCATATTCCCTTTGCTTCACTTAGCGATAGTTTTGCGCAAAACAGTATTACTTGTACCGCACCGAGTAAAACTTTCAATCTGCCTGGATTACAATGCGCTAATGTGTTTATTCCCAACCGCCGCATTCGCGAAGAGTTAACGCGCCAATATGAAAGAAATATGTTCCCACTGGTGAATTTGATGGGTGCTGTTGCAGCCGAAGCTGCTTACACTCACGGTGAAATTTGGCTAGAAGAAATGCTCAATTATGTGCGTCAAAACCATGCCCGGTTTGCCAGTGGTATCAATGAAGCGACGACTAAAATTAAAGTACTACCCACTGAGTCTTTGTATTTAGCATGGATGGATTGTCGGGGTTTAGGTATGGATGCCGCAACCTTAAACCATTTTATGCTCACTAAAGCGCGGGTATGGCTGGATAAGGGGCAAAAGTTTGGTCTTGAAGGCCATGGCTTTATGCGCGTGAACTTAGGTTGTAGTCGCTTTACAGTGCAAGAATCAATTAATAGAATCACCGCAGCAGTTGCAACGCTGTGATTATCGATTGAATTGGTTATGGTAGTTCGAGGTTATAGGTTATAGGTTGTGGGTTATGTGTCATGAGTTATAAGTCACAGGCTGAAGGCTTAAATCAGATAGATCGCCAAGCTCTGCCACAGCACATACAGTGCTGGTATCAATAGCAGTGCTCCCATGATTTTATTGAATAAATTAGCCACGCTTGCTTGGCGCAGATAAGCGCTGAGCAGGTGGCCAAACCCTGCCCAAATGGTAAGGCAAAGTAGCGGTATTATCAGCATCAGTACTAATAAAATAGCCAGTGAAGTGAGTGTGGAATAAACCCGTGCCAATTCACTGATTAAGGTGCTAATAAGTACTAGTGATTTAGGGTTGAAAAACTGAAACACAAACACGCCCTTGAAGGTGCTAGGCAATAGGTTTTGATTGGCAGATTGGCTAGAGGTTATTTTCTTTAGCATCAAAGAAGCGCCTAAAAAAGCTAAGTAGCCGGCACCTGCTATCGTGATCATATTCTGTAACCATGGCACAGCGGCTAGTAGCGTTGCTATCCCCATCCATACTAACGTTGAAATGCAAAGCGCACCGCTAATTACCGCTAAAATAAGAGGTGTCGCCGCGCGAAATCCCGCTTTTACAGCACAGTGCATAACAATAAAATTGTTTGGTCCAGGGGTTATCATTGCCAGCAATGCAATACTGATAATTGCCACGATAGAATCCATTAAATCTTTATCCCAATCAAATTAGTGTCGTTTATAATAAATAGCTTTTCATGCTGTAGGTCATGGATAGTAAGGTGCAGCTAGTTGCTCCAATCTACATCGGGCATTACCGGTAAAATTTGGCTATTCTGGTAATTGCTTTTATGGATGGCGCCAAAATTGACTGTATCAGCTATCCCCGGCATGTTAAATAGCGCGCGGGCATATTTGAAAAGATGTTTGTAATCAGTCAGTTTCGACATTGTGCAGCGGCTGTGTAAATAATAATCGATATCGAATCTCACTAGAGTAGGAAACAGTAGCCAGTCAGCTTGAGTAACAACATTACCCATTAAATAGCGAGATGTCGCGAGCCTTGTGTTTAGTCTATCCAGCATGGTAAAAACACTGTGTACCGCTTTATCATAAGCTGCTTGGCTTTGTGCAAAACCTGCGCGATAAACAGCATTGCTTAGCTGTGAGTAAATTTGTGCATTAAGCTTTTCAATAGCTTCTTTCAAGTGCGAAGGTACCCATTGCGATGGTGCAAAGTGTGAGTTTTGTGGCGTTACGAGCTGTTCAAAAATCTGCATGATGTGAGTCGATTCATTACTGATGATTTTTTGCTGATGGCTGTCCCAAAGGATAGGCACTGTTGATCTGCCAGTATAGTTAGCATCATTTAAACAATACAGTTGGTGCAAGTGTAATATATTTATTTGGCTGCCTGGCACCTGCCAGCTATTACCGTGATCTGCTGCATAGCCTTGCACTTTCTTGCCGCCGGTAACATGTAAGGGCACATATGCTGCTAAGCCTTGTAACTGGCGAATAAGCATTGTTCTATGCGACCAAGGGCAGCTCCAAGAAGCGATTAGATGGAAGCGGCCTGGGTAGCCAATGATGTCGTTTGGTTCTATCTCAGCGCGACAGTTGCTGAGGTTACGTTGGTAGGCACCGTCAATAATAATATCGTCTTGGTCGCACCACTGCCCAGCAATCAACATTCCCATTCTTCTCTCCTTAAATACACAATTAGTGGTCACAGAGTCGCTGCGCTACACAGAGGAACCACAACAATAAAACAAGACTTAAAATCTTTAATTTTTTTGCCCTTAGTCACTTCTCAGTGAACTCGGTGTTCTGTGTGGTAAACCAAACTTTTAAAAGCTTTATCTCCCACCGAGGTCACAGAGGCGCTGCGCTACACAGAGGTAAACCACAACATTTAATCTTTCCTCAGTGTTAACTTAACTCTCAAAGTCTATTTTAAAAAGCGATTAATTCTCACCAATATGTGAGTTTTTGTAACTTGTTGGAAACTGTTTCTGCTTAATGCGATGTTTGATTTTGTGGGCAGCAGTTGAGAATGGGTTGTAAGCTTTGCTATCTAGAGCAATCGCTTGAAACAACAGTCTTAAAGTGCACCGTTATCAAGCAGAAGTTGATGAATAGTTGCTGCTAGTTTTTTATACCCTGCCTGATTGAAGTGTACAGAGTCAGATTTATACTGTTGATTTTTCAGTAACTCGGCAATAATCTCACCATTGAACACCAGCGCATGCTTATCTGCTAGTTCTGAATAGAATTTAGCACTACTAGAAAACAGTGATTTTTTAGGCACGCCAACCAGCACTATTTGCATGTTTTGCTCTTTTGCTAAGGTTATCATTGCATCAAGGTGTTGCTTTGTTTGTGCTAAATTGTTGTTTTGTAAAATATCATTGCCACCTTCTAGCAATACAATCAACTCAGGATTTACTTCATTAATAAGTTGAGAAAACCGCGCTAATCCTTGTTGAGTTAACTCTCCTGAAATACCAGCATTAATCACCTCTAAGCCTGATAATTGAGCGAGTACTGTGGGGTAACTATGCTCGATATTAACGCCTTTACCAGCCGTTAAACTGTCACCAAATGCGAGTATCTTTGCCGAACCTGATAATGGCGTTAACTTGTTCTCAGAGCAGGCGGCTAAACTAATCGCTAGCGTTAATATTAGGATGATGCGTTGATACATAAAATTCCTTATTTACCGAGTGTGTGTTTACAAATAGAAATGGGCTGGTACTTAGCTTCGTTTTGTTTTATCAAGATTGATACTTTAATTATCTGTTTTTGTTATGGTAAATGAAAGAGCATGACTTTATATTGTAAAAAAAGAGGTTATCAATACCGCTCGTAATATTTGTTTACATGCGTGAAGTTGAGAGCTAATTGCTAATAAATAGATACTGGGGAAAAATATGATTACTGCTGACCTTAAGGGTAAACGAGCGTTAGTTACCGGCGGTGCGTCAGGTATCGGGCTGGCAACAGTTGAAATGTTAGCGCGTTGTGGTGCTACAGTGGCCATAAATGATTTGCCTAGTAGCACTAAGTTGGCTGCTGAAGTTGAGCGTTTACGCGGGTTAGGTTTAGATGTCCATGCCGCGCAGGGCGATATAAGTGATCCCGATAGTGTGATAGCGATGGTAAATGGCGCTGCTGAAATGATGGGTGGGCTGGACTACTTAGTTAACAATGCAGCAACTCCTGGAACCAGTGCAACGATCCCTGAATCTGATCTAGAAAGCCAGGATGAAGCATTTTGGAATAAATTGTTGTCGGTCAACCTGATCGGGCCTTTTCGCTGTATCCGCGCAGCACTGCCACATCTTAAAGAAGGTGGCGGGGCGGTGGTTAATGTGGCTTCAATCGCGGCAATGGGCGGTGGTGCCAGCAGTACTACCTATGCGACCACCAAAGGGGGCCTTATCACTATGACACGTGAGCTAGCACGCGGCCTTGGGCCCAATGTTCGCGTTAATGCCGTGGCACCTGGCTGGGTGAAAAGCTCAGGTTGGGAATGTACATGGGATAGTAAAGAGGCAGAAGAAGCCGCTTTATTGCTACCACTCAAGCGAATTGGTGTCCCTGCAGATTACGCCGAAGCGATCTTCTTTTTATGTGTTGGTGGTAGTTATATTACCGGGCAAACGCTGGTAGTTGATGGTGGGTTATTAGCTTGAAGGATGGATGTAGCGAGTTACGAGATATGAGTTAAAAGATAAAAAGCTAAAAACAGATTATGATTTGCAAGGAAGTGGTCGCTTGTTTGCGTATGAATTAGCGAGTCGTATTGGTAGCAGATATGTCGGTAATAATATTTAATTACCTAAAATTCTAAAAAAAGGAATAGAAAATGAAAGCAGCGTCGTTTAATCGTTTTGGAGCCGCAGCAGATGTTTTGCAAGTCACACAGTGTGATAAACCCAAGCCTGGCCAAGGTGAAGTTTTGGTGCGTCTGCATGCATCAGGGGTTAATCCTTCAGATACCAAAAAGCGCGCGGGAGCATTTCCCAATTTACTCGATAATGGGCCGGTTATCCCCAACAGTGATGGCGCAGGGGTTATCGAAGCGGTCGGTATGGGCGTCCCTCATTCACGCATTGGTGAACGAGTATGGATCTATCAAGCGCAGTTTGCACGCTTGCATGGTACTGCCGCACAATATGTAGCAATTGATACAACGCGTGCAGTAACACTGCCAGATAACAGCTCGTTTGCCGTGGGTGCTTGTTTGGGTATCCCAGCGATGACAGCGCACCGTTGTGTGTTTGCCGATGGCTGTGTAAAAGGGCAGATATTATTCATTACGGGCGGTGCAGGGCGTGTTGGTCACTATGCAATTCAGTGGGCTAAACAAGCTGGCGCTACCGTGATCACCACCGCCAGTAGCGATAAAACTAAGCAGCAATGTATAGAAGCAGGTGCCGATTGTGTGGTTAATCATACAGATTCACAAATGGTCGCGCAGGTGCTGAACTTCACTAATGGCGTGAAGGTTGATCGAGTAATTGATGTTGAATTCGGTGCTAATCTCAATAGCAGTTTAGCGTTAATTCGAGTGGGTGGCGTTATTGCATCTTATTCATCTACCGTAGTGCCTGAACCTGTATTGCCGTTCAAAGAAATGATGTTTATGGACTTAACTATTCGCTTAGTTATCGTTTATGCGATGCCTGAAACCGCCAAACAAGAGGCTATTGCGGATATCACGCAAGCTCTTGAGAAAGGCAGCTTACAGCATCGCATTGCGGCGCAATATCCGTTGAATGAGATAGCTAGCGCTAATAAAAAAATAGAGCAAGGTGGCTTTTGTGGTTGCATTGTGGTCGATATTGATTAGTGCGTGGCGGCGCAATTGGGCTTTCTTACACATAAGAATATGGCAACGATGGCTATTTTTCTTCGCTATATTACTTATGTGGGTAGTTTTCTTTATTTCTACGTAGAAGTACTTGCTCATTAGCTTGAATCTTAGTATCTCTAATCGTAATTCAAGCTCATTGCAATGGGCAAAAATAAGTGTCTCATGCGTCAAAGCCCACATTATCACCTTTAATTTATACTATAGAACATTCTGCGTTTGCTTATTCAGAAAAACCTTCTGTGACAACATCATATATGAAGATCATGCTACAAAGTCGTATCGATTCAGCTCTTAACAAAGCAATATTTAGTGAGTGTAATCGATAGGTATCAGGATCGTTTTGCCTCTAATTTTGTTTTAGCCATCTAAAATAATAATATGGATACAATGCAATGATAGGAAGTAGTTTGAAATCATATAGCCATGATTATGGAGACTCGAGTTTAGTGATCCTAGAATTAAAGTTGCTGTTAGGAGAAAAGCTGGTTTTATCAGCAGCAGTGAGAAAACAGCATGGGGGAGGTGAAGTTACTTATCACCAAAGTATGGCGCCGGATGTTGTGGCATATGCGAATTCTATTGAGCATGTATCTGAAATAGTTAAAATTTTCGCTAAGTATATGGTACCTATCATTCCTTTTGGCGCGAGTAGCTCTTTAGTTAAACTGCTGAGTGTCACTAAAAGGCATCGTAAAAGCATAGCGCACTGAGAGCTGATTTAATCCAACATAAAACGATTGTGATGTTAGATGCTAATCGCAGCCAACAATGGATACTAGAAAATAGTAAAGGCCTGTAATCCACTATCGACGTGCACCCGTCACTTAGCATCAATGATTTTAGCTTTTAATGCACTGTCGTTGTAAATGGCGGCGGTATTGCTCAATTTCCTCGTTACTTAGTTGAAAATTTAGTCCAAATGGGGCAGTTGAAGTGAGTACTGACTGGAAAAGCCCCGTAATTAATTATTATGTACTTTACCGAAACAGTCGCGGCTTAACTCGTAAAACTAAAGTTTGGATTGATTTTTTGATGAAAAACTAAAGCAAGTAACTTCGTCTGATTAAACTATTAATAGTTGTAAGTATTGAAATAACCTAGGGTAATTAGAGCTTCGTAAATAACTAAGCAGCTATTCCCACTTCAAAGCTAAGCGGATAGAAAAGGAAATATTAAAACAGCCCAACTATACTGATAAGTGCGTTAGCTTATTAAATTGTTACACCATGAATTACAATTAAAACTTAATTATATGTTCTATTTGAACTTAACCGAGAAAAATAATAATTAGGTTTTATTTTACTTGACTGAATGTATTCAAATTACGCTAGTTGGTAGAAAAGTTAGCGATGGGCTAGGTTGATTATTAGATTCGTATTAAAAGATTTCCATGTGACTATAAAACGAGTTTGCTTAAATTGTCGCAAAAATTAAAGCTCCTCAGTGTCGATTTAATTTTTAAGTTGGTTGATTTTAAACCGAAGATAAGGTTTTATTTATTCTAGAGACAAATAAAACGGCCTCTTAACTATTTAAGGTTTGAATTTGTTTGCAAGTGGCTTAAAGCTCCCCCTATTATAGTTTCCATTTATTACTAAAATTTATAGTTAAAATCCTAATGACTAACAGAGTGAATAATTATGGATACTTTTGATTTCGTGATCGTCGGCGCTGGCTCGGCTGGTTGTATATTAGCGAACCGCTTATCTGAAAACGGTCGCTATAGCGTCTGTATTATTGAAGCAGGGGGCAGCGATCAGCGTCCGTGGATTCAAATTCCGATTGGCTACGGTAAAACTTATTATCAAAAAGCGGTTAATTGGATGTATACCGCAGAGCCAAGTACTGCGATGGATAACCGTCAAAGTTATTGGCCGCGGGGCAAAGTACTCGGCGGGTCTAGCTCGATTAATGCGATGGTTTTTGTGCGCGGTAATGCCGAAGATTTTAATGAGTGGGCCGACGCTGGAAATAGCTTGTGGAGTTATGAGCAAGTGCTGCCTTATTTTAAAAAGTTAGAAACCTATCAAGGGGGAGCAGATAAATACCGCGGTGGAAGCGGGCCTGTTTATGTCAGTGATGTCAGTGATCAACTGCACCCATTGTGTAAAAATTATTTACGTGCCGGTGAACAAACGGGGATACCTTTTAACCCTGATATGAATGGTGAGAGTCAGGAAGGTGTTGGGTTGTATCAGATTAATACCAAACATGGCTTGCGGATGTCTGCGGCGAAAGCGTATCTGCATCCTGCATTAAAGCGCGATAACCTCACTTTAATCAGCCGTGCCCATGTTAGTAAGGTGTTGTTTGATGGAAAAAGAGCGAGTGCCATCGAATTTATTAAAGGTAGTAAAACGCAATGCATAAAAGCGACTAAAGAAGTGATTCTCAGTGCTGGCGCTATTAATACCCCGCAATTATTACAGCTTTCGGGAGTAGGTGAGCCTGCTCTGCTTGAAAAACTAAAGATACCGGTTGTGCTAGCCAACCCGAATGTCGGGCAGCATTTACAAGATCACTTGGGAATGGATTACCTGTATCGCTGTAACAAGCCGACCCTTAATGATGAGTTGCACTCTTGGTGGGGTAAGCTTATGGCGGGTGTTAGATACGTTTTCACCCGCAAGGGACCGCTGAGTTTGAGTATCAACCAAGGTGGAGGGTTTATTAAAACGAGTCCTGAGCTAAGACAACCTGATATCCAACTGTACTTCTCACCCGTGAGTTATACCCGTGCGCCGGTTGGTACAAGGCCATTACTGAATCCAGATCCATTTTCTGCTTTTTTGATAGGGCTGTCTAATTGTCGACCTAATTCTTGCGGTCAAATTAATATCACCAGTGCAGATCCTTTACAAGCGCCCAAAATTGAACCTAATTACCTTAGTGATGAACGTGATGTTGAGACATTACTAAAAGGCGTTAAGTTACTCAGAGAGCTGGCTAAAGCGCCAGCGTTGGCTGAAATTATTATTAAGGAAATAAGGCCAGGTGCAATGTGTCAAACTGATGAGCAGTTGATCGCAGATATTCGCGATTACGCTTGGACTGTATTTCATCCGACTAGTACTTGTCGCATGGGTGAGAGTGCTGATATGAGTGTGTGTAACCAGCGATTACAAGTGCACGGTATTGAAAACCTACGCGTTGTCGATGCTTCTGCATTTCCAGCCGTCACCTCTGGTAACACCAATGCACCTGTGATGATGCTGGCAGAGCGAGCAGCAGATTTGATCCTGCAGGATTATCAAGTTGATTAAGAGCTTAAGCTCTTTTTAAAGTTCGATTAACTAATTGGCTTGGCTTAGTTGTGTTTAGCTTCATTGAGCAGCCAATCTTTGAACAGCAAGGCCTCAGGTTTTGGCCTTGCGACGCGATCGGGTATTAATAAATAATGAGACTCATCGTAAGCCATTTCATGGTTAAAAACCCTCACTAAATCACCTTTTTCCAAATAAGGCTGGGCAAAACTGTGCTGTACAAGTGCAGTGCCTATGCCTGTTTTCGCAAGCTCTAGTGCATTCAATGAAGTATCTACTTGGACGCCTGCAATAGGTTTGAAATCGTTGATCACCGCGCTTAAATAAGTATTCCAGCGACCTTCACAACCCATTATTTGAATAAAAGTTATTTCATTTAGCGCGGCGTTCAAATTATCAGCCCTGGCTAAACTATCAGCCACTTGAGGGGAGGCCACAGCGATAGACGCTTCATTGCTAATGAGTGTTGCGTGATACCCTGCCCAGGAACCATCACCAAAACGGATATCTAAGTCTGTCTCTTCTAGGTTGAGTGCCTCTGTCCAAATGGCAGTGTACAAGCGTATATCAATATTGGGATAAGCCTGCATAAATCTTTTCAAGCGAGGGATCAGCCAAGAAACGGCAAATGTTGCGGTGCATCTAACAATGACAGATTGCTCTCCTTTCGCCCCAAACAAGCCGTAAGTAGAAGCCGATAGCTCATCAAAAGCTCTCCTGACAGAGGGCAAATAAGCGCGACCCATGTCAGTAAGGCGTAAACTGCGCGGCAATCGCTCAAATAATTTCTGATCCAAATGCTGCTCTAACGACCTCACTTGATGGCTGACTGCGGCAGAGGTTAAGTTCAGTTCCTGTGCTGCTAAAGTAAAACTGTTACAGCGTGCTGCTGCTTCAAAGGCTCGTAGCCATATTAGCGGGGGAAGTTGATAGCTCATAGGATCCTGTGACAAATAATTATTGGTCTTAGGTGAATAATACTTCGTTTGATTTTAACATCAAGTAAAAGACATAATCCATGATCTTTTTTAACGACGATGATGATATTGTGAAAATTTCTAGTATTGAAACCTTTACCAACGAATATGTGTGCTTTGTGCGTGTTAAAACCAACGAAGGTGACGAAGGTTGGGGGCAGGTCTCCACTTATAACGCGGATATAACGGCGCAGATTGTACATCGTCATATTGCACCTCATGCACTGGGTCAAGAATGCGCTGATCTAGAGCATGATGATTTAGAGGCGCTAACTCAATTAATTCTAGAGCGCGAACACAAATTTCCAGGCACTTATCTTTACCGTGCGCTGTGTGGTTTAGATACCGCACTTTGGGATATTAAAGGCAAGCGTGCGAATAAGTCGGTAGCACAGCTATTAGGCAGTACGACTTCAAGTATTCCTGTGTATGCCTCTAGTATGCGCCGCGATATTTCTGCCCAAGAAGAAGCAGAGCGTTTTGTTGAGCTGCGCGAATCACATGGTTATCACTCTTTCAAATTCCGCATTGGCCGCGAGTGTGGTCACGATATTGATCAGTGGCCAGGACGCACAGAAGAAATTATCGCTCAAGTTCGCAAGACCTTAGGTGATGATGTGACGTTGCTGGTGGATGCAAACAGTGCGTTTAGTCCAAAAAGAGCTATTGAAGTCGGGCATATGTTGCAAGATTACGGTGTTAGCCACTTCGAAGAGCCTTGCCCTTACTGGGAACTAGATTGGACTAAGCAAGTACGCGATGCGTTAGACATCGATATTAGCGGCGGCGAGCAAGATAACAATATGATTGTTTGGGATCAGATTATCGATCGCAATATCGTCGATATCATTCAGCCTGATATTTGTTATATGGGCGGTATTACCCGCACATTGAATGTAGCGGCCAAAGCTGAAAAGGCAAACATTCCCTGCACCTTACATTCAGCTAACCTTTCTTTGGTGACATTATTTTCAGCGCATTTGATGGCGGGTATTAGCAACGCTGGAAAATATGTTGAGTACAGTATTGAAGGGTTAGATTACTACCCGTGGCAGGCGGGTGTTTTTACTCCAGATTATCAGATTAAAAACGGTGATTTACAGCTCAGCGATAAACCGGGATGGGGCATAGAAGTAGACCCACTTTGGCTGAGTCTGAGTGACTATAAAGTGAGTTATCACGCATCACGCTTCTAATAAAGATGAATTCAGCAATTACACAAATATGACCTTTGCTACAGCGAGTGAATGTATTCGTCTTGCCAGAGTTTCATATAAATTTTCAATACAGGTTTTCTCATGACGGCTATCCAACAGCAAGTGATCGATCAATACCTATTATCAAAGAGTCTTCCAACAAAATCACCTGACTCTCGTGAACCGGAACTTTTAAATAATTTTCCCAAGCAACTTTATATCGATGGTCAATGGTGCGATGGAGCGGATAAGCAAACAATTGCTGTCTATGATCCTGGCCTTGGCAGTGTTTTTTGTGAAGTCGCTTGTGCACAGCCTGATGATGTCGCGCGTGCAGTTGAAGCCGCAAAACTAGCATTTATAAGCTGGCGCGAAACGAGCGGTGCACAGCGTGCAATCATTCTAAATCGCGCCGCTGACATTCTAGAAGAAGAAGTACAACAATTTAGTCTTGTTGAATCTTTAGATAGCGGTAAGCCTCTGGGTGAAGCGGCATCCGATGTCGCCAGCAGTGTTGCCACATTTCGCTATTATGCGGGCTGCTGCGATAAGATTCAGGGAGATAGCTATCCTCTTGGCAGCTCGAATATGTCCTTTTCAAACCAAGTGCCTGTTGGTGTAACTGCTCATGTTATTCCTTGGAATTTTCCACTAAACACTGCCGTGCGTGGGGTGGCTCCTGCATTGGCAGCGGGCTGTACCGCGGTGGTTAAACCTGCACAGCAAACGCCACTGACCGCATTGATGCTAGCAGATGTGTTAACGCGCGCGGGGCTCCCTCAAGGTGTTTATAACGCAATACCTGGTTTGGCAGAGGCAGGTGCAGCACTGGTTAGTCATCCTGACGTAAACCATGTGACCTTTACCGGTTCTGTGGATACAGGTGTCAAAGTGATGTGTAGTGCGGCGCAAAATATTACCAGTGTGACATTAGAGCTCGGCGGTAAATCAGCCATAGTGGCACTGGATGATTGCGATATTGAGAAAACAGCTGAAGGGGTACTCTGGGCAATATTCTATAACGCTGGGCAAGTGTGTTCAGCCGGTTCTAGATTAGTAGTTGAACGCTCTATTCATCAAAAGTTGGTGGCTGCGATTGTTGAAAAAACACAGCAGCTAGTTGCCAAACACCCGCTACAAGCACCCAATTATGGGGCTATTAATTCAGCAGAGCAGCTGGCAAAAATTGATGGTTTCATCCAGCGAGCACGTGATCGTGGTTGCAATGTGCGCTGTGGTGGTCATGTACTTGATCGGGAAGGCTGGTTTTACGCCCCGACGATTGTTGATGAGCTAAGTAACGATGATGAACTAGTACAACAAGAAATATTTGGCCCGGTATTGAGCGTGCAAGTAGTCGATAACCAAGCGCAGGCCATTGAAGCTGCCAACTGCACTAACTTTGCCCTTGCCGCTGGCGTTTACAGTCAAAACATTGATCGTGCACTGCAAGTCGCCCAAGCACTAGAAGCTGGCCAAGTAACCGTTAACGACTATTGGGCGGGCGGTATTAGCGTTCCCTTTGGCGGTGACAAACACTCTGGCATTGGCCGCGAAAAAGGTTTGTTAGCACTGACTAATTACTGCACCACTAAAGCAATCACTCTTGCCTTTTAAGGCATCATTTATTGACTAAAGGATTCAAAGATGAAGAAAAATAATACATCTAGTCGCACTCTTACTACTGGCACTACTACCAGTCACCTAGAAGCGCCCGCTGATCTATCTCTAGCACGTAACATTAATCGCCGCTCTTTTCTGGCAGGCTCCATTGTCGCAGGAGCAACGTTAGGTTTAGGCTCGCTAATCAGCCCTAATGTGCTTGCTAATACTCCTAACAAAGGTGGCAGATTGAAGGTTGGCTTTACTCAAGGTGCAACATCAGACTCTACTGATCCAGCCACTTTCTCTAACGATTTCATGTTTGCATATTCTTATGGAGTATTTAACAACCTAACGGAAATCGCCCCTGATGGTAGCTTGATCGGTGAGTTAGCTCAGAACTGGGAAAGCAGCAGTGATGCAAAAACGTGGACGTTTAATTTACGCAAAGGGGTAAGTTTCCACGATGGAAAACCTTTTACGGCACAAGATGTGGTTGCCTCAATTAATCATCACCGCGGTGACGATTCAAAATCAGGTGCTAAGCCATTAGTTGAAGATATCACCAGCATCAAAGCCTTAGATACTCATCGTGTCGAAATTGTGATTGGTACGGGTAATGCTGATTTCCCGTTTATGTTCACTGATTATCACTTGAGTATTCATCCGGCTAAGGGTGACAAGATAGATTTCACCAGCATGAACGGTACCGGCGGCTACACAGTAACAGCGTTTGAGCCTGGTGTGCGTGCGCTTTACACTCGCAACCCTAATTACTGGAAAGCGGGACGTGCTCACTTAGCTGAAGTAGAAATCATTTTGATCGCCGATCCTGCTGCACGTATTAATGCGCTTTCGACGGGTGAAGTTGATCTTATTGATCGCCCTGATCTAAAGACAATCCACCTACTTAAGCGTCGTCCTGGCATCAAGATTGAGCAACAAACCGGCACTAAGCATTATGTTTTGCCTATGTTATCTGATGTAGCGCCGTTCAATGATAACAATGTACGTAACGCTTTGAAGTACGGAATTGATCGCCAAGAGTTAGTAGATAAAATCCTTAAAGGCTATGGTACTGTTGGTAATGATCATCCGATTGGTCCTTCAGTCCCTTATTTCAATACCGAATTAAAGCAGCGTGAATACGATGCAGATAAGGCTAAGTTCTTCCTCAATAAAGCAGGGCTTACTTCGCTAGATGTGCAGCTGCATATGTCTGAGACTGCTTGGGGTAGCAACACGGTGGATGCTGGATTACTGTATTCAGAGACTGCCGCTAAAGCAGGCATGAACATTAAAGTTGTGCGCGAGCCTAATGATGGATACTTCTCCAATGTATGGTTGAAGAAGCCATTCTGTGCCAGCTATTGGGGCGGGCGCCCAACGTGTGACTGGATGTTCACCACGGCTTATGCGAAAGGTGCTGCTTGGAATGAATCGCGCTGGGATAATCCAAAATTCAATGAGCTGCTATTGAGTGCTCGCTCTGAGCTTGATGAAAACAAGCGCCGAGAAATGTACTTTGAAATGCAGCGTTTAGTTCACGATGAAGGTAGTACGGTTATTCCGATGTTTGGTAATTATGTGCTGGCCATGAATGAAAAAGTTAAGCACGAAGACAAAGTCGCTAATAACTGGGATTTAGATGGCTTGCGCTTCATGGAGCGTTGGTGGGTCGCTTAAATACTTGATAAGCGCGCTGAGTGAATGTTGCTCAGCGCGTTTTTTCAATGATATTCCTCTCTTTTAGTTTATGAGTTCCATTATGTATTTATTGCTTCGCATGACCGCAGAGCGTTTGTTCTTCGGATTAATCACGCTGTTAATCGTCTCTATTATCATCTTTTCTGCGGTTGAGCTATTACCGGGCGATTTAGCTCAGGAAATCCTCGGCCAGTCTGCAACACCAGAAGCGGTCGCCGCATTTCGTCGTGAACTAGGCTTAGATCAAGCGCCTTGGATACGCTATTTAGACTGGCTTGCAGCGATTAGTAGCGGAGATTTCGGTCGCTCTTTAGCCAATGGTCGAGAAATTTCAGAGCTAATGAGTTCGCGCTTAGGTAATACGCTATTTCTTGCTAGCTATGCTGCGTTAATTGCGATTCCTGTTTCTCTTATTTTAGGCATTCTAGCGGCGCTGTATCGCAATAGCTGGTTTGACCGTTTAACCAATCTAGTCACTCTTTCTTCAATTTCGTTTCCTGAATTCTTCATCGCCTATATTTTGATTTTGTTTTTCTCAGTGAAGATGGCGTTATTACCCTCTTTAGCTAATATCTCCCCAGAGATGGGGTTGGGCGATAAGTTACTACGCACACTGCTACCCGCGCTGACATTAACTTTAGTGGTGGTGGCTCATATGATGCGTATGACCCGTGCCGCGATTATCAATGTGCTTTCTAGCTCGTATATCGAGATGGCAAAACTTAAAGGCATGTCACCTTTGCGTATTGTGGTTTGTCATGCACTGCCTAATGCACTGGCCCCTATTATCAATGTCATCGCACTGAATTTGGCTTATCTCGTAGTGGGCGTAGTGGTGGTTGAAGTGGTTTTTGTTTATCCAGGGCTTGGACAGCTGTTAGTAGACTCTGTCTCTAAGCGTGATGTGACGGTGGTGCAAGCGGCGAGCTTAATTTTCGCTGGGACTTTCATCCTTCTTAATTTACTGGCGGATTTGATGTCGATTGTGACAAATCCTCGATTATTTAACCCTCGCTAGGAGCATTGCTATGAAATTTTTATCCTTGTTAAAGCAAGCCCCTTTAAGCGCTCAGTTTGGGGTGTTAGTGATAACTCTCTATTTGATCGTGGTTATTTTTGCGCCAGTACTAGCGCCTTACGGAGAGCGTGAAGTACTCGATAGTGAATATCTTCCCTGGGGTGGAGAGTACTTGTTAGGCACCGATAATTTAGGCCGCGATATGTTAAGCCGCTTGATATACGGAGCACGTAATACTGTGGGTATCGCGTTAGTGACCACTATCATTGCCTTTGTTGGTGGTGGCTTACTAGGCCTAGTAGCCGCAATTATGGGTGGCTGGGTAGATCAACTTCTCTCGCGTGCGATTGATGTCGTGATGGCAATTCCCGCACTTATCTTTGCGCTGCTGATTTTGACCATAGTAGGTACTTCTACAACCTCTTTGATTTTTGTGATTGCGGTATTGGATTCGACGCGGGTGTTTCGTCTTGCCAGATCTGTGGCGCAAACGGTGGTGGTGATGGATTATGTGGAAGCAGCAAAAGCAAGAGGGGAGGGCTTGTGGTGGATTATTCGCAAAGAGGTATTACCTAATGTGAGTGCCCCTTTAATCGCTGAATTTGGCTTGCGCTTTTGCTTTGTATTCCTATTTATATCAGCGCTATCATTTTTAGGTTTAGGTATTCAGCCACCCTCAGCAGATTGGGGTTCAATGGTGCGTGATAACGCAACACTGATTACTTTTGGTGATGTCACCCCACTTATTCCCGCCGCCGCCATTGCTTTATTAACAGTGGCAATAAACTTCGTTGTCGATTGGGCATTACATCGCTCTAGCGGTTTAAAAGATTAAGGGCCAGATCATGAAAGATTCAGTAACAGCAGAAAACTTATTGAGCATGCGCGGTGTAAAGATCAGCGCAGAAATCGATGGTAATTGGCAAGATATCGTTCACGGTGTCGATATCGATTTAAAACCGGGAGAAGTGCTTGGCTTGATCGGTGAATCCGGTGCAGGTAAATCGACACTAGGGCTAGCAGCAATGGGTTACAGCCGAAGTGGCTGTAAAATCAGCGAAGGTGCCATTACTTTTAAAGGTCAGCGACTTGATCAGATGAGTGAGAAGCAATTGCAGCGCTTGCGTGGTAGTAAAATTGCCTATGTAGCACAATCTGCCGCAGCGTCATTTAACCCTGCTCACAAGTTGATTGATCAGTACTGTGAAACACCTGTTCAGCACAATATAGCCTCGCGTGAGCATAGTGAGCTTGAAGCGATAGCGCTCTACCGACAGTTACAGCTACCTAACCCTGAAAGTATTGGTTTTCGCTATCCCCATCAAATCTCTGGTGGCCAGTTGCAGCGCGCAATGACAGCGATGGCGATGGCTTGTAAGCCGGATTTAATTATCTTTGATGAGCCGACAACGGCATTAGATGTGACCACCCAAATTGAAGTATTGAGCGCAATCAAAGAGATTGTAAGTACTTACAATACCGCCGCTATTTATATTACCCATGACCTCGCTGTTGTGGCGCAAATGGCTGATCGTATTCAAGTGCTCAAGCAGGGAAATACGATGGAGATTGCGAGCACCGAAAAAATGCTCAGTGATCCACAGCATGATTACACTAAAACATTGTGGGCGGTGCGAGAAATGAGCCGCACTGCTAAAGTGCTCAGTGATGATTATGTGGTTGAAGTTAAAAATATTACAGCGACTTATCCGGGCAATGATTTACCAGTGCTTAAAGATGTTAGCTTTAAGGTTCCTCGTGGCCAAACTACGGCGGTAGTGGGTGAGTCAGGTTCTGGAAAGTCAACCACGGCTAGAGTCATCATGGGGCTGCTTCAAGCACAACAAGGCAGTGTTATATTCAATCAAAAGACATTGCATAAGAATTATCGCAAGCGCTCTAAGACAGAGCTGCGTAATATCCAGATGATCTATCAAATGGCGGATACGGCGCTGAACCCAAAACAGCCGATTTATGAAATCATCGGCCGCCCATTGGCTTTTTATCAAGGTATTAAAGGAGAGGAAAACAAAAGGCGGGTGCGTGAGTTGCTAACATTGATCGATTTAGATCCTGATATATATTATTCTCGTTTGCCGGGGGAACTCTCAGGTGGGCAAAAGCAGCGAGTGAGTATTGCCCGTGCACTGGCCGCTGAAGCTGAGCTAATTATCTGCGATGAGGTAACTTCAGCATTGGATCAAGTGGTCGCTGAAGGGATTTTAAAATTGCTGGATCGATTGCAGCAAGAGTATAACTTAAGCTACTTATTTATTACTCATGATTTGGCTACAGTACGTGCCATTGCTGACCAAGTGATTGTTATGTATCAAGGGAAAGTGGTTGATCAAGCACCGACAGAAGCCTTGTTTAAACCGCCTTACCACCCCTATACTGAAAAGCTATTATCCAGTGTGCCGCAAATGGATTCTCACTGGCTAGATAATCTACTGCTAGCCCGCGCTAACAAAGAAAACGAGAAGGCAAATGAGCACAATTAAAGAGTCAGTTGAAGAATTAATTAAAAAGCCACTTGAAGAGATGCTAAGCGCAGCACAACACTTAAGAAAGCCTGCTCTTTCTGATAGCTGTACTGCTCCTCAAGATTTAGCGCAAGCTTATCAAATTCAACGCAGCATCTTTTGTCAAAACAACAAAGGGCTAGGGGCATGGAAACTCGGACGACTTGGAGATAGCAGTGTCTTTTGCGCGCCTATCTATGCAGCTGATATCTTCAAAGAGGGTGATAAGTTACCCGCGCATTATCAGAATGCTTGCCATGTTGAAGCTGAAGTCGCGGTTAAATTGAATCGAGCGATTAAAAGCACTGACAAGATTGAACTTGGCGACATTGCTGACTATTTCAGTGAAGTTTGCTGCGCAATAGAAGTTCTGGATAGCCGCTTTATCGATTGGCAAGAGACTGGCAGTTTGTATCACATCGCGGATCGAAACATGAATGGGGCGATTGCTTTAGGAGCAGCACAACAAATTACCACGCTTGAAGATTACCAGCAGCAGAGCTTTACGCTAATGATCAATGATGAGTTGATAAGCAGTGGTGAGAATCTTCATCCAGAGGCTGATTTGCCAGCTGCGCTCTGGGGTTTTGTGCAACGCGTTCAAGCTAGCAGTTATGATTTAGAGTGTGATAGTTGGGTGACGACAGGTTCTTGGTCAGGCTATCCTGTGGCTAAAGTGGGGGATAAGATTAAGTTGAACTTCAGTCGCTTAGGTGATTTATCGATAGAGCTTTAGGAATAGGTTTTAGACAGTAAAAAAACCGGCACTTGAGCCGATTTTAACACGCAATACTGAATGTGTTTTCACTTACCTGTTTAGCCTAAAGACTTAACTAGTGAAGATGTATCCATGCGGCCCATGCCTTTTTCTTGCAAAGAAGCTGATAGCGGCTATCAGCGTCTTTAGTCAGTGACAAATCAACTTGGTACTTAGGTGCTTCATCTAAACAGATATTCAGATCTTTGCGCATCCAATCAACCGTAAAACCAAAATCAAACTTATCGCGGCCCATAGTGACTAATCGGTTTTCCATCTGCCAAGAACCGGCGGAACCATGCTTTAAAGTATCAACTACTTGCTCGATAGGTAAGCCTGCGGCTTTGGCAAGTTGTAGTGCTTCAGATAGCCCTTGCAAAACAGTGATTCGTTGCGAGTTTTGTTTTTGCTTTATAGGAACAGCTTTAAAATCCGATATTCAGTTGATTACTCATTGTTAGATACAGTCTTGATTTTCAGAAAATAAAAAAAACCATGAAGGACTTCGAGTGCTATATTTGACCTACATTGCTTCTACAAAAATCTACATTTCAAGGTGCTCAAACCCCTTGCAAATTAACAGCCAGTGATATCTATATTAAGCGAGTTTTAAGGTGGTTTTTATTAGTGTATCCAAGGGGTTACAAATAACAGTGACTTAATTACCGTTAGGTGGCAAGGCGAATTACTCGATAATCGCACATTCTGTGTTGGATCATATCTCCTGCTATTTCACGTATGTAATTACAAAAAAATGCCCAGAGCTGTTGAGGTAGCAAGCAACAGTTTTTAAATTATCAATACAAATGATAATAGTTGTTATTTAGATTTACTTTTATATGTTGCTCTTATAAGATACGCTGCTCTTTCATCAAAGTAAGGAAAAGGCAGTGTTTAACGTAAAATTTTCATCGCTTAAAAAAGTAATGATACCTGTGGTTTTAGGTATGTCTTGTAACTTAGCTGCGCAGGCGATTGAAGTAACAGATATAGCGGGGCGCAAAGTAAACATTGATCCTGATAAAGTTAAAAATATCGTATTAGGAGAGGGGCGGCTGACTTATAGCTTGGCTGTTTTAGATAAAGAAAATCCATTGAAAAGAGTGGTGGGTTGGAAAGATGATCTCATAAAATATGATCCTGATGCCTATCGTAAATATGTAGCAAAATTCCCTGAAATTAACAGTATTGAGAATCTAGGTAGCCCTTATTCTGGTGACTATTCACTTGAAAAGATCATTACTTTAGATACTGATTTATTCATTTTAAACTTAGGCAATTTGTTAAAAGCGCAAGAAAGCGGCTTGCTAACTAAGTTAGATAAAGCCGGCATTAAAGTGGTATTTGTCGATTTTCGCCAGCGACCAACACAAAACACAGTACCTAGTTTATTGATGTTAGGTAAAGTTTTAGGCAAAGAAAAAGCCGCACAAACGTTTGTTGATTACTACCTTACACAAATGCGTGCAGTAAGTGCCGTGGTTGAGCAAAAGGCACAAAATGAGCGGCCTTTAGTTTTCATTGAAAAAGCAGCAGGCTTTGACCCTGGTAAATGCTGTAGTACATTTGGCGCGGCTAATCTAGGACGTTTAGTAGATGAAGCGGGCGGTATTAATTGGGGCAGTCGTAAAGTTTCCGGTTTTTCAGGTAAAGTGAATCCAGAAGTTATTTTCACTGATGATCCCGATTACATTATTGGCACAGGGGCTAACTGGGCAGAGGCAAGGCCTAACACTGCAGCGGTATTGTTCGGTTATGAAGCAACACAAGAACTGGCACAACAAAGATTAAAAAGTTTAGCGGATCGCAAAGGTTGGTCAGAGCTTAAAGCCGTTAAAGATAAGAACTTCTATTCAATTTACCATCAGTTTTACAATAGCCCATACCACTTCATTGCACTGCAAGCCTTTGCTAAATGGTTTTACCCTAGTGACTTTGAAAACCTAGATCCACAGGCGAACTTTAAGGAACTACACGATAAGTTCTTACCTATCGATCTTAGCGGTGTTTTCTGGCAAAAACTAAAGTAGTAAAACTAAACGAACTTGTTGTTGGCAGAAGGTGATGCTAACAACAAGTTGCAGTTTATTATGCATCTATTACCAGGCCTTGTTATTAAGGTACCCATTTATAAAGATCTGGGCATATCGTAACAAGCGAGTTGTTTTTAATGTTATCCCTCTCTCTCTGATTGCTTTAGCAAGCGTACCCATTTTATTAAATATACTGATCTAGGAAAATTAATGAGCACTATAAGCAAGGTTTCTGATATTGCTTCACAAACTTTAAATACATCAAGTACCGAGCTGGAAAAAAATTGGCAAATAGTGCAGCGATTCCAGCAGCGTACCAGTAAGAAACTCTGGCTATTGAGCATTATACTATTGCTAGTTATTAGCAGTGTGCTATTGGATATATCGATCGGTCCGGGTAATTTTTCATTAACAACCGTGCTACAAGTATTACTGGATAAAGCCGCTCATGGCATCAAATTAGAAGTTATTATCTGGGATTATAGAATGCCTATTGCCATTACAGCGGTGATAGTTGGTGCAATGTTAGGTGCTGCGGGAGCACTGATGCAAACATTACTTAATAACCCATTAGCCGAGCCATTCACGCTAGGGGTGTCTTCAGCGGCGAGCTTTGGCGCCGCGGTTGCTATCGTAACCGGTGCTGGTTTAATGCCTAATGTAGGCTCGTTACTTGTCACGTTAAATGCCTTTATTTTCGCTCTGGCCACTTGTGGATTACTGCTAATATTAATGCAGATGAAAGGTATGGGAACTCAGTCAATTATTCTGTTTGGCATCGCGATATTCTTTGCTTTTAATGCGTTGTTAGCCATGATGGAATACGGCGCATCTGAAACGCAGCTACAGCGTATTGTTTTTTGGATGCTAGGCTCTTTAGGGCGTGCAAGCTGGTTGCAAATAGCTTGGGGCGCTGCATTACTAGTAGTGGCGATACCTTTTTGTATGACCCGCACTTGGCGCTTAACTGCCTTGCGCTTAGGTGAAGAAAGCGCAATGAGTATGGGCGTTGATGTAAAACGACTACGTATTGAAATACTAATATGTATTTCATTGCTAGCGGCAACCGCGGTGGCGTTTGTAGGAACTATTGGCTTCGTCGGATTAGTTGGGCCACATATAGCGAGGTTATTAGTAGGTGAAGATCAACGCTATTTTATTCCTTTATCTGCATTGCTTGGCGCGCTAATGCTTAGCGTTACCTCTATTGTGAGCAAAACGATAACCCCTGGGATTATTTACCCTATTGGGATAATCACGGCGCTAATTGGTGTACCGGTCTTTTTGGCCATTATCATCAGGCATTCAAAGGAGCGTGGGTTATGAGCCTAAAAATAAGTAACTTAAGTGTCAGTTATGCACAGCACCAAGTATTAAACGAGTTATCAGTTGAGGGCTTAGAATCTGGCAGTTTTACCGGTTTATTAGGGCCCAATGCTGCCGGAAAATCGACCCTATTTAAAGCAGTAGCAGGGTTGATTAAAAGTAATGCGGGGGAGCTTCACCTGAATGGTGTAAATCTCGCAAAATTATCACGCACCGCCAGAGCTGGCAATGTTGCATATTTATCGCAGCAGTTTCATACGAATTTAGCCTTGTCAGTGTTTGAATCAGTGTTACTGGCTTTAAAGCAGCGCTCTAAATGGCGCGTTAAGCAACAAGATTTATTTAAAGTGTCCGAAATATTAAGTACCTTAGGCATTGGCGACCTGGCAGATAAGGATATATGTGAGCTCAGTGGTGGGCAAAAGCAGTTAGTCGCTATGGCACGTATTTTAGTGGTTGATCCTAAAGTGGTGTTGCTAGATGAGCCTACCAGTGCGCTAGATTTGCATCATCAATTGGCGATTTTAGACGTTGTGCGCAAATTAACCATCAGTAAAGGGTTAATTACCATTGCAGCGTTGCATGATGTTAACTTAGCCGCTAAATACTGTGATCGCTTAATTCTCTTAAATGATGGAAAAATTCAAGTTAGTGGCCCTGCAAGTGAGGTATTGGCAATGCCAGTATTAGGGGAAAGCTACAAAGTATTGACAAGCTTAGAGCAAACGCGCCAAGGCCAGCTTTATGTTGATGCGCAGTTATTAGCTAAGAGCGCTTAGTGGGTGACCCTGTATTTAAGTGTTTGCAAAAGAATGCCAGCTAGGACTGGTGATTGAGGGTTAAAGGTTAAAGGAGCAAGCTGAGAAAATCCATTTGCTAAATCGGCTTTACCATTCGATTTAGCAATTCAAGTTGATTATTCTATTATCAGTGATACTACAAATCACCATGGTCTCCCAACACACCGCCGGTGACGGCAACAACACTAATACTAAGTAAAATGATGTGCATAAAATGCAGGTAGTTGAAGGTTTTAACACTGTCTTTTTGGGCGCTGCGTTTGTGAAAATAAAGCATGTAAAACCCAGACAGTTTACTTAATATTGTGCTTGTTTTCGCCTGTGTGACAAAGCGACTTTCCAGCTTTTAAATAACTGTAGCTTATCTTCAACGCTGACATAATTAGTGCGAAAAATAATTCATTAATAGTGTTATGAAAGACTGTGTAATGAGAGAAGGCGTAGCGGAGTGAGGCTGCACTACTGCGTATTCCCAAGTGACTTCAGGGAAAAAAGGTTTAACCACAACCTCAGAGTCCAAACTGTTGATAATAAAGGGATCTAGAATGGCTATCCCTGCTCCTCTTTTAACCATTTCATACACGGTACGTTGAGTGCGTGTTTCCATCACAATAGAGTGTTTAACATTTTCGTGCGCAAATACTTCGTCTAATCGAGCCCGAAAAGGGCTGCCCAGAGGCAATGATATAAGAGGTTCGTTCTCGAGATCTTGCGCATAAATTGCCGTTTTTTCAGAAAGTGGATGGCCGGTCGGCAGAACGCAAACTGCTTGCTGTCGACAAATATTTTGAATCTGAAAGCCCACATCTTCACGACGAGCAAGAGAAATGATTCCCAGATCCAATCGTTGGGAGCGAACTAAATCCAAGGCTTGAATTCGTGGAGCAGACTCGAGTTCAATACTAACCTTGGGATGTTGTTTCAAAAATTCTGAGACTAAGGAAGGTAGGAAGCTATCGACGCATACCGGCATCGCCACGATTCGCAAGCTCCCTTGTTGTTTATTGGCGATGGAGCCTGCAAACAGCCGTATCTCCTCTAATCCCATAAACGCTCTGTCGACTTCTCGAAACAAGGTACGAGCTTCTGGAGTAGGTTCCAGGCGGTTTGGTTTTCGAACAAAAAGCTTGAGGCTTGTTTGGCGCTCTAGGTCTGAAATCAAGCGACTCACAGCGGGCTGAGTGATGAATAACATTTTAGCCGCCTCAGTGCCGGACCCCGTTAACATAACGGCTCTAAAAGCTTCAATCTGCCGAAGATTCATAACAATACCTATTTAATCAATGAGTTGAATATATCTATTTGCTAGCATAACATTTGGTTATGCTGGGTGTCATTTTTATGAATTGATCTAATGCTGTTTTACGCCAATAATGAGTTCATATCAATACAGTGCAGGAGAATCAGCATGGATTGGGTGTTACTACTTACGGTAACTTTTTTAGCCGCGACAGTTCAGTCGGCGACAGGTTTTGGTTTTGGTTTGATCGCTGTATCAGTATTTCTTATCGTGCTTAATTCTGTGGCCGCTATCCAATTAGTGATTATTATCATTTTAGTGATGTCTTGTGTGCATTGGCCAAAATTGCGCGGTATAGCCCCTGTACACCTATTAAAGTGGCTATCACTTGGGTGTGTGCTGGGTTTTCCATTAGGTATTCTTATTTATAATCACCTGAATATTGACAGCATAAAAATGGTGGTAGCGTGTTTGATTATCCTGATCAGTGCGCAAAATGCTTGGTATTTGTTCGGTAAGGCAAAAACTCATTCACCTTCACCTTCACCTTCACCGGCGCAGTCCGAGCGCAGCGGGACGGTAATAGGAGTAGGGGTTGTTTGCGGGCTGATGGCCAGTAGTATGGCAATGCCGGGCCCCGCTGCAATGCTTTACCTATCGAGGACCGCGCTCAGTAAAGATGAAATTCGTGCCACGATTTTAACCTTCTTTCTATTTTCTTATGGTGGCGCTCTGTTACTGCAAATGGCTTTCATTGGCGTCGCTCCTCAGACCTGGGTTACTGCAGCCATACTAACTCCTTCCGCATTAGTCGGTATGGTTGTCGGTCATCTGATATCCAAAAAGATTAATCAACAAATGTTTAAAGGCCTAGTGCTGGTTATTTTGCTGTTAACTGGCCTCTTCATGTTACTCAACCTGTAGTCATTAAATCTACAGTTATTAGGCTTGCTGTTATTGAACCTTTAGTTCCATATTTAAACGACCAAACGAGATTAAAGAGAGATCATTATGCTAACCGATAAATACCCCCGCGTAGACCTATCTCACACACCGACTCCGTTAGAGGCCCTCAAGAACCTTAGCGATAAACTCCAAGGACCCAGAATTTGGGCTAAACGAGACGACTGCACCGGCCTTGCCATGGGTGGTAATAAAGCTCGCCAGCTTGAGTTTTATATCGGCGATGCTATCTCTAAAGGCGCAGATACTTTACTAACGACAGGCGCGGTGCAATCCAATCACGTACGTATGACGATTGCCGCTGCTAGAAAGCTTGGACTGGAAGTCGAAGTCCAGCTGGAACAGCGGGTTGATGGGCGCCAGCAAGAATATTACGATTCAGGAAACCCTTTTCTGATGAAGATGATGGGCGCCAAAATCCATTATTACCCGGTGGGTGAAGATGAAGATGGTGCCGATAAGGCAATGTATCAGCGGGCTGAAGAGATCCGAATAGAGGGCGGCAAGCCTTATGTTATTCCTCTATCGGGAGATCATATCCCCTATGGGTCATTGGGTTATGTGAAATGTGCTGAAGAGCTTTTTCTTCAATTCCAACAGCGATCATTGACTATTGATGCCATCGTTTTGGCCTCTG
>JBALXS010000228.1:0-697 GCA_036960485.1 Oceanospirillaceae bacterium
CAACTCGTCCACGAGCATCACGTGTTCAGGAGTCAGAGACTATAACCGAAGACTTCTGATGCTTGGACTGGAGGTCTGTATCACGTATGAACTCCAAACAGTTGGCTGTTTCATTCTATCTTGTAAGGGACCAGATTTTTTGTCTGATAAATCTGGGAAAATTATGAATAACTATGGCTAACAAGTGCGTTAACGCAGACAAATTTACGCTCCGGGTTTTGTGCATTCGCTCCGCGAATTGTTGCACAAAACTCTCCATTACAATTTGCTGATTGCGCAGGCATTATGTGCCATGAGGTATCCATAGTATGAATATTGGGATATATATTTACGATAATGCAGAGGTTCTTGATTTTTCTGGACCATTTGAAGTTTTAAGCACAGCAAGTCGTTTGGGAAATAAAAATTGGAATATATTTTTAGTTTCAGAAAAACTTGGTATCGTGCAAGCTCGTGGTGGGTTCCCTATTAATTCACATTTCTGTTTTGATTTACACCCTGATATAGATGTACTTATCGTTGTTGGCGGTATACATACAGAAGAAGTAAAAAAATCAAATGTAATATCCTGGGTTTCTAATGTTGCAGATAAATCTAAAAAGGTAGCATCTGTTTGCACCGGCGCTTTTATTTTAGCCGAAGCTGAGTTATTAAATGGTTTAACGGTGACAACTCATTGGGAAGACATTGCAGACCT
>JBALXS010000228.1:707-4773 GCA_036960485.1 Oceanospirillaceae bacterium
AATGTTGTTAGTGAGCAACGTTGGGTTTCCCAAGGAAAATATATGACCTCTGGGGGTATCTCATCTGGAATTGATATGAGCTTGCACTTGGTCTCAGAACTTGCGACATCAATCTTAGCTGAAAATACAGCTAAGCAAATGGAATATCACTGGCAAAAAAGCACATAATAAGGCGTTTAAATGGAACTAAAACAGCTGGTTAGGTTTAGCTTCGCTACACATTATAAGCAACAATTTTAGACCGCTTAGCAAGGCGTTAATGTTTCAAATCTGCCCAAGAGTCGATTGCCAATAGCTTGGATATTGCAGTAGCTTGATAGAAATCGGGGAGGTTAATACTCACCATACTCATTCAATAGCTACCAAGCATGAGGCCCATTAGACCGGTTCTAATAGTTTGTGGATTTTTACGGCATCACGCCCGGAGGTTTTTACCTGATACATTGCCTGATCTGCTGCAGTCAGCAGTTGTTCGAGTAATTTCTCGGCACACACTTCGTTCTGTTTTAGATCGTCGAGGCAAGCCAATCCGAAACTGGCAGTAATGCTGATGGTTTGGTCTTCGCTAAAGACCTTGATTTCATTAATAGATTCACGCAGTCTTTTCACTAGTATCTGAGCCTGATCCGATTCCGTTGCGTGTAACAGCACAACGAACTCTTCGCCACCATATCTACAAATCAAGTCACCTTCACGACAAGTTGCTCTGATTGAGTTGGCAATAGCTCTTAGTACTAAGTCCCCCACATTGTGACCGTAACTGTCATTGACGGTTTTAAAATGATCAACATCGAAAAGCAGCAATGACACAGGACGTTGGTAGCGAACGGCATTGTAGATTTCTATGGTAGCCTGATTGGCAAATGATCGACGATTTAGCAGTGACGTGAGGAAATCCTCGTGTGCTATACGTTCGAGCTTTTTTTGACTCGCTCTTAACTCAGTAGTGCGATCTTCAACCTCGGACTCGAGATTTTCAGTGAGCTGACTCAAGGCAGCTTGTTGATTCCAGTCCCGCACCAGATAAATAGCGAGTGATGCCAAAGAAAATAAAACTAAACCAAACTGTCCTGTGCGTCCAATCCAGGCAATCAATCCGTGTGCGCTCAACATATCAATAACTAATGAAGTAGACAGGGCGAATACGCCGAATGCCATCAATAAACCGAGGAAACCCTGCTGCTTAAAAAAGTCGAAATACCCGAACATCAAAGATAACATCAGGACAATAAATAATGCGTCAAACCAAGGGTAAGCATTGACAAAGTTAAACGATGTAAATATCGATAGTAGCGCTACGATGGTTGTAAATCCAACCGAAGTAAATAACACGCCACTGCTTATAAGTGACCTATCATACTTAACCCATGCTCGAATGATTACGGCAAGAAAAGCAGGAATAAGAAAATAACTAAAAGCGGCGATATAACGCCATAACAACGGCTCATACAATATGATCTGGCTTAATTCATTTTCTGCAAACATCATCAAAGCCAAATTAAACGATAGCAGGCCAGTTGCAGTCGCTGCAACACGATCTTTTTTTATGGTACCCATAATTGTGCTAATGACGCCGACGAGCAATACAATGATGATAAAGATTAGGCCTTTTAACCCCTGACTGTAGACCTTGTTCAATAAATTAAAACGTTCACCTAATGCAATGTCACCAGACATGCCGATGTAAGAGTAGTCTGAAAAAATTCGGAAATACATCTCATGACGAGCATAGTCTGCGGGCAGCCGAATAATATGCCAAGGCCAGCCCTCAAAATGGCTGCTGCCTTTAGCATCGATATGACCAAATTGATAAATCTGTTGGTTGTTATGAAATACTTGAAGAGTTAGATCGACACTGCTGATGAATAGGTACGGGTCTCGCCAACTGCCTTCAGGCAGTGTCACTTTAAACCAGACAATTTGCTCGCCGCTTCTGTCAGGTATGTCACTAGCTGAGGCAGTAATCTTCCAATTGGCCGTGTCAAAATTCCATTTGCCGGTTTCGACATCTCGAGGCAAGTCTCCCAAATGATAAAGCCACGGGCTACTTACTAATTTCGTAGCTGTGCTGTCAATAGGTAGTTCAGCCTTGGCGGATACAGGGTAGAGTACGCTAAAAGCTGTTATTAGAAACACTAAAAGTGTCATTCTTATCAAACTATCGAAAATCAAGAAGGTATTCTCTAGTGAGTGAATCTTATTATTTATAGAATTCAGTATAGAAGCTAAACGTAGAAATATCAGCTTAAGTTTAAGTATTAATAATTTAAAAGGCGGTTGATTGCCGATACCTTGGATTTAGTAGTAGATTGATAGGCTCGAGGGTATACATCCTTCATGTACGTTTAGTTACGCTGTGAAATGTTTCCAAAGTATGGCCGTTATTGTCACAAAGTGACTCCCGAAGAGATTTAAGGTGTTAGTCTCAAGTTGATTCTAGGGGCGCAAGCAAGGTTTTATCAATCACTTACTTCTTGGTAGACATCAGCTAACTATAACATTCGACCTAAGTATGCAGACCCCTTTCAGCTTATCTTGGAAATGAAGTACCAACTCATTTATTCTAAAACTCAATATATTATTCAGGGATTAAATGTATTGCCCAAGTTAGGCACTTTTTTGCAAAGCTCATTTCTGTCCAAACACTCGTATCTTTTTGAGTGTAGAAAAATTAATACTAATGCTGGCATTACTTGAAACCTAAGCAGTGAGCTTAAGTGATAGAAAGCTTTAGGCTCTTAAATAAGCTGTTAGTAGTATCGTCAAATATACACTATCAATTGAAGCAAAGTGTCCATGAACAACGATTCACCATCTAAATATAATTATTTTTTAAGTGCACCTCTTATTATGTTTTTAAGTCTAATCTAAAGCGTGCTTGCAGAATATTTTTTTGGTTCTGAAGTGTTTTTAATTTCATCCACAGTATTTTACCTTTAGTTATGTTGAAGCAGGACAAATTAAAGTTGGCTGGTTCTGTTCGCTTCACATTTTGCCAACTACAATTTATCTCTCAATAGGGCGTTATCGGAATAATCGGTATGACGGATAGTATAGATACTTTTAACGCTAATTGCCTGAAAGTGGCAAATAGAAAGACCTCCACTTTTTACTCACAAGAAAAAGGTTCTAATTACATAAAATATAACCACTCTTTAAAAAATGTGAGTCATCAATACAGAATATTGATTAAAATAAACATGAGGCTTTGACTTCAAAACACCCTCGTGAAAAGACAGGCCATGTCAAACCTCATTAGGACTAATTGTTAGTTAAGTAAAAGCGTATTTCTTATAAGTGCGAATAAAATAATTGTTGCGATAGGCGGATGCCTTAAATGAACTTAATCTCGGGCTTTTCTTGATAGCGAGTCAGTGCGCTTGAAGAACCAATTGCACTGAGTTGTGATAAATTGTCGATTAGCGTCATTTAATCGACAAAGCCATCAGCTTTTGCAATTGGGTTGTTTAAGTTTATTGACTTATACCGTTAACAGCAATTTAAAGGGGTCGGGCCTTTCTTTGCTATATGGCATCGATAGACCCGACTAGCTGCTAGTTTGTTAGCTTTCAACCAAACCGCTGCTTTAGTTATCCTCTGCTACTGGTTCATCCCACGAAAGATGATGTCCTGCCAGAATAACCAAATTATCATCATTGATCAGGCGGCGTGAGGCGACGTAACCAAGTATATCTTTCACTGTTTCATGCGGCCGACTCGATATGATTGTGGCTTCATCCGATGAAAAATTACACAAACCACGAGCGACTTCTAAACCATTTTCATCGTAAATATGAAGCACGTCTGCGCGCTCAAATGAGCCGTGAATTGAGACCACATCATTGCATGAGAACCCGTCGTCACTGTCACCTATTACATCGGCAACATCCTGTCGAACCACTAAACTACCCGCCATTTGAAGACGATCAGTCAGCCAAATATTCCATGCCGAAGAGGGCGATGCGTGAGCAATGCATTTGGTATGTTTACGTTCACCGCGGAGTATTGCGGTCACCGGAGAAACTAGCTCGCCGCGGCTAATGATGGTTGTACATCCGGCATTTTG
>JBALXS010000229.1:0-2781 GCA_036960485.1 Oceanospirillaceae bacterium
TGCGCGGGGGTCGACATAGACGTATTCATGAGCAACGAAGCGTACCCAGACGAAACGACTTTCTAGTTGGTGAGCGCGGGCGCGGCAAGTAAGGTACTGAAGATGACCGCAGAGGCTGCAACGAAAGACACCCATTGTAAAACTGAATGCTATTTTTCAATTGAACTACGCTTATAGGGTGTTTCATTTCTAATCAGGTAGATGGCTTATGCCCCAGCCTCGAAAAAGCCAAGTCAGTTTAATTGATACTCCTTATTATCATTGTGTTTCTCGTTGTGTTCGCCGTTCCTTCCTGTGCGGTGTGGATAAGTATTCTGGCCAAAGTTACGAGCACCGTCGTGGCTGGGTAGAAGAGCGATTGCTGTTCTTAGCTACGTTTTTTGCCATTGATATCTGTGCCTATGCGGTGATGAGTAACCATACGCATGTGGTGGTGTATGTGGATAAAGCGCTAGCTGACAGCTGGTATATCAAAACGGTGTTAAGCCGTTACCATCAGTTACACAAAGGCACATTGCTCACTCATAAATACCTCAAGGGGGAGATACTTAGCCCGGGAGAGTTAATCACCTTTGATGAAACCGTTGAGTGATATCGGCAACGCTTATACGACATCAGCTGGTTTATGCGTAATCTGAACGAGTACATTGTAAGCCCCTAACCAACCGCCTTATTGATATTCCAAGGTAGTAATGCCTCAACCTCTTCTACGGTTTTTGCCTGGGGCAATAACGTGAAGACGGTTTATAAGGGGCTTACGATTAATAGACGAAAATAGCCGACTTTCACTCCTTTAAAAATATAAAATAGATGTCAATATGGAAAGTATTAGGCATCTTGTATTTTTATTTTATGAAAAATGACGTTTTGTTTTACCTATACTCCGAACACTCGGCAGAAGGATCTTAAAGCGGGCTCCATTATCGATGTTTTCAACGACAATGGTGCCGTTCATATCACGAATAATCCCATAACCTACAGACAGTCCTAAGCCCGTACCCTTGCCCATCTTTTTTGTTGTGAAGAACGGCTCGAAGATGCGCGGCAGAATCTCTTCGGGAATACCCCCGCCGGTATCCTCAGTGCAAATATGGACACCTTCATCGTCGAAAAATACCCGCAATGTAATCTTCGCCTCGCCCTCTCTTTGAACAATGGCATCTCTGGCATTAGTGAGAAGGTTCAAGAGCACTTGCTCCAACTGAATAGTATGACCTAAAACAAAGGGGCAGTCCTCGGCAAGCTCGGTCACTAGCTCAATTCCAGCCAACCTCAATTGCTCTCCCATGAGGTTAAGCGAATTCGTTACCACCTTTCGAGGATCAACTGGCGCTAGATCTTCCTCTGCCTTGCGCCCGAACATCCGCATGTGATCGATGATTGCAGCTGCTCGAACAGTCTGCTGCTCAATGCGGCTCAGTTTACCGTATAGGTATTCGGTGTCAGCGGTGCCGGTAGAAACTTTGCGGCGGCAATTATCAGCAGCCATGCGAATGACGTTCAGTGGTTGGTTTAGTTCATGCGCGACTGATGTCGCCATTTCACCGAGTGTAGCTAATTTTGATGCTTGAATGATTTGGGCAGAGGAGGCTTTGCGTTCGTTCTCATGGAGTTCCATAGTGTCTAGCATGGTATTAACCCATGCTATGATGTCGCCGAATTCGTTGTTTTGATCTGTAGTAAGTCGCTTATGGTATCTTTTATGCTTCGTGACATAGTGGACCAAACTAATCAAGTCTCTGATCGGGGTGTTCAGTCTTTTTTGCAGTGTCCAGTTCAGTAAAGAGGCCAATATAAAACTACCTAAAAGAGTCAAAACTGAGATCAGGAGGAGATGGTCTTTTTGAGCAGCTAAACCCTCTGTGCTTGCAGACATCACAATAAGACCGAGATATTCTCCGTTCTTCATTATTTTATAGTTTAGATAAATATTATTATTTTTGAACTCTACAGCCTTATCAAAATGCTCAATAACCGTGTCATTAATCATTTCAGGATGTCTATATTGAGCAAATAATTGATTGTCGGCATTATAAATTTGTGTGTACTGGATAGTTTCATTCAGCTCGAGTGTTGATAGCACTCTTTCCCCAGCTTCAGCATCATCAAACAATAATGCGGACTCGCTAGTTGTTGCCAATAACATGATCTGGTTGTTCATCAACGCTATTAAATTACTTTTGTAATCACTAATAATATATGAGTATAACAGTCCAGAAAGGACGAGAAGCGGGAGAACATTAATTGCAACCACAGCGATAAGTCGTCTATAAAAAAATCCAAGCCTATTTTTTTTCGGAGGACTCATCACTTGATCCTTGCCAGCTTTAATAATTCCGAGCTGATATCAACATTCAAAGAATCGATTTTCTTTAGATTAACTTCAAAGCGTAGTTTTTTATTTTCTATGTAAAAAATTATGGATGCATCGGGAAAATAAATGCTGGATGTATCGGCTACGATGACAGTACTGCCACTCAGACTCTGGGCATCAATAAGCTTCAATGCTGTTTTTTTGTTCGCATACCTAACGTAAATTAACTCACATTTTCTTGCGGTATTGAGTTGCAATACTACGACTGACCGTTCCAAGTCTCCAGCTTGCCTGCTTCCAACTAATTGGCGAAAAAATACCAAAAAATTATTCGGTCCGTCGATACAAATTCGTATTTCATAAGGCCGCTTGACCGACCCTAATTCTCGCCAATTAATAAAACCGATGAAGTGCCATATATAGGCCATTTTTAATTTATCTTCCTTACTTAAGGAATCCTCGGCGTT
>JBALXS010000229.1:2881-4728 GCA_036960485.1 Oceanospirillaceae bacterium
CCCGATAAAGGGTTGGAGTCTTGGAGATAGGTCAAATTGATAACGGCCATTCAGACCATAATTGTTACCCAGACGATAGTCCCTATCATTCGTGCCGGTCCGTATTCTAGCCGACAGACCGACGCTGATGTCATGTGCACCACCATATTGATAATTTATTGCAAACGGGAAATCATAGGTGCCTGAGCCCAGTTGCATGGTATATGGAAGCGGCTCCTTATCATCCTCGGTCGGGCGTGGCGTATCTCCCTCCTCATCGATAGAACCGGTTGGCAGGGACACGCCGAACGAAAATCCCCAAACTCCCTCATTGGAACTGTACCAGCGGTAGAGCGCTACAGCCGCAACATCCCCTATTCCGCTGGTTTTAATTTTGAAATTACTGTAGCCGGGAACACTGCTGATGTGGTCAGTTTCTTGATTAATATAGGAGACCGATATACTCCCCTGCCATTGAGAACTTAACTTATAACCCAGTGATAAAATAGTGGCATTTTGAGTGATGACAGTGGGTACAACGGGGAAGTTTTTAGCCGTTCGCGGTTCAACACCCATCGGCCCATCCCATAGCACCTCGTCATTGCCTACCGGTTGGGTACCATCAAGATAGCCTTTAAATCCCACGGCTTTGAATTGAGCGGCCAATGTCCATGGTGAAGTCGCACCGACCTCATAAATATCTTCAAAAAAAAGCTCCTGGAGGCTCATTTCAGCCATTTCAGACGGTGTACTTTGTGCAAAACAATGAGCACTAAAAATAATTAACATCAGCTGTATATATTTCATTTTAAATACCTCATAGACTACTCAATACGCTAATGGATACATTAGCCCTCCAGAGTATTACTTGAGGATACGAAAGGCATATTAGCCAGTGTCAATTTCAAATTAAAGGAACTGAAGCCTATACCCCACACGGCGCGTATAAAATACCCCCAAGTAATGCTCTTACTATGCCATGGCTCAATAAGCCACCTATCCCTAGTCAACACAATAAGTTTATTATAGGCAGCAATTTAAGAAATTGACATTCTGGTTCAGAAATGTCGAGACAAAAAAGCGGCGAATCGATTCTTTAGAAAATTTCTCAAAGGCCAGCGGATCGCGCCAATCAAGATAGTCACCGGTAAATTGCGCAGTTATTCAGCGATACCAGAACAGAGGGGATGGTAAAGTATGAACGTCATGAACCAGAGAAACCTGGGACACAGACTTAAACGCGCTTTTGGGATAAACATAGAAACCTGCGAGAAATGCGGTGATGGGAGGTTATTGCGAGCATTGACAAATCGGCAAATAAGCCGATTTGCACAGCGAATGCTGCTCCGCAGGGGTTAGATACTGGGAAGTGTTTAATGAACATTCATTGGTGATCCAAAAGATATTCAGTCACCTGAATACAAACAATGACGAAGTCGTCGAATTATTGCCCCACAAAGTCGAGCACCGCCTCAGGTAGATTGGTTTGAATAGAAGCCGTTCATCATCATAAGCAAAACTGGTTTGCACAACAGCCCGAGACGCTTGTCTTGAATTCTGAAATACGTGAAAACGGTTGATTAATAGACGTAAAATAGCCAATTTTCACTCCCTCAAAGATATAATAGACTGGTAAATGAGAGGAAAACTAGGAAAGGTGTATTTTTATTTCATAAAAAATGACGTTTTATTTTACCTGTTCAGCAAACCTCAGATTGCTGATCTATACTTAAAAGGTTTTAATGCGACTATAGTGTCAGGCCAAAATATGCGGATATATTATTTTATAAGTCAAGCACGTGAGAATGGATTATAAAGGAAGAGTTTAATAACAAGCTTTGTTTTATAGTCATGTCTGGGCATGGCAG
>JBALXS010000230.1:0-4654 GCA_036960485.1 Oceanospirillaceae bacterium
ACTGTAACTTCGTTATAATTTTTGTAAAGGGAACAACCATTTACTGCAAATAAAGCCTCGTTACAATGCGATTTTTCTGCGCTTAAAATGATGTCCAACTGCCGATTTTAGGCTTAAGGACTCCAAAGGCAGCGGCTTCTCTTATTTACAGGGCAATCTAGCGAGCTAAAATATATTAAATACTATATCGAGGTACAGTTCACACACTGTATTCTCAGCGATCGCGATAGCAGATGATCAGTTAAAGTGCTGCAGCTCAAGCGCAAACCAATCGATTGACCACTGATTGGCACAACCATGATTATTCATAAAACACCGCTGGATAACTAATTTAAAACAGCAGTAATCCCTATAATATTTTGATATATAACTAATATATTTAGGTAGCACCATTTGTATTTAAATTCATTATTAACAGTATGGCTGTACTGTAGTTCTTCAGGCTAAAAAATTAGAAAATTGAACTGATTTGTTTTTTGAGGTTTAAATTCAAGTGATTTGAAGGGCTTTCGACTCCGTCCACCGACTTTCTTTTGCCGAGCAAAATGAAAGTAAGCAAAGCAAAAGGTCGCCAAATCATTGCCGAAAGACTACTCAGTAATTTACTAAATTGACGGCAATACAAGGGATTGAGCGTGAGGGTGTTTATGTCTTCATATAATGCAAGTAATAGGTAAAAAGTCCAAAAACATAAGCATTGGTAGTCTTTAAAAGTGGTTGTTCTATATGCTTATTCAAATATCTGGAGCTTTAAATACTAAATCTGCATCAATTATTAGTACTATCCTCGTTTTCTTTCTCTAGTGCAGGGTCTATCTTTTTAATCGTCCAGCCCATATATCCAAACACAATAGTAACGATGGGTGATAACCAGCAAAAGAAAGCAAATGGAGCATACGCAAGGGTCGCTACACCTAAGGTTGCCGCTTGGTATGCACCTCCGGTATTCCAAGGTATAAGGTTCGCTGTGACGGTACCTGAATCCTCAACGGCACGAGATAAATTCTCTGCGGCTAATCCTTGATCTTTATAGGCATCTTTATATATTCTGGCGCCCATTACGATTGTCATATATTGATCACATAACACCATGTTTGCCCCGATACAGGTGAGTGCTGTTGACATAATCAGTGATCCTGAAGAATTTGCCATGTTTAATATTTTAGTGGCAATCACTTTCAGCTGGTTAGTTCGTTCCATTACACCACCGAACATCATAGCGACAATAACTAAACTAATGGTGTACATCATTGAATTCATTCCGCCTCGCGTGAGTAGTGAATCCATATCTGAATTGCCAGAAGTAGACTCAAATCCGCCAAATGCAGCATTCACGATAGCGTCAAACTCAGCACCTTGTAAACCCACTGCAATGATAACAGCTGCGAGCACACCTAAGGTAATCCCTGGAATAGCTGGCATTTTTCGAATGGAGACTCCCGTCACGACTAATAACGGTAATAACATCACAATATTAATAGTAAAGTTTTCATCTAATAATACTAACAATGTAGAAATACGCTCAAGATCGCCTTCAGTGTCTCCGTATTGTAAACCGATGACCGTTTCAATGATCAAAGTGAGTCCAAATGCGATCCCAGAGGTGTAAGACATGTGCTTAATATGAGTAAACAAATCCGTTCCAGCCAGTGCTGGTACCAAATTGGTAGTATCTGACAGCGGTGACATTTTATCGCCAAAATATGCACCTGATAATACCGCACCTGCCACTAGGGGTAATGGAAAACCAAGGCTTTCCCCGATCCCCATAAGAGCGACACCGATAGTACCTGTCGTCCCCCAGCTGGTACCTGTTACCAGTGAAGTTAGCGCACAAATAATGACCGCAGCCGGCAGGAAAATACTCGGGGATAATATTTGCAGACCATAATAAATTAAAGTCGGCACGACTCCGGCGAGAATCCATACACCAATCAAAATCCCAACGACGATCAGTATGATCGTAGCGGGTAGCGCATTAGTAATCCCTCGGACCATTCCGTTTTGGATATTTTCCCAACTAAAACCACATTTAAGCCCCATTAAGGAGGCAACGATCACCCCAAACAACATCGGAATATGAGGATCGAGGCCGTAAATGACAATAGATACACTGATACCAATCACTAGTGATATCAAAGATATCATCGCTTCCCAAAAATGTGGCACGCGAGCGCCTTCGGGTATGCTTGTTTTCATTCTTATTCTCCTAAGTCTTACAGTTATTTTTTGGTTATTAGTGCTAATTTGATCGGCTGCTCCACCCATAATCAGCAAGATATGATTCATATCTATTACAATGCAGCCTAAATTATCGAAGTCACAATGCTTGCGGTAACAGATAAATTATAACATTTAGCTCGGTCATATAGACCTGACAGAACCTACCAATAGTACTCTTATACAGGTCATAATGACCATTTATGGTTATAGTGTAGTTATTGAAGCAACAGCTCATGCAAAGTGACTGGATTCTAACAACCAGCATTTTTTAATTTATTGGTAATATAATTTTAAAAATGATGGTATTAATCAATATAAAAAATTAACAAAAGAAGGTATCTAATAAAATAAATAGGACCCATTTTAAAAGAGAGAAATTTCTTGAGGGCTAGCTCTCAAATCTCTCTCTAAAATTCCGGTTTGCCGTAGGCAAATAAAATTGGCGTTAAGCTCGGCTGATTAATCGGTTTTATAGCTGTAATATTCTTAAAGAAGCTTGGATTAACTGCTAATTAAGTATGATATTAAGGGTGATAAACATCACTTACCTAAATTATTGAGGCAATTTAATTTGCAAGCTAGCCCTGAATTTGCTCCTATAGGCTGTTGCTATACATTGGTTAATTATCGGTAACGTCAATAAAACTATTTAAGGTCACTACATGAAAAAATTAGATCGTATTGATCAAGAGTTAATTGATTTGCTGTCAGAAAACTCACGCACACCTGTAGCAGTGCTAGCCAAGAAAATGAAAGTAGCTAGGACAACAATTAACAATAGGATTAACCGGTTAGAAAGAGAAAATGTAATAGAGAGGTATACATT
The DNA here is from genome assembly GCA_036960485.1 of Oceanospirillaceae bacterium. Taxonomy (GTDB): domain Bacteria; phylum Pseudomonadota; class Gammaproteobacteria; order Pseudomonadales; family Balneatricaceae; genus Rs1. The sequence goes on from JBALXS010000230.1 coordinate 3,050, forward strand.
AAAACTGGGATCAGACAGTCATTTACGGTGGTTAATTGCCACAGTATTAGTGCATATTGACCAAGAAAAAATTGCCATAGTCTCTACTAATTTGAAGAAAATCCCCCAAGTTTCAAAGATAATTACTTTGTCTGGCCGTTCAGATATTATGCTTACTTTGCGAGTCGAGTCTACGATAGTATTAGATGTGGTATTAGATGATATCTGTCAGTTACCGGGGGTCATCAGATCAGAAACTTTTATTCAACTAAACACCAAATTTGACAGAGCCAACTGCTAGCTATGCTTTAATTTAGAAGCTAAAACGATCAATTATCATGCTCGTTGATTATCACTCTGGCAATTCCAGCAGATTTCAAAAGATGGGCCATTTTCTTCAAGACATTGATCACATAACCAATGCACACCTTTGTAGACATTTATTGATGAATTAACGATATCAGTGGCTCTTTGATAGTCTTTATCGTCAAAGACCCAGATCTCAGGCCAAGAATCAAATACAGATATCTCCCCCCCACAGCTGTTTGTGCAAACTCATTTGTGATAAAAATTTCTATTTTTTAGGGTCAGCTTATGTAGCCAAGTAATAAAGATTCATACTTAATACCTCTGCAAGCACTGGTTTCAGGTCTTCAAAACTCAGCGTAGAAAAATAAAGTATCATACTAGACTCAGTCTAACTTGATTACAGGGTATATTTTAAGTAATAAAGTTGCATACTATAATTCTGACAAGTTATCAGATTATCAGATTTTGATGAAGGCCGTTAACGGCCAAAAGCTGCCATTTTTTTGTATTAATATATACTAGCAATCAATAGAGTCGACGACTCTTCATTGCATCATTAAGAAAATAAATGAACAACTCAAAAAGGTCTTTGATTCAAACTATGAAAATTGCATTAGGTGGCGATCATGCCGGTGTTGAGTACAAAAATGAAATTATTGCTCACTTAGAAGCTCAGGGAATAGAAACAAAAGATTTTGGGCCTTATAATATAGATTCATGTGATTACCCTGATTTTGTTCATCCTATAGCAAAGGCCGTTGAAGGTGATTATTTTGATCTAGGTATTATTATTTGCGGAAGCGGCAACGGTGTTGCAATGACTGTGAATAAGCATCAAGGAGTAAGGTGTGCGTTAGCTTGGAATTCTGAGGTGGCTGAATTAGCAAGGTCGCATAATGATGCAAATATAGTTTCAATTCCTGCGAGATTTGTAAGTTTGGAACAGGCAAAAGAAATTGTTGATATCTTCTCGAAAACTAATTTCGAAGGCGGTAGGCATCAGCGAAGAGTTGATAAAATCCCTTGTTAGTTAATCGATTTTTATCAATTCTGGTAATCCATATTTAAAAAATGTCTGCAATGTGTCATTTCCTGTCATGGGTATCTAGAATTCCTCACGGAATTACTTTATCGGTAAGGATTCTTCATGTCTAAAAAAACAAAGCTACAGTTCAATGTCTGCGGATAAATGAACACAACATTAAAATTAGTGCGAACGCTTTCATTACTTATGAGATTTGACACAGTTAAACGAAATGAGAAAAAAGCAGCCTTTTGGCTGCTTTTTTGTGGGTGTTTTCTTAACAATAAACTACA
>JBALXS010000231.1:0-4629 GCA_036960485.1 Oceanospirillaceae bacterium
GATGTTATGTAAATAAATTACCTATAATTTTTAATGACTTAATTGTATATGTTATTGTTGGAAAGTGAAGAATTAATTTTTATGATTGTGGTTGTTATTATTTAGGGCTAAGTACAAAAGTAAATAATATATGATAAAAACAGAGCAAGTTTTACTTTTTACTTGTTAATATAAAAATATGATATTTTGCTAAAGAATAATATAAAATATTACTCGCATAATAAACGGTGGCATCAGATTTTAATTCAGCTAATGTTAATGTGTAATTATAAAAAGGCATAAGAAGCGATGAGGATCACTAGTATAGATGTATTATTTATAATAACTTTTATACTTATAAGTTCACCTGTTATCGCATTCAAACTATATGAAAGAACTTTTATAGCAGGGCATCCCTACTGGGTTTAAGGTAGCAGCTATACCTTATAGCAAATAACAGTCTTGGAGCTTTGGTCTGGGTGGAAATAAAGAAAGAACAATGGTCTTTCGATTCAGAGCATCAACCACCTCAGAAATTTTAAGTGAAGAGTTCAATTCTTTGAGCACTTGGCCGTTGATAGCTCACGGATGCGTTTATTAAATGATTTCAAACATCAGTTCAAGCCATCACCCTTTAGCAGAAAAACAAAACTAGCAAACAGTGACAGAGCTACTATTATATTGGCACATTTGTTTTTGTCTCCATATCGATCCAGCAAATCAGTTAGTTAATGATCACCAACACTTAATTCATTTGGGGGCGTAGCTTTGATCGTCGTAAGCCCAAGCCAGAAACGATAATGTATGGCTATAATGGTTAAGGCAAATTGCGCTTAGTCGCCACTTACACCAAAGCGTCTGCTTAGCGTTTGTTGCCTAGTACTTAGCACTTATAGTTCAGTATTATCAGCTTTCGTATCAAGATCGGCACAAAAAATCTTCATTGCGCTTGCCAGTGCTATATAATCAAAATAATTATCATTAATGAATAACCCCATCCTTGGAATATATATGAAATTATTAGTACGCAACTTAGATCGATTAACCACGCAAGCAGAATTGAATGAGCTATTTGTAGCCTTCGGTACAGTCCAATCTTGCAGCCTAGTTGTTGACCAAGTTAGTGGAGAGTCTAAAGGTTTTGGCTTTGTCGAAATGCCTAAAGTAGGCGAAGCAAAAGTAGCCATCACTAACCTCAACAACAAAACAGTGGGCAGCAGCCAAATACGCGTTAAAAAAGCGTAACTAAGAATGTTATGACCAGTAGTTTAAAGGTGTGGATGTTTTGGTTTTGACGCTACAGCGACAACCAAATCGCCCGCACTATTTAGCAAGCGGTTAGGCATCGTAATGAGTTCCATAACTTGATAAAAAGAGCTTGATGGAAAAGTAAGATAAAAGAGCCTGATAACAAGAATCAGCTAAAAAGTAAGATAAAAAGCATAGGCAGTTGTTAGTAGCTGCAGAAATAATTTAATAGTGAATTTAAAATAGCACTCAGATTTTAGTCAAACATAAATCTACCCCCACTATTTTGAAAAACATTATCTTGAAAAACACTGCTTGCGTAAATGTTCGATGTAAAAGCAGCGGCAACAAATAAATATAAGATACTTTTATAAATTTAGACCTGCCGATTTTTTAAGCTTCTCAAGTTGATCAATAGAGCTCTAATACCTTCTCCACCGCATTGTGCTATTAAACTCATGTTATAGTTAGAGATCTCAGCATAACTTACCCTAAAGGGTATGATAACTGCGCTCAATAATACGGCGTTAACAATCGGCTCAATATGCTCACTTACATCAGTAATACCCATAAACAGGGGTACACTGACTCCACTATTTCGCCGATTTTTGCCTTGTCTTATTAGCGCTCGCTACGTTATGCCACAGTCTCAATTAATAATTTGGATCATTAAATGGCAATTTCAGAGCATCCTTCAGTACTGAGCTTACCGCAAGTTAATCCAGGCGTTGCCACAGTGCTTGAGTATCTGATTATTAAGTTTCCCTATATTGATGCTGATATTTGGCGACAGCGAATCACTGATGGCAAGGTGCATTATCACGATAAATCGCTGCTAACCGCGCAGTCTCTCTTTCAGCCTCAGCAACGCATTTACTACTATAGAGAAGTTGCAAGTGAACCGAGTATTCCTTTCAAGGAAACGATTATATTTCAAGATGAGCAGATATTAGTTGCCTACAAACCCCATTTTTTACCCGTAACTCCCGGCGGTATTTATGTGAATGAATGCCTGCAAAACCGCCTACGACGCAGCACCGGCATAGAAGCCTTACAAACGTTGCATCGCTTAGATAGAGTCACAGCAGGCTTGGTGATATTCTCTATTAATCCAGACACCCGCCACGATTATCATCAGTTATTTAAAGCCCGCCAAATACACAAAACCTATCAAGCAATTGCCAATATTAGCAGCAGTGAAAACCTTGTAGGGCAAGAGTGGGAAGTTAAAAACCGTATTGTGCAAGGTGAACCGCGCTTTCGTATGCGCATAGCTGAAGGGGAGGCTAATAGCCACTCTATGATTCGATGCTTGCAGCAAACGGGCGACAAGGGATTATTTGAATTAAACCCTGTTACCGGTAAAACCCATCAATTACGGGTCCATATGCAGGCATTAGGCTGGCCGATACTGAATGACAAATACTACCCACAATTACAGCCGCTATCAGCGGATAACTATTCAGTACCTTTACAGCTATTGGCAAAGCAACTGCAGTTTGTTGATCCAGTGACTCAAGAAGTAAGGTGTTTTAGTTATGAGGGTAATTTATCACTTAAGTGAGGTGAGTTTTAAATTGGTTACAGTAGCCGTGGACAGTAACAGATATTTTCAAGATTGAGGCAACGCGTGTTGATTTTATAGGTAGCAGCAGTTCGCATAGCGTAATCACTGGCGGGCGTATATTCGCGGATGTATGTAAGGAACAGTGAATTTATAAATAAGCTGTTTATCAATCTAGTACTGCATCTTTATGCAGTTATTGAGATTATGCCAAGTGCTGCTTGTTAGAAGGAATGCTTGCGCATTTCAGCATAAGCTAAGATATAATAAATGACGTGAGTAATTGAAATATAATGTTATTATCAGCTTTATGAAAACATGATAGGCGGAACGATTCCGTGTTTAAACACGGAACTGTTCCGCCTAATAAGCTGTTATGTTTTCAATTAAACAAAGGAGGTTGCAAATGGTCATAAATGACGATGACTATAATAACTCGAAACATATAGATATGTACGAGATTATAGATTTAGCAAGAAATAATAAATTAAGATCAATACTTCAAATTTTTATGGGGATGCTGCTCATAGCATTTTTAATTCTGATGGATCACCCTCAATTAGGTTTAAGCTCTATCCAATTAAAATTAACAATGGCGCAATTAAATATAATTTGGTTTGGTAAATGGTTTCTTATTTTCAGTTCACTGGCATATATATTTATTGCTTTTGTGCATTTAGTACGAGCAATTCATCATGAACGAGAAGCTCATTATGTGATGAAGGGAAGTTATCATAGGAGTGACTCACTATGATGGATGATAACAATTATAAACAAGCATTAAATTTGGCATCTCGAGTTAGAAAAGAGGCTGTTGCTTTAGATAAATTACAAAATGGTGCATTAATTGGAGTCTTTGGTGCAGGCATAGCTTTGAGTTTAATCTTTGGTGGCGCTTGGTGGGCGTTAGCGTCGGCATCTGGTTGTATTTCTGTTTATAGAGGTGTTTCAACTTATATAAGTTATAAGAGTAAAGCATCCTCTCAAAAATTGCAGGAACAAAAGGAGGTTGTTGAGCAGTTGGTATATCTTGAACAAGCACAATTACCTGATAAGTATAAAGATAGACTGAGTGAGAACCTTTTAGGAAATATCATAAATGTTCCTGAAAAAAGAGAAAAAGTCCCTGTTTTGTTAGATGACAAACATAACAAGAAAATTAACAAAGACTAAAAAAAGCGGGCTATTGCTTCGCAATTTTAGCCCACAATTTTTAGCCTGTTATTTAGGTAATGTGGATTTAATTGTGGATTTAATGGACAGTCGGTTTTTAAATTGTATTAAAACGCTTATCGGAGTAGCCTTTTACTTGAACTAAATAGATATCAGAGTGAGTATTCCTGATGAGGAGGCTCTATGACCCGCGCACGATCTCAGCAAATTTGCTACCAAGACACCCCTTATTATCACTGTATCTCACGCGTTGTAAGAAAAGCTTTCCTGTGTGGCTTTGATCATGATGCACAACGCAATTACGAGCATCGCCGTGCATGGGTTATTGATCGATTAGCTGAACTAGATGCTGTGTTTTGTATTGATATTTGTGCATATGCAATTATGTCTAACCACTATCATGTGGTTTTATATATTAACAAACAAGAAGTTGATGCGTTAAGTGACTTAGAGGTGATTGAGCGGTGGCGAAAAATATATACGGGTCCAGATATCATTAAGCGCTACCTTAACGGCGAAAAGCTATCCAAAGAACAGGATCTATTGATCTCTGCAACGGTTGATAAATGGCGCCAGCGACTAGAGGATATTAGCTGGTTTATGCGTTGCCTTAATGAGCATATTGCCCGTAAAGCTAATTTTGAAGATAATTGTAAAGGCCATTT
>JBALXS010000232.1:0-4608 GCA_036960485.1 Oceanospirillaceae bacterium
CCAATGCGCACAAGAACGAATACCCGCAGCCGCCCAAGCCTCACGAAGATCAAACTCGGAGATCAATTTAAGAAAACGATATTCAGCTGCATTAATCTGCCCAGCCAAGGTCGTAATTTTATCGGCCAGCTGATCGTTATAATCAGCAGAATTTATAGAGGGTTTATTAGAGTTATGATCAATTTCAGGAATAGACATAAGCCACCAATACTGTAATTAAATACAGTATTTATTTTAACTTATTTGGAGGGAGAAATAACGAGAAAGCTGGTTGTTTTTTAGACTAATAGTTACTAAGAAAGGTGAATATTAAATCTAATTAAATATCAGATAAGATATTTCAATAATAAAATTCACACCCCAGTAAGTAGCTGCTATCTGACCTACAGCTACTCTATTAAATAGTAATATCCCTTTAAATTAATTGGCACTGACAAAATTGAATGTTTTTCACATTCATTAGCCGCCCACAAGAGGAATTAGCTTTAAAAACACGACTACAGTACTAGGAGTAATAATAATTTCATCTTCAAGCTCCGTGACTTGTTTGTCATTTATTAGAAGAAAAAAAGCATTACTTTTAAACGCACGAATAGCGGCTTGTTTTTGCTTTTCTATATCTACAAGCGCGCCTTGTTTCAAGCGAAAACCATTAAGCATCTTCTCTGATTCAGTAGGTTGAACTAGACCAAAAAATTGACCTCCAGTTTCAGCGTTATAACTAACCACTTCCTGAGTAACACGCGTTTCGATCAATGTTTTAACTGTTATGCACTCGATCGAAAACTCTACTAATCTTTCTGAGATGAACTTACCAGTTGAAGTCTCATCTTTTATCTTCAACATCATACCCATGAAGCACCTCCTTTCAAGCAAGAACCATTATGCATTAAATTGTATTCCCACGAATCTGTGAAAGTATGGTTGCATCTTTAATTTTGTCATCATTAGCCAACATCATTGCCTTAGACAAAATCAATGACAGGGTATGGTCGCCTTCAAAAGGTAGCATCACTTTAGACTTGGATCGCACTTCAACAATGCACAAATAACTATCATTAGGTGCCATCAATATATTTGATGAACCTAAGTGTATTTTATATGTAATGAGCTTTCCTTCAACGATCAAAAATTTGCCTTCAAGCTTTAATTGATCGGCAATCTTCAGTTTAGGAATCAATGCTGTTAATACGTCTTTACGTGTTTTAGCAGTTTCCGTTAAATCACCAAAACTAGAGCTAGACCAATACTCATTATCGCGGTCTCGCCAATTAGGATCATTACCAATACTGGTCACACCGACAAATAGATCAATGTCGCGCATTACCTCAGAAAATAGTAGAGCATCAACTTTCTCTAAATCTATTGTATTGCGCTTAGAAAAACAAACCCGCCCCGTAGCAACACAATCGTAGATTCCCGTATCACTAAAACCATAAGATTCTGCACCCTCAGCTTCAAAGCTCACACTGGTATTAAATGCGGGGATGCTTTTATAGGCTGAATTTTCACTACCACCATCCCAATAACCACCACGCTGCTGATCCCAGCCTCGCTGGCTCGCCAGGGCATGAAATTGAGAATGCTTCAATATATGACTGGCAAAACGTAAACTATAGTCTTTTGTTGTACGCTCGGCATCCGTTAATAAATAGATTTCTCTGTGAGCCTGCTTAAAAGGCTGAGTTATTTCCTGATTAATTAAAAAATGCCTCCAAGCCAAAACATTTTGAGGAGTAGACATGCTGGGATGCCAGAGATGAATGATTGCATCCTTGTCAATATCGACAGTAGTTAGATCATGAGATATAAACCCATTGTCGCTATAGATCACATTCACACTGGATTTTTTACCCTTCACTCGCCAGATCAATCTACGAGCCAAGAACCCGATCAATCTATGATCAACATACTGCTCTTTCCATGTTGCATAATCTAATTGCTTTCGACCTAAGTACATCGATTCAATACGCTGACTATGTGCAGCACAGCCTGTTTGTACATCTTTAATTAACGCCTTAATAGCTTTAATTTCTTCTGCATGGCTACCTTTAATGGCGGCGGGAACACTCTTCTGAATTTTCGTTTTACCCTGCCAAACCAGCTCGCACTTGCCAGAAGAAAGCACAGACATTATCGCTTCAAAATCACCTAAGGTTTGCCTAAATTCACCCAAAGCAGTCAAACCATAATCTGGAGTTGCCAGCTCAGCCAGCTCATCAGACGTTTTACCACTGGCTTCAGCCAACTTATCAAACACACGATTAATATTAACTAAGGCGGGGTTGTATTTTGTGGCAGCTCTTAATACGATGATTTCTTTTAAACCTACCGTGCCAGGCATAATGGAAAGGCTATAGATAGCAGCATTCCCCAATTTGGCATTACGCATGCCTATACCGGAAACTTTTTTATACATGTGTGTCGCAACCGTTCTTAAGGTCCGACTCATATCAGCATCATCAAAACGACTTGCCAGCCAAATCAAAGCTTTCAATAAACGCGTATTACTTTCACTGATCTCGTGATCATAATAGCCAGACTCATAATCATAATCACTCGTCCCTGTTTTAATGCGTTTTTCTTTAAGTAGAGGAAGCCAGCTTAGCAAATTCTCTCTTAGAATCTTTTCTCCAATGCTTTCAACCAATTCCTCAGCTTCTTTCATCCATTTATTTGAAGGCTTAGCAACGCTGTTATCCAAGCAATGGCGAATCAAGGTATTCCACAATAGGGCTTGATCAATATTAAGTTCGCTCAGTGATTCTTTTGCCTTACTAGCCCAAACTTCACCACCCTGAATCGATCTTTCGATACTGGCTATAATCTCAGGTTTATTATTCCCACTTCCAGAGAGCTCTATACTGGTTTTAGCGCCAGCTTTAATCAACATAGTACAGACACACTTGAATCCCGGTACTGTTTGAGCTATATCTAAAGCGGTCTCTTTCTTTTTATTGACTGTATTTACATCTGCGCCCAAATCAATAAGTAACTTAATGGATTCCTTACAATTAGATGTAATGGCATACATAAGCGGGCTGCCATGCGGCGCGGGAAAATTAATATCAACACCCTTAGTGACCAAAAAAGAGATATATTCACGATTGTTATCTTGCGCTGCGGCATGAATAGGCGCGACACCATAATCATCGACTACGCTAAGCTCCTGTCCCTCTGCCATCCTACTTCTAAGTTCAGCAGGCATATTGGGATGTTTGACCAAAGTGTAAGCAATCTTTTTTATTATAGAAATATCAGCACCTAGATCCAGCAGCTTTGCTACAAACGCATAACTGCGCTTTTCAAGTGCTTGACCGATCGGAGAATAACCATCACTGGATAAGGCATTCACACTGCAACCCAGCATTATCAAGTGATCAGCTATTTTGCTATCTTTTTCGTAGTGTCTATTTAATGCCTGGATAATCATTGAAGCTCGAGCCACTTTTTCCACAGCAACAGGGTCAAACCCTAGTTTAATCATGCCCTTTAATGCGCCGATATAATCATATGAGTAGATATCCTTCATTATGTAACCGATAAACATTCTACAACGATTTTCATCAGAGACAGGAAAAGTAGCACCTTGCTTTAATAAGGCTTTCAAAACATCAATATCAGGTGCCTTTTTATAATCACCTGACGCCAGCCAATTTGAAATCAAATCACTCTCAGGAAGTGGCCTAGCACCTTTTTCAATTAACAGATCAACTAAAGAAACATTGTTTTTATTAACAGCCAAAGTCAATAAGTTAAACTCATGGGGCGAGCCATCGAATACATGATTAATAATGTCAGGCTGCTTTTCAATCAGTTGCTGAATAGTGTAAAATTCTTTTCTTCTAAATAGGGTTCTTATCTCATCAACTTCAATCATTTGTTTTCCTTTTAAATCCTTTCAATCGCTTAACATTAGCGAGCATGCATTAGTCCATTATCACAAAATAAACAGCCAGATTATGTATTATTGGTATTCAGGGAATGGGATGAATATGTCACGTTTATTACGGTGACATCACTAATATCGTAAAACATATTATTTGAAGTAAAGGATTAATCTAGCTTTCATTTAATCTTAAAATTGCTAGTAGCACCTTTACTTTTTTCAAGCGATATTACATTTAATTATTAACAAAATCAAAAATAGATAAAATTAGCAGATTTTAGACAGGGTTTTTCATGAGGTAAGAGTAATGACAATATACGACTATAGGCCTCTATTTAAGAGGCCTACGTTAATAATAGAATTTAACAGATCACAACATAACCTTATATGTCGCATGCCGCTCTAATGACTAGTCCCCCGCTCATACTGAGTCTTATTCCATACATTGTATTTGCCAGAAGGCTTCACCATCGGTAGGCGCTTTTCTTCTTCTAATGTATTGGCGTCGTAAACAATAATCTCACCATCCATATCCCAAACACTCAGAATTACCTTACTGCCGTCTTTATTGAATTCAACGTGGGCGGCTGTTTTACCCGGTGATGGTCTTAACGTTTTTACAATCTCTAATGTCGATTTGTTTATCACATGTACGGCATCTTTATTAGGGCCAAAGAATACATCTACCCAAGCGTAAGGTGAGTTTTCGTGGCTGCGCA
>JBALXS010000026.1:0-20379 GCA_036960485.1 Oceanospirillaceae bacterium
CAGATTTAGGGTTTATTTGAGGCGAATAGTTGTTCTACATAACGAAAATGAACGTAAAATTTGGCCAAATAGACTAGATCGCAGTAGATCAGTCTGTTCTCGGACGGCCTCCTAGATGACTACTGATGTTTGCGTGCTATAAATGTTTTTGATTTAATTCTAAGTACTCAACCTTTAATAGCCACACAGCAGCTATAAAATTTAAAATCATAAACATAGGAAAATGTTAATCACAATGAGCAAAAAATACCTAACAAATGCCCTTAATTTCATCGCTACTTTAATCCGTCAGTTTTGGAGTAATGGCGGTGTTGTAAATGCTTCAGCACTAACTTACACCACATTGTTTGCAGTGGTGCCTTTAATGACAGTGACTTATTCAGTATTGGCGTTGATCCCCTCGTTTCAAGGTGTGGGAACAGAAGTGCAAAATTGGGTGTTTTCAAATTTTGTACCGGCAACCGGCGAAGTGGTACAAGATTACCTGGCTGACTTTACTTCCCAAGCTAAGCGTTTAACTGCTGTGGGCGCGATATTTCTATTTGTTACTTCGGTAATGATGATGAAGAACATTGAAGCGGCATTTAATCGAATATGGCGGGTAAAGCATTCTCGTAAAGGGATGTCTAGCTTTTTGCTGTATTGGGCTATTTTAAGTTTAGGTCCTATCTTGATCGGTGTTGGATTACTGGTTTCTTCATACATTGCCTCTTTGTCAATAATCTCAGAAGCGACAGCTATCGTTGGGCGCAGTAATTTATTATCACTATTACCCTTAGTTCTATCGATAGCCGCTTTTAGTTTATTATATTCAGCAGTGCCTAACTGTAATGTACCTTTTAAAAACGCCTTGATTGGTGCCGTTGTAGTGGCTTTCCTATTTGAAATCGCCAAGCGCGCTTTCGCTTTTTTTGCAGTACAATTTCCATCTTACGAGCTGATATATGGTGCTTTCGCTGCAGTACCTTTGTTTCTGGTATGGATCTTTATTACCTGGATGATCATACTGTTAGGTGCTGAACTAACTAAGCTGTTAACGGTTTACAATACTGCTGCCAGTGCTGGTTTTCAATCACATTTGCATACTATCGTGGGTGTTTTGCGTAAACTATGGGAGGCGCAAAGCAGCGGCAAAACGCTATCTGATGAAAATTTATTAAATTGTGTGGCAGGGCTTAACCAGCAACGCTGGGATAGCTACCAGCAAATATTGGTAGACAGTGCAATTATTTGTCGTTCAGAACAAGGCGAGTATTTGTTAGCTCGCTCTCTCAATGATTTAAGTTTAGAGCAATTAAATCGTATTTTACCTTGGCCAATTCCAAATCCAGCTGATGAGTTGGCAGCGCAAGATGCCTGCGATAATGAGCACTGGCTTAGCAATTTAGATCGTAAGTTATTACAAGTAAAAGCTGAGCAGTTTTCTGTACTTAACGTGCCCGTTGACAGCTTATTTAATAATAAACATCTTTAATAGAGATGACTTAGGCGGAGCCTAAATCGTCCAAGGGTAAATTCTCCTTGCTGCGTAAAGTCTTTGACTTTATAAAAATTACTTAGCATACCCCTCTGGCGAAGCGAATTCGAGGTTACGAGAAAGCTTGCTGCGCGGTGCTTGATTATTGGCGGTATTGGGGTGGGATAGAAGAGCTGTTAGATTGAAAATATGAGAGGAAAACAGCTAACGTAAAGATGAGCTGTTTTCAAATTGAATAACACTCGTTGCATTTAAAAGCCGGGTATTCCAACACATCCTTGTAGTGCTAAAGTGATCAGTAATAGGGTGGAAATTTTCATTTTATAATCCTTAAGTATAGAGTTAAAAGCTATTATAAGCCTGGAATTCCGAAAAAGCCGTCTGAGTCTGGGATACCCACGCATGCAGTTAAGGTTAGTACAAAAATGGAAATGATGAGTATACGCATGAATAAATGCTCTTTAATATAAAAAAACTGATTATAACCATTACTATTGTAGAAAGTAATGAATAGATATTTATATTTAACAAAAGTAAGGTTGATAAATGAGCAGGATCCACATTGAGCAATTAACCAAAATTGAGTATCCACAAGCAATAGCACCTTTAGCTGAAATATTACATCAATGCGTTGAACAAGGTGCCAGCGTTGGTTTTATACAGCCTTTTACACTAGCAAAAAGTACTGCTTATTGGCAGGGAAAATTGCTTGAGTGTATCAGCTCTGAACGACAATTCTTGTGGGTCGCGAAAGCGCAGAGTTTAATTGTAGGTTGTGTCATTTTGGATATTGATACGCCACCTAATCAACAACACCGAGCAGATGTCGCAAAATTATTAGTGCACCCCAATTATCATCGCCAAGGTATTGCTAAGCAACTAATGCTCAGTATAGAACAGCAAGCATTATTACTAGAAAGGTCATTATTAGTGCTAGATACTAAAACAGGGGATAGTGCACAAAACTTGTATTCGTCATTAGGGTATAAAACGGCAGGGATAATACCAGAATTTGCTTTAAATCCTGCATTAGATGGTTATGCCGCGACCACTATTATGTATAAAAACTTGCTCAAATAAAATAGAGAATGGAAGAAAGGGTTGAAAGAGTAATATTCCTGCAGAGTGTTAATCTCTGCAGAAGATAAAAATTATGCGGTTGCAGCGGCTACTTTAGCTGCAAATTCCGTATAACCGCCGATATGTGCAGTGCCGATGAAGATCTGTGGAACTGTTTCAACAGGCTTGCCCACTGTTTTTTCTAAATCGGCTTTGCTGATACCTTCTTCTTGAATGTCGATGTAACGATGCTCAAGACCTTGCTCTTCACATAAATCTTTTGCTCTCACACAGAAACCACAGCCTTTACGGCCAAAAATTGTTACGCGTTCCATTATTACTCCAAGGGCTATTTTAAATAGCAGCTATTTCAGCATTTATTGATCTATATTACCAATGAATAAAACGAATAAAGTTATACTAAAGTTAAAAAATAGAACTAAGGCGGTTTAGGGCAATAGCAGAAATAGCCAAATTGCGTCGCAATCATTACGTATCAAGTAATAAAAGTAACCGTGAACAGGTTATACTAATGGTACTTAGTGTTGAGAGAACGCTTCGTTATAAATTTGTCTATAAGTAGTTTGATTTAATGCAGCTTTCTTAGCATAAATTTTCATAAAAAGACCTGAAAAGGGTAGGGTTATTAATGAATAAGTTTGACATACATATTCTTTTGGCGGGTTTCTCAACACCAGAGCGTAAGCAGCTGGGTGATATACTGTCTACTCAAATGGTTAATTTGCATTATTGCGATTTAGATGTAGCGATAGAATCCCTGCCCAAGGCACACGTATTGTTAATTGGCATGCAAGGGATTGAAAATGAAATAGATCTCGAATCAGAGCTTTTAAATACCACAAGCACTGAAAGTTTAAGCGAAACTGATTTGCAAATAGCGGATTTTAATCTTGCAGAAGTTCCAGCGCCTGAAGAAGAGCTAGAGAACCCTAGTACTCGTCTTGAAAAATTTGTTAAGCAACTAAAAATAGCTTGTCCTTACGGGTTAGCTTATCTATTAGCACCTGCTGATAAAATTCTATCTTTAACGGATGCTCAACAAAATCAGTATCGTGATTTTATTATTTTTCCGGTTAACCAAGTGTTTTTAAGAAAAAGACTGTTACGCATTATCATTGATCTTCAGGAGAAGTTCGTACAGTTAATTAAGAAACGTCGCTTAAAGGCTAGCTTACAAAATAGTATTACTGAATCTGCTAGATATAAAGCAAGCTTCCAACAGTTGCAGCTGCAGACTAAAGATTCAAATAAACATTTGATTCGCATGCTATCTAACCAAGTGTTTGCACGTATGGGGCAAAGAGCCAGTGGGCGTAATCAGCAATTAAACTTATTACTGCTCGAAATCGCCAATGCCTGCGGTTTTCAAGAAGAAGAAATTAACGATTTAACAAATGCTTGGCATTTACGCAATATTGGTAAAATGGGTTTTAGCGATAAAATCTTACATACTCCTTACATTCAGTTAAGCATAGAAGAGCAGCGTATTTTTAATTGCCACCCTAGCTTATCTCACGCAGCCATGATGATTGTAAGGCCTTTGGATAAAGCGGCTAAAATTGTATTACAACATAAAGAATATCTTGATGGATCCGGTTATCCTCTTGGGTTAACAGGAGATAGTATTTCCAAACAAGCTCAAGTATTGACTGTTGTGAATGACTACACAGAGCTTGTCGCAGGGCGCTATATTGATCGGCCTTTTAGTACTGTTGAAGCACTTAGCTTTTTAGATAACTATGCCACAGAAAAATATGACGACTATATCGTAAGTCTTTTAGTTAAGATTTTGCCGCAATTAAGCAAAGCAGGTAAAGGGAAGTATGATTTACTCGTCAAAAGCCATGACTTAAAAATAGGGATGTGTCTGAGTCGAGATTTAATCAGTGAAGAGGGGATACTACTCTTGAGTGAAGGTTTTAGAGTTGACAGAAACACGCTCTCCAGACTTCAAGAGCTGGAAATAAATTTACATGAAAGTTTTAATATATTTATTACACAAAAATAATTTCTAAGTTATATTTTTCAGTATAATTAAGGTATTAAATTTTTTGCTTTTTGATAAGCAAAAACAACAAAAGTATGAATTAACCTGTTTTGGAGTATTTTAAACAAATGACTAATAGAATTGATGGCGCAGCTTTCGCAAGTGATTTACGTGTGCAGTTAGCAGTTGATGTCGCGGCGCTAAAAGATAAAACGGGTAAGGCCCCAGGATTAACGGTAATACTGGTAGGTGAAGATCCTGCTAGCCAAGTTTACGTTAAAAAGAAAGGTGAGCAAGCGGCAGAAGTAGGTATTATTTCAACAGAACATAAGCTTGCTGACACGACTACACAAGAAGAATTGCTGGCACTGGTTGAACAAATGAATAGTGACGATACTGTTCACGGCATTTTGGTACAGCTACCATTACCTAAGCAAATAGATGAAAAAGTTGTTTTAAACGCTATTTTACCTGAAAAAGATGTTGATGGATTCCATCCTGTCAATGTAGGGCGTTTGTCGATTGGTGATGAAAGCTTGATTCCTTGTACTCCACACGGCAGCGTTCATTTGATCAAACATGCGCTTGGAGAAGATCTAACGGGTATGAATGCAGTAGTAGTTGGCCGCTCTAACATAGTGGGTAAGCCTATGGCTGCATTGCTACTACAAGAGAGCTGCACTGTTACTATTGTGCATTCGCGTACTAAAAATATCGAAGAGATTTGCGCTAAAGCTGATATCTTAGTCGCAGCAGTGGGCCGCCCTGAGATGATTAATGCTAACTGGATAAAAGAAGGTGCTTGCGTTATTGACGTGGGGATTAATAGAATTCAACGCGATGGCAAAAACAAATTAGTAGGCGATGTTGATTATGCCAGCGCTAGTGAAAAAGCCGGCGCTATTACACCTGTTCCAGGTGGTGTAGGTCCTATGACGATCGCAATGTTATTAGTTAACACTGTGACGGCTTACAAGCGTATTGAAAACGTTAGTTGATTGTAGAAAGTTGGAGTGTTAATACAGCATTTCAAATGTAACTAGTAGTTTAGTTTAAGCTTGCTAATCTAGTTTAGAAATCTCAGCATAGCGTAGTTGCTGTGTTGAGATTTCATTCAATAATCGTGAAAATTTAAGTGAACTAAACTTAGCTTCTTATCCATACTTGTTATTTTTATGACACTTCACGCTCTACAGCCCTAGTATCTATATCCCCTATAAACACTCTGATTAAAAACGTGGTTAAGTCTTAATCTTTAGATCTTTTACAAAGGAATGAGAATGGTAGATAAGAAAGTGAAAGTGTTATTTGTCTGTCTGGGCAATATCTGTCGTTCGCCAAGCGCAGAGGCTATCTTTTCTGCAAAAGTGAATACTGCAGGTTATGCTAGTCAGATAAGTACTGATTCTGCTGGTACTTCTAACTATCACATAGGATCGTCGCCAGATAATAGGGCGGTCACTTACGCGAGTAGAAGAGGTTATGATTTAAAGCATCTTAGAGCACGCCAAGTCAGCGCTGATGATTTTGACAAATTTGACTATATACTGGCAATGGATGAGGATAATTTAGTAAATTTGACCGCAATAAAACCACAACAGTGTAAAGCACGGCTCGCGCTGATACTAAATTATATTGATTGTGAACTAGTTTCAAATGAAGTGCCTGATCCGTATTTTGGTGGTGATCAAGGTTTTGATCACGTGCTGGATTTACTGGAAACCGCGAGCGATGGGTTGTTGAATAACATACTGAAAAACCACTCACTATAATCGATAATATGTACTTATAAATAAGAGGCAAATTTGCTTTCTATAGAATCTAACAAAGATTTAGTTAATCTTAATACGCTCGCTTTTTCAGCCATCGCAGAGCAGTTCACTGCCATCGAAAATGAAGCACAATTATTGCAAGCTTTACAGTATGCGAAAGAAAATGGTTTAAGCTACCAAGTGCTTTCGGGCGGTAGTAATGTGTTGGTTAGTGAAAAAATTCCTGGATTAACCTTGCATATGCAATCGCAAGGTATCGATATTCTTGAAGAGACCTCTCAGCATGTTTCTATAAGAGTTGCCGCTGGAGAGGATTGGCATAAACTCGTCGAATACACGGTTAAGAAAGATTGGCAAGGTCTAGAAAAACTGGCGCTAATACCTGGTTTAGTTGGTGCGTCGCCGGTACAAAATATTGGAGCGTATGGCACTGAGTTAAAAGATACATTAATAAAAGTGCGCGTATATGATACACAATTAGCCGCCTTTATTGATTTTTCAAATGAGCAGTGCAAATTTGAGTATCGAGATAGTATTTTCAAGCGCAGTAAAGGGCGCTACATTATTTGTGCAGTGGATCTTAAGCTGAGCAAAATAGTTAATATTGAGATTGAATACCAAGCGCTGCAAGAGTACTTGGACGCTTTAGATCTACAGAAAATAAGCTTGAAAAATGTATTTGAGGCGATATGTGCGATCAGATCTTTAAAGCTACCTGATCCTAAAGTAATTGCTAATGCAGGAAGCTTCTTTAAAAATCCATGTGTTGATAAGCGCTATTTTGAGCAGCTCAAGCAACAGCATCCTGCTATTATTGGCTTTAAAGTTGCTGAAGATGAAATGAAGATAGCTGCCGCTTGGATGATTGATAGCTGTGGTTGGAAAGGTTATGTAAAGCAAGGAGTAGGAGTATATCCAAAGCAGGCGCTGGTGTTGACTCATAGCGGCGGAGCAAGCATTAACCAGCTTTTAGAGCTCGCTAATGATATAAAAAAATCTGTATATCAAAAGTTTCAGGTCCATCTTGAGATAGAGCCGCAAATCTTCCCACCTCAAAATTAATTAAAAGCTAGGCTTATCAAAAGAGCTTCAAGGGTGTATGTGCCAGCATAATTTAGCCAAAATTTGACCTTGTTTGATCGCGCCCATTTTCTCGCTAGAAAGGGTGTCTGCTCCATCGCCTGCTAACCAGAAATCCTCATTACTATCAATACTAATAATGCGTTTAATAATCTCTGAAAATTTAGCGTGTTGCACTATCACGATATCATTAACTTTATAGTGTTTGAAAATATTTTTAGTCGCAATAATATAATCACCGTGTTGCAAGGTGGGGAGCATGCTATTGCCAGAGACTTTTCGAATGTAAAGCATAGGGAATGGTGTGAATTAGGTAGGTGGGTAAATAGCTAAATACTAGAAACAAAAAATACTCACAACAGTATATTTCATACTATTGTGAGTCATAATAACACTAGTTTGATTAGCCTAGTTTAGGGTAAACAACGCTTAGTGCAGGTGGGTAAGGGCAAGTTGCAGTGAACGTTTCAACATTCTTAGTTTTCCAGAAGCTTGTTGCGAACTGGTTAACTAGGTTAAGTAGTTCTTCACCTGCAGCGCGATCGATTCCTTGCTTGCATTTTGAACCCGTTAACATGATGTTATGAATTAGCTCGTTAGTACCTGGGCATGCTTCAAACTGTGCTGCTTTGAAGTAATCGCCCCACATGATGCGCACTTCGTGCTTAACTTTTTCTGCATGAATTTCTTTTTCAGAAACTAAGCGCACAAGTTTAGCGTGATCTGCTAGAGAGAGTTCTTTACCATCCAGCTCAGCAATTTGATCCATGAAGCGAATAACAGTCAATGCAGCTAGCTGCATAGTACTCGGATCGTAGATACCGCAAGGCACGTCGCAGTGCGCGCTAACAGATTTGATGTTAAGTAAAGAATCTAGTGCAGTAGTAATTTGATGAATCATTTTATTGCCTCTGAATATCTTGCTGTTACAAATTTATGTTAAGAGTATTTAATCTAAAACAGCGTTGTAAATAAATATAAATACGTTGTTGAATAATACCTTAGTTTTTTACTAAAGAATAACATCTAGTCGAATAATCGGTGAAATCTGCCGATAAATAATCAACATCGTCTTAATATGCAGAATCATTGCTGTACAGTTTAATTATTGTTGCCGTGTAGTTCACTAGTTCTACGATAACGACAAGTATTGTTTCACACAAAAAATCTCTGAGCTGTAAAAGGCAGCCATATAGTAATGAGTTAGAGGGTTTATGCTTTTTAACCGGGCAGTTATGATTTTGCATCCGGTGCGTTAAAATAGTGTTGAAAGAGAGGGGGGAGGATAACTCAGATTCATGAGAAGAGAAGGGAAACGCAATGATCTATATAGACGATTGCGTTCATTACCAAAGCTTAAAAAATAGCGGGTGTCAACGCTGAATAGTTAGTTTCAAGCAGTGGTTGCGCAAGCTTCTTGCCAAAGTATATTTATCCCTGATCTGTCATCAGCGGATAGTTTATCGACTTCTAAAGCGCAAGCTAAGCTAGTGTGCATAATATCGAAAAAACTTGCATCGTTGTCAATATCAGCCATCGACAAGCTGGTATGTGCAATTAGATAGCTACAATAAAAACGACGATTGTCTTCATCACAATCTTCTTGTGCTAACAACCATTGAAATACGTGTTCGGCTTGTGATGTGCTCATTCTAGAATCCATAAATTTAAGAGAGTTTATTCAATACAATTGAATAGGATTGTCCATCAGTTTCTATTTGTAGTAGCTGAGAGATGACAAAATTGTGTTCCGTTGAGAACCAGATATAGGTTTCTCTTTTAGCGTTTTCGCCGCGATCTAGTTTTAATTTAATACTTTTTAAATCACCGATCGGCGTGCTAATCGTCTCAGTACCTATTTCAATAAATTTCATGATATCAATCGAGCTATTTTTGACAACAGGGTAGCTAAACTTTCCTCTTTGGCCGCGCTGTAAATCCATTTGTAACTGTAGCTGGTAACTTAGGCGGTCTTGGGTGTCAGCTTGTAACGCGATGCTGTTATTACTGCGATCAATTGCTGTTTTCTGCGACCATTTAAAACTAATATCTCGCTTTTTCTTTTTACCTAATACTTTACGTAAATAATGATACTTTTGTGGCTGTATTTTATTACCAGATATCTTTAATTGGCTGCTTTCTTCTATCGATGCTAAGAAAGAACTAATGTTATCCTTAAACAGCCATTGGTCATCTTTGCCTTTAGTTAATTTTCTTATAAGTGTTCCTTTGAAATCGATTTTGTTCTTTATATTGGCAATGTAAGTTGCTTGAAAAGGTTCGATTGCAAAGCTAAAGGTGCTAAAAGTAGCCATGATTAATGCGCATGTTGCTGTTACTAGGCAGCGCTTGGAAGTAAATTTTAAACTCATAAATGCAAACCTTTTGTCATCAATGTTTTAATAGATAGGAGTGGTTAGGTCAGCCAGTAATAGCCAGCTGCGATAAACACTTATACTAATAATTGCCGCCATCAAGCTTGGTAGGCAATACTTTGTCAGCAATTTAGTTAATTATCAAATAAATGCATAATAAATATAAAGCGTTAGCTAGGTAAGGTTACGAGGGTCTTTAACGATTTACAAGCTATGTTTAAAATTGCACTTAAAGTGTATCAAAGGTAAGTTGGAAACCCTTCTGGCTGAGAAGTTCATCATCTAGCCATAATTTATCTGCACGACACTGCAGTCGTCCTTCGCAAAACCACTCAACTACTTTGGGGTAGGCTGCGTGTTCTGTTTTATGTACCTTGTGCTGTAAAGATGGTACATCATCTGTTGCCGCTATTTTTACAATCGCTTGTAATGCGACAGGACCGCCATCCAGCTCAGGTGTCACAAAATGCACAGAGCAGCCGTGTTCCTCGTCGCCTGCATCTATGGCGCGCTGGTGAGTATCTAAGCCTTTATACTTTGGCAGTAGGGATGGGTGAATATTGAGTATTTTGCCAGCAAAGTGCTCAACAAATTCAGGCGTCAGAATACGCATGAATCCAGCTAACACAATGAGATCAACTTGAGATTGATCGAGGCTTTTGAGCAGTGCGTGATCAAAGTCGCTACGGCTTGAATAATCAGTGTGTTGCAGTACTTTTGTTTCGATACCCGCGAGTTTGGCACGCTCGAGACCATAAGCATCCTGCTTATTGGAAATAACTAACACCAGCTCGCCTGCAATTTCTCTGCGATTCACGGCATCAATAATTGCTTGTAAGTTAGAACCATTACCAGATATTAGTACTGCAACACGTTTTTTCATTCAACTTAAGCCTTACTCGCTAATTACTAATCAACAATCACAACTTGTTCTTCATCATCGGTTGCCGCAGCTATTTCGCCGATCAACCAGGCTGATTCGCCTTGCGCGTTTAAGCAATCAATTGCTTGTTGCTGTTGCTCAGCAGGTACGCAAATAACTAAGCCAACGCCACAGTTAAACGTACGGTACATTTCTACAGGATCAACGTTACCATTTTCTTGTAGCCATTGAAAAATAGCCGGAAGTGCCCAAGATTTTTTGTTAATAATCGCTTTACTGTTAGCTGGAAGTACACGAGGGATGTTTTCTAATAAACCGCCGCCCGTGATATGCGATAAAGCATTAACTTGCACATCTTTGATTAGTTTTAACACTGACTTTACGTAAATTCTAGTTGGCTCTAATAAAGCATCTTTTAAAGGTCTGCCAGCTAGGTCTTGCTCTAAATCTGCATTGCTTACTTCGATGATTTTTCTGATCAAAGAATAACCGTTTGAATGTGGTCCCGATGATGCTACACCAATAAGTGCATCACCTGTTTTAACCTTAGAGCCGTCGATGATTTCTGATTTTTCTACGATGCCAGTACAAAACCCTGCTAAATCATAGTCTTCACCGTGATACATGCCCGGCATTTCTGCTGTTTCACCGCCGACAAGTGCGCAACCGGAAAGCTCGCAGCCTTTACCGATACCAGCAACAACAGCCGCAGCTGTATCAACGTTTAGTTTGCCCGTTGCGTAGTAATCTAAGAAGTAAAGAGGCTCAGCACCAGCCACGATTAAATCGTTAACACACATAGCAACTAAGTCAATACCAATAGTATCGTGTTTGTTTAAGTCCATGGCTAAACGAAGTTTTGTTCCGACTCCATCAGTACCTGACACAAGTACTGGCTGTTTATAGCCTGCAGGTATTTCACATAAACCGCCAAAACCACCGAGACCACCAAGTACTTCAGGACGAGTGGTTTTTTTTGCGACATGTTTGATGCGTTCAACAAGTGCATTACCAGCGTCAATATCGACACCTGCATCTTTATAGCTTAAGGAGGTAGTATTTGAATCGTTAGACATAACATAGACCTTTAAAGTCAAAACAGAGGAAAATTGAGCAGTGAATTATTCGCGGCGAATATTAACAGATAGCGACAAAACATGCTAATAGCACGCGCGTAAAAATAGCAGAATTTAGTGCTTAAATAACTGACTCTAGAGTCAGCTATTATATTAGTAGTAATTTAGTTTATAAAAATTACTTAGCAGACTTTAACTGCTCTTTTTGTTAGCATTTGTGACTAAATTATTAAGTAGAGTATATTGGATGGAAATTTCGCAGCGTTGGTTTTTATTAATTATCGTCATTGTATTAGGCTATCTACTGGTTTTACTTGGGCCAATACTCTCCCCGTTTTTAGTAGCTGCATTACTAGCCTATTTAGCGGACCCTATTACCGATAAATTGGAAACTTATAAATTAAGCAGAACAAGTGCAGTGTTGGTTGTCTTTACTGGCATCATGTTAGCTTTTTTGCTGGCGTTTGTGATTATTCTGCCAAAGCTTACAGGTCAGCTGGGTGTGGTTATCAAACAGATACCTTTAGCTTTAAATTTAGTAGAGCAAAAAGTGTTACCTTTTTTGCAAAGTAACCTCGGCTTGGAAAGCGGCGATCTTGATTTTTCCTTTTTCAAAACCTTAATAACCGACAACTTTAAACAAACAGGTAGTTTGATTAATAATGTTTTATCAGGCATCGCTAGTTCTGGGCTAGCCATTGTGGCTTGGTTGGCAAATGTTGTATTAGTTCCTGTTGTACTGTTCTATTTATTGCGCGATTGGGACATCATGATAGAAAAAATTAATCATTTATTACCACGCGATACCGAGCCAAAAATTAGCGCTTTAACTAAAGAGTGCGATGAAGTGCTAGGAGCTTTTATCAAGGGTCAATTTATGGTGATGATCGCATTAGGTATTGTTTATAGTGTTGGGCTATGGTTTGTAGGTTTAGATTTAGCACTCATTTTAGGAATGCTCGCAGGTGTGGCGAGCATCGTGCCTTATATGGGGTTTGTTGTGGGTATCATAGCCGCTGCGATTGCTGCCATGGTGCAATTTAATGACCCTAGTATTTTGCTTTGGGTTACTGTTGTTTTTGCGATAGGTCAAGCTTTAGAGGGGATGGTATTAACCCCTTTGCTGGTAGGAGATAAAATTGGCTTGCATCCTGTGGCTGTTATTTTTTCGATAATGGCAGGGGGGCAGTTGTTCGGATTTATCGGGATATTAATTGCTTTACCGGTAGCGGCACTCATAATGGTATTTTTGCGCCATCTGCATTTAGGCTACAAACAAAGCTCATTATATGATAGCGCTACGATGTTAGATATATCAGTTGAAGAAACAGTACAGACACAAAGTGATACTGATTGAAGGCCACTTATATAGCCGTTAGGAATAATTAACGGCTATAATTCAGAGGCTTTGTTTAACACACATACAAATAATAAGTTAAGTTAGCTAGGCTTATAGCATGCACCTTAGATAAATGATTCTTTATCCTGATAAAGGTTTTGGCTTTATATAGGTGCAAAGGACAAATGCCTAGCTATTAAATAATTGTAATCCGCGCTCACGTTTTCCAAAAAATAAATTTAACAATAATGATATTGCACCTAGTGCAATGACAAACCACGAACAGTAAATTAATCCTTCTGCCATAGTGATTTCAAGCCACAGCATAGGTGTGTACCCACAAGCTTCCCAAGCTTGAAAAACACTAGGGATCCATTCATCAAGGGGTAACCAGGTTGGAAAGTTAGGCTTAAAACCACAACTACCTTCAACTAGATTTCGCTCTATTAGCAATAAGTAGTTTGATTTTAAATATAGCCCTACACCACTTGCTATTAGTAGCAGGTTCATTAGATTAGCTAGTATTCTATAGTGACAAGCGAAGATCGCGATTAAAGCAATTACCATCACTGAAAATACGATGGCACGAATCTCAACACAGAGCACACACGGGCCGTAACCTAATTGATACTGAAAATAAAGGGCTATGAGCTCAAGAGAAAGAGCGAATAAGAAAATTAACAACCAATAGCCTGAAGAGCGACAAAAATTAGCGGCTAGCTTTAGCATGTATTATCCTCAAAAAGTAATATATTTATTATTATGTGTGTAAATTTGAAAAAATAGTTAACAAATATAGAATAAATAACAGTGAATAATAAAAATCCACATGTTTACCATATACTTATAAATGTAGTGGCGAAGATATTAGTGCTTTTTATTTCATTTGTCCATTATTCAAATTAAGAGTATGGTGCGCACTAAACTATCGTTAGTAGACCTATCATTATAACGACCTTGTTACTGCCACTTAATATCAAAAGTAAATTTAACTTTGTGCTTGTTTTTTTATCGAGATGTGATTGAGCTCTGCTACCCTGCCTACTGAATAAGTTACGCACCAGCCTTAATGAATTCATATGCAGATACTAGTTTAAGCCCCCAAAGTTTTCGTTTGCTTATTTAGATGAGAGATTTAAAATTTAATGTTACAACAGAAATTTATAACTGAGCTGTATAAAACCATTGCTCTTGCCTGGCCTTTGGTTGTGGCGCAGCTTGCGGTAATTGCGATCAATACCACAGATGTCGTTATGATGGGTTGGTTAGGTCCACAGTATTTAGCCGCAGGTACGTTATCAACCGCTATCATACACCCTGTATTATTAGCAGGCCTTGGCTTGCTCAGTGTGGTAACTCCGTTAGTTGCGCAAAACTTAGCTTCAAGAAACTATAAAGAAGTAAGACGCACAACGCGACAAGGTTTATGGCTGGCACTGATGATGAGTGCCGTGAGTGTGCCTGTGTTGATTAATATGGAGTTCTTAATCACTTCACTTGGTCTTGATGCAGAGGTTGCAAAACTTGCGCAGAATTACATTGATACCGCCATATGGTATCTAATACCGGTCTTCCTGTTTTTTGTACTCAGAAATTTGGTTTCTGCGCACAGTGATACAAAGTTTATTCTCAATATTACTTTAGTGGCAATAGCCTTGAATGCATTAGGTAATTACGCGTTGATGTTTGGTAATTTTGGCTTTCCTGAAATGGGATTGCGTGGCGCTGGCATCAGCACTACTATTGTTAATAGCTTTATGTTTTTCGCGCTTTTAGCCTATGTATTACGACATCCCAGATATAAGCGTTATTATATTTTAGTGCGTCTTTATAAGCCGGATTGGAGTATCTTTAGCAAAATTTTAAAAATAGGCTCTCCGGTTGCCTTAATGATCGCATCAGAAAGTGGCTTGTTTTCAGTCGCCGCTATATTTATAGGATGGCTAAGTACTTCTGAGCTAGCAGGGCACGCGGTTGCGCTGCAAATAACAGCTATCGCCTTTATGATTCCTTTAGGGTTATCACATGCAACGACCATTAGAGTCGGCTATGGATACGGCAAGAAAAGTTCTTTTGAGCTGGCGCTAGCGGGTTGGGTGTCAATCGCTTTAGCTATAAGCTGCATGATTATTACTCTATTAACTTTTTACATCATTCCTGAATTTTTAATTCACTTATTTTTAGATCCAGCTATTGCAAGCAATGCACCTGCGATAGGTTTTGCGCTCAGTTATTTATTAGTGGTTGCGCTCTTTCAAATAGCCGATGGTGGTCAAGTGGTTGCGGCAGCTGCTCTGCGTGGCCTTAATGATACCAAAGTCCCTATGTATGTCGCTATCGTAGGTTATTGGATAATCGGGTTACCAACCGCTTATTTACTTGGCTTTAACTTTGGGCTTCGCGGTGTGGGAGTATGGCTAGGTTTGGCAGCAGGATTAATTTTTGTGGCAATAGTGCTGATTTACCGTTTTTGGTCCTTAAGTAAAAATGTAAAATTTAATTAAAGTTCAAACTAATGAGGTAGCTAGCTGCGCGTTAAATTGCTGTTGTAGATAGTGTATTAGCCATTGGCTGATTTGTGCGTCAGCATCATTTCGACGCTTGATAATAGAAATGGTGGATGCAGGCAGTACTTTAAACTCAGTTACTGATAATGATGTTAAGCCACAGTTGTATATTTTCAGTTGGGCTATATTTAACGGAATAATAGCCCATCCACCGCTTTGTATTACGAGTGGCACAATATAGAAATAGCTATCGAGAAACCAGTAATCAGCACTCAGAGGCTGGTTATAGGGTTTACCCCGTTTGTTGCAGTACACGTATTGGCGATGCTGTTGTAAATCTGTGATGCTTACTTGTTTTAACTTAGCTAATGGATGCTCTGGTGAGCACATTAGTACGTAGTCTAAGCGGCCTATATCTATCGCGTATACGTCTTCGCTGATGGGATTGTTCTGTACTAATAAACCTAAATCGGCTTGTTTATTTCTCACATAATCAATGATATCTCCCTGGCTACCATTAATAAGTGTGAGCCTGAAATCAGGGAAGTTTCGTTCTATATTAAATAAGGCTTGGCCTAGGGCTTGCTCAGGAAAAACTTCATCCATAGCTAAGGTAAGCTCAAATTTTTGATCGCTAACCAGGGTATTGATTCTAGCATCTAAATTAGAGCATTGTTGGAGCAGATTGTAGGCTTGCGGATATAAGCTGCGCCCTTTTTCAGTTAACACTGGATAGCGCTGGCTGCGATTGAATAGCTCAAAACCAATATCGGCCTCTAGGTTAGAAATTGCCGTGCTAATACCTGACTGAGCTTTACCTAAAAGTCTAGCGGCAGCAGAAAATGAGCCACTTTGTACTGTTGTGACAAAAGCTTGTAATTGATCTAAGTTCCAGCGCATCTATAATCCATCTGATATTCGTATGGTATCTAATTTTATCTATCTGAATCAGAACTATATCATGCTTTAATTGTCAGCGTGAAATTTCTGACTAATGTTTCTAGTTATGCCTTTAAATCAACTTAGTACGTAGATATATAAAGTCAAGAGTGAGCAATAATAAATGAAGACTCAAAAACATCAATCTAGTGTAACAAAGCTATTTATCAGCCATGTGATGACAGCAATAATAGCGGTGATGATAAGTGGTATTTACGTTATTACTGACGGCATGTTCGTAGGCCACTATTTAGGTAAAGATGGTTTGGCCGCTGTTGGTATTGCTTACCCAGTCTTTATGGTATTGCCAGGCATTGGGCTGATGCTAGGCATAGGCGGCGGGGCACTTATTTCAATTCATCGCGGGGCAAATAATGTAGCAGCCAGTGCGATTACCTTCACCACTAGCCTAACGCTGATTGTGTTGCTGTCACTTATTAGCTTTCTCTTTTTACAGTTATCTAGTGATTTTTTGCTACATTTGCAAAGCGTCGACTTGCAAATACTGACGATGGGCGCAGAGTACTTAGCGGTGTATACATACAGCGCCTTACTTGTTGTCGCCTCTAGCGCGCTCACCTTATACATACGTAATGATAATAGCCCAAATATTGCAATGTGCATTATGGTTACAGGTGCGTTATTAAATATTTTTTTCAACTATTTGTTATTAGGCGTGCTATCGCTTGGTATTGCAGGGGCAGCCTACGCATCTGTGATTTCAATGACTGTTGTGTGTTTGTGCTGCATTGGTTATTTCTATTCCTCTATTTGCTCTTCTTTCATTAAATTTGAGCGCTATAAGTTCGATCGAGCCTTAGCTTGTAGTATTTTGCTAACGGGCAGCTCGGTGTTAGCGATGTACTTATATTCAGGCTTTGTAATGGCGGTTCATAATAAGCTCTTTTCACAATATGGAAATAGCAGCAGTTTAAGTGCTTTTTCAATAGTAGGATATCTGATGGCTATTTATTATATGCTCGCAGAAGGAATTGGTAATGGTGTACAGCCATTGATAAGCTTCTTTCATGGTCAAAAAAGCAGCTTTAAAAAACGTCAATTATTAAATGTATCTATGTTAATTGTCGCGTTATTAGGTGTGTGCTATTACGTACTACTAAATATGTATTCACTGTTTTTTATCAATTTGTTTAATAGTGATATTGATGTCGTTACAAAAGCGACCACTGGATTGAATTATCATCTAACGGCTATGTTTTTGGAAGGCATCATCATTATTGCGAGTGTCTACTTTTCTGCAATTCAAAGAGGTGCTACCGCTTTATTTATTGCGATTGCGAATATGCTTGTGCAATTACCGCTGCTCTATTTTCTTCCTAAAATATGGGGTGAGTTTGGTGTGTGGCTAGCATTACCGATCTCAAACGTAGTGATGATACTGTTAATAGCTCCTTTGTTATTTAAGGCTGTGATGAGTAAAGATAATCACAGCAATCTTCAAATAAATTCATATAATTAGAAGCTTCTGCACAGCTTATACTTAAACAATGACTATTGTTCTCAATGGCAGGGCGTTAAAAACTGGCATAGCACTCAAGAAACAGAGTGCGTTGATTTGTCTGTTTTACTGATATTTGTCTTGTTCTGTTGTCGTTTAATACGTTATGCAGGAGTCTCAATTAGTTAATAACTATATGGATATCTTAAAAATGGCTATAAAACTGTATATTTCAAAAACGATATATACAATGTGCTTAATAATTTGATGTAGCGTTGGAGAATTAAGTGCTAACACCTGAGTTTTTTTTATTGAGTTTTATTGTTTTATTTGCAGGAGTCGTACGTGGTTGTATCGGCTTTGGTTTTTCTGCTTTAGTTGTGGTTAGTGGGACGCTTTTTATAGCGCCTTCTACAATAGTGCCTATGGTTGTCATCTTAGAAATAGTCGCCAGCTTGCATATGGCCGCTAGCACTTGGCGCCAAGTTGCAATGAAGCCGTTAGTTTACTTATTAATAGGTGCTGCCATCGCAACACCATTAGGTGTTATGGCTTTAGTTGCCTTGCCAGCGCAAGATATTCGATTATTGCTCAGTGGTTTAATCTTACTGATGAGCTTATTACTGCTTTCAGGCTGGCAATATAAAGGACGAATTAACATATTCAGCTATTTTTTTATGGGTCTTTTTTCAGGGGTATGTAATGGTGCAGCGGCAGTGGGTGGGCTGCCTGTCGCAGTTTTCTTGGCTTCTATGCGGCTAAGTATGGCGCAATTAAGAGCAACCTTAGTATTGTTTTTTTTAGCCACAGAAGTCGTTTTTATTATTAGTGCCTTAGGTCATAATTTATATAATAAAGCACTTTTAATTCAAATTACTATGATGATAATTCCGATGGCACTAGGCATTCACTACGGCAGCAAGTTATTCCACAAACTAAACGAGAAAATATTGAGAAGAGCAGTGATAACGCTATTGCTCATATTGTCTAGTGTGGGATTAGTGAAAGGGCTTATTTTATAATTGCCATGCTCAAGGGTGCGATAGCCAATCTAATTCCCAGTAAATAGGTGTGACTGATAAACTTAACACCAGTTCTTAAGGGTCTCACCTAGATTTTTTAAGTTCGATTCAGCAAAAAACTTATTTTGATCATTGATAAATTAAAAGCCGAGTAATAACCTGTATCGACAAATTTGATTAGCTCTCGTTACTTTTTTTAAAACGGAGGTTTAATTTCTGGCTAAGAAATTATCTTAAAAACCTAAAAGCACTCACTTTGTTCGTTTTATATTCATTTTCCGGTAAGTTTAAGTTAACTTCCTGAGAGCTATGAATTTTATGTCCATTGGTACAATAGCGTTTTCTTTTCAATTGATTATTATGTAGCTACTTCTAATTAAAGGTACTATGAAATGATTGCTATAGGGAAAGTTAATTCTGTTGTTGGTGTAGTAATTGCTATTGATGAAGCGGGTAACCGACGTACGCTGTCAATAGGTGATGAAATATTTGAAGGTGAGTCAATTGTTGCTTCTGCAAACGCTACGGTAAATATCCAAATGTTGACTGGTGATGAAATTGTTATCGCTGATGGGCAAACATGGACACCGACTAGCGAAACCTTCGCAACAGCTGAAGAACTGGCCATTGAAGACCAAACTTTAAGCCAATCAGATTTAGCTTCCGTAGATAGTATTCAACAAGCCTTACTTGAAGGGCAAGATCCTACCGAATTGGGCGAAGCAACTGCAGCAGGCGCTGGTACACCTGGAGCAGTTGGTGCAGCCGGTGATGGTGGTACAAGTTTTGTATCGCTTGACAGAACAGCCGCTGAGTTAGACCCAAGTGCGGGATATCAGACTATAGCTACAACCTCTAGTTTAGTGGCTCCTATTCTAGAATCTCAGATTTTCAATACTGCCGCCATTAACATTCCAGCAATTATCCCAGCGATCGCCAATGTTGTTGCGACAGATAATAATGCAATCGAAGGTGAAACGGGTGATAACGTCACTTTCACTATCAGTCGTGATCAAGATAATGGTGCAGATAGTCAAGTATTGTTCACGCTAGGCGATAGTCAAGGTTCTGTGCTGGAAGCAGAAGATATTGAGACGATAGAAATTACTTATCTCGGTAACTCAGTGACCTTGAGGGGCGATGAAATAGCTGCTTTCCTTGCTAATGGTGTTGAGCTTACACTCAGCGGAAACACTGATGCCATCGTTGTACTCACCCCTGTTGATGACATATTGATTGAAAACCGTGAAAGTTTTACTGGTAATATTGTTGCCGTTACTGGTGGTAATGCTGTGGTTGGTAATGGTACCGATACTGCGAGTTTTATCGATGAAGACGGCCAGAACCCTGATAATCCACGTGAAGAAAGCCCTGTACT
Source organism: Oceanospirillaceae bacterium (assembly GCA_036960485.1). Taxonomy (GTDB): domain Bacteria; phylum Pseudomonadota; class Gammaproteobacteria; order Pseudomonadales; family Balneatricaceae; genus Rs1. Next base: position 20,375 of record JBALXS010000026.1, read on the forward strand.
GGCGA
>JBALXS010000026.1:20479-32865 GCA_036960485.1 Oceanospirillaceae bacterium
CGAGTTACCAACCTGTTATTACATTAACCGCAGCAGATGATGTAGACATTGAAGGCGTTGAAGCGTTCAGCGGTAACATCGCGACCGCTGATACCAACGTGTTAATCACCACCTCGACAGCGGCGGCTAGCATCAAAGATGAAGACGGCCAGAACCCTGATAATCCACGTGAAGAAAGCCCTGTACTGGCGATTAGCACGATTAAAGCACAGGCAACAGAAGGCGAAGTTGACGATAATACCGTTACGTTTGAAGTGGTTCGTACTGGCAGCACAGAACAAGATGTTACTTTTGATTTCACATTAGGCGAATCAGCAAGCTCCTCTTTAGAAGCGAGCGATATCACCAGTATTAGTTATGTTGATGCCGCGGGCGACACCCAAACCGTTGCAGATATCGCGGCGTTTTTGGCGGGTACTGCGCCATTATCGATTACGATACCGGCGGGTTCGAGTTACCAACCTGTTATTACATTAACCGCAGCAGATGATGTAGACATTGAAGGAGTTGAAGCGTTCAGTGGTAACATCGCAACGACTGACACCAACGTAATCATTACGACCGCGTCAGCAGATGCCAGTATCCAAGATGGAAACTCTGCTCCAGATGCAGTAGATGATTATGGCAAGACCAGTACTTTCGGTCTAAAGAGTGAGTACTATGCCTACGAGCAAGATGACAATAACGGCCGACCTAATCTTGAACATATAGCTCAAATTGAAGCGTATATTGCCAGCAATGGTCCGGATGCCACTTTTGTTGCTAAGAATATCTTCTACAATGTAGGTGTTGATGGAGCAGGCAAAGGTATAGTCGGGACTGGAAACTTAGGTGGTGATAACAATTCAAATGATGGTAAAACTAATCTTCAAACTTTCCTAGGAGCAGACGCGGCATCTTTGAGTGTTACCGATCCTGCTCAAGGAAGTGATGTTATTCTTAAGATGCAGGGGCTTATTGAGTTAGAAGCTGGAGCTTACACGTTTAAAGTGAGAGCTGATGATGGCTATAGCATTAAGATAGACGGTAAAATTGTTGCTATTGTAGATAGAATCCAATCTCCTGCTACAGGTGAGCACGAGTTCTCTCTGGCTGATGGCGGTTTGCATAAAATCGAGATCATCTATTGGGATCAAGGTGGTGCCTATATTTTTGAACCAACTATCAGTAAAGACGGTGGTAGCTTCGAAAAGCTAAGCACTTATGATCTCCAAGTTGGCTATAACACACCTGAAAACCAGCCACTTACCTTTACATTTTCAGAGATTTTGGATAATGATACTGATCCCGAAAATGATGTGTTGTCTGTAACAGGTGTTTCACCGTTGGCTACAGACGGTAACGGTAATGTAATTGGTTCTGTTGTTTTTAATCCAACACAAGGGAGCACTCTAGGGAATATAGTTTTTACCCCTAATGATAATTATTTTGGACCTGCGCAGTATGAGTACACTATTACTGATGGGAATGGTGGTACTGATACAGCAACTGTTTTCTTAACTGTCACTCCAGTCAATGAGTTAACGGACGGGGATGAAACAAGGATCATTAATGAAGGCTCAATAGTTGAAGGTACAATAGGTAATGGCGGCTTATTAGACAACACAGTTGATACTGATGGCCCAAATAACCCTAGTGTCGTTAGTTTCATTGTTGCAGGGGATCCACTTACTCATGTTGTTGATGGATCGCCATTAGATTTAGGTAGCAATATAGGTATATTGACAATTCAGTCAAATGGAGAGTACCAGTTTGTACCTGCAGCCGGTTTCTCAGGTGTTGTACCACTAATTACTTATGATGTGACCGATGGATTTGATACTGATAAGTCTACTTTGCAAATTAATGTAACAGCGGTGAATGACGCACCAATAGCAACCGATGACACTGTCAACGATGCAACAGGTAATACCAAAACCATCAATGTGTTGACTCACGGTGATGTCGACGATAGTGATCCCGATGGAGAGTTAGCAGTAGATACCGTTAAGTTGGTAGGTGCTGGTCCAGATGGTTCGTTAGTAGTTGCAGGTGAAGGTGTTTGGACCGTTGATGATTTAGGCAACGTTACTTTTAAAGCGCAATTGGGTTATTCAGGTAGCCCTACGCCGATTAAATACACTGTGGCTGATAATGAAGGTCTAGTTTCAAACCAAGCAAATATCGATATTAACTTTGCTAACGGTCTGGTAGATGTTAAGCCAACAGGCACAAACTTGGCATTGATGTTGGATGTATCTGGTAGTATGAATGCTAAAGTTAACAGTACGCAAACCAGATTAGATTTTGCCAAAAGTGCAATAGCAAGCTTATTAACTACTTACAGTGACGAAAGTACCTACGGTGAAGTCAAAGTCAAAATTGCAACTTTTAATACAGACATTCGCTTAAACACTGGTTGGATGAGTATTACAGATGCTTTAGTTGTCTTGGGGGCGATAGTTATTCCAGATAACCTAAGTACGAATTATGATGTTGCGATAGAAGAAATAAAAACTGCTTTTAGTACTGGTGATCCAGTACAAGGTGGAAAAAATGTATCTTACTTCCTCTCTGATGGAGAGCCTAATTCGCCTAGAGGAAGTGCGGGGCTTGACGATTCGGAAGAAGCGGCTTGGCAAACATTTCTTAGCAGTGAAGGGATTGTTTCACATGCAATAGGTTTAAATCTTGATAGCGATGCACTGGATCCTATCGCATACGATGGTATAGTAAATGCTGGTGATGGTGATGCCGCACTGCCCATCAATGTTGAGAATCTAAATAATTTAGAAGCTACTTTACAAAATACTATCGTTACTCCTAGTGGTAAAATATACACAGGTACTGATGGTAATGACGATATAGTTGGTTCCGCTGTTAATGATCAAATATTCAGTGGTTTAGGTGATGACATCTTAAGCGGTGGTGATGGTGATGACTTGCTGTTTGCCGGTTTAGGCAATGATACTATGACAGGCGGAGCTGGCGCAGATACCTTTAAATTGCTAGATAGCGATATTAATGACATTACTAAAGAGACAGATACAATTCTTGATTTTAATACTGTTGATGGGGATAAATTAGATTTATCAGATTTGCTCAACACCAGTGGAACTGCGGCTAATTTAGATCAATATTTGAATTTCGAATCGCAAAATAATGGCGCTGATACTCTAGTGCATATTAATAAAGACGGCGACTTTGGAAGTGGTGGCAAGATAGATCACACTATTCTTTTAGAAGGGGTTAGCTTTGCAGGATCTAGCGATCAGGACATCATTAATCAGTTACTAAGTAATAATAATTTATTAACTGAGTAATACTAATCATTGATATAGATTAAAAACAAAGCCTTACTTTATTGTAGGGCTTTTTTGTTTTTGGGAACAATAAGTTGCTTTATACTATTGTCAGCGTAATCATACATATAAATAGCGCAATAGCGTCTTACTATAGGATGTTTAAATGATCGTTAAATTTTATATTTCTTTACTGCTAAGCTGTTTTTTTAGTGCCAATGCAGTCGCACAAAAGCAGGTGCTTACCTTAGGTACTGGTGGGGTAACAGGAGTTTATTACCCGACAGGTGGAGGGGTGTGCCGTATCGTTAATAAGTTAAGGGTACAGCATGGTATACGCTGTGTTTTACAAGCCACCAACGGCTCAGTAGCAAACATTATCAGAGTATTAGATAACAGCCTTGATATGGGGATTGCGCAGTCTAATTGGATATATAATATTTATAACAATGATCAGTTAATTGATCAGGCGTTTAAGAATCAGCCACACAATGAACGAAAAAAAAACCTTGATAATAAATCTCTTAGGACGCTGCTGGTTTTATATCCTGAATATTTCACGGTGATAGTGCCTAAAAACTCGACCATAAATCACTTTGATGACATAAAAGGTAAGCGCATTAGTATGGGCACTGAAGGATCTAGCTTGCGCGCCACTATGAATGATTTGCTGGTCAAGAAGCAGTGGCGTAAAAGTGACTTTTCCCAAGTACTTAGCTTAGGTGCAGCAGAGCAGGCTAGTGCTTTGTGTGATGGGCGAATTGATGTCATGATTTATACAGTAGGGCATCCCTCAGGTGCTGCGCGCGAGGCCACTCAAGATTGTGATAGCCGGCTAATTCCCATGCAAGGGCCCGCTATTGAGCAGTTAGTTGTCGAAAACTCGTATTATCGATGGGCTAAAATTCCGGGGGCTATCTATAAAGGTAATGTAAAATCAGTTCCCACTTTTGGCGTAAATGCCACCTTATTTGCCAGCACCAAATTATCTGATGAAGCGGCGTACTCAATTGTAAAAACGACTTTAGAAAAGCTCAATGAATTTCGCAGTTTACACCCAGCATTTGCCAGATTAGATCCAGAACAAATGGTAAAAGGGCCTTTTGCAGCCCCTTTGCACAAAGGCGCGATTAAGTATTTTAAAGAGATAGGTTTGATTGAATAATAAAACAGCAAAAGCATTTTGTTCGCTATGCATCAGATTGTTTTAGCACTATTTGAAAATGCGCGCCTCGGCTAGATGCAAGGCAAGCAATGGTCCCCTTTAAAAGCTGAGTAACAATGTTATAGCTAATATGCATGCCTAAACCAGTACAGCCTATACTGCGTTTACTGGTTGAAAAGGGCTCGAACACATTATTGAGCCATTCACTGTTTAACCCAATACCATCATCGGTGTAATTAATAACGATACTGTCGTCTTCACAAGTTACGTTAATAGTAATTTGAACAGGGTTTCCTGGCGCAGCAGGCGCGTGTATTAGTGAGTTAATTATAAGGTTGTTAAAGATTTGATAGTAGCTGCCTGGATAGCTATTTAAAGCTAAAGACGCTGGGCATTCAATGGTCACTTGAGCACCGCTGTTGCGCAGCTTAGGCTTTAAAGAGAGCAGTATTTCTTGTAAGTAGCTGGCAAAATTAAAAATGCGTTTTTTCTCATGAGTTTGATCAACCGAAACTTGTTTGAATGCCGTTACCAAACTGGCCGCTCGCTCAAGGTTTTCGCAAATCATCTGGCTGCTTTCTATAGCGATATCGGCAAGCTCTCCTTGGTGCTTTTTAGCCTGTTGTTCAAGGTAAGAAGCGGCAGTGTAGCCGATGCCGATAGGGGTACTGATTTCATGGGCCACCCCTGCTACCAAATTACCTAATGACGCCATTTTCTTGGATTGAATAAGCTGTGCTTGTGTTTGTTTTAAATTTTCAAGTGTCGTTTGTAGTTCAGTATTAGCTTGTTGTAATTGCGCTGTTCTTTGTTCTACTATTTGCTCAAGATTTTCATTTAAATGTGCAAGTTGTAGCTCTGCCTGTTCACGTTTTTGTAAATCTTCAAGCATGTTAGTACGCATGCTATTAAAAGAATCTGTAACATTGGTCAACTCATCTGGTTTTGTCGATACTTTTCTATTTAAGGCTAATGCTGAGGTTAATTTATTTAAATGTAATGCTCTTGCATATTTGGCCATAGTAGCTAAATGCTGGGTCACTAAATGATGGAAAATAGCGAGTATAAACATCGAAACTAAAAATGTTTTAATGCCTTGTGAAAGTAAAATGACTAACGCTTTACCCCATAACCTATCATGTAAGTTTTCTAAGCTGATGACGATGCGAAGGGTGCCTAAATGGTAATTTTTATCTTCCTGAGTGTGCGTTAATTGATAGCTTTTCTCGATCACAGATTTACTTGTAAGCCTACCGCTGCTGTAGTGTTCTTTAAACGGTGTATCAATTGATAGAAATTCAATATCACGTAATTTACTCATGCCTTCTAGCTGTAATTGAATTTGTTCTGGGCTTATTTCCCACAAGCTATTTTCTAAGCTCGCAAGAGAGCTTGATTCAATCTGCGAAACTTCCTCATCAATCGCTTTTCTTTCGTATTGATAATCAAAATACAGCTGTGAGCCAGTAGCGAGTAAAGTGACGATTGAGCTGCACAGGATGATAGAGGCTAGTAGTTTGATAGCCAGTGGATTCTGTTTTTTATAAGCCACGAAAAAACTACGCAATTGCATGTATAGCTCCAAAATAATGAAAGTAAAAAAGGGATACTAGCACGAAGTGTGCAGTTAGCTTTCAATAGTAATTTAAAAATTATCAGAGAGCGTCTTGGCAGCGCGAACTGCTTAAAAAGCAGACAAACAATGTGCCACGCCACTGGCTTTGATTATTTAGAAGGATAAAAAATAAACTAAACATATTTCAAACCAAGTCAGCAGCTTATTTTGGCACGCAAAGATGCATATTTGGCACGATTGATATGAAACATAACACTACAAATAGATATTCTTGTTCCATAATTCGCAAAATCTGAATTATCCCTTGTAAGTAGCACGATCAAACACAGTACTGATCGCACGCTTTTTAAGGGTGAGTCGTTAGGCATTGCTGCTAATCTATAAGGATATAGGTATTGGTAATGTTCTCGCTTTGTTTGCTTCAATCTAAAGGATCAGTGCTTAAGTAGACAAATCTAATAACAGATACTTAATCTATCAGATAACAATAATAGGGTCTTTATGTCGATCAATAAAAAAACTATCAAAAACCAGCTAGCGACAACGCTGTTGTCTTGCAGTGTTGCTATTGCCGCATCATTTTCAGCTACCGCTTTCGCAGCAGATAAGACTTTTGTCACTATCGGTACTGGCGGTCAAACGGGTGTTTATTATGTAGTAGGTGCCTCTATTTGCCGCTTAGTGAATAAGAAAACCAAAGATCACGGTATCAAATGTACGCATACTACAGGTGGCTCGGTTAAGAATATTAATGGTATCCGCTCTGGAAACTTAGATATGGGTGTTGCTCAATCTGACGTGCAATACAATGCTTACAATGGCACTAATGCAGATCAATTCCCGGATGGTGCTTACAAAGATTTACGTGCGGTTTTCTCTGTACACGGCGAGCCTTTCACCGTTGTGGCGCGTAAAGATTCCGGCATCAAAACTTTTGATGATCTAAAAGGAAAGCGTGTAAACGTTGGTAATCCAGGATCAGGCCAATTAGCGACAATGAAAGTGCTAATGGAAAAGAAAGGTTGGACAATGGATGATTTCAAATTAGCTTCACAATTGAAATCATCTGAGCAAGCTCAAGCGCTATGTGACAACAATGTTGATGCAATTATCTTCACAGCAGGGCATCCAAATGGCTCGATTAAAGAAGCAAGTACTTCTTGTGATGTGAAGCTTATCAGTGTTCAAGGTCCAGTTATCGATAAGTTAATTTCCGATAATGCATACTATGCAAAAGCGACTATTCCCGCTGGAATGTACAGCGGTACTGATGAAGATATTACTACTTTTGGTGTAGGTGCAACATTTGTAAGTTCAACAGCTACCAGTGAAGCGGTTATGTACGAAATCGTTAAATCTGTTTTTGGCAACTTCAAACGTTTCAAGAAGATACATCGTGCGTTTAATGGTCTGAAAAAAGAAGATATGGTGGTTAACAACCTATCTGCTCCGTTACATGATGGTGCGGTTAAGTACTTTAAAGAAGCTGGTTTAATTAAGTAATAGCGTTCTTTAGTTGGGCGGCACTTAGCCGCCCATTGCTAAGACGTAGCGATATACGGTTTTACTTAGTTAATTTCAACTTTAGAAAAGAATTGCTGTTAATTTAAGAAAAACCAATCTCATTGATGTGATTTCTTTGGTATACAGCAATTTTTATAGCATGTAACTGAGGATCTTTCATGAGTGAATCAACTCAAAGTAATCAAGCTAGCAGTGCAGAGTTAGAGGAGTTAGTCGCCTCATCTGATACTGGCGGTCGTAACCCAACCGGCGCTGTAGGTAAATTACTAGCAGGTGTAGCACTGACTTGGGCTTTATTCCAAATCTGGATTGCATCACCACTACCTTATATCATAGGGGTAGGGGTGTTTAATGACACCGAATCTCGATCCATTCATTTAGCTTTTGCTATCTTTTTGGCTTTTACCGCATTTCCAGCGGGCAAAAAATCTCCACGACATTATGTTCCTGCCACTGATTGGCTGTTAGCGATTATAGCTGCGGCTTCGGCTTCCTATCTGTTTATTTTTTATGAATCACTGTCAAGTAGACCAGGCAACCCAAACACGTTTGATATTGCCGTTGCGTGTATTGGTATGGTGTTATTGCTGCTTGCAACCTTGCGTTCACTAGGGCCACCTTTAGCAATAGTAGCCTTGGTGTTTTTACTTTACTGCTTTGGCGGTCAAAGTATGCCAGGTATTTTAGCTTGGAAAGGCGCCACTTTTGGCGCAGTTGCAGATAACCAGTGGATATCAACAGACGGTGTATTTGGTGTGCCTTTAGGGGTATCAACTAAGTTTGTGTTCTTGTTTGTATTGTTTGGTGCGCTGTTAGATAAAGCGGGCGCTGGTAACTATTTTATCAAAATTGCCTTTGCCAGTTTAGGCCATTTACGTGGTGGTCCTGCAAAAGCTGCGGTGGTTGCATCAGCAATGACAGGGCTTATTTCAGGGTCTTCTATTGCGAACGTAGTAACCACCGGTACCTTTACAATTCCGATGATGAAGCGCGTTGGTTTTTCTGCTGAAAAAGCAGGCGCGGTTGAAGTTGCATCTTCTGTAAACGGGCAAATCATGCCGCCAGTAATGGGAGCTGCGGCTTTCTTGATGGCAACTTCTTTGGATATGGCCTATTTTGATGTGGTAACGCATGCTTTCTTACCCGCTTTAATTTCGTATATTGCATTGGTGTATATCGTGCATTTAGAAGCGATGAAAGCAGACCTTAAAGGATTGCCACGTCGTAGTGAGCCAAGCCCGTTTTTAGTATTCATTTTCAAGTTCTTACTTGGTTTTGCTGCTATATCAACGGTGGGTTTTGCGGTCTATTTTGGGTTGGGTTGGTTGAAACCTATTGCAGGCGATTCATCTAGCTGGATTGTGGCATTATTACTTGGCGGCATTTACGTTTACTTAGCGAAAAGCTGCTCGCAATATCCTGATCTAGAGATCGATGATCCGAACGCACCGATTGTAGAATTGCCTGAATTAGGCCCTACCATTAAATCTGGTTTTCACTACATATTGCCCGTTGTAGTACTAGTTTGGTGCTTGATGGTTGAACGTTTAAGCCCAGCTTTATCAGCATTTTGGGCAACTGCGTTGATGATCTTTATTTTGTTAACACAGCGTCCTCTGTTTGCATTCTTTAGAAATAGAAATGATATTAAAGAGAAGCTACAGCAAGGTTTTGATGAGCTAATTGATGGCTTAATTGCTGGTGCGCGCAATATGATTGGTATTGGTATTGCAACCGCTGCAGCGGGCGTTATCGTCGGTGCTGTATCACTGACAGGCGTTGGTTTGGTATTAGCAGAGCTTGTCGAGATTATGTCGATGGGTAATGTCATGCTGATGCTGTTATTAACCGCAGTGCTGAGCTTGATATTGGGTATGGGATTGCCCACCACCGCAAACTATATTGTGGTGTCCTCATTATTGGCGCCAGTTATCGTCCAGCTCGGCCAACAAAATGGCTTAATCGTACCGTTAATTGCGGTTCATCTGTTTGTGTTTTACTTCGGCATTATGGCAGATGTGACACCACCAGTAGGGCTTGCCTCTTTTGCGGCAGCAGCGGTCTCAGGGGGGGATCCGATTAAAACCGGCTTTGTTGCATTCTTCTATAGCTTGCGTACCGCAGCGCTACCTTTTCTGTTTATTTTCAACACGGATCTACTACTGATCAATGTAACGTGGCTAGAAGGTATCTTTGTCTTTATCGTAGCAACAGTGGCGATTTTAGTCTTTGCAGCTTCAACGCAAGGTTTCTTCTTTGCCAAAAACCGTTGGTACGAATCGGTGTTATTGCTACTGATCGCCTTCACCTTGTTTAGACCTGGCTATTGGATGGATATGGTTTCTCCACGTTACGATGTGGTTGATCCTATTCATATGGAAGAAACGCTTAAAAGCACTCCAGTTGGTCAAGAAATGCGCTTTACTGTGCTAGGTGAAGATGATGCAGGTGGTGAGCGTGAGTTCGTGATTATATTGCCAGTTGGAGAAGGCGCCACAGGCACTGAAAAGCTAGAGAGCTCAGGCTTATTCATTATTAAAGATGATGAAGGAAAGTATGTTGTTGATGATGTGGGCTATGAAAGTGCAGCGCAATCAGCAGGGCTTGATTTTGATCAGCAAATCTTAAAAGCTTGGGTGCCGGTTGATCACCTACCGAAACACTTGATGTACATTCCGGCATTATTAGTGCTTGGATTCATCGTTGTAGTGCAGCGTAGAAGATATAGAGATAGCGATCAAGGCAAGCAAGAAAGAATCCAAAAAGAGCTGAAAACTGCTTAACAAGATAACGTTTAAATCATGTGCCCTTTGATTCTAAAGGGTGGGACCTCTGCATAACGTAGCGAGCGATAATAAGACAGGGAAAGAATCGGCCAAATAACGGAGTCAGTTTGCCCCTGTTTGTAGGGTATTACTGGTGTAAATGAGCATTTTTAGCCGATTTCTAACGCCGTATTATTGAACGTAGTCGTTATGCTGCGGTTTCAGGGCATATATTCAGCTTAACAAATAGGAGGTGAGCATGTTTAATAAAGTACTAGTGCCTGTTGATTTACAGGACACAGGGTTTTGTTTAAATGCACTTAAAATTGCATTACGTGAAGTACAAGGAACAGATAATGAGCTACATCTTATTACTGTTTTACCTGGTTATAATAACAACTTAGTTTCATCATTCTTTAAAGAAAAAGAGCATAAAGCGGTGCTTGTCAAAGCCGCTAAAGTATTAATGGCTTTCTCAAAAGAGCATGTGCCTAGTGACATTAACCTGAAAATGAAAGTTTTCGAAGGTTCTGCGTCTGAAGAGGTTAACCGCTATGTGCAAAATAAAGAGATTAAATTAGTGGTTATGCGTGGCCATCAGCGCAGTAAAATAAACGAGTTCTTACTCGGCTCAGTTTCTTCAAGAGTCGTAGAACGTGCGCACTGTTCTGTATTCGTGTTAAAAGATTAAGTTAGACACTTTTAAGGAAGTTGTGGTGCTTGGCTGATACTGTGCAAAGCAGAGAAAAGCTAAGTACAGCAGCTTTCTTTTTATTAAATTGTTCTCTGAATTCCTCTTGCTAAGCTCTCTTATTAAAAGCCTGCAGTAAATGCGTAGCTCACTAAGCAATGCTTATCCGCTGCTAAATGACTATCGATATCAGATTCATTATCAACAATTTCCCCATCATAATGTGCTGCAAGTTCCTCAAGCTTAAGTAGTAATATATCTTGCCAAGACCCAAACATTAGCTTTTTGCTGGGCTCACCAGTTATGCTAATTGCCAGCTTGCTACCATCTGGTGCAAACGTTACAACATTGATCACCAGCTCTGATGTGACTGATTTATCTAAGCGGCAAATAGCCAGCTCTAAAGCAGTGGTTAGCAAAGTGTTAAACCAATTTTCATCAACCTTAATTACCGATGGTAATTGTGTATCTATTTCGTAGTCAATTGTCCAGTTTTGTTGTTTTGCTTGCAGTAAATAGCTACTCACTAATTGGCTGAGTTGATGGTTAATATCAACCTTAGCAGCGCTAGGAGCAGTAATAGGCTGTAACAATAGGTTAATCGCCGCCAGTTGCTGGCTTTGATCTCTTAGCTGGCTAATTAAATCGGCCACCATCGGTTTGTGATTAAATTGATTGAGCTTGTTTGACGATTCTAACAAGGGCTGGATTTTGGTATTTAGATATTGTGATAACCCATCCAGCAATAGCGGATTATGTGAGGGTGCTAGTTCTATAGCCGCTTCTTGTAATTTTGGTTTGGCGCTTAAAATATCTCTAAAAGAGCGCAAAGCGACGACAACAGAAGTAAGTAACCGAGATGCTGAAAGCTCAGCTTTAGACAAGTAATCATTTATATCGTATTGGACAACCACTTCAGTTTCAGGTGCAAAACCTGGGTGGCCAGTTCTTAAAATAATGCGGATATCGGTGTTCTTTAATTGATCACGGATGAAGTTAACCAGATTTAACCCCGCTTGGTCAGTTTCCATAACAACATCAACAATAGCGACAGCAATACCGGCTTCGTGTTTAAGAATTTGTTTTGCTTGAGCGCCACTTAAAGCATTAAGTAATTCAATCGGGCGATTCTCAAACTCATAGTCGCGAAAAACCATTCGGGTAATGCTATGAATACCTTCATCGTCATCAACGATTAAAACTTTCCAGGGCTTTCTCATTATTTTGTTTGAATCCTATCGATTACTGTATCAGCTTATATTAGCGTTATGTCGATGCTAAGCAAGTGTTTTTAAACTTCTTTAACACAGTTATATGTTAATTTATTAGAGTGTGTTTTAACTGATCTATTCGCTATCAGTACTAAAACATGAATACGAGTATT
>JBALXS010000026.1:32965-53846 GCA_036960485.1 Oceanospirillaceae bacterium
ATTGTGTCATTGAGACGTTCGCAGCAAAGATTCGTTGCTGGATGGGCGCTGGTTAATCCAACTTGTTAAATAGTTGCTCTTTTTCTCAGCACACAGTGCGCTTAATGCAGGCTGCTTACTTTTTAATAATTGCGCGTAATAGTGATAAAACAAAATTTTGTGATGCAAGAAAGCTTGTTGTTCAATAGTTACATAAGTGCTTTCAAAGCGGTCAATGGCTTGTTCAATATTCAAAAACTTTGCAGTGTAAACAGCTTTAGCAATAGCGTACTGGACGCTGAAGTTGTCACCTTGTTGTTTCTTCCACATTTTTAAACGATTAATGTCACCATCAATTCTGGCTTTGGCCAATTCATTGTTTTGCGTAGCCTGTAAATGATGAATGCGCATTAATATGCACATAAATACCGCTTCAGTTGCTACATAATGACTGGATGTTTCACTCTCTATTTGGGCATCCCAATGCTGCAATAGCGGCCAAAGTGAATAATCAAAACGATACAATGCGCTAAAAACATGCCCAAAAGCGATGCTGCTATTGAAGTAGATTGGTGCTTGTTCGATATCTTTCGCTGTTTGAATAGTGCTTATGGTATATAAAATACTAGTAAGTGGTTGAGGGTGTAGGTTTGCAGAAGTGGGGGGAAAAGCTGCTAGAATCTGTTCACAATTATCCGCTAAGAAGCTTAAGTTTTCGCCCGTGCATAGCAACAGTTGCTGTAATAATACTTGTCTTTCTAATGTATTTTTTCCTGTTAGTGGTGTATTGAAATCTTCTTGTTGTAGAGCGTTGATTGATTGTTCAAGCGGCTCTAACCAATGGTTAACTTTGGTAAACAACACTAACTCGCAAGCTTTTAAATGCTGCTCGCTATGCTGCTTGGCTAAAAATAAAGCCCTATCGCGGCAGTGTTCAGCCAGCTTTATATCTGCTGCAAACCAGCTGCAAACCCAAGCAAATTGCGCCGCTGCAAAAGAAGCATAATAATAATCACAATGGGTAAGGGTGATAGCAAGCATATTAGCGATAGCGCCTGCAGCTTTTAGGGGTAAATTTTCCTGCAGGCAAATAGTGGTGATTTTTTGTAAGATACTCAGTTGGTTATTTAATGTGTTATTAAGTGTTAGGCATTTAGCGGGCGTTATGAATGCCTGTGGCTGTTGTTGGCAAAAATCACCGAGGCGTTCGAGTTGCTGGGATATATCAATTAACACATTGCTTTCAGAGTTAATATCTAACTTAATATCGCAATATTTTTCAGCACTGTACGTCAGTAGTGTCAGTGCTTCTTCTACGCTTTTAACTGCAACTAGTAACTGCGCCGTTATAATGGCTAATTCAACGCTTTGATTAAGAGTGAGCTGTTCGTTCAATAAATCTGAAACTCTGATTTGTGCCTTTTCTAAATAATTTAAATCAACCCATACTGCTAATTGCTCTATATAAAGCTGATTAATAACGTTGTTTTCGTTGCTCTCTTCCTTTTCTTGACCTTGCGTTCTTTTGTTGCAGAGCTTTCTACAGTTAATTTGTAAGTCATATAACGCGTCTAAATGGGTATTGCTTGGCGTACTACTGCTGTTTATTTGTAATACACAAAAAGCTGCGATTGCTTGTAAATCTTGATGTTTTAGCCATTGCAAATCAATGAGTGAGAAGTGCTTAAACGCTAGGTTATGCTCATTTTGAGTTTGATAGAAAGATGCAATACTAAAATGTTGCTTAAGTTTTTGCTCAGCGGGTAACTCTTTTAACATTAAGGAGATGGTTAGTTGCGGCGTGAATGTAATAAGAGCGGTTTTGGGATCTGCATTATCGATATTCTCGATTAGCTGCTGTTGCTGCACAGGCCATAAATAAATACTTAAACGTGCAATAGAGTTTTGGCTGATGCGTGCAAGCTGCTCAAGCGTTAATGGCTTAGTATTTGTTTGTTGAGCTAAACCTGCGATAGTTAGTAAATGCTTAGAAAAAGCACTGATGCTGGCAAGTTTTAAGTTAATCTCTTTGGTTAACTGCTGCTCGCTCATCGCTTTGTGCCAGAGATCAATAGCAGGGATTGCAACTTGGCTCTGGGAATCGATCTGTACTAAAGCGAGTTGTTTACGGTATTGGCTTGGGGGCACTTTCATCCAGCGTTTAAAGGCTTTTTGAAAAGCGGATAGATTTGCAAAACCTAGCTTATAAGCAATTTGACTGAAGCTAAGATTCGAATTACTGACCAGTTGTAAGCAGGTTTCATGGCGAACTGAATCGTATATTTTTTGAAAGTTACTCTCTTGTGCATTGAGCTTGCGCTGAAAAGTGCGCAAGCTCATATTTAAGTTAGCCGCTATTTGTTCACGCCTTATTGCAGCGCCTTCATTGTGATTAGTCGCTTGTAGTATTTTACGAATTTGCTGCTTAGTTTGTGCGATCAACGCTTGTTTTTGGGAGAACTTGATGAGTAATGAATCTGCATAATTACAGTGCAGTTGATGCATCTCTGGATTTGTTTCTGAGCAAGCTAGATTCATATACTGGTTGTGTATCACCACTTGATTACAAGGCTGCTCAAAATTCACTTCTAAAGCTAATTGCTGTTGGTAGCTAAGTGGGTTATCTAATTGAAAATTGTAACTGATAGATTGAGCGTGGATAGCGCGCCCTGTTAACCATCTTGGCCAGTTCAATAAACAGGCGATAAAAAATTCGCTGACATGATGATGATCTTTGTTGAAATGTAAGTTTAGAATGCAGTTTTCTTGCTCGTGCAAAATTTCTAAATGCACACCTTCATAGATTAATGCAAAGTAATCACTGAGCATTTGATAAGCATCTAATAATGTTTTTGCGGTGCTCATCACAAAACCAAGAGAGCCTAGCATTCTCGGCTGTGTCGCTTGTGCAGCGAGCGTGGCAAGCTTGAGGTTGCCCGTTGCACCGATCAAATGCTCTATTAATGCTTCAAATGCTGCCGTCGGATATCTCTGACCGGGCGTTTCTAAAGTGCTTTGATCTATAATGCTGTTAGTTAAGGCATTATCTACACTTACCCCTTGGTGCTTTGCTAATTGTAACAAGGCATGAATCAGCTTAATATTGAAGCGAGTGAGTGTTATATTATTTTTTGGCATACTAGGATATACCTTTCTATTTTTCTGAATTTAAGCTGTGTATTATAACGTGCCAGTTCATGAATAAAAGCAAGTTGAATAAAAATTTATTGTCACCAGAAAATACTAGAGAAATGAAATGCTTAATTTGTTCTTCCAAGGTAAATCCCTATCTAAAAGTAAGCTGTTCAAAGGTTTTTTCCTCGCTAGCTTGTTATGTGTGATGGCCCCTGCAATAGCACAAAACATCCTAAGAGTAGGGATGCCAATGCCAGGGCAACCGCCTTTTTTATGGCAAACTGAACAGGGCCAAGTGACGGGCATTTACGCAGATACGCTACGCGAAGTAGTGCAAGATTTAGCGCTAAAGTTAGAGTTTATCCCGTTATCTCAAGCGCGATTAGCGAGGTTGTTTGTGGCTGGGGAAATTGATATTGAAATAGGTGTGCCCTCGAATATTCAAGAGAGCAGATTATTGGCAGAGACTTCTATTTTTACCCGTTCTTTCGGCATCGCTAATGAAGTAATTATCTACAATGCGGATTTAAGTTTTCCAGCATTTATATTAAAGGATTTAAAAGATAAAACAGTGGCGACAGTAAGGGGAGCGGTAGCACCTGAGTATGTGATAAAAGAAAATTTTGCCTCAGCTTTGCAAATTGCCAAACGCGTCGACAGAGGCTGGAGCCAAGTGGGTTTGATGCGAGAGGCGCCAGCCTTGCATTATAAAGCGAGTAACAACCTGAACTATCAAATTTCATTACCTTATGAGAGCAATTTAATTAGTTTTAGATTACACAAAAGCCGTAGTGAGCTACTAAGAAAAATGGATTTAAATATAGAGAAACTGGAGTTATCGGGAGGCTTAGAAGATATTATCTGTAAATATCTATGCGGTAATTAGTATAAATTCAGCATTAGTTAACACAATATCAGCAGCCTATTTAGGCTTTTGTTCACTAAGCTTAACTGTGTTGCATTAATGAATTTTTAAGCATCTTTGTGAATTGGTATAAACTCTGGCACGGGAAAAACTACATCGTATAACCAATTAAAAGTGAATGCATAACACATAAAAAACACCACAAAAACCAGATCCATAATAAAGGCTTGCCAGTAGCTCATATCTAGCCACCAAGCGATAATGGGGATGGTGCAAATTAGCATCACTATTTCAAAAAGTGATACATGTAATAGACGTGTTTTAATGGTTCGATCTCGCTTACCTTTAATTTTAATTTCAGCAATATCAAAAATATAATTAAAGCCATAATTTAACAGCATAGCAATAATACTTAAGGTAAAAGCTAAGCTCGCGACGCTCATAAGAGGTTTTGCGGTTATCCATACTACTAAAGGGGTGACGACTAGCAACGCTAAAAATTCAAATAACAAAGTGTGGCGCAAACGATCGAGCTTACTTCTCATTTTTCAGGTACTCAGTGGGATTGGATATTGAATTAGCGATCATTCTAACGATAAAATAGATAATTAAAAGTTAGTTTCTATCAGGTAATGATATAGATGAGAATAAATCTTCAACAAATAAGTGCTTTTGTGGCTACCGCTGAATGTGGCTCCTTTTCTGCTGCAGCTAGGCATTTGAATAGAGCGCAATCGGCTATCAGTAATGGTGTTGCCAATTTAGAAATCGACTTTGATTTAGTTCTTTTTGACCGTTCAAAGCGAGAGCCTCGTTTGACCATTGCTGGGCAGTCGCTTTTACCTAGAGCTAAACAATTGCTAGAACAAGGGAGGATTTTACAAGGCCACGCGAAAGCATTGGCGCAAAACGAAGAAGGTAAGCTAGTGCTGGCTATTGAAGAGTCATTAATGGGCAGTGATATGTATCAGCTACTGGCACGCTTCGAGAAAACATTTCCTTATTTAGAGTTAGAACTGATGTTCCCTGTCAGACACGATGTGCTTGATTTAATCGTAAAAGACCGAGCAGACATAGGTTTGATGTTAGCTATTTTCAGAAGCCCACAAGATTATAAAGTGACCGCGATGGGGGAAATACAACAGAGCGCAGTAGTATCGCCTGAGCATCCTCTAGCGATGGGGGAATGCGCTTTTGATGATTTGCGCTATCATCGCCAGCTACTGTTAGATTCACGAGGGGATGAAAGCAATGAAGCTGAACAAATGAGTTCGCAAATTTGGCGTGTTGAAAGTGCTTCTTCAATATTACTGTTGGTTAAACAAGGCCTTGGTTGGGCATGGGCACCTAAATATATGGTGGCAGAAGATGTGGCGAATAAGAAGCTGGTAGAGCTTTCTTTTAATGGCGAACAGCAGCATCATCACTTGCCTGTCGATATGATTACTGGAAATCGCTATATTGAAGGTAACGCTGGGCGCTGGCTATATAAACAATGGCTGAGCTTACCCTTTTTACACTAGCAAGCTAACAACTTCTTATATGCATCATACAAAAAGGAGTTGTTAGCCAAAGTGCTAAGTGTTGTTACTAGCTGTTCAGTGCTTTAGCATGATAGGCCAAGTGTTCGCCTATAAAAGTGGCGATAAAGTGATAGCTATGATCATAGTCAGGCTGCATTCTTAAATCTAGTGAAAAACCATGCTCATCGCAAGCTTGCTGTAAATCTTGTGGTAATAGCTGGCCTTCTAAGAACTGATCGCCTAGCCCTTGGTCAATTAAAATAGCTATTTTTTGCGCGCCATTCTTAATTAGTTCAGTCGCATCCCAATTTTTCCACTGCTCAACATCATTCCCTAAGTAAGTACCAAAACAGCCATCGCCCCAAGGGCAAGCAGTAGGGTGGCAAATAGGTGAAAAAGCCGAAACAGACTGGTAGGCACCAGGGTTCTTTAATGCGCTAATTAATGCGCCGTGTCCACCCATCGAATGACCGGTAATAGACTTGCGCCCAGCGATAACAGGAAAGTTAGCTTCGATGATTGCCGGTAATTCAGTATTAACATAATCGAACATTTGATAATGCTCGCTCCATGGCGCTTGTGTTGCATTAACGTAAAAACCAGCACCTTTGCCTAAATCATAACGTGCTGCATCATCAGCTACGTTTTCGCCTCTTGGGCTAGTGTCTGGCATTACTAAAGCTAAGCCTAACTCGGCTGCATAGCGCTGCGCTCCGGCTTTTGTGCGCATATTATCATCCGTACAGGTTAAGCCAGATAACCAGTAAACAACCGGCACATCTCGCTGCGCCGCTTGAGGGGGCAAGTAGATTGAGAAAGTCATATCACAATCACAGCTACTTGATGAATGTTGATAGCGCTTTAACCAGCCGCCAAATTCTTTAACACTTTCTAACTGGGTGATCTCTACTTTTGAAGTCATTTTCGTCTCAATAAAATTTATTGTTAGGCGCTTTTTTTAAGCACTTGTTTTACTACATTTAAAAGATGATTACTAGGTTAAACCATAGGGGATGTTTGCCTCTAAATGGTCTCGTTCCTCCACAATATAACTATTGGAACAGTGTTATATATTTTCGCTGAAAACTAAGGGTTAATTTCGCAGTACTCAAGTTACTAAAAGGTTAGGGCGATAACAGCGATCTAGTTGAGCGATTTTCGCAACATCTACTGTTAAGTTAGCGATTCTTTCGACAAAAATAACTAAGGACTTTGCTTACAACACGATTACTAGAATCTCTAGGTGCTTTAAATATCAAAAACTTATGACATCTCCCCAAAGATACTGGGTGTCTTTGCAAAGCTTTTGTGGTGTGCTTGGCTTGTAGCAAGAAGGAGTCCAGATTGAGCCTTACCGATGAGTGATTTTCCATAGTTATCTGCCATGCCTTCAGTACTCAATATCCAAATAAAAATCGTTTTGGCTGATAATTCTAGCTATCGAGACAGGTTAACAAGCTTGATCAGCGTATAGTTCTTTATCATATTGGGCTGATAAGCGGTCTTGAGTTTTATCAGCTGATTTTTCAAGGACTATAAAGTAGAACGAATGTTCATTAGAGTCAATAGTCTTTATAATGAATGTTCATTTTGTGTTTTGTGCAAGATGCATCTAAACTAAATGCGCTAAACTATTAGCGCTAATAACAAAAGCTTAAGCACTAATGAAACATTCAGTTAAGTCGTCTTGGATAAACAATGTTGTAATAATAGCATCACCTTAGCCTGGTTGAAGAAAGCAAAGGGCGAATTGATTGTTTAGTAGCTCTCGTAGATATGTTTATTAAAAATTAATTTGTTATAATATTTTGTCATAAAAGCCATACTCAAAAGTTGAGAATACCAATGCCATATTTAACCAAACCTGTGCCTAATCCTGAACCGGTAGATTGTCGTATTTTGACCGCAGCGCTGGATTTGTTCGTAGCACGTGGTTTTCACAATGTTTCAGTACACGATGTGCAAAAAATGGCGAGCGTTAGTATTGGGTCAATTTACAATCATTTTGGTGGCAAAGAAGGTATTGCTAAAGCGCTTTACGATCACTTGTTAATTGAAATTGAGCAGATGATTGAGCAAGTGTGCTTAGAACACGCTAACAGCAAACTGCGCTGCGATAAAATAATAGAACTACTGTTCCAATATACCGAAACAAAACGCAGTATTATTAGCTACGTTTTTCACTTAAGACACAGTGAAATATTACCGCAAGAACCCTCTATTTATCACTCTAAAGCCTTTACTATGTTACAAGAAATCATTGATCAAGTTATGATTGATGAGCCTGCTGTCATCGGTAATAGGTTGGTGGTAAATGCGAGCATATTTGGTGGTGCGATACGTATGATTCAAATGCGTTTAGAAGGCGTTATTGAGGTGCCGCTTGACCAATATTACGATGAAGCGATAACATCGATTTGGAGTGGCCTTGCACATAAAAGTCATTAGTTATTAAATAAGCGCTCGCTCGCACAACACATTACATTTAAACCTTAAATACAGTTATGGAATATCTTTAAAATGAACTCTTCAGATAAGCACGATAAACCCGCAGATAATTTAAATTTCACCGCTGATATTGTGCATTTTGATAGAGTGATGCCCCATGCAAATGGCGGAGTGCATTTTCCTGTGCACCCTTCTACGCAATACACCTATGATAGTGTTGATGATTTAATTGGGGTGTTTCAAGGAACGCTCAAAGGTAACTCTCCTTATTCTAGGCAAGGTACGCCTACCACAGCAGTGCTTGAAGCGAAGCTTGCTAAAATTGAAGGCGGTGACGGCGCAGTTGCTTTTGCCACGGGTATGGCGGCGATATCCGCAGCTTTTTTAACCTTGTTAAAAGCCGGAGATCACATCATTGTCTCGCAGTTTTTGTTTGGCAATACCGCAAGCTTTTTCAATACTTTAGAAAATTTAGGCATACTAGTTACGCGGGTAAATCCGCAAAGTGCACAAAATGTCGCCGCGCAAATTACTGAAAACACCCGTATCGTGTTTGTTGAAACGGTGGCGAATCCTGGTACGCAAATTCCTGATTTATCGGCTATTGGTGATCTTTGCGAACAGCACAAACTGATTTACTTTGTCGATAATACCATTTTATCTCCGTATCTGTTTAAACCCAAAAACGTCAAGGCATCTTTAGTTATCCATTCGTTAACTAAATCAGCAGCAGGGCAAGGGCAAATTTTAGGCGGTGTTGTTATCAATACTGGTTTATTTGATTGGTCCAATTATCCTAATATCTTTGAAAATTACCGTAATGGCGATGCTAATAAATGGGGGCTGCTGCAAATCAGAAAGAAAGGCTTAAGAGATATGGGTGCAACAATGACATCGCAATCTGCGCATGTAATCAGCCTTGGGTTAGAGACCCTCGCGATACGCATGGATAGAAGCAGTGATACGGCGCTAAAAATTGCTAAATTTTTACAAGCTAACGACAAAATCGCTAAAGTGCATTATCCAATGTTGCAGCAACACCCTGAGCACGCCCAAGCTTTGCAGCATTTCAAGGCGGGTTCTTGGTTGTTATCGTTCGAGCTAAAAGATGCCCAGCAATGCTTGCCTTTTATCGATAAGCTGAACGTTTTTGTGAAAGCCACAGGTTTAGGCGATTCTAGAAGTTTGATCATACCGGTAGCCCACACTATATTTTGGGAGATGGGTGCACAAAAAAGAGAGGCAATGCATATCGGTGATGGTTTAATTCGCCTTTCAATTGGTCTTGAAGAAAGTGATTGCCTAATAGACGATTTAACTCAAGCGCTTGGATAAGCGCTGATGAAAGCCCAATAAAATAATAAAAATAAGGATCCAAAGTGCGCTTACTCTATACCCATTCCAATGCTTTAATTGTGCTCAATGCAAAAAATATCATTGAGCTCAGTAGTATCAAAGTACAGCTTCGAAACGAGTTTTCTTTAGCGGCGGCAGGTGAGTTGCCCCCCGTAGATAATTGGCTAGAGCTATGGGTAGTTGAGGATATGCATTACCAAAGAGCGCTTGATTTATTAGCATCTTTTAATGAAGAAAAGAAAGAAGATTGGCAGTGTTTGCAATGTTTAGAAATGAATGGAGACGCTTTTGAATACTGCTGGAGTTGCCAGGCTGTAAGTGAGAATTCTTAATATTGTAAATTAAAGAGTGATGCTTTAATTTTGTACTAACAATAGTAGGCATAAAAAAATCGGCATGATGAGTATGTTAATACCCATGATGCCGATTTTTTTTGTGCAATTGAAAGTCTTTTATCTATTGAATTTTATTCGAGCACTCTAAGTTAAAGCGCTTTTATTAAAATACCCTTATTCAAATGCTTTTATTCAAAGCTAGTACCTAAATAAGGGTAGTTATCAATTAGCTAAAAGAAGCATTCAATGTAGCACTAGGGCGCATTACCGCTTCGATCTTGCTGGCTGTGGCATGATAGTAACCATCTAAATCAGCAGGCTTGCCTTGTACGGCAGCTAACTCATCAATAATGGTTGTTTCATTGGCGGCTAATACTGCTGCTAGATCAGTGAATTTAGCGGCTAAGCTGCTATCATCAGTTTGCTTCGCCAGCTCTTGAGCCCAGTACATGCAAAGGTAGAAATGGCTACCACGGTTATCTAATTCACCTGTTTTACGTGAAGGAGATTTGTTTTCTTCAAGCAAAGTGGCTGTAGCAAGATCTAGCGTTGTGGCTAAAATTGCCGCTTGTGTATTACTGTGCTTAATCCCCATATCTTCTAGTGAAACAGCTAGTGCCATAAACTCGCCAAGTGAATCCCAGCGCAAATGGTTATCTGTTTCTACTTGTGCAACATGCTTAGGTGCAGATCCGCCCGCGCCTGTTTCGTACATGCCACCACCTTTTAGCATCGGGACAATAGAAAGCATTTTAGCTGAAGTGCCTAATTCCATAATCGGGAAAAGGTCAGTTAAGTAATCACGTAATACGTTACCCGTTACAGAAATAGTATCTTGGCCACGTTTTTGACGCTCTAGCGTATAACGCATAGACTCTTGATAGCCTTTGATGTAAATCTCAAGGCCTGTTGTGTCATGCTCTTGTAAGTAGTTTTCAACTTTTATGATCATTTGCTGATCGTGTGCGCGTTCATCATCTAACCAGAAAACGGCAGGTGTTTTAGTTTGGCGAGCACGATTAACGGCAAGTTTAACCCAGTCACGAACTGATTCGTCTTTAGTTTGGCAAGCGCGCCAAATATCGCCTTTCTCGACACTGTGTTCCATAAGTACAGTGCCGTCATTTGCAACAACACGCATAGTACCGTTTTCTGACATTTCAAAAGTCTTGTCGTGTGAACCGTATTCTTCAGCTTTTTTCGCCATTAAACCAACGTTAGGTACAGTGCCTAAAGTAGTTGGATCAAAAGCGCCGTTAGTTTTACAGAAGTTAATAACTTCTTGGTAGATACGCGCATAAGTACTTTCAGGCATAACGGCCTTAGTGTCTTTCGCTTTGCCATCTACTCCCCACATTCTGCCGCCATTGCGAATCATCGCAGGCATAGATGCATCAACGATTACATCACTAGGTACTTGTAGATTGGTGATGCCTTTATCAGAATCAACCATAGCGATTTCTGGGCGGGAGTCGTAACAAGCTTGAATATCCGCTTCAATTTCTGCGCGTTGTGCAGCGGGCAGGCTTGCGATTTTTTCTAGAACACTGCCAAAACCGTTGTTTGGGTTCACGCCTAGCTCTGCAAACAAAGTGCCGTGCTTAGCAAATAAATCTTTAAAGAAAACAGTTACCGCGTGGCCGAATACGATAGGATGAGAAACTTTCATCATGGTGGCTTTAACATGCAAAGACCACATAACGTTGTTGTCTTTACATTCTTGTAAGCTCAACTCAAAGAAATCACGCAGCGCTGATACACTCATACGCATGCTTTCTAGTACTTCACCTGTTTCTAAGTTCAGGCTTTTCTTGATTTCTACTTTGCCAGCTTCAGATACGAATTCAATACGTACTTTACCTGCCGCAGGCATAGTGATTGATTTTTCGCTACTTAGGAAATCACCGCCACGCATATAATCAGCATGTGATTGTGACATCTTGTTCCAAGTGCCCATTGAGTGCGGAAATTTGCGTACAAACGCTTTAACAGCAGGAGGAGCGCGACGATCTGAATTACCTTCACGCAATACTGGGTTTACTGCGCTACCTAATAACTTCGAGTAACGCGCAGAAGTATCGCGTTCTTCATCTGAACTTGGGTTTTCTGGTAATGATGGAATATCGATACCTTGTGACTGCAGCTCTTTAATGCATTCTTTTAACTGTGGTATTGATGCACTGATATTAGGCAGCTTGATGATGTTAGCTGCAGGGTCTTGTGTGAGCTTTCCTAAGAAAGACAACCCATCTTCTACTTGTTGCTCAGTGCTTAGGTTTTCAGGGAAAGCAGATAAAATTCTTCCTGCTAAAGAGATGTCACTCAATTTAACGTCGATTCCAGCAGCTGAAGTAAATTTTCTGATCATTGGCAGAAGAGAATAAGTAGCAAGAGCAGGTGCTTCATCAGTAAGTGTATAGTAAATAGTGCTGTTATTATCTGTCATAGGGGCCCCAAAAAATTAGATAAGGTATTTATTCAATGCCAATAGAAAACTATTAACGCTTATTTTGAAAAGCTATAACGTTCACAAATAAGAGTTTCTAAAAGTTGTGAATAAACATAAAAATTCGCCGGTAATTATACTAGCTAAGTGCCCATTTTGCATTGAAATAAGTACAATATACGACAAATGTTGTAGATCGGAAGGGCAAATTTGTAGTTTTATTACATAGTAACTCTATAGTTAGCGCTAAAATTTTGTTAAAAAAGTGACCTGGCGTACCTTGTTTTTGGCGTATATTAACAGTGTCTTTTACGCAGTGCGTTGTATAGCTGGGGCTATTTGCACTGCTTTATCGGTATCAGTAGGTTCTCATAATGATATTCCACTTAATAATCATTCTACTTAGCCGGTAATAGTGGTATAATTCGCCGCTTTTTTTGCTCTTGGGTAAAGAGAAGCGCTTTGATTAAGCTTTAGTGGGAGGGTTTTATAATGAATTCCCCGTCTAAATCTACCTAGAGCGTCTCTTTAAGTATGGGAAAGTGTACGTGTAAGTGGTTGTGTTAAAAGACACTGCTTGCCTTCCAAGATCATTTATACAGGCGCTATCTTAATTAGTGCTATTTATACATGTGCCAAGCCGCGCTATTGCAGTAAATCGTTCAATACTGTTTATGTTAGGTGTCGCTTAGCTTGCATATAAACCTTAATTTCAAGTGGTAACTTACATTGCTCGTATCTTCAAATCTCAGTATTCAGTTCGGCGCTAAACCTCTTTTCGAAAACGTATCGGTTAAATTTGGTGGTGGTAACCGCTATGGTCTAATTGGTGCAAACGGTTGCGGTAAGTCAACCTTAATGAAAATCTTAGGAGGAGATTTAGAAGCTTCTTCTGGAAATGTTTCTACCGATCCTTTAGAGCGCATTGGTAAACTAAAGCAGGATCAATTTGCTTTTGAAACACTGACGGTAATCGATACAGTGATTATGGGTCACAGCGAGCTATGGACAGTAAAAGAAGAGCGTGACGCCATTTACGCTAACCCAGATATGACCGAAGAAGACGGTATTCGTGTTGCCGATCTTGAAGGCGAATTTGCTGAACTTGATGGTTATACGGCTGAATCTCGCGCCGGCGAATTGCTGTTAGGTGTCGGTATTCCTACAGAACAACATTTCGGCCTAATGAGTGAAGTAGCACCAGGTTGGAAACTACGGGTATTACTAGCACAAGTATTGTTTTCAAACCCAGATATCATGCTACTTGATGAGCCAACCAACAACTTGGATATCAACACTATCCGCTGGTTAGAGTCGGTGCTTAATGAGCGTAACTGCACCATGGTTATCATTTCGCACGATAGACACTTCTTAAACAGTGTATGTACCCACATGGCCGATTTAGATTACGGCGAGTTACGTGTCTACCCTGGTAACTACGATGAGTACATGACCGCTGCAACCATGAAGCAAGAGCAGCTGCAAACAGATAACGCTAAGAAGAAAGCACAAATATCTGAACTTAAAGCGTTCGTTAGCCGTTTCTCAGCTAATGCGTCTAAATCAAAGCAAGCCACTTCTCGTGCCAAGCGTATTGATAAAATTGAACTAGCTGAAATCAAGCCTTCATCACGTCAAAATCCTTATATTCGTTTTGAGCAAGAAAAGAAGCTACATCGCTTAGCGGTTGAAATTGAAGGATTGGCGAAAGGGTTTGATAAAACCTTATTCGACAACCTTAACATGATGATCGAAGTGGGCGAACGTGTTGCCATCATCGGTCCTAACGGTAGCGGTAAAACAACCTTGTTAAGATGTTTACAAGGTGATTTATTACCGAGCGCTGGTGAAATTAAGTGGTCAGAAAATGCCAGCTTAGGTTACTACGCACAGGATCACGCCTCAGATTTTGAAGAAGACAAGCTATTACTTGATTGGATGGGCCAATGGAGCAATGAAGGCGATGACGAGCAAGCTATTCGTGGCACGTTAGGGCGTTTATTGTTCTCTCAACAAGACATTCACAAATCAGTAAAAGTACTTTCTGGTGGTGAACAAGGGCGTATGTTGTTCGGTAAGTTAATGCTTAACCATGACAACGTACTATTAATGGACGAGCCGACTAACCACTTAGACATGGAGTCGATTGAATCATTAAACTTAGCCTTAGATAACTACAAAGGCACGTTAATTTTTGTCAGCCATGACCGTGAGTTCGTCTCTTCACTTGCCACACGCGTACTGGAAATGACTGAAAATGGTATTGTGGATTTCCGCGGCGGATACGAAGAATATCTGAAAAGCCAAGAGTAATAGTACTAGTTAATAGTTCTAATTAATAAATCCATATAACTATTTGTTTATAAACTTTTAGTTACATGGTTTTATTGTAAATTAGTAGCTCAATAAAGCTTAGATAGAAGAGCAATCGGCGTTACATGATTGGCTCTTCTTGATAAGTAAACACTGTAAATACGTCAATACAGCAAACAGGACAACGTCATGCATATTAATTGGTTTCCGGGGCATATGAACAAAGCCCGCATAGAAATCGAAGAAGCCATGAACGATATTGACATGGTGATAGAAGTGCTCGATGCGCGCCTACCCATGTCGAGTCAAAATCCGATGATCAAGGATTTGAGACAAGGCACGCCCGTTTTAAAATTGCTCAATAAACAAGATTTAGCCGACCCTGAATTTACCCAGCAGTGGGTCGATTATTTTAACGAGCAAGAAAATATCCAAGCGATATCAATTGATATTAGCGATAAAAAGCTCATTGCAAAAATCCCTGATATTGCTAGAAAAATGGCGCCGATACGTATTCGCAATGATAGACCCGTACGGGTGATGATTATGGGTATTCCCAATGTAGGGAAATCCACCATGATCAACGCTTTAGTCGGCAAGCGCATTGCAAAAGTAGGTAACGAGCCTGCGGTGACTAAAACCCAAACCCGTTACACGCTTAAAAATGGCATTATCTTATCGGACACCCCTGGTATTTTATGGCCGAAAATTGCAGATGTTGATTCAGGTTATCGCTTGGCCACCAGTGGTGCTATTCGCGATACCGCACTTGAATATGAATCAGTGGCCCTTTATGCCGCTAGTTTTATGATGAAAAAGTATCCGCAACGTATGTTAGAGCGCTACAAGCTCCAAGAAATGCCAGCAACTGACAAGAAAATGTTGGAAGTTATCGGTAGTAAGCGCGGCGGTTTAAGAGCCGGTGGCAAAATCGACATGCACAAAGCGGCTGAAGTCATGATTCATGACATACGCGGTGGTAAATTAGGTTTAATTACCTATGAAACCGTTGCCGAGTGGTACGTCAAATTTGAGGAAGCAAAACAGCGCATAGTTGATGCACAAATAGAATTAGAGAAAGAGCAGGCGAAACAAGCCTTAATTGATGAAGAACGCGCACAGCGTGATGCACAAAGACAAGCCTACAAACGCCAAAACGCCATAGATGATGCACGCCGTGAGCGCGCTGAGAACGAAGAAAAAGCTCAGTTAGCACAGCACTCACAGCCGATAGAAACACAAGACAGAGGTGATACATAATGTCACGTAGTAAGAAAAAACGTACTGGATTAATGATAGTACTCGACAGAAAGCCAAGTAAGAAAGAGTTTTTAGAAGATCCAGATAGTAAAGAAAGCCGCAAGAAAAAAGCTTTCGCTGAAAAGAAAAAGCCTAAGTCAGTGTATGAAAAGCAGCGCGGCGATCAAAAAGATCAAGCACAAGATAGTGCAGCTAAAAAAGCACATGCAGCGGCCAACCAAGGGCGTTTAGCTGACAAAATCAAAGCGGCACATGCTAAAAAAAGTGACTAAGCTAGCAGCAACGAGGGTTGATGAATAACATCACCTCTGTGGCAGACATAAATGCCGACATACAGCAGCTACTGATTAAAGACCCGCGATTAAAGCGGGTTTTTGCGGTTATTGATACAGTGCCTTTGCGGCTGCGTGAAGGTGGTTTTGCAGGTATTGCACTGATAGTGGTTGGTCAATTACTGTCAGTGGCCAGCGCCAATGCCATCTCCAACCGTTTAAATGCACTTGTCGCACCTTTAACCGCTGAAAACTACCTAACAACAGATGCTAAATTACTACTTGGCTGTGGGCTATCAAACGCTAAACACAATACTTTAACAGTATTGGCGCAAGCACAAACGAGTGGCCAGCTAAATTTTGATGCACTAGCCGCAATGTCGTTAGACCAAGCGCTAAACACGCTTTGCCAATACAAAGGCATTGGCCCTTGGACATCCCAAGTATATGCCATGTTCTGCCTAGGCCATCGAGACATTTTTCCCGCAGGGGATTTAGCATTACGAAAAGGTGTAGAACAGGCGTTAAGTTTAACTGCTACACCCACAGTGAAAGAAACAATAGCGATTACCAATGATTGGGCGCCATATCGCGCCAGTGCCGCAAGGTTAATCTGGGCCTACTACGCATATCTAAAGCAACGCGAAGGTATCGTCTAACGAACGCTTGGACCTTAATTGATGACTCGCTACTCTAAACTGCGTAGCTCGTAGCTTATAATTTATATGATTCACCCCTAATTCTTAATGGAAAAACAATGAAACACTACGATGTAATAGTAGTCGGTGCCGGCGCATCAGGGCTTTACTGCGCAATTAACGCAGGCTATCGCGGAAAATCTGTATTAGTGATAGAGCACAGTAAACGCGTAGGCCGCAAAATTTTGATGTCGGGAGGCGGGCGCTGTAATTTTACCAACTTACACAGCAGCAGCAAAAATTTCGTCTCTGATAATGAGCATTTTTGTAAATCTGCACTGAGTCGTTTTAGTGTCCAAACTTTCATTGAACAAGTTGAACGCCACGATATTGATTACCACGAAAAAACTTTAGGTCAGTTATTCTGTGATGACAGCAGTCGTAAAATACTCGGCATGCTGATGACAGAAATCGAGTGGGCAGGGGTTGAAATAGCTACTCAAACCAGCATTGAAAACCTGGAGCAAATAGCCACGCCGTTAGAAGCGGATGCCACACAAGCACGTTTCAAGCTACAAACCAACACTGGCAATCTAACCGCACACTCTATTGTTATTGCCAGCGGCGGTTTATCTATCCCCAATGGCGGCGCATCGCCTTTTGCTTACAACATTGCCAAACAGTTTGGAATGAAAGTCACAGAGCTAAGAGCCGCCCTAGTACCTTTTACGCTACCACCTGAAAGCTTAAAGTTCTTAAACCCACTATCTGGTGTATCACACTTTGCCAGCGTCACCACACAAGATGGCACAACCTTCACCGAAGCGATGCTATTCACCCATCGCGGCCTAAGCGGCCCTGTGATGCTACAAGCTTCAAGTTATTGGAAGAGCGGTGAACATATCAGCATCAACCTGTTCCCAGATCAAGATTGCCTAGCGTGGCTTAAAGAGCAGCGCGAAGCTAAACCAAACTCTGAGCTACAAACGGTTTTATCACATCACCTCACCAAACGCTTAGCGCAAACCTTAGTAGAGTTTTGGCAATTACCAGGTAATGACTTAGCTAAGGTTAATCTCAAGCAAAGCTTAGGCAAAATGAATAACGAGCTGTTAGAAATGCTTGCTAAGCAATTAAGTGAGTGGCGCATTCAGCCCGGTGGCACCGAAGGCTATCGCACCGCAGAAGTCACCTTAGGTGGCATTGATACCAACGAAGTATCATCAAAAAGCTTTGAAGCAAAAAATGTCGCAGGCTTATTTTTCATTGGTGAAAGTTTAGATGTAACAGGGCACTTAGGAGGCCATAATTTCCAGTGGGCTTGGGCGAGTGGATTTTGTGCGGCGGGGTATGTTTGATTTGATGGCTTTGTTATGGCGGACACTATTTTTGTGAATGTATTAGTATCAATATATATTGCTCAGCAAAGCTATAGCGCTGTTATTCAGCGCTACCTCATTGAAACTCTCCAACAGCTCTCTAAATACAGTTCTTAGATAATCAGGCTCATTCATTCTTCTGTACATCGAACAATAATAAGTGTCAGTCCCTTTTCTTACTGACCCTATTGATTGTTTTATGTACTACCCTCACGCGCGAAGGCTTTACTGTATAGCGCTGTTTCACCGGCGAATGGGCAGCGCTATGACTGCATAGCTGCGGGTAATTACAGCGGAGTAATCACTTGGTTTTTCTGGATTTGCTTGGTTTTCTATGTCATATTTATTGGCTATATAATATGAGTGTTCACGATGTTGCCAATACTTGATTTCAGTTGTTTTCTACAGTCGCCCAACAGTGAGGGCGCTACCAAATTTTGTGATCAGCTGGTTAAAACCTGCCATGAATCAGGCTTCTTCTATTTGACTGGCCATGGAATTGATACTCGACAAAACGACCACGTCATTGCAATGGCGCGACAATTTTTTGCCCTACCAGAGGAGGATCGGCGCGCGATTGCCATTGGCAAGTCAGCTCAGTTTCGCGGTTACACGATTCTCGGTGACGAAGTGACTCAGGGCAAGAGTGATTGGCGCGATCAAATTGACATTGGGCCAGAAGAAGCCGCTCTGCTGCTGGGTGAGAAGGATCCATCTTGGCTAAAGTTAGTCGGCCCCAATCAATGGCCTGTAGCGATACCTGAAATGCCGATGATCGTTTTAAATTGGGCGCAGAGAATGAATGAAGTTTCTATGGAGTTGTTCCGGGCTCTAGCTATAGGTCTCGGACATCCCTACGACTATTTCGATCACTTAATGACACCGAACCCCTATTTCAGAATTAAAATATCCCGCTACCCGGCTCAGCACAACCCCAAAAAAGCCCAGCAAGGTTTGGGGCTACATCACGATTCGGGGTTGTTCAGCTTTATCATGCAAAACGAGGTCACTGGGCTACAAATTGAACGCGAGGGGAAGTTGCAAACGATTGAGCCGATCGCGGGCGCCTTTATCGTCAATTTGGGCGAGATGTTTCAACTTGCCAGCAGTGGCTATCTTAAAGCAACCAAGCATCAAGTTGTCAGCCCCGCCGCGGGTGATGAAAGAATATCAATCGCCTATTTCATGAATCCACGACTCGACGCAGCGTTTCAACCGATTCCTCTGCCCGCCGAGATGGCGGCTAAAACTAACAGTGGTCAGAATGATGATCTGAATGATCCTATTTATAGCGTATTTGGCGAGAATACCTTGAAGATTAGAATGCGCTCACATCCAGACGTCGTTTCAGCTCACTATCCTGAGATGAAAAAATGAATCAACGGGGTCGCCCTTGTCTTTTGCCTTTACAGTAGCGGAGTTTTTCAAGGTAGTAAGTGCCTATGGTTTATACCTGTACTTTCCATGAGTGCGTAATCGATAGAATAGGGCTTTACGGCGATAGTGCTTCTTTTAGCGCGCTGTCAAAGGAGCGGAACCAAACCGTGACAGCTTCAAAACGTATGAAACTGACTCGACAAAGGTTTGAGCGTGCGGTATAAAATCGGCTAGTATAATTCAAAACATAAAACCTTCTTTAACGTTGGTGACTGGCAATCGTCCCACCTTGAAGTATGCAACCAAAAACTAGGAGACATTTGCGATATGATCCGAGAATCTCAGAAGACGACCTCCAATGTAAGGACTATTGATTTCTACTATTCAGCCCATTCGGCTTTTGCATATATTGGCTTCAAACGTATGATGGAGATCATGTCGGCTCATAATGTCCAACTTTTGCACCGACCTATAAAGCTAGCTACGGTAGTTTACGCTTCCGGGGCACAGCAGTTTTCCCAGCGCAGCGAGATCCATAATAATTACTATTTTGGTCGTGAAATCGAACGTTGGGCAGAGTTTCGTAGTATGGATATTATTTCGCATACACCAACGTATCATCACGAAAATCTTGATTTGGTTAGCGGCATGCTGGTCGCTGGTGGTGAGCAAGGTGTAGATATGGGGAGATTAGCTTTCGCTATTCTAGAATCCCATTGGCGCTATGATTCTGATCTAACGGATGTCGATACACTGACTAAATCTGTGCTTGAAGTCGGCATTGACCCTAAACCACTATTAGATATTGCTCTTAGTCCTGAGATTATAAAAATCTACGAAAAGAACACTAAAGACGCGATTTCACTTGGCGCACTTGGCTCGCCAACATTTGTTCTGGATGGAGATATGTTCTATGGTCAAGATCGGCTGGATCTGCTCGAGCGAGCGTTAGTCAAACCATTTGCACCACATAACTTTGACACTTGATGTCGAAACAGCAATGTTTATAACCTTGTCGCGGCTGTCCACTATCGCGCAGCCAAAGTACAGGACACCCAGACCAATATTGTTAAGTTTTCAAGCTGGCTTCTGAACTCGGTTCTCAGATAATCAGGCTCATTCAATCTTCTGTGCATTGAACAATAATAAGTGTCCCTTTTTATCTGTCACACTGGCCCCATCGATTTCTGGTAGTCATGTATTTGTTGTCTGTGAAGTTGTGAGAGGCCTTGCATTTCAACATATTACATGACTATCTGTTATTTTTTCGCGCTCATCTAACCGTAGAAAAGCTTCTTTTTTGTAAAAAACATTTAAAAAACAATGGTTAACCTGAGTCTCTCGGGCTATTAAGGCATTGTTCCTGCCAATATAAACGGAATAAAAAAAGTGCCTGTCCCAAAGTTTTGCCAGAGTTTTCTCAATTTTAATTTATCGATTAAAAATCAAAAGAATTCAACTGATTTATTTTTTGGTTTTAAGGTCGAAATCAAAGGATAGAAAGGCTTTCGACTTCGTCGAGTTCATTTCTTTTGAGTGGCCAAAAGAAACCGAA
>JBALXS010000233.1:0-4510 GCA_036960485.1 Oceanospirillaceae bacterium
TTCGTTTGAACGAGAAAAACAAACAACTAAGCTTAGCTATAATTAATAACGGCGAGTGTTAATGTTATTTGAACTACTATCCAGCAGTTGCTAGATTAACTCCTCCAAAAAATAGGAAAGATTAATGTCACTAGCTAATTCTCTTGTGGTACTCGATTTTGAAACGAGTGGTATGTCTCCTGATCACGGTGATCGTGCTATTGAAGTAGGTGCTGTTCGCTTAGAAAAAGGTGTGGTTGTCGATGAGTTTCAAGCATTGATGAATCCTGGTTTTAAAGTGAGTGGCTTCATTGAAGATTTCACAGGGATTAGCAACAAAATGTTGGCAAAAGCACCGCCGTGTGCCCAGGTGATGAGCAGCTTTGCCGACTTTTTGGGAGATTCTAATTTGCTAGCGCACAATGCAAGTTTTGATCAACGCTTTCTAGACAGTGAATTCAGATTCATCAAGCGAGCGTATAGAGGTGAGTTTTGTTGTTCAATGCTGACGAGCCGTAGAATCTTCCAAGAGGCACCAAATCATAAGCTTGAGTCTTTGGTTAGTTATATTAATTTGCCTGTTGAGGGTCGGTTTCATCGCGCTTTGAATGATGCTGAGATGACATCAGGTGTTTGGCTGGCAATGCTAGCTAAAATTGGTGCAGAATATGGTTGTAGTGATATCAGTTTTTCCACAATGAAAGAGCTGAGCCGTGTGAGTAAAAAGCAAGTGAGGAAGTTTTTCGAATCTATTTGAGGGTAGTATCATTCAAAGGTAAATTATCATTTACCTTTGAAGTTTCGAGTAAATAATTAACCGTCAGCGTTGATTGTCTCTATTAATTCATTTAGTACATCATCAGCCCTGTCATTACTAATCTGACAAGTACCAGCGGCTTCGTGACCACCACCGCCGTATTTGAGCATAAGTTCGCCAACATTGGTTTTAGAACCGCGATCAAAAATAGATTTACCGGTAGCAAATACTGTATTTTGCTTCTTTACGCCCCAAATTTTATGAATCGAAATATTTACTTCTGGGAATAGCGCATAGATCATAAAGCGGTTACCGGCCCAAATATCTTCTTCATTTAGTAGGTTTAAAACTACTAAATTATCAAATACTTGTGAACAGCGTTCAATTTGCTCTACAAACTTAACTTGCTGATCCATATATAGTTCTACGCGCTCTTTTACATCAGGTAACTGTAAAATGTTATCTATATCATGATCTTTACAGTAATCAATTAAATCCATCATAAGTTCATAGTTAGATATCCTGAACTTTCTAAACCTGCCTAAGCCTGTGCGGGCATCCATTAAGAAATTTAACAGTGACCAACCTTGAGGGTTTAAAACATCATCGCGTTCGTACTGCGCCGAATCGCCTATATCGACAGCCGTTAACATGTCATCCCAAGATTTTGGAAAAACATCAAAACCACCATAGTGGTCAAACACTACGCGTGCGGCTGAAGGTGCTGTTGGATCTATGATGTGATTTTCAGCTTTTTCATTGCGAATCGTTTCAGACAAGTGATGGTCAAACGCCATATGCACACCGGGAACATAGGGTAAATTTGTGGTTATATCATTGTTTGATACGGCAACATTACCATCTTGCATGTCTTTAGGATGTACAAACTTAATTTCATCAACTAGGTCTAAATGCTTTAGTAAAACAGCACAGACCAAACCATCAAAATCACTACGAGTCACTAACCGATATTTTGTATCTGCCACTTGAGTTTTCCTTAGATCAATAAAGTTTTATTAAATACTCTAAAAGCACATGTATTGTGCAAGCGTGAACCATTTGAACGAATATAAGCCTTAAACAGGTTCTTATCAAATTATTCTATAGCACTAACGTTTTAACATTTAAATACTGAATATAGCTTAACTGTTAAAAACATAGAACCGTTTATTAAAACAATACTGATTTAAATCTATCATAAATCAGTATTGTACGAATAAATTACTGCTGGCGTTGATAGATTAAGTCCCAAACACCATGGCCTAGCTTCTCTCCACGGCGCTGAAACTTAGTTACTGGACGCGCTTCAGGCTGCGGTGAATATTGCATTGCACCGGCATCATTAACAAAACCAGGTGCAACTTCCATAACTTCCATCATGTGTTCTGCATAATTTTGCCAATCAGTTGCCATGTGAAAACAGCCGCCCATTTTCAGTTTAGCCTTCAGTGTTTGGGCAAGCTCAGCTTGTACTATGCGTCTTTTATGATGCTTTTTCTTATGCCAAGGATCCGGGAAGAATAATTGTAAAGTCGTTAAAGAGCTATCTGCTATGCATTTAGCTAGTACATCAATTGCATCCTCTGAATAAACGCGAATATTGGTTAGCTCTTCCTCTGCCATCCTTGACAGTAGTCTACCTACGCCTGGACGGTGAACTTCTATGCCAATGAAATTAACATCAGGGGCTGCTTTAGCCATCGAAATTAACGATTCACCCATACCAAAACCGATTTCTAAAACAGTATCTGCATCTCTTGCGAATATTTCTTTAAAGTCGATCATGCCATCTTTTACAGATAGACCAAATAGAGGCCACACTTCTTCTAGTGCTCGTTCTTGGCCTAAGGTTGTTCTGCCTGCGCGCATTACAAAACTGCGTATTGTCCGTAAATGCTGTTTTTCTTCTGTCATTTTTGCTACCAATTATTGCTTTGCTACTTGAATTTTATGAGGCATATTTTAATTCAATTGCTTAGCCATTGCACTAATTTCATTGGGTGCAGTTTATTTTTTGCTGTTTTCTAACTCATGGGTTTTACGTTATCGACAAGTCTTATTTCGCGCAAGGGTATCAATTCAACTATGCAAGCAATGCACCAATCAATGAGTTAGAGAGCTTACATTTTCTAAGGTGACAGCAGTAATTAGTTCGCTAGTAATATAGGCTAATCAAGAGCTATTAAGCTGCATCATCAGTAGGCAAAGATATCGCTGCAAAGATCAAACCTAACCAGCCTAGTAAAAAGGCAAATCCGCCTAATGGTGTTAAGTAAACCAGATAAAATTTTAAATCAACAAAACTACTTACTTCGCTGAACGCTAGTAAATAGAGGCTGCCCGAGAATAATAATATCCCAGTACAAAAGCAGTAACTAACGAACAATAATGATTTTCGATTGCCAAATTTGAGTATCAAAGCTGCAACCGCTAACAGCGCAAGTGCATGATACATTTGGTAAGTTGCAGCAGTTGTAACCCATGCTAGTGCTTTAATGGATAGATAGTTTTTTAAACCATGTGCTCCAAGTGCACCAATAGCAACGGCGAAAAATGCAAACAGTGCCGCAATTATAATTATCTGTTTCGCTTTCATTAAACGACCTTTTTTAGAACAAAAAAAACCGTCACATAAGGACGGTTTCTTTACAATGGCAACATAACAGCATTGTTTAAGCTAACAAGCCGCTCTCTTCAACGCCCATGGCATCTTTAAGTTTCTTCATTGCATTCTTTTCAAGCTGACGAATACGCTCGGCAGAAACTTGATATTGAGCCGCTAATTCATGCAATGTGGCTTTTGTATCAGCTAACCAGCGCTGTGACAAAATATCACGGCTGCGCTCATCCAAACCTTGAAGAGCTGATATTAATTGCCCCTCAGCGTGAGATTTCCAATTAGAAGTCTCTAATAGAGTTTCAGGATTCGCTGTATTGTCTTCTAGGTATTGAGCCGGAGCAAAGTAAGTGCTCTCGTCATCATCACTACCTGACATGTCAAAAGCCGTGTCAGAGGAGGCTAGTCGGCCTTCCATTTCACGTAACGTTTTCAGCTCTACGCCTAAATCTTCAGCGATTGATGAAGCTTCAGTGTTGTTCATCCAACCTAAATCTTTCTTTTTTGAGCGAAGGTTAAAGAATAACTTACGTTGTGCTTTAGTGGTCGCAATTTTAACGATGCGCCAGTTTTTTAAAATGTACTCGTGCATTTCAGCTTTTATCCAATGCACAGCAAAAGAAACTAAACGTACACCTACCTCAGGATCAAAGCGTTTTACAGCTTTCATCATGCCCACGTTTCCCTCTTGGATAAGATCCCCAAGTGGCAAACCGTAGCCTGAGTAGCTTCTAGCTATATGCACAACAAAACGTAAATGAGACATTACGAGATGTCGAGCTGCTTCGAGATCGTTTTGATCTTTTAAGCGCTCAGCTAATGCGCGTTCTTCTACTACGGTCAGTACAGGTATTGCACTAATCGTTTGCAGGTACGCATCTAAATTTTGTCCTGGAGAAATATGATCAATTGCTAGTAAGCTCTTGCCCATCTACTTAACCACCTTATTTATTTTCTATAAAAGTGTGACATAACAATTATGCCCACGAATAATTTCCGGTTTGTAACCGCAAAGTATTACCTTTCTGTACTATTCCTATTGTTACTTTTGATGACGTTACCTTGGGTAAAGGCCTACAAAAATAATAATAGGAATAAAAAATTTAATTCAGCTTAATCAATAAAGTGTAACCGTTATTGATCGGTACTC
Source organism: Oceanospirillaceae bacterium (assembly GCA_036960485.1). Classification (GTDB taxonomy): domain Bacteria; phylum Pseudomonadota; class Gammaproteobacteria; order Pseudomonadales; family Balneatricaceae; genus Rs1. The sequence goes on from JBALXS010000233.1 coordinate 4,504, forward strand.
TCTCACT
>JBALXS010000234.1:0-4509 GCA_036960485.1 Oceanospirillaceae bacterium
ACCCGTGAGTTTGAATGTGTTTTCACAGGTGCTGTAGGCACCGCTGAGCACTTAAGTGAATTTAGTGAGCATGTTGGCTTGAAGCGTACGCACGGCATAGCTAATGCTCAAGCTTGTTTGAATAGCGCATAATACCTTCTATTAATCATCTGAAATTTGATGTTATTTTATAATAACGGGCTTAATTTGGCCCAAATTCAAGAGTTTGACAAATATTAGCGGTAAGCCCAAAGATACCTCCCATTTACTTTAGTAAGTGGGTATTTTAATAAGCTATAAAACCGGTAAGTTGTTTACAATTATTTTTGGAGTTATCGTGTGGGTGGCATAGTTAATCCCTGTAGGCACCGCTGAGCACTTAAGTGAATTTAGTGAGCATGTTGGCTTGAAGCGTACGCACGGCATAGCTAATGCTCAAGCTTGTTTGAATAGCGCATAATACCTTCTATTAATCATCTGAAATTTGATGTTATTTTATAATAACGGGCTTAATTTGGCCCAAATTCAAGAGTTTGACAAATATTAGCGGTAAGCCCAAAGATACCTCCCATTTACTTTAGTAAGTGGGTATTTTAATAAGCTATAAAACCGGTAAGTTGTTTACAATTATTTTTGGAGTTATCGTGTGGGTGGCATAGTTAATCCGCATAGTTAATCCGCATAGTTAATCGGCATAGTTAATCTGCTTAATGTTCATTTTTATGGGCATTAATGATATCTTCATCCGATGGCAACCTTCAAAGGTATTATTATTAAAATTTTAACTTAGGTTTTTTATACCTGCTCTACTTAAAATGTGCTGACTAAATATTATCTAGTTTTATCAAGGAACTTAATTTGGATATCAATGCCGCGAGATCAGTTTTACAAAATACCTTTGGTTACGCTGACTTTCGTCATCAACAAGCGAATATAATTAGTGAATTAATCAGTGGAACTGACGTGTTCACCCTGATGCCAACAGGTGGTGGTAAATCATTATGCTATCAAATACCGGCTATAGTGTTGGATGGCGTTGGAATTGTTGTATCGCCACTTATCGCGTTAATGAAAGATCAAGTGGATGCGTTAAAGCTGCAAGGGGTGAAAGCAGAATTTTTAAATTCATCACAAGATCATGAAGAACAGCGTCGTGTAGAACAGCTGCTAAGATCGGGTAATATAGACTTATTATATGTCGCGCCTGAAAGATTATTAGGTGATTATTTTCTTAGCCTTATTGATAATGTCACTATTGCATTATTTGCCTTTGATGAGGCTCATTGTGTCTCGCAATGGGGCCATGATTTTAGACCAGAATATCAAAAACTTTCCATCATAGCTCATCGATATCCCAACACACCTAAAATTGCCTTAACCGCTACTGCAGATATGAAAACCCGAGATGAAATCGTTCAGGTTTTAAATTTAACGGCGGCAAAAACATTTATACACAGCTTCGACAGACCCAATATTCAATATAGGATCAGTGAACAAAAAAATAGTAAAGAGCAGCTGTTACAGTTTATCAATACTGAACATACCAATGATGCCGGTATTGTTTATTGTTTGTCGAGAAAGTCTGTAGAAACAACCGCTCAGTGGTTATGTGAACAAGGAAAAGTAGCGCTACCTTATCATGCCGGTTTAGCCAGTTATATTAAGGATAATAACCAACAGCGGTTCCTTAGAGAAGATGGAGTCATAATTGTAGCCACCATTGCATTTGGTATGGGCATTGATAAGCCAGATGTTCGATTTGTTGCACATTTAAATTTACCTAAAAGTATTGAGGCCTATTATCAAGAGACGGGACGAGCGGGGCGAGATGGCATGCCAGCCAACACCTGGTTAGCTTATGGAATGCAAGATGTGATTAAACTTAAACAAATGACCAGTCAAAGTGATGGTAGTGAACAGTTTAAATATCTTACTCAGCGTAAAATAGATGCCTTACTGGGTTATTGTGAAGTTAGCTCATGTCGCAGACAAGTGCTGCTAAATTATTTTGGTGAAACGCTAGCAGAGCCTTGCGGTAATTGTGATAATTGTTTGAATCCTCCCGTAACATGGGATGGCACAACTGCGGCAAGAAAAGCGCTATCAACGGTTTACAGAACAGGCCAAAGGTTTGGCGTTGGCCATCAAATTGATGTGCTTACCGGTAAAAAAACACCCAAAATAATCACCCTTAACCACGATAAACTTTCAACTTATAATATTGGCAACGAACACACTGCAGCTGAATGGCAGACAGTATTTAGGCAGCTGATTTCAATGGGCTATTTAGCGGTTGAAATGGATTATGGCGTTTTAAAGTTGACTGAAAAAGCGCGGCCTTTATTAAAAGGTGAATGTGCAATACAACTTAAGGTACAAAAGAATAAAAAATCAAAGCAAGCTCAACAATCAAAACAGCCTATAGATAGTGATTTATCCGCAGCAGAACAAGTTAATGTTGAAAAGCTTAAACAACAACGATCCTTGTGGGCTAAAGAGAGAGGCGTGCCAGCATTTGTAATTTTTCATGACGCAACCTTGATGGATATCGCAAGAAGAAATCCCACAAATTCAAATCAACTGTTAGACGTTAACGGTATAGGTAAAACAAAGCTTGAGCTTTATGGTGAACAAATTATTGCGCTATTAAGCTAAGCAGTAAAGTTTTAAGTAGTCACATGCATAGGTTTATTACGTTGGGTTCTTTTAATAAATAACCACAGTCCTGTGATCGCAAAAGCTGCTGGTAATAAAGCGAGTAGTATCCAAAAAAATTTAAGACCTATACCGAAAAAACTGCCCGTATGAAAGCTATATTTAAAGTTCCAAATTCGAGTAGCCAAATTTTCAGTACTAGCATCAGTGGTCTTTCTTCTGACTCGTCTCGCCACAATAACCATCGATGCCACGCCATAACAAAACCATAAAAATTATCTTTTTTAGCATAGTCATGGAGAATATTACCGTTAAAAAGATCCACACTAATATTTTGACCATTATCTAATTGAAACTGCCATGCCTTATCTTTTTGTGGTGCCAGTTGGATATGCTTTATGCGACTAGCGCTATTAGCTTCAATTAATGTGACAAGCTCGGACAAAGGTAGGCGCGTGATGTTAGGTGAAACCAGCCAATGGGTTGGTTGTACCTGATTTTGGATTTCTTTACCAAAAACCAATAAAGCCCCAGAAATACTCAGATTAACTAAAAAGAAAACCATGAGTATTGCCAGGCTAAGATGAATACGCCTCAACCAGCGCTTAAACACTGGTATCACCTGGCGGTTTTTGTTCAAAGGGGATGAGCTTTACTATAAAAAAACAAACTTTAAAAGCTATAAGCCAAGGTTAAATTGACCGCGCGACCTTTGCCTTTAATATACCAGTCATTGGAGGTATTCGACTGAGCAATATGCGGGTAATAATCGCTGTTAAACAGGTTTTCGATACCCATAGAAAATTTCAATGCATCCGTTGCAGCATAACTGGCTGATGCATTGACTACATGGTAAGAAGAAACAGGCGCTTCTTTACTGCTATATTTACCATTTTTAGCCTCAAAACGGTTGCGACTTTGTACACCTAGATAGTTCATTGCTATGTGTAATTTTTCGGTGGCCTGATAATTAACATAAGCGGTGATTTATGGTGGGTTAATCGAATTGCCATCAAGATAAATATCGCCTTCAGTTTTCTTGCCTTCTAACCAACTATAGCTGAAACCTAGATCGATATTATCCGATACCGTAAAGTTAATTGCCGCTTCATAGCCCCATACTTTTTGGGGTTTACGCTCTAATTGATATGTCTCAGTAAGCTCATCTGTAATCAGGTTACCACCAAAGTTATTAGTAGAATAAAAGATAGCCATTTTAAAGTGAATATTATAGACACTGCTAAAGCCTATTTCGGAGTTTTTTATAATCGAGGCTTCGGTATCAATTTCAGTTAAGCGCTAGCGACCAAAAAAAATGGCTCAGAGAAAAACCGATAAATGATCCTAAAAAAGATAATAAAATAACTCAAAAATCAGTTGTCAGGTTGAAAAAAATACAGTGGTATTGTGTGTCTTGTAAACTTGAATATCAGGGGTATTCAACTGGAGAAAACCCTTGTCCACAATGCAACTCTCACTTCTATAGAATACAAAGGTAAGGTTTTAACTATTGGCACAGGGTAGCTCATTACTGTTATTTTAAATTTCACTATAGATAAACTAATGCGATTAATTTATCAGGCCGAGTGCAAGGTCAATATGAAAAATTAGATATGATGAATGCCTCTGTAGTTTAAAAAACACAACACAGAAAAGCAATTAGCGTATACACTGATTTAATTATTTTGGCTAAACAAGGATTACAATGAAGCAACATATGCAGACACTCATCGACTTATTATCAAAAGATGACGATAGTGCCTTACTAGAACATTACCTAGCGTCACAAGAGTCTGAGAATATCGTTCAATTAGCCTACCTATTTCGAGAAGGAATTAGCGACCTTTCTAAGTTTGATGTTTATCAACAACTTGC
>JBALXS010000235.1:0-4491 GCA_036960485.1 Oceanospirillaceae bacterium
CTAGCTTTAGGCAAAGTCTTTTTAAGGTGTGCGGCTCTGATGACTAGCAAGGTTCGAATTACTTTGAATGTGTTACTAGCGGAAGAGCTCGCATCAGCTTGGTGCTACCGCCTTAATCTGGTGCGTATCTGACAAATGATTCTTTCTGGGCGCTTCGTTTTTCATATGGCAGATCAATCTTCTTTTTAATCAACTATTGGCCTCACCAATAACAAGAAACATGAATTTTTGAAACAACGACTTGCTTTTAGCATCAATTATCTGCATCACATTAACACATAAAAAATAACTCTATCTCTAGCCAAGTTTATATATTTATTCATGTATTTCAATGTCTTACAGTTTTTTATAAAAGTGGCACATAGTCTGCAATGCACCATCCGGAAGCGTGATAACGCCTTATAGCTAAATAAACAAACGGAGTATTTACGATGAAGAGAAGAAGTTTCATTAAAGGTGTCGGAGTTGCAGGACTTGCAATGAGTGCGCCCGGCATTATTTTGCCCGCTTGGTCACAGGAAAAAGTTAAGCTTGGTTGCCTTTTCTCATCATCGGGTTCGATGGCTAACGTTGAGGGTCGTCTAAATTACGTTGTTCGAATGGCTGCAGAAGAACTTAACCGCTCAGGTGGTGTTCTGGGTCGTCAAATCGAAGTGGTCAGCACTGACCCCGCGTCTGATTGGCCTCTTTATGGTCAACAGGCTCGCCAACTTCTTGAAGAAGAAAAAGTTGCAGCTATGTTTGGCTGCTGGACTAGTGCATCGCGCAAGGCTGTTTTGCCAGTAGTTGAACAGAATGACGGCCTACTTTACTACCCGCTACATTTTGAAGGTGAAGAAAACTCTAAAAACATCGTTTATATGAATTCGCCGCCAGCCAGCTCTGTACTTCCGGCGCTTGAATATCTAATGGGTGACAATGGCGGTAAGGCTAGACGCTTCTTTATGCTCGGATCAGACTACGTTTGGCCACGGACTATTAATGCTCAGCTAAAGGGTTACTTGCAGGAGAAGTGGGATATCAAGCCAGATGCTTGGCAAGAGGAATATGTTCCAGTAGGCCATTCCGATTTTCAGAGCCTTGTTAACCAGATCAAAAGTTTCGCTGACGAAAGTGGCGAACAGCCGATTGTAGTTCTTACAGTTGTAGGTAACTCTATTCCTAACTTTTTCCAAGAATATATTAATCAGGGTATTACCGCTTTAGATGTGCCGGTACTTGGATTGGATGTTGTTGAAGCCGATCTTGAGGGTCTTGACACTGAATCGCTAGTGGGCCATTTGAACTGTTGGGCATATTTACAGAATGCACCTGGGGAAGCTAATCAGCGATTTTTAAATGCTTGGTCAGAGTATGTTAAGGCGAACAACGTTCCTTTCAGAGGAGATGTTGCCATTGATCCAATGGTTTCAGCCTATAGTAGTGTTTATATGTGGGCTCAAGCTGCTGAGAAAGCCGGTAGTTTCGATGTTCCAGAGGTGCGCAAGGCATTCCCAGGTACAAACTTCGACTGTCCATCAGGCTATAATATTAAGCTAACAGCTGAGAACAATTACGTCCATCGTGGCGTGTTTATTGGTTCAGTTAACCAGAACCAAGGCTTCGATATTGTTTGGCAGTCTCCAGAGACAACCACGCCTGTTCCATACAGCTCTTATATCTAAGACTCTATGACACCTTTGCTTGTGGGAGCGAGGCGCTCCGACAAGCTTTTTTTTTTAAATAAAGGGCTGATCATGCATCGCCAATATTTAGATATGCTGAGTGCGATCGTAATTGCGTGCTCGCTTATGTTTGTTACTGTGTCAAACGCACTAGCACAGCCAATTTTAGAACCTTGGGATAGGTTTGAGATAGTCAAAGTTTGGTGTTCTGGTGAGCGAGAAGCTAGGATTATCTCCTTCCAATCTTTGTTGGAAGATGTCGTGGATGCTGACGCTCCAGCCCAACAATGGGCCGCTAATCTGATCGGTGAGTATCGTGATGGTAATTTTAGATGTGCGCGGGATACCGTCTATATTCCTAATGATGAACAATTTTTAGATGTCATCACCGGAGATCGCTTCAAGGCAATACCGGATGATGCAGAAAAGCCCTTTTTAAACATTCCACTGCGCCGAGCACTTGCCCCATTCGCTTCGGCAGTCCAGCTGGTGGCGGCTGAAGCTCCCGAGGAGCGCTTGCTTGCTGCCCAAGGACTCGCTCGAACACTTGGCGATGTTTCACCAGCGCTTATTGAGAGTATCTATCGGCAAGAGAAAGACATGCAGGTGGCTGCGGCACTTGAGGACGTATTGGTGCCGGCTTGGCTTAAGTCTGGCGATACAGATGCCCAACTGAAAGCGATTAGTACGTTGGCTAGTAACTACACACGTACGAGCCGAGCGGCACTGGATAAATTCCTCGATCAAAAAACAGAAAACGTATCTGAGGCGGTGCGCACAGCTGCTGAAAGCGCCCGTTCATCTGTGCATTGGGTTGTTCAGTTAAGCGAGGTGATGACAGTGGCTTACCACGGGCTCAGCTATGGCAGCGTGTTGTTTCTTGCAGCGTTGGGACTTGCCATTATCTTTGGTCTTATGGGGGTTATTAACCTTGCTCAAGCAGAATTTGTGATGCTAGGAGCCTATGCTACTTGGTTTGTTCAAGAGGCGTTGCGCGCGTTAGCCCCCGGTTTATTGGAATATTATTTGTTTATCGCTATTCCGTTTGCCTTTTTGGTTCCGGCTCTAGTGGGTGCATTCATGGAATGGAGTATCGTCCGCCATCTTTATAGTCGGCCGCTCCTGACATTGTTAGCAACTTGGGCCGTCAGTCTACTCTTGATTAATTTAGTCAGAGTTACTGTTGGCACACAAAATTTGAGTTTCTTTACCCCAGAGTACCTAAAGTCAGGATTCACCGTTTTTGGCGAATTTTCAATAACTTGGTCACGACTGCTGAGTATTTTCTTTGCCGGTATTACGTTGATAGGCACCCTCTTTGTCATCTATCGAACTCGTTTCGGTCTACGCATGCGAGCTACCACACAGCATCGGCAGATGGCCGGTTGCGTAGGTGTATCGACGCGGCGCACGGATGCAATGGCTTTTGCATTTGGCTCGGGGCTTGCCGGGATCGCGGGACTGGCACTTTCTACTATTTACAACGTTAATCCGACGATGGGTACATCGCTTATTATTGATAGCTTTATCGTGGTGGTGGTAGGTGGTGTTGGCAGTGTCCTTGGCACAGCGTTGGCAGCGCTGGGTATCGGTCAGTTAAATGCCATTATCGAACCACAATACGGAGCTGTTGCTTCAAAAGTTCTGGTGTTGCTAGCCGTTATTCTTTTCATTCAGCAAAAGCCCAATGGGTTATTCCCGCGTAAAGGTAGGCGCTAGAGTATGAGACAGTTTATTCTGTGGATTTGTGGGGGCAGCAAGATCGACCGGCGGTACCTTGTCGTTCTGGGTTTGATTGCGTTGGTGACAATAGGATTGCCATTACTGGGACTAGGATCATTAGCGAGCTCGCCTCTTGGTTTAGATGGCTTCCAGGTTAATATGGTAGGGCAGGTCATGGCCTTCGCGCTGCTGGCCATGGCTCATGACCTCGTGTGGGGTTATGCGGGTTATCTCAGCCTTGGCCATGGGCTTTTCTTTGCAGTTGGTGGCTATCTGATCGGTATGCACATGATAAAGCTTAGTTATGTCGGTGAAACCGGCGTTCCCACCTTTCTGGATTACATGGGTCTTACGGAATTTCCCGCCTACTGGAGTGGCTTCGAGTATTTTGGCTATGCGTTTTTAGCCGTTATAGTTTTGAGTGCGTTGGTTTCGTTTTTGATTGGGTTTCTTGCCTTTCGATCCCGAGTAGTGGGGGTGTATTTCTCGATACTCAGTCAGGCGTTTGTATACGTGGTTATGTTAGTGATGTCGCGAAATGATACGGGTTTTGGTGGCAACAATGGCATTGCAGATTTCCAAACTCTGTTCGGCTTTTCGCTTGGCAGTATTGAATTTCGTGTAGCGATTGCAACTATCTCGGCCCTGATTTTAATGATCGCATTAATTGGGTTACGCCGTCTTACAACTGGGCCACTTGGTAAACTGTTGGTCGGTATTCGCGATGACGAGGATCGGCTTCAGGTTTTGGGCTATGAGACTCTATGGGTCAAGACAGGTATATGGTGCCTTTCAGCCATGCTAGCAGCTATTGCTGGATTACTTTACGTTCCTCAAATTCAGGTCGCCTCTCCACAACTTTTATCGCCAATATTCTCTATCGAAATCGCAGTTTGGGTGGCTATTGGCGGTCGTGGTTACCTTTACGGTGCGATTATCGGCGCAATACTGGTTAACGTCGTCAAATTTTGGCTAACTCGGTTTATGCCCGAACTTTGGCCCTTTATTCTCACCGGTTCAGTGCTATTCGTGGTGGTGGTCTTGCGCAATGGGTTGATGGACCCTGGGCCGCTATTTACGCGTGCAAAATTCTTGATGTCCTGGC
>JBALXS010000236.1:0-4470 GCA_036960485.1 Oceanospirillaceae bacterium
GCTTTTGTTGTGGGGCGGTGAAACGTAGCGAGGAACGAGTGAAGTGTAACCGTCTCTGCACCGCAGATGCGAACACCAACTGATTGTTAAGTTCATTCATCCTTAACGCGCACCCATTCTGAATTTATTGATTCTCTCGTTGCACTCCATCCTGAAGGTAAATCTGCAATCGAGTATAACGTTGGATCTAGGTTTATGACCTCCCCCATTGCGACAAGCATAAGGTCTTCAGACCTATTAGTTGTGCCACAGGTAAATGCCCAAGAATCATCGTCCTTATAATGCACAACCATTAATATAGAGAAGGAGTTTTCAACAACTTGCTTTGTGGTAATAGCTGCAACATTCTGCGCTTGATCAAAAGGCCAGTCCAATTCACTTTCTCCATATGAGAATAAAGTAAAACCTAGTAACGCTAGAATTAATGTAAATTTCATATTTATAGAACTTAACGCCAACCACAACAGCGCAGCGAGTTTGGCGCTTTTTGTGCGTTTCTTTTACACAAAACGCGACACGCTTGCGGAGTCTGGTTGCTGGTTCTATTCGGCCCTAGTTTAAGAAACAAGTTGAGACACCTTATTCTTCAATATATTAACTAGCTCTTCATCCATGTATTCATAGTCATCAGGTATACCTAAACAAATGACATGCTGCTTATTAAGGATGCTTTTGAATTTTTTCTTGAGCTTTCTAGTGTGCGTTTGTTCCATGACAAAAATATACTCGGCCCAAAGCACATCCTCAGAACTAATATGTACTTCTGCATCATTATTAAGACCTGCAGATCGAACATCCCAGCCAGAAACATCACAAAAGACAGATTCGGCAGTGGGACTTCTTAATTTATTTTGGCTACAGATAAATAATACGTTGGTCATGTCAATCTCATAGACATAGAACGCCAACATATTGGGCGGCTGAAACAGAACGAGTGGCGTGTAAGCCGTTCCAGCAGCGGAAGGATGCTAGCATCATGTTTTTGTTAGGTATTTAATTTAGATATTCACCGGGCAAATCAAAATTTTGTTTATGTAATAGCTCAGCTTGAGCAATTTTTATCTCAGCCTCTTCCTTTGTCATGACTGCTTCTTCTGTAAGCCATTTAAATTTTCCTATTTCATCTTCGAGTTTATTTTCTGGGTCGACTTCACCATACCAACGTAAAATCTGAGCTTTTCTACGAGAATTTAGTTCCTCTATGATTTTGTCATGATTTTTACCTTGAATCACAAAGATATTTCCATGCTCAGCTTTAAACACTGAGTATTTTACCTTTGAAAAATACGCCCAAGTAATACAGATGAGCCCTATTAATAGCCATAATCCCTTTCCTGAAATAGATTCCGTGTGATAGATTGCATTACCCAATTGGAATACTCCAAGAGCACACCATAAGTAACCGGCATTTCTAAGCCACTCATTTTCTTCTATTTGAATGGAGGATTTTTGCGGAAAATTTGCATAATCAAAATCAGTGTCTCCAGACCCTGATTTATCCTCATACTTAAAATTGAAATTTTCATCGTTAAAAGCAAAAGTATGCTTGATCGATTTTTTCTTCTGAACTATTTCCATTTGTTCTCTCTCTATTTTTCATCTTGCCTAACGCCGCAATTTGCTGAAGGCAAATGCATGGTGGGTTTTGGCCATGCATTTGACTTACAGTAACATTGCTTTGTTAGCTGCAGTTAATTGACTAGGTTTAGTCATAGCTCTTTCTCAAATCGCCAAGTCTCCAGCTTGAATACTCCAGCTGATGTTTCAAGATCTTCGACCATTTTGCCAACATTTATCCAACCACTTTTCTCATAGAAACGCTCAGCTCTAGCATTGCCAAAAGAGCAAGCTAGCCATGCCCTATTGACGCCTGACTGCTGTAGGATAAACTCAGCATCATTCAATAGCGTGGAAGCCGCATCTGTTCCTCGAGCTGACGCAGAAACAAAAAGTTGTTGCATCTCGTCATCTACAACGCAGCACATGCCTACAGGTGTTCCGATTGAGCCAACTACTCTGATAATACTGATTTTGTTCTGAGCGCGATTCAGAAAAGATTCATATGTGCGTAGCTCGACAAGAGTACTAGGTACAATATCGGCATGGGCATCATGCCAACTGCGCCACCAAAGATCGGCAATAGCAGGTACCTCTGTTGGTTCGGGATATCTTGCAGACTTCATATCTATTTCCTATAGACAGCTAACGCTGCCAGCAACCGCCGGGATATGTTGGCTGCTTTTTTGAGTTTTTTGCAAAAAAGAAGACTACGTGTGAAGGTCGGATTGCCTGGCCTTGTTAGCACTGAAATTAACAACCTTTGTACCTGCAATGAAGTCATGTATACAGCGCTTATCTTTACGGAATATAAATAGTACATCTACAATAAGCAATAAACTCCCAACAAATGGAATATTTGGAACTAATGCTACCGGAAGATACCGTTTAACGATTAAGAGCCATAAATCAGGCTTCTCTCCATCTAGAGAAGCTATAGATATGCCAAGCAGTTTTTTACCCACCGTTTGGGCATACTTTTTAAGTAAATAGCCATGTATTATAAAAAATATAATCCAGCTAAATAGGAACAGTTTTATAGATGTGCCAAGGGGAATTGAGCCTTCTTTGGCTAAATCCCAAACATTAAGGTAGTTCATCAAGGGGATGGTAATTGCCATTGCTATACTTGCGTCAATCAGTCCAGCCCAAAACCTTCTCCAGCGTGATGCTGTTATATAATCGACTTGTTGCATTATATTGTTATTGTTCATACTTGAATCCATATTGAGTGCTAACGCCCACTTAAGCGGACAAAAATAGTGGGCTAAAATTTGTTGAGGTACGAAACATAGCCCGCTATTTTTGTTCCGACTTTAAGTTCTTGTTAGATGACTTCTAGCTCGCTACTAATGGAATATGTTCTTCTGTAGCTATAATTATCGACTCTGGATTTCCCAATTGTATGTACTTCAAACATTCTGGCATCATAAATTCTTTCTCAATCAGATTTTTTAAGTCAACACATGAAAAACCTACTTTCGCACTAATTTCTGTCAATATCTTTTCATGCCAGTCTGAATCTAATGGGTCTAGGTATAATCCAACATGGAATAGCAGATGCTTTTTTTCTTCATTTTTTATGAGTGACTTTTCTTCGAGTAAAGCTAATAGTTCACTATAAAATGTTCTACGAATCATCCCTGTTACAAAACTTGACCATCTAATGCTGATACCAGAATCACCTTTTAAGCGTTGAGGTAGATAATGCTTAACTCTGAGCAACAATCGAGCAATAAATATAGATGCCTCACGGCTTAATATAGGCAACGCACTTGCTAAAACAGTTTTGGCTCCAGCCAAAAAAAACGCATTTGCTGTTGAATTATGGTTTCGATCTATAGGACTTGTGTCGCAAGAACTTAAAATCACAATTGGTGAGATCTTTACCTTACCAATGAGATCATAAACAGAAACAAGTTCATCTTTAAGCTTTATAACTCCACTCCCGTTTTCACTATGACCACCATGAAGGTCAAATATAGTGATAGCAGAATCATTTTCCCTTAGGCTTTTCATCAGTTCTTCCTGAGTCGTAACATTATTCCACTCTATTGAAATATCTAATTCATCTTGATTTTTTGGATCAATTTCCATTCCCTTAGTCTTGTCATTACCATCTAATAAAGATGTAATATCTGATTTAGAAATTGTTAACTGATTTATAAGAAAATCTACCGTAGCTTTTAAATCGTCCTTAATTGGATCGTCATCAGAGAAAGAACTAATAATCTTTACCTTTTTGAAACTATCAACATTTAATATAATTTGCTCTGAATTTAGTAATAATGACGTAGACACATTTCCAGGAGAGATGGGGATACGACTAACCTCATGCCTAACCATTAAGGGGAGTCCTTCATGATGAGACCACTCAATAGGAAGATCAGACACTAATTTAATATTAGATGAATATTTTTTGTCCAAATAGTCAAAAAAAACATCGGAATTATCCTTAAATGTATTAACAAGCTTTAACATTAACTTGTTAATTTTATTTTTATTTACTCCTCTATCAACCACACCTATATCTTTCAACTTACTGTAAATAGAACTATTTGAGAGTGGAAGTTTGATATTTATAGCTACATTATTCGAGGAGTAAAGAGCTATTAGAGACTCAATCAGCAACCTCTCTTGATAGTAAATATCTAAGTATTTATTATCTGAAAACTTATTCGGTATTTTATTTTGATTTATTAACTTAATTGCCTCGGCGAGTGCTTTCCCAGTATTTCCAAGTTCATTAACTAGTGCATTCACACTATATTCACTCTTGTTAATTAAAAACTCGAGATTACTAGACATATCGCTGACTAAGAAACCAATATTAGGCAACATAGTGGGAGGGTATAAAGTTTTAAAAATGTGGTTTCTTAACCATAAAATGCGCTCAATCACCTCTACCTGATG
>JBALXS010000237.1:0-4451 GCA_036960485.1 Oceanospirillaceae bacterium
ATTTTTGCCTTTACCATCGAGCATCGACAAACGAAAGGCTAAAGGATCAACCCCTTGTGTATGGGCTACTTCATCCATAAATGACTCAACACCCCAACCCGTCCACCCGGGTCCAACAGACCGTAACCAGCCAGGCAAAAAGGTTTTTTGCGCTAGAGGATTATTAATTGCTCTGACCCTATGATTAGGCAAGGTGTACCAGTGATCTGCTCCGCTGATGGAAAAGGGAGCAATTTTTCTTTTTTTATCTATACCTTCCGGCATAGAACTTGGGGCCATAGTCAAGGCTGGCCAGCCCGAAGCAGCAGCATGTTCTATGCCTTGCAAGCTGTTATCCTCTGCCCAGTACGCATTGAATTGCTGCACCGAAGGCGAACGGATACAGTCAAATCGGGCATCATCTTCCCGCGTAAAGACCAGCTTTACCGGCTTGCCCAGCGCCTGAGCAGTCAGCGCGGCAGGAACCATATAATCGCCCGCTAAACGTCGGCCAAAACCGCCACCCAAATAATACTGATGAATAATAATTTTGTCCTGTGCCATCCCCAGTGCTTGAGCGATAACCGGCAAAAAGAGTGACTGCCACTGATTACCCGCATGCACATGACAAATACCGTCTTTAAATTCAACGGCAGCGTTTACTGGCTCCATGGTAAAATGTAAGACCGAAGAAGTATGATAAATGCTCTCAATACTTTTACTCGCCGCGCTGGCCACTTGCTCTATATTGCCCTCATCAACAAATAGGCCGCCGCTGGTTTTATTACTTACCAGACGTTCTCCTTCAGCCATAATATCTTGCTCATTCACCTCGGCAGTTTCGCCCAGTTCGTAATCAACCTTAATCAAATTTGCGGCTTTTACTGCGCCGTAATAAGTATCGGCGATAACAGACACCCAACCCTGCAGGGTAGCGCTTTTATCTTTGAGTATTTCAAAACCTTGATACCCTTTGACCTTTTTAGCGCCACTGTCATCAACCCCTTTGACCTTACAACCATAACGAGTTGGTGGCACCAGAGGTCGGGCGTAAAGCATTCCCTCGAGCTCAACATCAATACCGTATAGCGCCGTACCATTGATTTTGGCCGGAATATCTAGGGCTCTGCTTGGTTTGGCAATAAGTTGTCGATCACTCGCGTCTTTGGGGGTGAATTTAGCCAGTTCATCTGCGGAAAACACCCGATCGATTTGACCTTTAGCGACTATATCGCCAAAACTAACGGATTGACCATTGGCCAACACCTGACCTTTTTCGACTCGACATTCACTAGGCGTCACGCCCAGTAACTTGGCACCCGCGTCAATCAATACCGTACGTCCCGCCACACCGGCCTGAGACATGGGCAGGTAGGTCTGAAACACAGACCAAGAGCCTCCCGTGACCATATATCCCCACTTGGGATCAGTATCTACATGTTTAATTTCGACTTGATCCCAATCCGCCCCCAGCTCTTCAGCCACTATACGTGCCAAAGCTGTGCCCACATGCTGCCCCATTTCGGCTTTGGCCACATTCACCAGCACATTTCCCTGAGTATCAATTTCAAACCATACTGTGGGACTAAATAGCTTGCCTGCTAATTGCGTACCTGCCGCACCCGTAACCACGCTCATCGCCTGTACTATGGGGGCGAAAGCCATCAGTAAGCTGCTGCCTACTGTGCCGATTAAAAACTGGCGTCGACCTTGATCAGGCTGAGATTTATTCGCTATTCGAGTCATGTTAACTTACCTCCTGTGCAGTGAAATCTTCGCGCTTGGGATCAAAAACCTGCACTACATCAGTAGATTGACTGGCAGTATCTTTTATCGCTTCTTTAATGCGCCCGTATGTCATGCAGCGACACAGATTACCACTCATATAGGCTTCGATGTCCTCATCCGATGGCTTGGCATTGCTAGCCAACAAGGCCGCCGCCTGCATTATTTGCCCAGATTGACAGTAGCCGCATTGGGGAACTTGGTGCTTGACCCAAGCTTGTTGCAGGGGATGTTTATTTTCCAACCCTTCTATAGTGCGAATATCACCGTTAGCAATACTACCCAGTGGTAAGGAACATGAACGCACCGGTGCGCCATTCAAATGCACTGTGCATGCCCCACACATAGCGATACCACAACCAAACTTGGTTCCTTTGAGGCCTAACTCATCACGAATAACCCATAGCAAGGGCGTATCTTGCTCTGCATTAGACTTAACTTTCTGACCATTTAACATAAATTCTATCATGTTCCCTACCTGTTGCTGTTGCAAAAAATGCGTAGTATGTGAGTTCTCGCCTTGAGCATAGATGACCAGAACGATGAGTTAATAGCTGGACGAATTATGGGCGAATTATGGACGAATTGTCAAAAATAGGCGAATAAACGGCTAAATTCACAACATAATTTAATGGTCATGGTTTAAGAGCACCATGCATTGAACGATGAGTATAGGTAAAATAAAAGGTCATTGTTCATAAAATGAAAATACATCTTGCCTCATATTTTCCATATTGACATTATTTTTATATCTTTGATGGAATGAAAGTCGGTTATTTTTCGTCTATTACTGAACCGTTTTCACCTAATTCAGCATTCAAAACAAGCGCGGACTATTGGTAAATCATTATCAAAATATATCTGTGCTCATCTATACTGAACGTCTGCTATCAGGAAGCGGTTAATGCCATGTGATTGTTAAACCATGTCCGCTCTAGATCAAAACATACAACAGTTTTCACTATAATAGTTAAATGCTAACTTCTCATCAGTGGCAAGTATAGAATGAGTAAAATATTTATTAAAAAATAGTAGCTTACAAAAAAATAAACACCAATAAAATACCATTCATATTTATAACTCTCCCATTATATATCTCTTACATTTACAACCAGTTAATATCAAAAAATGCCACTTTTCCGACCTAAAACTTAATTGTTATATAGATTTCAATGATCTCTTTGTTATTATAAAGCTAACGTTTTCAGAGAGTGCCCATTGATTAAAGTTTTAAAATGCGCTTGGCAGTGTTTATCTGGTGTGAAACACTTAATAAACTTACCCGTAAGCTGTTTGGTTGAATCAAACAGTATCCCAGTAACATGGGCTGCCATATTTTTGTGTAAGGAAATCGATAACCACCCGCACTTTAGGTGCTAAGTTATCAGTATCAAGATACAAAGCATTAATTGTTTGAGTTTCTGCAGTAGTTGATACTTTGTAGTCTGCCATAATGGGCACTAGCTTTCCCGTTTTTAATTCTTCACCAATTAACCATGTGGGAAACATCACTATTCCTGCGCCACCTACGGCACTTGATACTAAGGTTTCTGCATTATTACTATATAGTGATCCTGTCACCACAAAAGGTGCTAGCTCGTTTTTGCCAATAAACCAACGTTGCAAGCCCTTTGAACCTTTAAAAACTAGGCAATTATGCCCTTCAAGATGCTCTGCTAAATAAGGAGTACCATGCAACTGAATGTAGGTTGGACTTGCCGCTATCACATAGTTTTGTGGCCCAAACCTTTTCATTCTCATTGAGGAATCCTGAAGTGCGCCGATTCGTATTAATAAATCTATACCTTCTTGAGCTGGATCAACAAAGCTGTCTGTTTGATGGATTTCCACTTTAATTAGCGGATATTTTTCTAATAATTCAGGAATGTATGGTGCAATATGTAGACGACCAAATGCCACTGGAGCACTAATTTTTATCGTACCACGAGGAGTATCTCCTTTCTGTTCGATTTGCTCAGTTACTCGTTCATACTGTTGTATGATTTCAGTACAGTGCGTAACAAAAAGAACGCCTTCCTCTGTAAGCGATATGGCTCTTGTATGACGGTGGAG
Source organism: Oceanospirillaceae bacterium (assembly GCA_036960485.1). Classification (GTDB taxonomy): domain Bacteria; phylum Pseudomonadota; class Gammaproteobacteria; order Pseudomonadales; family Balneatricaceae; genus Rs1. The sequence continues at coordinate 3,838 of JBALXS010000237.1, forward strand.
TAATTTGGCACCCACTTTATTTTCAAGTTGCGCCATTTTTCTAGAAACCGACGAAGGTGTCATATTTTGCCGTCTTGCGACTTCAGAAAAGTTACCGAACTGATTGGTCATCAAAAAAAGTTTAATTTCTAGAAGAGATACATCGTAGTTCATAAGCGCTTTCTGTGATTTTTTATCTTAAAAGCCTAAATGATAGGAAAAAAAAAGGCAAACTGTATGAGGTATTTGCCTTAATTGATTAAAAAGGGGCAGCATCTCATGTTGAGAAATACGTAATCCAAATTTTAATCATCAAAGGCCATTTTTTGTAGTGTGCGGTCTTTCTTCAAAAATAATGATACAAAACAGAAAAATCAGCATCCAGCGAGCTATGCCTTAATAATTTCCTTTATTTAAGAGTGGTAATATCTTGTGTTGATATCAAAATAGCGCCTTTAGCAAATATTTTAAATTGTTAAAAAATTTTAGGAATTATATCCGTATCAGTGCCTACTAAAACACCTCTTTCGAGGGGATTGTAATCACTGCAAAAAAATCCTACGGTGATGCTTTCTGCTCACCAACAACGGCCATCCTTTAAATACCTCAAATAAACTTACACTATGGAAATGATT
>JBALXS010000238.1:0-4353 GCA_036960485.1 Oceanospirillaceae bacterium
AACCAAGTGTTTAATCGCTTCATTTATTATTAGCTCAACTCGTTACTGTCCAAAAGTGGGTTTGGGGGCGTAAATCATTTATGTCCCATTCTTTGTTAGTGTTTTCCCACTGAGTCAGGATAGTTGTCGCCTCAATTAATTTACAAATAAACAGGTAGCGGTAACTTAAAGCAACTATCTTGAATAGTTCCATGAAAAAACCTGATCTAAAATTTACTACTGGGTTGAAATTGAAACTTGTTTATGTCCATCAATGGCTTAGGGTGATTGGTCTAAGCCGTATGAGCTAAACTCAATCTCGATACGGTTAAGCCATTTGAATTGGGTGTTTACACGTATTAATTGATAAAATAGGTGTTTCAGGTTGATATTAGCTGAAACACTGATTCCCGAATAGAGTGCAAAATAATCCTTTCGTTTTTAGCCCGTAATCACTTAAGTAATATGTAAAATACGAGTTTTAGGACGTCTTTTGCTTGAGCTGTGTTTTGGTTGGTTGTTCTGCGTGTTAGATACAATATGTTAAATAGATCCGTAATCAGTAGCGCTTAGATGGTATTACATAACATCCGTTATACGTTGTGATATTAGCTTTTAGCTGATGGCCAAATCAACTGTATCACTATAAACAAGCCTACAGTTAAGCTGAAAATATGTTTAATGTCATTGAAAATAGGCGTGTCCGACTCGATGAATAACCGCTACATTTCTTAAATAACAAATAACCTCTTAATGTTCAATAGTCCGCATATCGACGATTTTATCTCAAGTGAGGATCAGCGAAATACCTTTCATTCGCCTATACTCTGTAACCGTACTGACAAATTACTGGGTATTTAATAAATATGTATAAGTAACCTTACCTTACGGAATCTAATCCCACTAGCCAAAACGGAATGACTATCCTCATAAAAGGTCGCGATCTAGACATGGGAACTGTCGCTGATAAATATTAATGTTCCAATGATTATAAAAGGACAATGTAATGGCATGAATAATGCCAATAAAATCTCACGACCTATTTGTAAGTATCTTATAGGAGGATCGATGTTGTTGTGTAGCGTCTCGTCTTGCTGCTTTTATCGGTAATTAATGTTCAATTCACAAATTAAGAGAGACGATCATGAAGTTAATGAATAAAAAATTGCTTGCTGTTGTAGTCAGTTCACTGTTGGCAACCGGTGCGTGGGCTGGACCTCCAGGGGGAAATACAAATGGCAGTACAACTACCACAATATCGGCCAGTGTTATTGGTGCTGATTTATGTTTGGCTTCGGCGGCTGCAGGCGCAAGTTATATAGATGGTGGCGCTTCGGCAAAATCTATGGCACTTGCCAGCTCTGCTTTGGCTGTCACTTATACCGGAGATGTGACACTTGATCTCACTCGGCACGGTAAAAATGGTGCTGTACACCAGCTAGATCTAACAGCGAACATGGGGAATGGGACCCTTTTTGTCCAAGTTGCTACGGCGAATGCGTTGGTAGCGTCAGCTGCTGAAGCCGATAGCTCGGCCCAAGCAGTTGCTGCTTCGGGGCTGATTGCGGAAGCCCTTGCAACCCTATTCCAGGGGATTAATTTTGATATTGATCTCGTCGTAACCGATATCACGGTTGTGGCAGGCTCAGAAGCTGAAGTAACGGCAATTGCAGATAGCAGATCGTCTGCGGAGAGCTTGGCAACTGCTGAGTCTGAAGCGGCTGCAAGTGGCGACGGCTCAGCGGAAGCATCTGCACTAGCGACCGGTGTTTCAGGAAGTGGCTCTTCATTCTATGTGCAGGGCGCGAATATCGAAGCGTTCAAGACACAACTGAATTTGGCAAGTGCAGCTTTTGTCGACGTTCAGACTGGTGTGCTTGCTCAGACATTTGCTAATGCGATTGCTACATCATTAGTAGTAGCAATAGCGGAGTCTTCGGCAGCGGCTGAAGCAGAAAGTAGTTTGAGCTTTGTGTATGACCTGCCAATTATCGGCTCGGGTTCCTTGCCTATTGTGACAGACTACGCCAGTGCCACTGCTGCAGCAAAAAAGATTATTGAGGCAACAGAAAAGATTACAGCTCAGGCGAAAGCATTGGCTGAATCCTCCGCTAGTATCCTAGCAAATTCTGTCGTCAGTTCGAATTTGTCGGTTCAGTTTGAGAATTTGCCGGGAACGGAAGACTTGCTGGAGGCAACTGCAGTAGGTGCCCTTGTACTCGATTGTTCTCAAGTGTCAGCCAGTGCGAGTGCCCAGACCGATGCTTTGTAGCGTGAGTCTAGCTCAGGTTCAATTTTGACATTCTCTCGAGCAAGAATACATAGTATTCACAATAAAAAGGAGTCAATAGGCTTGAAGAGGAGATCTTGCTTGAAGGACAGTAGCGGACCACCCAATCAGTGATTGGGTGGTTTTTTTTCTGATATATTGTTCGGCCAGTAGCTAACCCCCTTAACAGACCGGTAGGGGGAGTAATTGAGGGCAGCCAGTGCGCCCAGGTCATTAATTTGTGTTTTCAGTGATGGTTTGTTTCTGGGTAGCGTCATCCGGTTTTCGATTTGCCCCCAGCTTTCTTTGTTTAGGAAAGCTCAAGCTTTATAGTTTGTAACACAGAAGTCATCGAACTGAGCAGAACGCATGTTATAGCTAATGAAGTGAGGATGTCAGCTAAATATCTTCACTTCCCCAACAAAATCTTATGAGTATCACTATCGGCTAGTTCAATAAGTCTAACGCGACTATGTCCAGGTACGTCTTAGAGTGATCACTCTAAGACGTTATTGCCCCATTGTGTGTTTCATCTCTTTGAGCTATCCGTTTATTGAAGCAGCATTTGACCGAGTTTTCCTAATGGGTGTAGTGTCTATTGATTATTGGTCGATTAAGTCTGGAGAAAAAATGTTCGAAGAACTGTTAGAGTTTGTAGAAAAGAAACTCCGAGAAAATGGTGGTAATCCTGATTATGAGTCGATCATAGATTTGGCTGCGACTGTGCTAATCGAAAATACCAATGAGCAAGAAGAAAGTAACGTTAAACGTGTTATGTCTGAACATGACGCTTTCACAAAAAGAAATAGGGAAAGGTGGTCTCTTGGTTTCATTAAACTGCATGCGTTACGAGAAACTTGCTTACAGGCTGGTATGAATTTTCAGCAGCAATTCATAAAAATCCCCAAATATGAAACTGATGAGCTTATCGGTGTTTTTATGCGTCAACATGCTCACGCATGTCGTATTACAGGAGAAATAATTCATCTTTTAGAAGGTGGTTATCCAGATGCCGCTTTAGCACGTTGGCGTACCTTGTATGAAATGGTTGTTACATGCCTAGTGATTAAAAAATGTGGTCGTGAAGCCGCAATTGACTATATCAAACATGGAATGGTTCAAACAGCAGAAGGAATTGAAGAACACAGAAAAACAGCAGATGCGATGGGGCAAGAAACCATTTCAAATGAAGAGGCAGAGTTTTACGCAGGACTTAAAAAGGAAATCACCAATGGTGATTCTGGGTGGCATTGGGCTAGAAAGCACACAGGGTTTAAGCAAATCGGCAAATTACGTGAATTTGTAGAGCTTGATAAGTGGTCACACAACTATAAGCTAGCTAGCCGAAACGTTCATTCTGACTATTACGAAATGGCTTCCTTGTACGCTATGCAAGAAGCTAAACAAGATATGTTGCTTTGTGGTCAATCTAACTCTGGGGTAACAGAACCAGCGCACTTTACAGCTATCAGTCTTGCGCAAATTACTTCAGTATTTTTGACTACCTATATTGAAGATGAAAATAGTGGACTGGACTACAAGGACTCAGTTTTGTTTATGAAAGTGATAGACAATTATGTCAAAGAGGTTGGTGAGGCGTTCTTGAACGTCGAAAAACCAAGATAACAAACGTTTAAGGTATCAAGATACTTTTTCTGATCTTCGGAGAGTGAGTTAGTGCAAATGCTCTGACCCTCTTATGTTCAAGGGCGTGCTAGAGCTATCACCGCCAGCACGTCTTTGCCCCAAGGTTATTTAGGACCAAAGCTCTATTTAACAATGCTTGCCTTCTTTTTGCGTACAAATGCTAATTAATATTGCTCTTTTACAGAGACCATTTTTTATTGGCTAGATTGCATAATCTAATGAGCTGGTTTTATATACATTTATAATGCTTTTTGGCTTAATTTATATCAAACAAGCCAATAAGTAAGTCTAAGGTAGTAAGTATTAATTATCCAATTAGACTTAACTTATTGATATTTAGGTAAATAAATTTCTATGGAGATTTTGTGAACACTTTATTTTGGCGACCTCGGTTTGTTTTGGGTTTTGCGAATAACTTATCGCTTTACATCAACGACATAGCAAATGTAGGATGATAT
>JBALXS010000239.1:0-4306 GCA_036960485.1 Oceanospirillaceae bacterium
CTGGGCGTATGCCTACTTTGATGTTTTCACTGTCGATGTTACTTAAAGTGCTGCGTTGCTCTGGTGTCAGTGGAAAATCAATATCATCGAAGCTGAATTTACTACTACCATTAGAAACTTCTTTTTTCAGCGCAATAAAGTTCATACCTGGGCTGCCAATAAAGTAGCCAACGAAAGTGTGATTGGGATTTTCGAAGAGTTCTCTCGGCGTACCAAATTGCACGATTTTTCCTTCATACATTAAGGCTATTTTGTCAGCAAAGGTGGATGCTTCCAACTGATCGTGGGTAACGTATACCATGGTGATATTATAGCGTTCATGTATCTGTTTAAGCTGGCGGCGCAATTTCCATTTTAAATTGGGGTCAATCACGGTTAGTGGCTCATCAAATAAAATGGCGGAAACATCATCTCGAACGAGTCCGCGCCCCATCGATATTTTCTGCTTTTCATCTGCTGATAAGTTATTAGCCTTACGCGATAAGATGCTAGTTAAATCCAGAGTGTTAGCCACTTCTTTTACTTTGCTATCTATCTTGTGCTTATCCATTTTCATGTTACGCAGCGGAAATGCTAAGTTATCGTAAACAGTCATTGAATCGTAAATAACCGGAAACTGGAAAACTTGCGCAATGTTACGATCTTGCGTAGAAACATTGTTAACTTCCACGCCATCAAATAATACGCTGCCATGAGAGGGTTTAATCAACCCGGAGATAAGATTGAGTAAAGTGCTTTTTCCACAACCAGATGGGCCTAATAACGCGTAAGCTCCACCTTGTTGCCAAACGTGATCCATTTCATGAATAGCATAATCGCTACTTATTTGTGGATTGCCCATGTAGCTATGCGCTAAGCCTTTTAAATGTATTTCAGCCATTAGTGTGATCCTTTCAATGAAGCACTAGGTGCTTTTATGATGGTGCCATCACTTTCAAAAATGAATAGCTTTTCAGGTGGGATATAGATGTTAACCGCGGTGTTGGTGCGATAATCATGTACACCAGAAAGTTGCAAAACAATTTGCAGGTCTTTATTTGCGACATGTAAAAAAGTTTCAGAAGCACTAATTTCAGCTACATCTACTTTAACCGCCAGCTCAATATCCGCATCGTGCTTAGGTACTAAACTGATATGGCTAGGGCGAATGCCAAAGCTGTAATTACCTTCGCGAATACCCTCAAAATTATTAGCGACAGGGAAGCTTGCATAGTTTTCAATGCTCAATTGCGCCCCTTTGATACTGCCCTTTAATAAATTTATAGGAGGTTCGCTATACAAATCAGCAGCATTTAAATTAATAGGTTTGTGATATTGCTCAATAGCTGAGCCCGTTTGCAACAACTGCCCTTGATGTAACAAGCTAGTGGTTCCGCCTAAAGCAAGTGCCTCGTTAGGTTCCGTAGTGGCATATATAGCAATACTGTTGCGTAATTTGAAAAGCTCGCGTAACTCTTGGCGTAACTCTTCACGAAGTTTGTAGTCTAAGTTAACTAGTGGCTCGTCAAACAAAATAATGCTGGCATCTTTGACCAGCGCTCTAGCCATGGCAGTACGCTGCTGCTGGCCGCCAGATAATTCAAGAGGGAAGCGTTTTAAAAAGCTTTCAATATGCAGCATTTCTGCTGTTTCTTGTACTCTGCGCTTTATCTCGCTTTTAGGTGTGCCGCTGAGCTTTAGCGGGGAGGCGATATTATCGTAGACCGTCATATTGGGGTAGTTGATAAACTGTTGGTAAACCATGGAGATATTACGCTTTTGCACGCTATCTTGCGTAACATCGTTATCATCCATGCAGACTTTACCAGACGACACTTTATCGAGGCCGGCGATTACCCGCATCAATGAAGTTTTACCTGCAAGCGTACGCCCGAGTAAAACATTAAAAGAACCTGGCTTGAATTCAAGATTGATATTGGAGAGATGATCAATACCATCAACTTTTCGATAAACATTTTCTAACACTAAGGACATAAATCGGATCCTTGAAATAAATGAACACTTTAAATTACAACTGTTCAAATTAAGTTGAACAATATTGTTTGATCTCTAACATAAAGCGAATTTCGTGCCAGTATGGCTCTAAATAAATTTTTTAACGCAAGATGTTGTTTTTTAAATATTTAAAGTGATGTTTGTTAATGCTGTTAGCTTTTTTGTTTCTGGAATATTATTTGTTTGTTGACTTTGAACATTATTGAACATAAAAATGAACAATATTGAATGTTGTTTACTAACTACAAATGGAGGTTGTTGAATGCGATTAATCAATAAAATGAACAGTTTTTCAAAAAATCCAAGCAAGCTAAAGATGTGTTCATAGACAATTTTGATGGTAGCTAGCAGTCTTAGCCATAAGTTGTAACCGTGATTGTTAGACATACACAAGCAATTAACTTTTTAGATTTAAAGATTAAGATGAATGATATGAGCAATGATCCACATACCAAACTAATCACCGATTCTTGGCAGCGCTGCCGCGATTTTGGCTTAAAGCATGACGCAGAACCTGAATTACAGAAACTGCAATCCGCAGATACTGAGATTTTATTAGATATCCATCGCCGCCTGATAAACACCACTGATCACGCAGTATTGCCATATTACGATAATATTTTAAACAATAGCCCTTGTTTGATTTTACTCACCGATAATCAAGGTCAGGTTTTAAATAGCTGGGGCGAACAACGATTTATTTCTAAAACGCAAAAGGAATTCTTTTCATCAGGGGCTAGTTGGCAGGAAGTCGCTACTGGCACTAATGCTATCGGTACAGCGCTTACCACTGGCGAAGCGGTGCAAGTGCAGCGTGATGAGCACTTTTTGAAAAGGCACCGGTATATGATCGGTTCAGCATCGCCTATTTTTGATACTAACAACGAATTGCTCGCGGTATTAGATATATCTAGTGATACATACATGCCGCAAGCGCATACCCTTGGTATGGTTAGGTTAATGTCTCAATCCATTGAAAACTGTTTAATTTTTGAAAAATATCATGAAAATAATTACTTAATTACAATTAATACTCACTATGACAACTTAGATAGCCAGTGGTCAGGTGTGATAGTAGTGGACACACAAGGTGACATTATTGGCTATAACCGACGCGCTGAACTACTGCTTAATTTTAATCTGCAGGGCGTTAGCTTTAGAGATATTTGTAGTAGTAATTTTAACGAATTACATAAATACCCCCATCAAACGCCATTTGAGCTGCGGGTTTTAGATAAATATAATATGTACGCAAAAGTGCAAGCACCTAAAAATGTTAACCACATTGCTAAAACCGTCACAAAATCTGAGCAGGGTTTAGGGAGCAGTTTAAGGGTGTTTTTAGGGGGAGATGCAGGTTTAAGGAAAGGTTTGGGAGTTAATTTAGAAGTAGATTTTGAACATGTTGAATTTGGCGATCAACGTTTGAAGAGAGCTATTGAACAAGCTAAAAAAGTGATTGAAAAAGACATTCCGATGCTGATTTTTGGCGAAACAGGGGTGGGTAAAGAAGTATTCGTTAAAGCTCTACATCAAATAAGTAGTCGCAGTACTAAGCCTTTGGTGGCTTTAAACTGTGCCGCGATTCCCGCGGATTTAGTAGAATCTGAATTATTTGGCTATGTTAAGGGAGCATTTACCGGCGCTGATAGCAAAGGTTCTATTGGGCTTATTCGTCAGGCTAATAAAGGGATTTTGTTTCTTGATGAAATTGGCGATATGCCATTAAACGTGCAAGGCAGGCTATTAAGGGTATTACAGGAGCGTAAAGTGATGCCGTTAGGATCAACTCAAGCTTATCCAGTGGATGTGAAAATAATATCAGCCACTCATTGCAATTTAAAACAACTGGTCGAAAAAGAGTTGTTTAGAAGAGATTTGTTTTATCGAGTTAGTGGTTTAAATATTCAAATACCGCCGCTGCGAGAGCGCGCTGATAAACAAGCTTTATTTGAACACTTACTGATGCGAAACAGTAATAATGTACAGCAAAGTGAGTTGCCAGTTGAAATTCTAGCACTATTCATGCGCCATCCTTGGCCTGGAAATATAAGGCAATTTATCAGTGTGTTAGATGTTGCTTTAGCGATGGCAGAAGATGAACCTTTAGAAAACTGGCATTTGCCAGATGATTTCTATGATGATTTAAGAAAATTAACAGCGAGTTCAGAAGAGGGGGGCAATGAAGTTCATTTTAATCATTATCAGCATGAAACCCCGCAATTACCTGTGTTACCGGCTCAATTAGCAAGTGAAAGTGCTATTGCAGATGATAAGTATTACTCGCCTACTGAGGAAGTTGGTAATCGGG
>JBALXS010000240.1:0-4281 GCA_036960485.1 Oceanospirillaceae bacterium
ATGCATGCTCGCGGCGCTTACTCGATTGATGCACTGCACGTGCGGTCAATTCTTTGCCTGTGCCTGTTTCACCTTGGATCAACACAGTGGCATCGGTGGGCGCTACCTGTTCGATGCGTCGGTAGAGATTCTGCATCACAGCACTATCGCCGATCATGCCGTTAGTGCTCTTCTCGCCAAGCTTAGTATGCGCCTCGTCGATGTTTGAGCTGTCCGCTAGGATACGTTTAACTGTTGAGATCATCTCTTCGTGATCAAAGGGTTTGGCAATATAATCAACGGCACCCATGCGCATAGCATCAACAGCGGAGCGCAGGCTGGCGTAGCTGGTCATAATTAATACGGGGGTGTTGATGGCGATAGAAATAAGTGCCGTTCCAAGCTCGCCGGGAAGTCGCAAATCGCTAATAATGAGATCGTAGTTTTCTAGATTGTATTTTGTTGTCGCCTCTTTAACCGAGCCTACTTCGCGAACATCAAAGCCATTGCGCTCTAACAGTTTGCGTAAAGCCATTCGAATGATAACTTCGTCTTCAACAATTAAGATTTTACTCATAGAGTATTGGTCTGATTTGTGTCTGGTGGAAAGCGCATAAGCATGTTGTTGTAAATAGCCAACAAGCTCGTCTGATAGGAGCTATCATTCTACATGGCTTAGCTTAATTTGTCTTTGTCAGCCGTGTCGGATTTTTAAATATTGCAGCCCTATAGTTAGTCAGTAGCTTGATTAGCGGGCGTGTCGAGGTTGTGCGCAGCTTCTTCAAATAGTTGCAGTTGGAGTGTAAAGCAAGTGCCTCTACCCAGCGCGACAGGACTTGTGACGAGCATGTCGCCATCGTGTTCTTTGATAATACTATAGACGATTGACAATCCAAGACCAGTGCCTTCACCAGTTTCTTTTGTGGTGAAGAATGGGTCCATGATTTGCGTCAGATAGGCCTCGGGTATACCTGAGCCCTCGTCAATAATGTCTATTTCAAGCGTGCTTTCATGATGGCGGCTATTGAGTGTAATTGAGCTAAAATCGGGGCTGGCATCATTCGCATTTCCTAAAAGATTTAAAAAAATCTGAATAAAGCGCTGTGCATCTCCCCAAATACAGGCCGCATCATCAATATTATTGCGATATTCGATAGGTTTTCGATCAGTTTGTAAAGACAGAAGATGAATCGCCTCATTGGCGCATTCATTCAAATTGACCTTATGAAAGTCACTGGTTGAAGGTCTTCCCGTATGTGCGAAGGTAACCAGTGATTGGACAATACGGCTAATGCGGTCGGTTTGAGATAAAATCGCATCAGCAGTTTCAACACGCGCATCCTCCTCGTCGTCATAGCGCAGATTTTGTGCAAGGCAGGCAATGCCCGTGACGGGGTTGCCGATTTCATGAGCGACACCTGCAGCAAGCCGTCCGATAGAGGCAAGCCGTGTGTTGTGAACGAGCTCTTGTTCGAGTAATTGTACGTCGGTGATGTCTTCAATAAGAATAACCTGACCCTCAATGCGCTGCTGGGTAATTTCTTTTATGGATGATTTATGTAATCTGAACCAGAGTTTATCGCCCTTTAAATCGATAGACTGTTTATTAATACGCGTTTGCGTATCGTTGGCAAAACTTGAAATTAATTGCCCCCAAGGTTTAGGTAAGTCCCGCAGATTAGATCCGGTTACCTCATCGGCAGGTATATTGGTAATTACCGCCATAGCGTTATTCCAAAGTAAGACCTCATCATCAAAGCCTAAAGAGCAAATCGCAATGGGCAAGGTTTGTAAGGTGTCGCGATGATGCAATCTCAGGCGATTAACATCTGCGGTTAGTCCATGAAGTTTATTACCCATGCGATCGAGCCTGCTTTCCATCAGGTTGATGTCTATCGCCTCATCAGCCTCGTCAGACGATGGCGACTGGTACGGGAAATGCTTTTCTATGATTTCAGAGGCCAGGGTGTGTCCAAGTAGACCCGATAAATTGGTGCGTATGCGCGTTCGCAGCAGTCTTAAAGAATAGGGGCGTGTTTCGCCTTCGGTTAAGCCAAGGATTTCTAATGCGCGATTCACTTCTTTTACCGCCGCATCATCGCCAATGCTTAGAGCCAGTTTATCTTTGAACTCCACCGCAGAATTAACGGCTAATATGCGCCTAAATGGCGAGCTCAGTTCATCTTCGGCACAAATGTCGGCATGATATTGTTCTTCTTTGGATGTGGGGCTGATGTAGGAAACAAGCACAAAAGTAAAAATATTGACCCCCAAAGATAATAGGGTGATCGCCTCCCACAGTGGCGTGTTATTGGGTAGATATTGGCTGATGACAATTAATAAGACTTCGGTAAAATCCGTAAATATTAAGGGAATGACCAAGCCTAAAAGGCAGATAAGTGAACCGCTAATTAAACCCGCATAAAAACCATAGCGGTTAGCACCCGACCAATAATTGATAGCAATGATTCCCGGTACAAATTGCAGCGATTGTATCGCCGCTAAAATTGCGAGTTTGGTTAGCGAGTGTTCGTGATCGAGTGCCAGATACAATAAATAACTAGCGATAGTAATAACTATAATAATTAAGCGACGCAGCCAGCGTAGTTGCGCGTAAATATCGGTTTGATTTTTTAAGCTAAGCAGTGGCAGTAACCATTGATTTAGCACCATAGTTGAGAGTGAAAGTATCGATACAATCAGGGCTCCCGATGCAGCCGATAAACCACCTATCCAGCTAATCAAGGTGATAACAGGCGCGTTGGCATATTGAGGTACGGCCAAAGTAAAGTAAGTCGGTGAGAGCGGCACATCCAGTTTAAAACCTGCCCATAAAATAGGAAAAATAGGAATGGCCATCAATAGTAAAAACAGTGGAAAGGCCCAAGTGACCGTGCGCGCAATTTCATTGACTGATCTACCGGTTTGGCTCATATAAAATATATGCGGCATCAGCACGCCGGTACCAATAAAAGCTAATAAAAGTGTGTGCGCAGAAGAGCTACTGTCGGGGTTGTATAACTGAATCAAAAACTCACTATTATTAAGGAGCCACAGGTCGAGTTCGCCTAGGCCACCAAAAACCCCATAAAGTGCGAAGGTACCAACAATCAATAATGCAATAACCTTAACGATAGAATCAAAAGCCATCGTCGTCATTAATGATGCATGATGACTATAGCTGGCACCAAAAGTAATACAGAAGGCGATAATAATTAGGCAATAAAACAACGCAAAGGTATCGCGTTGTTGATCCCAGCTAAGGCCCTCTTCTAAGGTTTTAGGTAGCGGTTGGGTGATGATTAGCAGCGTATCTGCAACCGCCTGTATTTGAATAATTAATAAAGGAATAATCGAAAGAAGAATGAATAGCGTTGCAATATTTCCGACTAACTGACTGTTGTAGCGAAACACCAGCAAGTCGGCTATTGAGCGCAGTTGAAAGCGTCTGCAAAGATCGGCTAGAGGCGCTTGTATAATCGGTGCAAAAAGAAAAAAGGTGCCGATGCCTAGATAGTAAGCGAGGGCGCCATAGCCAAATTGATGAGCGAGATCGACAACACCGTAATAAGACCATGCACTAAAAAAAATTCCGAGGGAGACAACATAGGTGAATGGATGATTGGTGATTTTTTTAGAGATCCAGCCACTATTTACGGCATGGGCAATAATAAATAAGATAAATAAATAAGAGACGCCAAGGATAGCGATAAACGTTAAGTTAAATGTCATGAGGGTTTTTGTGAGCGTTGAAAAAGATAAGCACCGATAATAATGAATATCCAAAGAATAAATGGCTTGTACCAAGATCCTTCAGGGGAGATCAGCCAATTAAATAAAGTCGGCGTAAAAATATAGCCTATTAATAAAATAAAAAATATAAACCGATGATTATTCATGATAATTAAAAACGTTAATTATTAGTGTAAGTATTAGCGCGCGTTAACAGCTTAAGCGTTAAACGTGGGTGTGATTAATAGATGTTACGCATCTGCTAGAGTCGGTGCAACTGATGAATCTGCCGGCACTTTGTTACGGCTCCAATTGTCGATACCCCAAGCAAGAATTTCTGTGCAATGCTGTTGATTATTAATGTTGATGGGATGGTTTATTAAGGGCCTGGTTAAAAACTCTTGTGGTGGATCTTGGCCCAAAAAAGCGAGTGCAGCAAAAAGATTTTTGGGCCCCTGAGCATCCTCAATAGGGCTAGCTTTTGTCTGCTTGCTGAGCTTGTCTCCGTCTTGCCCAAGTACTAGTGGAGTATGCCCGTACTTAGGCAAAGAATCCGGACGTTCGTCAGGC
>JBALXS010000241.1:0-4277 GCA_036960485.1 Oceanospirillaceae bacterium
GGCAATGTTCCTGAACGCATTCCACGCTCATGTCCGCCACCATGAATCTGCGCTTTTATGCGCACTTTAGGCTTTTGCTTGACATATAATGCACCGACACCTTTCGGTCCATACACTTTATGGGCACAAAAGGACATCATGTCTACTTTTAGTTTGCTCAGATCAATTGATATTTTGCCAACTGATTGCGCTGCATCTACATGAAAACAAACACCCCGAGCAAAGCAAAGCTCTCCCAAGGCTTGTATATCATTGATAATCCCTATCTCATTATTTACATGCATTAGTGATACTAGAATCGTGTCGTTTTTTATGGCTGCAGGAAGCTTTTCAACGCTAATGCGACCCTCGCTATCTGGTTTTAAATAAGTAACATCAAAACCTTTTTCTTCAAGATCCGCACAGGTATCTAAAACAGCCTTATGCTCGATACTGCTGGTAATAATATGCTTGCCAATTGCTTCTTTTTGAAACGCCAAGCCCTTTATAGCTAAGTTATTTGATTCTGTTGCACCTGATGTCCAAACGATCTCTCGTGATTCAGCATTTACTAAATCAGCTACTTGCCTGCGCGCTTTTTCAACCGCTTCTTCTGCTTTCCAACCGTAGATGTGCGAGCGCGATGCTGGGTTTGCAAAGTTACCATCCATTGTAAGGCAATCCATCATCGCTTTAGCAACAATTGGATCTACTGGAGTACTAGCAGCGTAATCCATATAAATTGGTAGTTTCATTTTAATTCCAATGTCTAATGTCTAATGTCTAATGTCTAATTTGATAATCATTTATCGGAGATATATTTTGTAACGCTAGTTAACATGCCACGGATAATATTAACTTCAATTTTATCGGGCAGTGCACGCATCAATAGGCGACGAAACCTTGTCATAAACTGACGCGGATTTTGTGGATCTAAAAAGCCCGTTGCTGTCATCGTTGTTTCTAGATGCTCGAACATTAACTCTAGTTCTTGCTGCTCAGCTAAAGGCGCATCCCATTTCGTACCCCATTGTGGTAATTCAGCAGATTCATTTGCAATTGATGCCATTCTCAATTCATATGCAATTACTTGCACTGCCGCTGCTATATTCAACGAACTAAATTCACTAATTGAAGGAATACAAACATGGTATTGGCAAAGATGTAGCTCTTCGTTAGTTAAACCTCTATCTTCACGCCCGAACACTATTGCGACCTGCCGGTACTGATCAGCTTGCTTTACACTTTTTATGACAGATGCCATTTCCCTTGGATCCATAATTGGCCAAGGTATATGACGCTCTCTTGCACTTGTTGCGAATACTAACTCACATCCGGCGATCGCATCAGCCAGAGATTCAACGACGCTAGCCTGGGCTAAAACATCACTGGCTCCAGCCGCTCTCGCAGTAGCATCATCCGAGGGAAAAGTTTTTGGCGCAACAAGCACTAAATCTTGCATACCCATGTTCTTCATTGCCCTAGCAACACCACCAATGTTTCCTGAGTGCGTGGTTTCAACTAAAACAATTTTAATATTTGTTAACACTTGTTCACCTACTATAAAATTTCATGCATATTAACAGATACAATCAATGCTGAGATAGCTCATCTTGCCTGTACAAGGTTAATAGCATTCACTTATTATGTATTGTGCGAATCTACTCGCTGCATAGTTCATTCAAGTTTTGATTATATGCAAGGACTGCGTTTTGAAAGTCATCGCCTTAAACGGATAGCATAAATTAATCAAAACTCAGTTAATGTACAATAATTAGCGACACTGTAAAGCTCACAATGTTATAATAATTGATACTCAATCTTTAATTTTTTTACCAGGCTCTTTAACAATGCAACCAATGCTTAATATCGCACTACGCGCAGCTCGTTTAGCTAGCGAACAAGTGCAACGCGCTCAAGATAGATTAGAAATCATTCGTTCTGAAATAAGTGAAGTTACTGAGCTTATTGAAGAAACAACTTTAAAAACTGAACAAACGATCGTTCATACTATCCAAAAAGCTTACCCTAATCATGCCCTTCAAGGACAATTCTCTGGTGACTATGCCTCATTGGGTAAAAAAACTGAAGCGACTTGGTATATGAGCGCAATTGATAATCTTGGCAATTTTTCTAACAGCTTACCGCAAATTGCAGTTTGCTTAGCCGCTGTAGTAAAAGGAAAGGTTGAACACGCTATAATTATCAACCCAGTTACTGGTGAAGAATTTACTGCAAGCCGAGGTTATGGCTCTGTCTTAAACGGCCGCAGAATTCGAGTCGCTGACAATAAAAGCCTTGAAGGCGCTACCATTGCTACTAATTTTAACGATACAAGCGGCGATGTAGAAAAGCTAAATTCATTCATTAAAATGACCACAAAGCTGCATTCTAGTCGTGGTGTTTTGTTGAATTCTGGTTCTGCCGCACTCAACTTTGCGAATGCTGCAGCTGGAAGAATAGATGGCAGCTTCGCTAACAACCTTCAACAGGCAACTGTTTTAAGTGCAGCATTGATTGTACAAGAAGCGGGCGGTTTGGCTGGCGACCTGGCTGGCGGCGCCAACTTCAAGAAAACTGGTGAATTAATTACCGGTAATTCAAAAGTATTTAGAAACCTAGTGCAAGCACATCGCACTGCTACTGCTACTGCTTCTGATACCGCTGAATAATTTATATTAGACTGTAGATGAAGGTATGATTAACCAATGATCATGCCTTCCACTCTTATCTCCACTGCCTCGTAATATTGAATCAAATTAACAACATAATAAATATATAGCCTTCATTACCCCACGCTTTTTTTAAAAACCAACACACCAATCATTTATTAAGCATGCTATGTACTCAAAACCTGACATTGCTAGTCTATTATCCACTATAGATCAACATAAGCTTAAACATTAAATTCTTGATTTATATACCTTCACATACGACTACCAATGAACAGCCAATATAACAGACACAAAAAAGCCGCTTATATCTAAACTTATTGCTTAGATATAATCGGCTATAATACTTGGCGACTTCCTAGAAAACCACCAAGCGATTACTACTTTTGCAGTACTAGATTGAAAATGGATCTCTTTTAACAATCGTTTCTACACGATCGGGGCCGGTTGAAATAATATCAACGGGCGCACCAATTAACTCTTCAATTCTTGCTATATAGTTAATAGCTGCTTGAGGCAGATTATCTACAGATTGCACACCAAAGGTAGATTCAGTCCAACCAGGCATTTCTTCATAAATAGGCACTGCATTTTCATAATCTTCACTATCGATTAATGAAGTTACTTCATTGCCTTGCTTATCTTCATAGCCAATGCAGATTTTGATTGTTTCTAAGCCATCCATAACATCAAGCTTAGTCAAGCAAATACCTGTAATTGAACTTACTTGAATCGCACGCTTTAACAGCACAGCATCAAACCAACCACAACGACGCGGTCTACCAGTAGTTGCGCCAAATTCATGCCCACGTGTAGCCAAGCCTAAACCAATATCGCACGTTAACTCTGTAGGGAAAGGACCACCACCAACTCGAGTAGTATAAGCTTTAGTGATACCTAGAATGTAATCTAGGTACATCGGCCCAAACCCACTACCTGTGGAAACACCACCAGCAGTAGTATTAGACGAAGTCACAAAGGGATAAGTACCATGATCGATATCCAACAATGCTCCTTGAGCACCTTCAAACATGATACTTTCATTGCGCTCACGCATTTCATGAATGATTTGTGTAACATCTGCAACCATTGGTCTTAGCGTTTCAGCCATTTCCATGCATTGAGCATATACTTCATCAACACTAATCTCTTTAACGCCATAATAATTAACAAGTGCGAAGTTATGATACTCCATCACTTCAGTTAACTTTTTCAAGCAACGATCAGGGCAAAGCATATCAGCAAGACGCAAACCGCGACGCGCAACTTTATCTTCATATGCCGGGCCGATACCACGACCAGTAGTACCAATTTTTGCATTGCCACGCTTAAGCTCACGCGCTTGATCTAAAGCAACATGATAAGGCAATATCAAAGGACATGCAGGGCTTAACTTCAAGCGCTGACTGACATTAATACCGGCCTCTTCAAGCCCTGCCATTTCTTTAATTAATGCTTCAGGCGATAACACAACACCATTGCCAATTAGGCAAAGCACTTTATCGCGTAATATTCCTGAAGGAATCAAATGTAATACGGTGGTTTTACCTTCGATAACAAGAGTGTGACCAGCATTGTGGCCTCCTTGAAATCGAACAACTGCCGAAACTTCTTCTGTTAGCAAAT
>JBALXS010000027.1:0-49151 GCA_036960485.1 Oceanospirillaceae bacterium
CTGCGTGAGCGAGGGTTTTCATCTACTTCCGTCTTACTTGCTTTCACTTTTTTACTAATATCCTTCAGGCGACAACGCAGCATATCATTCGTGTAAGGAATACCTTGTGGCAAATGATCATCACCCTTTACATGTCTTCTAATGAAACGCTTTACGATTCTATCTTCTAGAGAATGGAAACTAATGATGACGAGACGCCCACCTACCTCTAACGATTCAAGCGCGCCATCTAAGCATTTCTCTAAATCACTTAATTCTTGGTTAACTTGAATTCTAATCGCTTGGAATGCTCTGGTAGCAGGGTGCTTACCTTTTTCCCACGCAGGATTTGCATCTTTTACAATTTGCGCCAAATGCGCAGTTGTTTCGATCGGATTTTTTTCACGTTCTGCCACAATGGCTTTTGCCATACGACGACCAAACTTGTCTTCTCCGTAAGTGTAAATCACATCAGCAATTTCTTTTTCAGTCGCTCTTGCTATCCACTGTGCTGCGCTTTCACCTGAGGTGGTATCCATACGCATATCTAAGGGACCATCGTTTTGAAAGCTAAAGCCTCGACTTGCGTCATCTAGCTGTGGCGAGCTGACCCCTAAATCCAAAAGTATGCCTTTAATTTTGCCATGCTGATCTGCCGAAGTTGCAAACTCTTCAATTTGCGCGAAAGATCCATGACAAATCGAAAACCTATCATCGTGAGAGAAATGCTCTTGCGCGAAACTAATCGCTTCTAAATCTTTATCGATAGCCATTAATTTGCCATCGTCACTCAGTGCATTTAATATTTTATTACTGTGTCCACCACGGCCAAATGTGCCATCCACATAGAATGCTGAGTCATCAGTTACCAAAGCATCAACCGCTTCTTGTAACAATACTGTTATATGCTCAAAATGCTCATTATTCACTTAATACCACCTTTACCGAGACTCTGCTCAGTATTTGATTAATTCGTCTTACTACAATTTACTACAATAAGTTTATATCTAAATATTTATAAAGACAGGGACTGCAAATCTACTGGCAGTTCAGTTTCATTATCCGACAATTGTAAATATTCTTCGCGTGTCTGATTCCATAGCTGCTCATCCCAAATCTCAAATTTTTTCCCTTGCCCTAATAAAATAATTTTCTTATCAAGTTGTGCATACTGCCTTAATGGAGCACTTACTAATAATCGCCCGTTACTGTCCATCTCAACATCTGTGGCATGTCCTAATAACAAACGCTGAATTCTGCGCGCATTTTTATCAAAACTGGGTAATGCTTCTATTTTCTGCTGAATCTCTTCCCACTCATGCAAGGGGTAAAGTAATAGACAGCGTGATTCAGTGTCAATTGTTACCACCATTTGTCCTTCACAATGCACACTCAACTTCTCTCTATATCGAGACGGAATGGCCATTCGTCCTTTGGCATCTAAATTAATAGGATTAATGCCACGAAACATCATGCTAATGCAGTACACTCTTACAAATAGTCATATAAAAACCCACTTTTACCCACTTTTACCCACTATATTACACTATAGAAAAGTCATGCCTTTTTTGCAAGCATTTGTATCATTTCCAATGAGCAGCAAATATAACGCCTGCATAGCTAAAGCCATTGAACATTCACTTAAGCAACGCTGAAAATTCTACAGACAAAACCAACTATGCTTATTTTGAATTAAGCAAAAAAGGAATTCACGCAGAATAATATCGAAAGATTTACAATCAGAAGAAGATCGAACAAAGAAGATAATCAAAGGCGTTTCGGTGCTGTGCATTTTAACAAATCAAATAAATTTTTATTATATTTTAAGTTTTATATTTGAATAAACTATTCGTATATTTTGGTGAGTTAAAATTAGCAATATTACGAGAACCATAAAAGCACTTAGGATTGAGAACCAAGCAAAACAAGTCACTTGAAGTGAAAACTCTACAGCCTAAGGACAAGGCTTGTAACAGCGAGAACCTTCGTACCAGGATTTGCATCTAATAATTTCTAAAGAAAATAGACGCTAATTCAATTATCTATGATCTGCTGCAGCAAAAATCAACTAGAAACCTCAGAAGAATCTTCTAAATCCCATATAGATACATTATTTTTACCGCCTTTCTTCACTTCATACATTGCCCTATCCGCGGCCTGACATACTTGTGAAAAACTTGCACTTCCTACATTAAATATACAACCCCCTATGCTCAATCCAATATCAATGCTCTCGCCCTCAAGCGCTAAGGGTGTTTGAAAAGGTTCCAATAGGCGATCGCTGAGCAAGCCTAGCTCATAACGATCACTTCCTTCATGTAAGATAACAAATTCATCACCACCAAAACGGCAAATAACTGAATTTTCAGGTATTAATGATTTCAAGATTTCAGCGATATAACACAACGTAATATCACCAAATTTGTGACCGTAATGATCATTCACATATTTGAAATTATCTAAATCTAAGAAAAACAATGAAGCTTTTAATTTTTTAGATCTTGATATTTTAGAAAACCGCTCCAATAAAGCGGCTCTATTCAACAGGCCTGTTAATGGATCTATATTAATCAAATTTGCCAAACGTTCTTCGTATAACTTTTCTTTGGTGATATCCGTATGCGCCCCCATCATTCGCAAAGGCTTGCCTTGAGCGTCAAACTCTATCACTTTACCTCTATCAGCAATCCAACTAATACTACCATCTTTTCGAGTCATTCTATGCACCACTTGAAAAGCATCACTTTTACCTTGTAAGTGCTCTTCTAATGATCCAATTACATACTCGTGATCATCAGCGTGTAAATTATTCTTCCAACCGTCAACAGAAGCTTCTCGCTCGTGAGGCTGATAGCCAAGCAACGCACCCCAAGGAGCATTAAATACTTTAAGCTTTTGCTCGGGGACACTTAGCTCCCATATTTTCATATCCGAACCATCTAGAGCCGCTGTTAACTTTTCTTCAGCGAGACGCAGCGCAATTTTCAAGCTTTTGTTTTCTTCTTGAAGCTGATCAATTAACGCCTGTTGTGCTTGAGTGTCTTGGCTGTCGCGGCTCATGAGCTATATTACTCTTTATTAAGTTGCCTAATTTTTATCACTACTAGTCATTCGATATTCCGCTGAGCGCGCATGAGCAGTCAACCCTTCACCACGCGCTAGCACTGAAGCAATTTCTCCCACTCGGGAAGCTCCTTCAGGGGTAAAACAGATCACCGATGAGCGTTTTTGAAAATCGTAAACACCTAAAGGTGATGAAAACCTTGCCGTTCCAGAAGTAGGTAGCACATGATTGGGACCTGCGCAATAATCACCCAAAGCTTCTGCTGTATACCTACCCATAAAAATTGCGCCTGCGTGACGTATAGAGTTTAGTAACGCTTGCGGGTTTTCAACAGAAAGCTCCAAATGCTCGGGGGCTATCTTGTTTGATACTTCGACTGCTTGCGCCAAATCGGAAACCAGAATAAAAGCTGCACGATTATTTATAGATTGCCGAATAATATCGCTTCTTTCCATAGAAGCTATTAAACGCTGCATTGAACACTCTACTTCATCCAAATACTGGGCGTCAGGGCAAACTAAAATAGCTTGCGCTTGTTCGTCATGCTCTGCTTGAGAGAACAAATCCATTGCCAACCAATCTGGATCAGTAGCACCATCACCTATAACTAAAATCTCTGATGGCCCCGCTATCATATCAATACCAACCAAACCAAAAACTGCTTTTTTTGCAGTTGCAACAAAGATATTGCCAGGCCCAGTGATTTTATCAACTTTGGGAATCGTTTCAGTGCCATAAGCAAGAGCGGCTATTGCTTGAGCACCCCCAATAGTGAACACTTTATCAACCCCAGCAATTGCTGCTGCCGCCAGCACTAAATCATTAACCTCACCATGAGGTGTTGGCACCACCATAATAATTTCTTCTACTCCCGCTACTTTTGCAGGTATAGCATTCATTAATACTGAAGATGGGTACGAAGCTTTCCCGCCAGGTACATAAATGCCAACTTTATCTAACGCTGTTACCTTTTGCCCTAAGACAGTGCCATCGCTTTCTGTATACTGCCAAGAGCTATCTGCTTGCCTTTCATGAAAACTTCTAACGCGTTGTGCAGCTTTATTTAATGCATCGCGCTCAACATCAGAAATTCTATTTAATGCACTTTGTAACTGCGCTTGATCTAACTCTAACTGGGCTATATCTTGTGCGTTTGTATGGTCAAACTTGTTACTGTACTCAATGACCGCAGCATCACCTCGCTTGCGAACATCGCTCAAAATATTATCTACAACAGCATTTACTTGATCGTTTGATACGGACTCCCAAGCCAACAACGCCTGCAGCTGTTCACCAAAGCTCTCATCGTTTGCATCAAGTCTTTTTATATCAAGGGCTTGATCACTCATATAGCACCATCTTGTGCTTGCAAGCGACGCTTAACGATAGCTTCACTTAACATATCTAGAATAGGTTGAATTTGGCGATATTTTAGCTTCATTGGCGCTTGACCTACCACTAATCTCGAACTTACATTCGCTATAAAATCCATAGGCTCAAGACCATTGGCGACAAGTGTGTTACCTGTATCAACAATATCCACTATGCGATCAGCTAAACCCATGATAGGCGCCAATTCCATCGCGCCATAGAGCTTAATCACGTCAATTTGTTGGCCTTGGCTAGCAAAGTAATTTTTTGCAACGTTCACAAATTTAGTTGCCACGCGAATTCGACCTTGAATATCGGGCGCATCTTTCATCCCAGCAACCATTAGTTTGCATTTAGCAATTTCTAAATCAAGAGGTTCGTATAAGCCTTTTCCACCATGTTCCATCAATACGTCTTTGCCAGCGATACCCATATCTGCTCCACCGTATTCTACATAAGTAGGAACATCAGTCGCGCGAATAATGACCAATTTAATATTGGCATGATTGGTATCAAAAATAAGCTTACGTGACTGAAAAATATCTTCACTTGGAATGATATTTGCGATTTCCAACAGGGGTAAGGTCTCTTTCAATATACGCCCTTTTGATAGCGCTATTGTCAACTGCTCTTTTTTCATGATATTCCTAATAATGCCAGTTAATTGTTTGCATAAAACACCTGCCAAAAAAACAATTAACTGAACATACAATCTAATTAACTTCTGAGAACGCTCTTACATATAAGAGCTAACTGCTCTCTTTAATTCGAGTAATTTTTCCGCCAATTTGCTGGAACTTCTCTTCGATATTTTCGTAGCCTCGATCGATATGATAAATACGATCAATTAGCGTCTCTCCTGACACTACTAACGCCAGCATAACCAAACTTGCCGATGCTCTTAAATCCGTAGCCATCACTGGTGCACCGCGTAATTCAGTAGAACCTTCAATTGTTGCAGTATTAGCTTCAATCAATATTTTTCCACCCATGCGAATCATTTCTTGCATGTGCATGAAGCGGTTTTCAAATATCGTTTCTTTAATATGACTAACACCTTGCGCAACACAGTTCATTGCCGCAAATTGCGCTTGCATATCGGTAGGGAAAGCAGGATAAGGCGCAGTAGTAATATTTACCGCCTTTGGACGCTTACCTTGCATATCCAAAGTAATCCAATCATCGCCAGTCTCAATGGTGGCACCTGCTTCAATCAGCTTTTGCAATACTGCTTCTTGAATATCAGGGCGAGTAGCGGTTGTTGTTACTTTTCCACCAGACATGGCAGCTGCAACTAAAAATGTACCTGTTTCTATTCTATCTGGAATAACACTATGGCTAGCACTGTGCAGTGACTCAACACCATTGATGATAATAGTATCAGTTCCAGCACCTTCAATATCTGCACCCATGCTGATTAAGCACTGTGCTAAATCAGTTACTTCAGGTTCTTTTGCAGCGTTTTCAATAATTGTTTGCCCTTGCGCTAAAGTCGCTGCCATCAATATATTTTCAGTACCTGTTACAGTGACAGTATCAAAAAATATTGTAGCGCCTTTTAAACGGCCATTAGAGCTGGCTCTTATGTATCCTTCTTCAACAACAATATCAGCCCCCATTGCTTCAAGGCCGCGGATATGCAAATCAACAGGACGGCTGCCGATTGCACAACCACCAGGTAGTGAAACTTCAGCTTGCCCGAAATGAGCCAATAAAGGCCCTAAAACCAAAATAGAAGCACGCATTGTTTTAACTAAATCATAAGGCGCTTTGTACGTTCCAATTGTACTGCTATCGATAACAACCTGCATACCACCTTTCTTCTCAATACTCACACCCATTCGCTCCAAAAGTTTGAGCATGGTGTTTACATCATGTAATGCAGGCATGTTACTAATATTTAGTGGCTCTTTTGAAAGTAAACCAGCAGCAATAATTGGTAATGCAGCATTTTTAGCACCTGAAATACGCACTTCACCGCTAAGGCACTTTCCGCCTTCTATTAAAAATTTATCCATTAGATATCTGAGCCTTTAGTCTTGAAGTTTTTGCCATTGCGCGGGAGTGTATGCTTTAATTGTTAAAGCGTGAATCGTACCATCAGAAATTTGCTGATTGACACACTCATAAACTCGCTGCTGGCGCTTAACTGGCAACAACCCATTAAACACATCACTGATGACTGTTACCTCGAAATTACACCCCTCCCCAGCTGTGATTACTGTTGCTTCTGGGATTTGAGATTCAATAATATGTTGCACTTCTTGGGCTTGCATTTAAAAACTCCACGTAAAATTATATTTGATGATAGCGTCTCACTAGTAGTAACTTGTAAAGAGCGAATTAAATGTTAACCGCCACTAATCAATCTACTTCTCTATACATTAATAGTATTTTTATCACCGATAATATAGAGCTGAGCACAGCTTTAAATAGTAAGCTGATAATAACGAAAATCTTAAAAGAAGGCGATCAAACCACGCCAATTAATCCATTTATATCACTCTAAGCGCCGATTAGCCGTTCTGCATTTACGTTGCTACAAAAGATTTTCAATAAGCAGACCCCGTCTAATAACAAAACACTAAGCAAACATTCAGCTTAATGGTAATCAGATGCTACTAATCTAAGGGAATCTTAATAATTTATAGTAAATCCTAGCTTACTTTTTTTAGAGCTAATTAAGCTAAAAAATAAAAAAGAAAGCCATTAAGTACACAAAATAAAAAAAGAAGAAAATAAGATGGAAATAAAGTAAATTATTCCAATAATGAATAAACGCGAACCCACCATTTATTTACAGCGATGGGAACTATGGTCTTTGCTACTACAGTAAAACTCAGATCCCGTCTTTAAATAAAGCAGCGACGCCAACAGATTTAGCAATATCTAGCATTTCAATAGGAACATGCAAATAGCTAACTTTAACATCATGAGCTGCCATTCTTTGAATACTCAAACACAAAGCTAAGGAGGCACTATCTACGCGTTTAACCGCGCTTAAATCAACACTAAAGTCCTGATTAAAAGATGTTGATATTAGCTTAATTTGATCGTATACATCCTGCACATTTAAAAATATCAAATCCCCTTTTAGTATTAATTTACCATCGAGGAAATCAACCCGAACACCCAAAGATTCCAACACAATTCACCTTCAAATAAAACCAATTTTCAGCTAGAAATTTTTATGCATATTCCCAGTTTCTTAACGCAATAAATGACAACTATTAATACCTTTATTTCACATAATCAGACCTTACACAACAGCTATATTTATGACGTTGCATCACAATACAACTACTTGCTTTTAGACATAGAGTCTGACCATTTTTGAATAGTAAGATCCATTTCCCCACGATTTTTTTGAGCTATACTGCCAAACTGATTCTTAAATGTCACTCTAAGATTAAAGCCATCTAGAACGATATTAACTAGCTTCCACTTATTTTCTTTATACACTAAATAGTTAATCAAACTATAAGTATCACCTGTTGTAGACGTGACCTTAATTACCACTTTTTGCTTATTGGGCTTAGGGCTTAATCTACGAGACTTTAATAACTCATACCCTTTGATATCAAAACTAACCAGCGCCTTTCCATAAGTTTTAAGCAAAGTTCTTTTAAACGCCACTTGAAAATCCAACTTCTGCTGCTCAGTCGCCTTTCGATAATATTTACCCATCACAATTTTTGCAATGTAAGGATAATCAACACGATCCTGCGTAATCTCATCTAAATCCTGATAAAAAGGCTCTAAATCAGCGTTCAATTTACCTTTAAAAGGTGCCACTTTGATCAACATTTTATCAATTGACTGTACCACTTCTTGAGAGGCACTTTGCCAATCAACAGCGGCACTTAAATTAAAACTAATCAGCAGCAGTAGACTACTTATCATCAATTTAATCTTCATCACTAGCCCTATTACTTTTACCACATCAATTTATTCTGCTATTAGACGCGATATATTTTAAATTTATTTACTTAGCCACTGAACCGTTACCAACAGCAAAGAAACACTACTCACTTACTTTATTAAATAAAAATTTACCAATTAATTCCTCAAGCACCAATGCCGACTGACTATCCTCTATAACACTACCATTTTCCAGCACTTCATCTTCAGCACCAACCGACAAGCCAATGTACTTTCCACCCAACAAACCTGATGTCAAAATTTGTACAGAGCTATCAATACTTAAATAATTAACTTGCGAATAAATCTCCATTTCTACTTTAGCCACTAGCATCTCTGGTTCTAGTTGAATATTTGTTACTGTCCCCACTTGTACACCAGCAACTGTCACTTCAGCCTTTTTTGTCAAACCACCAATATTTTCGAAATGAGCATAGATCTTATAGGTATCTTGACTCGTTCCTGAAAGCCCACTTACTGACATGGCTAAAGCCAAGCCTGCTAACAAACCACAAACCAAAAACAACCCCACTAGAATCTCTATAGTGCGTGTGTGCATATCAAATATCTCCAAACATTAAAGCAGTTAATACGAAATCTAAAGCCAAAATCATCAATGATGAATACACTACCGTGCGCGTGGTGGACTGGGAAATCCCCTCTGAAGAAGGTACTGACTCCAATCCTTGATAAACGGCTATCCAAGTAACAACCAAGCCAAACACTATTGCTTTTATAACGCCATTTAAAACATCATCGTAAAAATCGACAGCTGACTGCATTACAGACCAAAAAGAACCTGAATAAACACCTAACCACTCCACACTAACTAAAGCTCCACCATAAATCCCTACTGCCGCGAATATCATTGACAATATAGGCATTGAAATAAAGCCTGCCCAAAGCCTTGGCGCGACAATGCGCCGTAGCGGATCAACACCTATCATTTCTAAAGATGCTAATTGCTCTGTAGCTTTCATCAGCCCTATTTCTGCGGTTAATGCGGAACCTGCACGCCCTGCAAATAATAAAGCAGTTACCACTGGAGCCAACTCACGCACTAGTGATAAAGCAACCATCTGCCCGACTGACTGCTCCGAGCCAAAATCGACCAATATGGTATAACCTTGTAGGCCAAGCACCATACCAATAAACAATCCGGACACAGTAATAATAAGTAATGACTTTACGCCAATACTGTATAACTGCTTAACGATGAGTGGAAAACTAACCGAAGGTTGCGGCCAAACAACTAGCGCTCGATACAAAACAATTGTAGCACGGCCAAACCCGGCTAACGTATCGAAAAAGCCTCGACCTAAACTTGCTAGGAAATCCAGCATATAACTCAACATCCTCATTCTTTACTATTACTTAATTGCTGCATGATATCGCAAGCTGGATAATGGAATGGGACCGGCCCATCTGAATAACCATTAATAAACTGCTGTACGTGAGCTGAGCTGGATTCCCTAATCTGCTGCGAACTACCTTCTGCAACAATCACTCCATCAGCCATAATGCATATATAGTCAGCAATACTTAACGTTTCTTGGATATCATGAGAAATAATAACACTGGTATGACCCAGCGACTGGTTAAGTTTTTTTATTAACTCAACCAGAACTCCCATACCAATGGGATCTTGCCCTGCAAAGGGCTCATCATACATGACAATTTCTGGATCAAGAGCAATAGCTCTAGCCAGTGCTACACGCCGTGCCATACCACCTGATAATTCATTTGGCATTAGCTTATATGCACCTCGCAAGCCCACCGCTTGCAACTTCATCAATACGATATCGCGAATCAGCTCTGCATTGAGATTAGTATTAACTTGCAATGGGAAAGCTACATTTTCAAAAACACTCATATCTGAAAAAAGCGCACCACTTTGAAACAACATGCCCATTTTCTTGCGTAGCATAAATAGTTTCTTACGACTCAGTTGCTGCAAGTCACTACCTTCAACGCGAACGACACCACTTTCAGGTCTCAATTGACCACCTATCATTTTTAACAGTGTGGTTTTACCAGACCCTGAAGGTCCTAGAATCGCTGTAATTTTTCCTTTTGGTATCTGTAAATTAATATCTTTAAAAATAGCGCGCTGGCCACGGCTAAACTTAAGATGCTCAATTTGAATTATACTTTCTGTGTCAAGCAAATTTAACCTCTCTATTAAAACAGCAGCACGATAACATTTGTTAATTTAATAGTCCGTATGAGTATGTATATAAGCGTCTCGATAAATAAATACAAAAGCGCAATAGTTGATACTTAATAGCTTATGCACCCTGTATTTCGAATATTCGACATTAATTATTAATCAAACCGGTTACCAGCATGATCCTAATATTAACAGCCTTTGATACCCACCCAAAACGGTGCTCAAAAAAACGCGATTATAGCACCCAGTTTTTTTAATCTCTACGACAAAAGCATTAACTATTTGATTAAGTTTTATGAGCAAACTAACCGTAATTGTCATTTTAACTTGCACCTCCTAACAGTTCTGGTCTAATAGCCTTTTTTCAGCCCAATAGTTTAAGGTTAACTATGTTACTTCCTATTATCAGCCTTGTTTTTGGTCTCATTGTTTTAGTCTGGAGCGCAGATAAATTTGTCTTCGGTGCCGCATCCACCGCTAAGAAGTTTGGTATGTCCCCCATGTTAATTGGGTTAACAATAGTTTCGTTTGGCACCTCTGCGCCTGAAATACTGGTATCAATTGTCGCTACTATTGAAAACTCAGGCACTTTGGCAGTGGGAAATGCAATTGGTTCCAATATCGCCAACATTGCTTTAGTGCTAGGTGCGACTGCGATTATTGCACCTCTTCCAGTCAAAAACGCCGTACGATCTAAAGAAGTACCATTGATGTTAGTGGTCACTTTAATCGCTGGCGTATTACTGTTTAATTTACGCTTGGATATTATAGACAGCTTCATTTTGTTTGGTGCGCTGATAGTATCACTTGTGCTATTTGCCAAATTTCAACAAGACCAAGATCAAAACATAGACCAACATGATGATAAAACTCCCGAAACGAGTACAGCTTTGAGTTTATTTTGGCTAGTAGCTGGCTTGGCTTTACTTGTCGTTAGTTCAAAAGCGTTGGTGTGGGGCGCCACTGAAATCGCTTTATCGCTAGGTGTTTCACATTTAATAATAGGGCTAACAATTGTCGCCATAGGTACTAGCTTACCTGAGCTAGCAGCATCTATTGCTAGTGCGGTCAAAGGACACCACGATATCGCCATAGGCAATGTTATCGGTTCAAACATTTTTAACTTAGGCGCCGTGATGGCTATTCCTGGACTTGCTGGCACATTAACATTATCAAGCGATGTTTTTCAGCGTGACTACCTATCAATGACTGCTTTAAGCGTACTATTATTGATTTTTTGCTTTTTGCGGAAACCCGCTGTTATCAAACGGTTTGAAGGTGTTGCTTTTCTAACTATATATGCTGGATATATGGTAGTTTTATACGTAACATCAGCTTAGCTTCAGCTATTTTCACTCTTTTACATATATTTAAAAGACTACCGAAATTGGACTTTATCAATGAAGGAAAGCAACTTGTTTTTAAACTCAGCGCGGCGCACGATATCACTAGAAGCACAAGCAGTGAGCAACTTACTAGAATTACTAGACGAAAATTTCGAACTAAGCTGTCAAGCAATGCTCGCTTGCAAAGGCCGAGTCATCGTATCGGGAATGGGAAAGTCAGGTCATATAGGTAAAAAAATAGCCGCTACACTTGCAAGCACTGGTACTCCTGCTTTTTTTGTACATCCAGCAGAAGCTAGCCATGGTGACATGGGAATGATTACTGAGAATGACGTAGTAATAGCTTTGTCAAACTCAGGAGAAGCCGCTGAATTAAAATCGATATTGCCATTAATAAAACGCATGGGCATTCCTTTAATCAGCATTACATCTTATGAGCAATCAACTTTAGCTACTATGGCTGATTTTAACTTAAACACAGGCGTTCAAACTGAGGCTTGCCCGTTAAATTTGGCTCCCACCTCAAGCACCACAGCGCAAATGGCTATGGGGGATGCTTTGGCACTAGCTATTTTAGAAGCGAAAGGATTTAATGCTGAAGATTTCGCTTTTTCTCACCCTGGCGGTAGCTTAGGTCGAAAATTACTCTTAAAGGTTGCAGATATTATGCATTGCGGGGAATCTATTCCCAAAGTAGACTCTAATACCTTATTGACGCAGGCGTTATTAGAGGTCACTGATAAACGCTTAGGAATGACTACCATTGTCGATAAAGCGGGCGTACTAAAAGGCATTTTTACCGATGGTGATTTACGACGCGCATTAGATAGCGACATTGACCTTAAAACAACCACTATTGATAGCTTGATGAACACTAAGGTAACCCTCGTTGATGCAAATACCCTAGCTGCAGAGGCGCTACTGGTTATGCAAAATAACGGTATTGGGCAACTTGTAATAACCGATCAGCATAATAAACCGATAGGCGCACTAAATATGCAAGATATGTTAAAAGCAGGAGTGTTATAAATGCAGCGTATATCCGATATTGATGTTCTTGCTAAAGCAAAAAAAGTCAAACTAGCAGTTTTTGACGTAGACGGCATCATGACAGATGGTAGCTTGTATTTATTAGCCGATGGCAGTGAAATTAAAAGTTTCAACACCCTTGATGGCTTAGGTCTAAAACTTTTGCATAAAAACAACATCGCCACTGCAATCATTACTGGCAGATCTTCACCGCAAGTGGCTCAAAGAGCCAAGGCACTCGGCGTAAACTATTTATTACAAGCTAGAGATGACAAGCTACAAGCGCTGAATGAAATTTGCCAAGAACACAATTTTGAATTATCACAATGCGCTTATATAGGTGATGACTTACCTGATTTAGCTGCAATCAAAGCGGTCTCTTTTGGCGTAACAGTACCTAACGCTCACCCTTTGCTTATACAGCACAGCGATTGGTGTACCACAAGAACAGGCGGCAAAGGCGCTGCACGAGAGTTTTGCGAAGCTATATTAGATGCCCAGCAGTTGTTAGAAAATTGCTATAACGAGTACCTATAAGATGCTCGTAGCTCGTCATAAACTACGCTTAATTTTCGCTATATTAATAGTCATTTTCGCCGTTATCGGCTGGATAAATTTTGACAATCAGAACAAAACCATCATTCCAACAACTACCAGCAATGATCAGGATGTTGATTTCTATATAAAAAAGGCACACTTCAAAGCTTTCAACAGCAATGGTCAATTAGCAAATACAGCTACATCAGATTATATTGAGCATTATAAACAGCGCCAGATTAGCCAATTAAGCGCGCCATATTTTGTGAATTACAAAGATTTAGATATTTCACAAACCATTAAAAGCCAAACAGCAACCGCGCTAGATACTAGTGGAAAAATCACCTTTAAGAAGCAGGTATTAGCTATAAGCTTTAAAAATGCATTAGAAGATACTTACCTTAAAACCGAAACTCTGCATTATGACCGCAACAAAAATAGCGTAAGCACAGATGATTTCATTGAATTTACCGACACATTCGGTAATATCACCACCTCAACGGGTCTTTTTTCAGACATGAACTCACAAACAGTTAACTTTAAAACTAATGTTAAAGGGACATTTAATGAAAAATAAAACGACACCTCGTTTACTTTTGCAAACTCCATCTTTTTTTTGCCAAATCCAATCACATCACCTCTCTTTTTCTTTAAAAAAAACGCGGACCTTTTGGGTATTACTCGCAGCAATCAGTTGCTCGCAAACAGTCTCTGCTCTACCTGAAGATAGGAACCAACCAATTGACGTTGTTGCAAATAATGCCGTATTAGATGACAAAACAGGCATTACCACACTGACGGGTGCTGTTAAAATAATTCAAGGCACCATGGCAATCACTGCCGATAAACTTGTTATTAGCCGCAACAAAAATGGCGATATTAGTAAGATGCTCGCCACCGGTAAGCCCTCACATTTCACCCAACAACAACAAAAAGGCCAGCCCTACTCTAAAGCCTGGGGCAGTAATATGATTTATTCCGTTAGTGAGCAAAAGATAACGATTACCGGAAACGCACGCGTCGAGCAATTAAAAGATAAATTCACTGGCGAAGTAATTGTTTATCATATGGACAAAGCGATTGTTAACGCAAAAGGCGGCAAACAAAGAGTCAAAATGATCATTCAACCTAAAGGCAAAAAATAGCAATGTTATTAACTGCCAGTAATTTAGCTAAATCTTATAAACGCCGACCAGTGGTTCGCGATGTAAGCATAAAAATTGCCAGTGGTGAAGTTATTGGCTTACTGGGCCCTAACGGCGCCGGAAAAACTACCTGCTTTTATATGATAGTTGGGTTAATAAATTCTGATGCGGGTAAAATCACCTTAGATGGTTTAGACCTTACCGCATTGCCGATGCACGAAAGAGCACGTAACGGCATTGGTTATTTACCACAAGAGCCTTCTATTTTTCGCAAGCTAAGTGTTGAAAATAATTTGTTAGGGATTTTAGAAATGCGCAAGGATCTTAATAAAGCGCAGCAAAAACAAAAAATGGAATCTTTATTAGAAGAATTTCATATAACTCATATCCGGCACAACACAGGCATGAGCCTTTCCGGCGGAGAGCGCCGGCGAGTAGAAATAGCCAGAGCACTTGCCACTGAACCTAAGTTCATTCTCTTAGATGAGCCTTTTGCGGGTGTCGACCCTATTTCGGTTAACGACATTAAGCAAACAATTCTACATTTACAAAGCAAAGGCATTGGCATTTTGATCACGGATCACAATGTAAGAGAAACCCTCGATATCTGTGAAAAAGCCTATATTGTACACGATGGTTTTATTTTAGCCTCTGGCGCACCGCACGAAATAATGGAAAATGAGCAAGTAAAAAGAGCCTATTTAGGGGATAAATTTTCCCTTTAAACGCGTATTTTTCATTGCATCCGAAGTATTTTAGAGTATCGTTATAGCTTATATGAAACAGTCTTTAGAGTTAAAAATTGGACAACACTTGTCCATGACCCCACAATTGCAGCAAGCGATAAGGCTACTGCAACTATCCTCACTTGACCTACAACAAGAAGTTCAAGAAGCTTTAGATAGCAATCCAATGCTAGAACCTGGAGAAGAGGTAAAAGCTGAAACGGTAACCCAATCCCTCGACGATAAAGAACGTGCACAGTTACAACAACCTGTTAATGATCAAAAAGCAGATGCAGAAAATAATAGCAGCGAAGTAAGCACCTCTTCAACGGAAGATACAGTCAACGAATGGAATGACGATATCCCTGTAGACCTTGCCACAGATAGTAATTGGGAAGATACTTTTCAGCACGGCCCTAGCACAACTAATAACACTATAGATCAAAGCAGTATTGAACCTTACGATACCAGCGAAGAAAGCTTACAAGATCATCTTAACTGGCAATTAAACCTTACAACGATGAACGAAGTAGACCAAACAATCGCCGCTAATATCATTGACGGCATTGACCTTGATGGATACTTAAAAACTGATTTAAAAGATATTTATGCGCAATTTCAACAAAGTGATAATCCTATATTGCATGAAATTGAACTTGATGAGTTCGAAGTCGTTTTAAGACGAATTCAGCAATTTGAGCCTGCTGGAATTGCCGCTAGAAACTTAAGCGAATGCTTACTAATTCAACTCAACCAATTACCTTCTGATACTGCTCATTTAGAAACAGCCAAGAAAATAGTTATCAACCACATTCAACTACTTGGTAATCATGATTATCGTACTTTAATGCGCAAAATGCAGCTTTCAGAAAGTCATTTACAAAAAGCTATAGCACTAATTTTGACGCTAAACCCACAGCCAGGAGCCAGCATAACGCCCAATACAGCTCAATACATCACACCCGATGTATTTGTTGAAAAAATCAATGGTTTTTGGCAAGTGCGCCTTAACGGCGATAATGCCGTCAATCTCACCATTAACAACACTTACGCAAATTTGATCAAACGTGCTGATAATAGCGAAGATAACAACTATTTAAAAAACCATTTGCAAGAAGCACGTTGGCTAATCAAAAGCATTCAAAGCAGATATGATACTTTGTTAAAAGTATCCAACCAAATACTTGCACGCCAAATTGATTTTTTCGAGCATGGCGAAATGGCTATGAAACCGATGGTTTTACAAGACATAGCAGAAGCCGTTGATATGCATGAATCAACCATTTCCAGAGCCACTACTCAGAAATACATGCATACGCCCAACGGTATCTTTGAATTAAAATACTTTTTTTCTAGTCATGTGAGTACCAGTGACGGTGGCGCTGCGTCATCAACTGCCATAAGAGCTATAATTAAAAAAATTCTAGAAACAGAGAACCAAGCAAAGCCATTAAGTGATAATAAAATTGCTAAGATGCTGGAAGCTGAAGGTATAAATGTAGCTAGACGAACCATAGCAAAGTATCGCGAATCGATGGGTATCCCCCCTTCCAATGAGCGTAAACGCTTGCTATAACCAAGCACTACCAATAAATGCAAAACAGGAGATTTTTATGCAAATTAATATTACCGGCCATCACGTAGATCTCACCCAAGCACTAACTGAATATGCTCATTTAAAAATACAAAAACTAGAACGACACTTTGACAACATAACCAACGTACAAATCACATTAAGCGTTGAAAAAAATAGACAAAAAGCAGAAGCAAATTTACACTTGTCGGGTAAAGAAATATTTGCCTCCGATGAACAAGATCAAATGTACGCAGCTATTGATGGATTATCAGATAAACTAGATCGACAAATTATTCGTTACAAAGAAAAACTCAAAAGTCACAAATAGATAACTAAACGTAAAATACTATGCCAATAATCAACCTACTCTCTACCCAATTTGTTATTCACAACTTACAGGTAGGGAGTAAAAAAAGAACCTTAGATCACATCAGCGCAATGATTAGTGATAATAATGAAAGTATTAGTCATGACGAAATATTTAGCGGCCTTATCGAAAGAGAACGATTAGGTAGTACAGGTATTGGAGAAGGCATCGCTATCCCTCACTGCCGCTTAGATCACCTAGACAAGGCTATCGGCGTTTTCTTAAAGCTGGATAAAGCCGTTGATTTTGATGCCATTGATAGAAAACCTGTGGATTTAGTGTTTGCTTTAATAGTCCCTTCTAATTGTTGCGACGAACACTTACATACTCTTGGTAAATTAGCCGAAATATTTAGCGATGCTGATAATCGCGATAAATTACGCCTATGTGTGGATTCCTCTTCACTTTATAATCAAATAATTTCACTCGCAAATACTTGATATCAATATTAAATATCGCTATTTACAGGCGTAGCTGAATGCTTTATTTTGGTTCTTAATATAGAATAACTCAGTGTATTCGTTATGCTGATGTTTCTACTAATCACTCTTCATTATTTAAGCTAATTTAGTATAATCAGTAACCTAAGCTAATTATAGGCGTAACTGTCTGGTATATTTTCAAAAGGAGAACTATGAAACTTATCATCATTAGTGGAAGATCGGGTTCGGGAAAAAGTACTGCCATTCAAGTTCTAGAAGATATTGGTTTTTATTGTATAGATAACTTACCTGCTGCGCTTTTACCTGAAACGATCAATTACTTGCAAAGCCTTCAACAAGATAATGGCGGCTCTCTTACCAAAGAAAATAGTAATATAAAAGATAAAATAGCACTGTGCATTGATGCTCGTAACCCCGTCGAACACTTAGAAAAGTTACCTAATATAATTGCAAAATTCAAAGATAGCCAAAAGGATTTTGAAATTGATTTTATTTATTTAGACGCCAGCGATGAAATTTTAATTCAGCGATACAGCGCCACACGCAGGCGTCATCCCATGGCCAATCAAGTTCAAGGGCTGAAATCGTCAATTGAATATGAGAAATCGGTACTTGCCTCAATTTCGGATTTAGCTTCAATACGCATTGATACGACACATCTTTCTTTATATGAACTGCGCGATGTTATTAAATATAGAGTTGCTGAGCGAACCGAACAAAATTTATCCCTACAGTTTATCTCTTTTGGTTTCAAACACGGCGTACCCTTAGATTCAGACATGGTTTATGATTTAAGAATTCTACCTAACCCTTATTGGGTGCCTGAATTAAGATCTTACAACGGAAAACAACAACCAGTCATTGATTTTCTATCTCAACAAGCATTAGTCACTGATATGATTAGTGATATTCAAAATTATATAGAGAAATGGCTACCTCACTTTAAAACCAATAATCGCAGTTATGTAACCGTTGCACTCGGTTGCACTGGCGGTCAACATAGATCCGTCTACATAGCAGAGCAATTAACTAGCCATTTCTTGCCGCTTATGGATAATGTTTCTGTTTATCATCGTGAAATTGTTCAATAACAATAAAAATAAAAATTTTAAGCGCAAGGCTGTTAGAATACTGATCAAAGTTTCACAAACATCAGTACAACTTAGGTCACGAAAACCGGTAAGCCTATAACTTTTTATATATCGAGCTTTTAACGCTAGAGTACCTTTGAGCAATTTAAAACTGCATTTACAACCAAGTACTATAAACGATTTATAACACCCCACTCGGTCATTTAAGGAAGCAATGCATGCCAAGGGCAAATATTGAGATTATCAACAAATTAGGATTACATGCTAGAGCAGCATCAAAACTCGTTGCTATTACTAGCAAATATTCGTGCGATGTAAAAATAACTAAAGGTGAAAAAATTGTTGACGGTAAAAGTATCATGTCAGTGATGATGCTTGCGGCTAGCAAGGGAACTCAGCTGCAAATAGCCACTCAAGGTGAGGATCAAGATCAAGCTTTAGAAGCCATTGTCTACTTAATAAACAACAGGTTTGATGAAGAGGAATAAACTAGCATTTTCAGTCTAATGCATTCATTTACTGTTCAACACTAACGCAACTACTAAGCTATAATTAATATAAGTTTAAGCTAAATCAGCTATTTTTCATTCTCCCACTGAGATTCTTACTCTATGAGTCAGCAAGCAAATGCATCTGAATTAGATAAATTATCTCAAGCTTTAGACAGTGGCGCTTTTCAACAAATACGTTTTACATTAAATAACACGCTGCAGAGTGTTGAAGTGGCGCAGTTACTAGAAAAATCACCACCTAAAGAGCGTAAAGTACTTTGGAAGCTCATTCATAGAGATAACGAAGGCGCTGTATTACAGCATTTATCTGATGACATTCAAGCTGATATCTTATCGCGTATGGATAACAGCCGTGTTCTTGCATTAGCGGACTCTTTAGATACCGACGATTTAGCCGATTTACTGCAACAGCTGCCAGACACCGTCATGCGTGAACTCCTCAAGGTTATGGACAAGCAAAACCGTGAGCGAGTTGAACAAGTTCTATCTTTCCCAGAAGACACCGCAGGCGGTTTAATGAATACCGATACGGTAACCATTAGACCAGATATTACCGTAGAAACCGTGTTACGTTATATAAGACGTCACGATGAAATTCCAGAGATGACAGATAGCTTGTTTGTTATAAGCCGTCGCAAAGAGCTCTACATCGGAATTCTTCCTCTTACAAAATTACTAGTGACAGACCCAGATATCACTGTGCGTGAAATCATGGTAACTGAAATAGAGCCCATTTCCGCCAGTATGCCTGATCATGAAGTGGCACAATTGTTTGAGCAGCACGATTTAGTCTCAGCTCCAGTGGTGGATGATGATGGTAAATTATTAGGACGAATCACCATTGATGATGTGATCGACGTCATTCGTGAAGATGCTGATCACTCATTAATGAGTATGGCAGGCTTAGATGACGATGAAGATACCTTCGCCCCTGTTTGGAAAACCAGTAAAAGACGCGCCGTATGGTTAGGCATTAACCTAATGACCGCTTTTATTGCATCCGCCGTAATCGGCATTTTCCAAGGAACTATAGATAAAGTTGTCGCGCTCGCGGTATTAATGCCAATTGTCGCTTCGATGGGAGGTATTGCTGGTAGCCAAACACTTACTTTAATCATTCGTGCACAGGCATTAGACCAAGTGGAAAAGGCAAATGCTGCTTGGTTGATACGCCGCGAATTGTTGGTAGGGACTTTAAATGGTGTTCTTTGGTCAATTGTGGTGGCAGGGGTCGCAGTTCTTTGGTTTGGGGATTATACTATAGGCCTTATTATTGCCCTAGCCATTATTATTAATTTAATTGTTGGTACTTGCTCAGGTGCATTACTGCCTATTTTGCTAAAAGCAAAAGGCATTGATCCAGCGCTTGCCGGTGGGGTATTACTAACCACCATAACTGATGTTATCGGATTCTTAGCTTTTTTAGGCTTAGCCTCCTATTTTTACGGATAGACCCATGAATAACGACAAGTTTGACACGATAGAAGATGATGATGAAGATTGGATTAGTCGCTCGTCTTTGAAAAGAGATGCTGAAGCTTTACAAGATCTAGGCGCCAAATTAATTCATTTAAAGCCAGCCCAATTAGATAGTATAGTGATGGACGAAGCATTGCGCTTAGCTGTTGATGAAGCCAAGCGTCTTAAGCCACGCAGTGGTGCATTAAAGCGTCAATTCCAATACATTGGCAAATTGATGCGCTTTGAAGATCTTGAGATAATAGAGAAAGGTATCAACGGCTGTGATTTACAACACGAAGAATACAACAAAATTTTCCATCGGCTAGAGCGCTGGAGAGATCGGTTACTGAATAATGACGAAGGCATGCTAGATGTTATACTAGCAGAGTATCCACACACCGATATGCAACATTTACGACAACTCATTCGTAACACGCAAAAAGAAATAGCCGCTGCTAAGCATCCTTTAACCTCTAAAAAACTATTTAGGTATTTAAGAGAGTTAGAAGGCTGTTAACACAATATCGAAACTATGCTTTTGTATTTAGACTTTCTACAAAAGCGTAGACTTCAATATCAATGTAAGCCTTTGAATAAATGATAATTCACTATTTATGAAAGCCGTTAAATGTTTGGTTATAAACCATAGGTAACCCTTTTACCGCCTCCTTAAACGATTCACTTACACTGCCATAACAATCCAGTTTAATTGGACTGATCAGCTGCATTAACTTAGGTAAGCATGAACCCACATTAGCTAAATGCTGAAGTGCCGCATCGCTATTTTGATAGCGCTCGTAGACATACAATATTGACTCATCTGGGCTCAGTGACCACTCATAAGCGATTGCACCTGCCTCTTGCTGTGTAAGCTCAATCATCGTACTAGCGAGCTCTTTTACCTGCTCTAAACTTCCTTCATTGACCGCTGCACTGAATGTCCAGTATATATTTTTACTCATTTACCACCTCTTTTTGTTCGATTGTTAGTTTAACACAAGCTTAAAAAATCAAGTTGTTCAATTATTTCCTTTAGATGCAAATTTGAAGTGTTATATACGTAGGGTAAATATTAGCAATACGCCTAATACAATTAACACTATCTTTTTAACTGCATTAAAAGGTGCAATTAAGCCCATTGAAACACAATATAAAGCAGCAGCTATCTTCAAAGCACTCATCACTGCCATCAATGGCTCAGTACCTAACTTAATTAATGAAGGATTAGCAATCATCGCTAAAGGAATTAAATACAAGCCTACTCCCAACATCATTGCAGCCCCTGCTACCTTTAACCAATTTTCTTTAACCATACCTGCAGCTATAAACACGCAGCCACACACAGGTGGTGTAATGGTAGAAAGCAATGCAAACCAAAATACAAACAAGTGCGCTTGTAAAGGCGCTAAGCCTAATTGAGATAAAGCAGGGCCCGCTACAGAGACACAAATCACATAAGCTGCTGTTGTTGGCACTTCCATACCTAAAATAAGACAAGCAACTGCTGTTAGTAAAATTGCTGGCCACAGCGTCCCCCCCGAACCTGACAGTATAAGCGAGGTAATCTTTATACCTAACCCTGTAATCGATAAAACGCCAATCACGATAGAAGCGCAAAGAATAATTGCCGCTATCATCGCTATTTGTTTACCAGCATTGGTACACACACTTTCAAATCGCGCCAGCCACTGCTTCTTTGATACAGCACCCTTTTCACTAAAGAAAAGTAACAGCGTTGCAGCAAATATAGCAATACAGGCAGCATATTGTGGAGTGTAAGCTGGGATAAACATTCCCCATAATAGAACACTAAAAGGCAGCATGAAAAACGCACAAGTAATCAACACCTTGCGTAATTTTGGCTGCTCGTCCTTGCTCATCCCTTTTAGCTCGTAGCGCAGTGCAAATGCATCGATACCAATCCATACCGCCCAAAAATACAATATAGCGGGCAATATGGCGGCTAGCATAATGCTTTGATAGGATATTCCTGTGAGCTCTACCATAACGAACGCGCCGGCTCCCATCAGCGGCGGCATGATCTGCCCACCTGATGAAGCAACCGCTTCCGTTGCCCCTGCTAAAGATTTCGGATAACCAAGCTTAGTCATCGCAGGCAACGTTATTGCGCCAGTAGAGGCAACATTTGCCGAAGCCGAGCCAGAAATAGAACCGAATAATGCTGAAGAAATAACGGATACCTTAGCCGCTCCTCCTCGTAAACGCCCTGCTGCAACCATCGCCAAGTTCATGAACCCTTGCCCTGCTTCTCCGGCATTGAGCACCGCACCAAAAATCACAAAAATGGCAACGATACTCACAGAAACGCCTGTCAGTTTTCCCCAAATCCCGCCTTCTGCAATGGTTAAAGTGCCTAAAAAGCTGCCAATTGGAGTACCAGGATGACCAAATTCACCCGGAATATATTCACCAAACAGGCCATACATTAGAGCAATTGCAGCCACCAGCGGTAATGGCCAACCAATACAACGGCGCGCCATTTCTAAAACACTTAATAGTAGTGCCCCCGCTATCCATAACTGATAATTTTGGGAGATATATCCATATTGATCAGCAAGCATTTCCGCTTTATAAGCCACCCAGCAGCTTGAAAACATACTAATGACGACAAAAAAATAGCCACTGATGCGCTGTAATTTAGTTTCACTGAGAAAAACAAATGCCCAAGGCAAAGCTAAAGCCATGTGCAAAGGTCTGCTGACTAAATTAGGCACCAATCCAGAGAAGATTAGCGTTAGATGAAAAATAATGCTGATAAGGCCTAACGCGGCCCAGAAATATCGCTGGTACATAGTGTTTAATTCACAGGTGAGTAACACTTTAACTTGCAGACTCAGCTGCTTATTCATTCCTTTATTATTTTAATCTACAGATACAGTTTACGAATGCTGCGTTTGAGCGCCTATCAAATAAATAGCGCTTGAAAAGCATTCTCAGTCATCGTGTAACGTAACCTGATCAAAACATTAATTAGTTAAAACATATTATTACAAGGTTGATATTACCTTGTTTATTAAATTTCCCTACTCTTTAATAAAATGTGCTTAAAGTTACTATCACTTTATCACTCTTATTAAAAAAGAAGCTTATACAAGTACTTAAATAGCGCTGCCTAATACAAGCAGCGCTATGCACAAAAGATCAAGCTATTAATTTATAGCTGTCCCGCACTTAATTGAATACCTAGCTCTGTATAGTACTTAGCAGCACCTGGATGTATTTTACCAGTAACGTTGCCTAGCAGTTGAGTAGATACCCCTTTCCACCAAGGTGATGTATCTGACATCAGTTGCTTTTGATCCCAGTATGCCTTAGTTAGGGTGTAAGCAGTTTTATCATCCATCGCGGTGGTTGTATAAGCTACAACAGGTAAAGAAGTGGTATTTATGTCACTTTTTTGGCCTGCATAAGTGCCAGCAGGGATCACTAATTTAGTACGTTTAGATTGTTTTATTTGCGCTTCGCTTAAAGATAATATAGTAACACCAGTAGCTGCTGCCGCCTCTATTACGTTCGGTGCAGGGTAAGATCCAGCGGTTACAAAACCATCAATTTGACCATTTTTCAAAGCAGGTACCGCATTAGATAACTCAACTTGAGCTAAATCAACTTTCCCTTCAAGACCAAACAATTTTAGGTACTTTTCACCTTCACGTGCACCAAAAGAGCCTTTACCTAATAATATCTTTTTCCCTTGCATTGCAGAAAAAGAATCGATACCACTTTTGTTAGACATAACAAAATGCATCGTCAGCGATGGGATTGGAAACAATGCTCTAATTTCAGCAAATTTAGGGTTGCTCTTATTCTTAAACATCGCTTTACCACCTTGTGCCAGCTTTACTAATACTGGTGGTGTGGTAAATACATAGTTACCGT
This sequence comes from Oceanospirillaceae bacterium, assembly GCA_036960485.1. Classification (GTDB taxonomy): domain Bacteria; phylum Pseudomonadota; class Gammaproteobacteria; order Pseudomonadales; family Balneatricaceae; genus Rs1. The sequence goes on from JBALXS010000027.1 coordinate 24,638, forward strand.
TACGAATGGCAGACTCCATCACGTTTTGAACAGAACCTTGGCTCTCTTCAACTGTAACGATGTACTGGCCATCAGTACCTTGTTTAACTGCCTGCGATATTTCTACTGCCATTTGATAATAAGAAGAGCTAGTTTTTGCTGATTTATACGTTATTCGAGTTTCAGCAAAAACACCTTGAGCACTCACTAATACAGCAGCTGCTAGTAATACGCGTGACACCTTAGTCATGGTTATCTCCAAATAGTTATTATTTTCAAGTAAATGGCAAAACCACATTTGACTGTAATCTTACAATTATAGAAATTATTTTCATTTTACCGTTAGGTAAAATACCTCATGAAAATAATATTTGAAATCATTTTTTAATTACTTACTGAAAAAACACACAATATGATAGTTGGCAACGCTCCCGTTTAATCGGGAGCGCGCAAATAATAAAAAGTGTACTCTAATCTTTATGGCTTTGGAACTTTAATTCAAGCCTTTAACCATTGATTACTAATCCATTTTTAAACGGTATTTCGCAAAACCATCATTCCCCTCGCCTACATACTCTATTGGCATGTCTGCTGTGATTGCAGCTTTAGCATTCGGTGAGCTTTCAAAGATGACATTGGTTTTATCAATAGCTAAAAATGACCAATTATTATCAGCTGTTGGATCAATCGTTTGCTGTTCAAAAATATCATTAGCCAGTACGGTACGGTTCTCATCTGGTGCTGAAATTATAATGTTACTACCATCTAATGCAGGAAAGTGCCCGCCGCCACTAGCACGGTAATTATTGGTCGCAACAATAAAGGATTGTTCATCAATTACTGGCTTACCTTGAAATTTAAATTGCACAACTCTGTGAGTATCTGCAATTTTTTTACCATCTTTTGCATAGCGAGGTGCTTTTGATAAATCTACCTTAAAGGTAACGCCATCAATGATGTCAAAGTTATACGATGGGAAATCAGGGTTTAGCAAAGGTTGTTCAGTAACAGTATTCTCTTTGATAGTATTAAACGCACCCATCGACATTTCTAACCATTCACGAACTTGTGCACCGTTTAACAGCACGGCACGCAAGGTGTTAGGGTAAATATACAAGTCAGCGACATTTTTAAGCGCTATTTTACCAGCGCTAATATTGGTGTAGTAATCTGCACCCCCACGTCCACCCGCTTTAAAAGGCGCACCGGCTGATAAAACAGGAATGCCATCATACTCAGTGCCTTGTATGAGTTTTTCAACGTAGCGCTGTTGCGCGTTTGTCACGATCTGCACTGAAGGGTCATCTTGCACAAGAGAAAAGTAACTATGGATAGGCGCCGTTGTTGTTCCTACACCCTTGTTCATATAAACAATAGTCGCTTTATGCTCTTTTTGCACTGCTTCTACTACCGCTTTATCAGCATCAACTAAGGATATTTTTTTACGACCATCTCGCTTATAAATCCCTCTTAATGAACCTTGTCCGTCCACAACACTCCATTTGCCATCTTCTACTGTTAACTGAAGATCTATCACGCCTAAATGCGATCCCCAAAATCCAGGCATCACTGAAGGAACCCCGTTTATGGTCCCTTTAGCTATGTCAGCACCTGCTATTTGTGCAAATTTCTCGCTTGGGAAAGGCTGATGAGAGTGTCCAAATAAAATGGCATCAATCCCTGCAACTTTCGATAGGCCTAATGTGGCGTTTTCAGCCATCGTTTTGCCTTTTAATTTTCCCAGCCCTGAGTGAGGGATCGCCACAACCAAATCAGCACCTTGTTCACGCATTAAAGGTATAAACTTTTTCGCATCTTCAATAATATCATGCGTGACTAATTTACCGGATAAATTGGCTTTATCCCATTGGGTTATCTGTGGCGGTACGAACCCTATTACTCCAATTTTAATAGTAACTTTATCTCCCTGCTCTGTAGTAAGCTCTCTATCTAAAATAAGATAAGGGGTGAAAAAATTTTTGTCATTGCTCTCATCTGTATCACCATCATCTATGTAAGTATTGGCTGATACGTAAGGGAAGTTGGCCCCCGCTATTGCTGTTTTTAAAAAATCTAGGCCATAATTGAATTCATGATTCCCCATATTACCAGCATCGTAATTCAGCAAATTCATCGCCTTATAAACAGGATGAATTTCTCCTTTATTCAACCCTTGCTCTTTAGCAATATAATCACCTAACGGGTTTCCTTGCAGCAAATCACCGTTATCAAACAACAGTGAATTCTTCACTTCTGCTGTTGCATGTCTTATCAAGCTTGCTGTTTTGGCTAAACCTAAAGTGGTACTCGCTTTGTCACGGTAATAATCATAATCAACCAGGTTTACGTGTATATCGGTTGTCTCCATGATTCTTAACTGCACATTAGCCGCTTGAACTGATAGGCATATGCTACTGATTGCAGATGCCAAAATGCATTTTTTAACCAATGAATGCTGGATAATTCGATTATATTTAGTATTTTTATTCATTACTCTCTCCATAGAATAGTGTTCAAAATGATATATAAAATCGTCTGTTAATATAGAATTAGGATCTTCTTTTTACCTCGATATGCCTAAAAATGCCCCATTAATACTTTATAAACTTAACATGTTTATAGAGATAGTCGCAAAAGTGCTCTCAAACTATTTTACAAACATATTGTGACAAATAAATAATATGACCATTAAAAACAAATAATCTGCTAAGCACTTAAATTTTAAACACTTATATCTAAAACACTTACATCTAAAAAAAGCACAGCTTTAAATATCGCTACTTGCATAGCTATGATAAATTTGTACTCTTTTAAACGTCCTCCAATAGAACCCATAAGTAGTTTTTTAATACAGGCTATATAAGTGCTGAACTTTTACATTCGGATTTTTTTCCCTCTCGCTTTTGGTTATTACCTTTCTTACTTTTATCGCACGGTAAATGCCATCATCGCCCCGGATATAATTAGTGAACTGGCTTTTACGCCTGCACAAATTGGCTGGGTGAGCAGTGCATATTTTGCCAGTTTTGCACTGTTTCAAATTCCTTTAGGTATCCTTTTAGATCGTATTGAAATTCGCAAACTTTGTGCCTTTTTATTGTTGTTTGCCGCGATAGGCTCTTTAGTGTTCGCCTTGAATGATAGTGTTGCAATGCTCTGGTTTGGCCGTTTTCTAATTGGTTTAGGCGTTAGTGCCTGCTTGATGGGCGCTTTCAAAGCTTATGTAATGTGGTTACCTACTGAACGACTTCCTTTAATGAATGGTTTACAATTAGGCGCAGGCGGCATTGGAGCGCTAACAGCCACCACACCCGTAGAACTTGCATTACAGATAACTGACTGGCGCGGAGTCTTTTTGGTACTCGCCGCCGTTACTTTAGTCAGTAGCTTATTAATTATTTGTTTAGTCCCCAAGCAGAAAATAGCTGTTCCACAAAATAATGTTTTTGAGCAACTCTGGGAATATTTCGATATCCTGAAAAGCCCAATATTTTACGCCGTTGCACCTTTAAGCTTTCTAGCGCAAGCTGCATTCATTTCCATACAAAGCTTATGGGCTGGACAATGGCTACGCGAAGCTATATTACTCCCAAGAGAAGTAGCAGCTCAATATTTACTGATCAGCGCTGCAGCAACCGTGTTAGGTTATGTAGGGATGGGAAGCATTGCCAGTAAATTGCAAAAAATTGGTATTTCTAGTAGAACAGTGAGCATTACAGGTCTCAATTTATTTCTTGGGGTACAAATATTAATAGTATTACGGGTAGATATCCCAACCCCTGTAATCTGGGGCCTATTTGGTTTTATTGGTACTTCAGGCTCATTAATGTACGCCACTTTATTACAACAGTTTCCAAAACGACTTTCAGGTAGAGTAATTACTAGCTTAAATTTATTACTATTCGTATCCATCTTTTTATTGCAGTGGATTATGGGTCTCATCGTCAATTTATGGCCAATCGCGGCAAGTGGACACTCACCTTTAATTGCTTATCAATACGCTTTTTCGTTAGCTATTTCATTACAAGTCGTCGGGCTTATTTGGTACCTTTCTCAGCGTAAAAAACTATTATCTTTACTTAACAGGCCTTTAAGTGAGTAATAAATTAACCAACTTACTAGACAAATTTGCAGCACTAGATAATTTAGAGCAAGCAGCAAAAGATATTTTGCAGCGTGATCTTATTTGTATGAAAGAAAGCGCAGGAAACTTACTGTTTTCTGAAGGCAATATTTGCCGCGGCTACGTACTATTACTCTCAGGTACTGTAGTAGTACAAAAAGTATCAGAGGCAGGGTGAGATAGTGCTATATCGCGCACAAGAGCGTGAAACATGTATTATGACCACTAACTGCTTATTATCCAATCGAGATTACAATGCACAGGGAGTCGCCGAATCAGATATTGAGCTGGCCATCATTCCTCAGCATTGCTTTGGTGAATTATTAGGTATTTCTAAGCTGTTCCGCACGTTTGTGTTTGCAGTATATGCACAACGCATGTCAACATTAATGATGTTAATCGAAGAAGTGGTATTTAAAAAGCTCGATGAGAGGCTCGCCAAAATTTTGCTTGATAATGCAGTGTTTTTTGAAATTACCCGCACTCACCAAGCATTGGCGACTGAACTTGGCTCGGTACGTGAAGTTGTTAGCCGGCAAATGAAAAATTTCGAACGCCAAGGGTTAATTGAATTGAGCCGAGGGAAGACAAAAATATTTTCTCCTATAGAACTCAAGCGTGTTGCGAACTCCAGCAAACATAATTAGAACCTTTTGTATGAACCTATAACAGTAGCGATCACTCGGCTATATATTGCTGCTGTTTGCTACCTTATTGCTATTTAGTTGCTCGCCCTCTAACTATTACCTTCTAATTATCAACTTCGAAGTTAGCAGCAAATTACTTTTTTGCTGCAGATACTTTCTTCACGTAATTTAACCACAATAGTAATATTTATGGCGCATTATAATACAGTTTTTAGCGCATACGAAACGCCATTAAATGATTTCAACCCAAGCTAAAAGTAATTTAGGTAGAGCATTCTTTAGCATCTTCATCCATATATTCAAATTGCTGAAGTGAATAATAATTTTCTACATGATCAACAATCATAGAGTTACCTGCATAACTTTTTGCGGCATGTTTCAAAGGTGATAATTGGCTAGATATGTCAAAGTGACTCAAATTATCCCCTTCTTTGATTTCCAACGCTGCAATAGATACAGAAGCGATTTGATGAAACCTTTCAACGCCGTACCTATCTTTACTTGATATGCCACCAGCTTTGAGGTGCTCAGGATAATAAAGCGCGGCGACCATCGTATCAAAATATTTAATCGCATCTTTAATACGCTGCTGCCAATTATCGCTATTGTAGATGGCAATAAAGTCATCACCACCAATATGACCGACGGTGTCTTTTTCTATATTGCAAAATTTTTGTAAACTCACACCTAAAGCTAAGATTACTTGATCGCCTTTGGCGAATCCGTATACGTCGTTAAATGGTTTAAAATTATCTATATCAAAATGCACCACAGCAAACTCATTATTACTATTCACTAACTGATCAATACAATCATTGACTGGAATCAGCCCAGGTAATTGCGTTAAAGGGTTGGAATGCCTTGCTTGGTTTACTTGTAATTCAGTTACTTGCTTTAATAAATCAATAACATGCGCAATGCCTATAAACTTATCATCTTCGCAAATAACAAAATCATCTTCTTGCTGATAACGTGCTCGCGAAGTCACTAAACGACTCACTTGCTCGATGCTTAAACTTGCATCCACAACCAAAGGGGTAGCTTGCATTACCACTTCACTGGCTTTTTTGGTGGAGTATAAATCTCTTCCAAACGGCTTGCTCAATTTACCTTGCAAATTTTCACGCGAGACTAAACCTAAAAAACATTGCCCATTAATAATCGCAATTGAGTTTATCGAAGGCTTGTCTTGGAAAATTTCAGCTAACTGGGCCACAGTATGATTCACATCTACCGCTATTTTATGTATTGATAAGCTTTTCGCTCTCACCGTTTTACTGACAACTTTTGGGTTTGCAGCATTAACATCAATTATTTGCAATTTTGTTGGTGGGGTAAGTTGCGGTCTGCACAAGTAATACCCTTGGAAGTAATCAATACTCAATTTAGACAAATATTGAAATTCAGCTTCTGTCTCGACGCCTTCTGCAATAACTTTGCATTGCATTGATTTTGCAATTTCTACAAAAGAGCGCACAAACTCTTGCTTAATAAGATCTAGATCAATATCTTGAATGAAGTGACGGTCAATTTTTACAAATTCAGGCCGCGATTTAGACCACAATTGTAAGGAAGAATATCCCGCGCCTAAATCATCAAGCGCAATTGACAATCCCATCTCTTGATAGTGGCGTAATGCATTCAACAGAACAGCTTCATCACTGCAGGGAAACTGTTCTGTTAGCTCGATAACCACTTGGCTTGTAGCTAAACCATAACTCTCTAACAAGCGTAGCGTCTGTCCGTTTTGATGGCTGGCTTGTTCAAGAGACTCAGGTGATATATTAATAAACAACTTGCCTGGCAGCTGTTGCTTAACAAAGCCGTTTATCGATTTTTCTCGGCACAAAGACTCAATTTCATTGAGTAATCCAAATTGGCGAGCGTATTCAAATAATTGATTAGGAGAATGAAGCGGGCTGTTTGAAGGGCCACGACTAAGTGCTTCGTAAGCAAATATCTCACCACTGAAGCGGTCAAATATCGGTTGGTATAAACTCGTAATCGCACCTGTTGCCAGTATTTTTTGCAGCTCTTGCAGCATGTATATCTTCCTACTTGTTATAATTGCAGAATTAACTCATAGGTAGATTAAATGACAAATATATTACAACTTAATGACAGTGCACAAGATAAGCTACACTTTTAAAAATGTAATAGTGCAGATAAAGGTTCAAATTACAGCAAGATAACCTTGTATTAATCGTTATGTGTAAATAACGATTCAAAGCACTTATTGTTAATACTTATTTTTCAGTAAACACCATCATCATAGATGGATTTATTTGTGGTTCATGAAATTGATAAGCATTAACTGGATGCCCTATTACTTCTTCTATCAAAGATTTAATCTTCATCGCCTTGTCAAGGTCACCGTGGTTAAAAAAGATGTGGCTAGGCGAATTTTTAGACCCCTCTAAAGCTGGGATTGTGGCAGCGGTTTGCATATCAACGTTATAGCCATGCTCTTTAAAAAAGAAAGTTAGTGCTTGTGCTTCAGATTTTTTAGCGGGAAAATAATAAACGGAGATCTTATAAGCTTGGTTGGTTTTATCTCCTAGTACCACACTCGATGCTACTTCTTTTTCTGGAAACAATAATGATTTATTAACTGAAAAAATCACTAAAATCAAAACCACTAAACCAATGATAGCAACCCAAAACTGACTAGAACTTTCCTTTTTTACATTCATAACATTTTTCCAAAACGAGTAGGTTATTAATTTTATTAGTATAATTGTAAATATTTTTTAAACATCGTTTAATAGCTATATCATGCATCTATTTCAATATCACTTTAATTAAAAATATAATGGAAAATTAACACCTCATCGATATGAATGAATTCAAACCCGCATCTGGATTACACAATCGCCACTTACAAACCTTATACTCAACTTTATTTAGAAAGTGCCCTTTGAAAAACTTTGATATTGAGAAGTTTGAGCTTAGTGATGGTGATTTTGTTGACTGTTATTGGTTGCAAAAGCCTCCTACCAATACGTACAAACCTATCGTTGTGCTATTTCATGGCCTAACTGGTTCATTTCAATCTTCATACATTCAAGGAATGATGCGACACCTTGATAGTTTAGGCTATTACTGCGTTCTAATGCATTTTAGAGGATGCGCACTTAGGTTAAACCGCTCAGCAAAAGCTTATCATGCCGGCGATACTGCTGATGCAATCGCTTGGGCTAAGCACTTAAGAGAGCAATATCCTAATAGCTCCCTATTCGCTATTGGCTACTCTTTAGGGGCTAATATGCTATTAAACCTGCTTGCTCAGCTTAACACTAACTGCCCTTTTAAAGCGGCTGTAGCGGTATCGGGCCCATTAGAATTAGCCGTTAGTGCAGCGACACTAAAAACCGGTTTCGCAAAAATTTATCAACGTCATCTATTAAAAGCATTGAAAAAAAGTTTACTTAAAAAGTATGCCTTTCATGATTACCTAGCGCTGATAAACCTGAGTAAAGAACAAGTACGCGCTTTTGACAGTATTGAGCAGTTTGATGATTTATTTACAGCCAAGATACATGGCTTTAGTAGCGCAAAAGAATATTATAAGAAGTGCAGTGCAAAACAATACTTAGGCGAGATATCTATTCACACGCTTATTATTAACGCGTTAGATGATCCATTCATGAAGCCTGAAGCATTACCGCTACCAAGCACCTTAACCAATAACATATGCTTAGAAACACCTGAACACGGCGGTCATTTAGGGTTTATTAGTGGGAGTATTTTCAAGCCGCAATACTGGCTAGAAAAACGAATATCCTGCTATTTTGAAGCGGTTGCCGTAAAATAAAAAACAGCGAATAATATTAACTTGAATGACGATCTGAACTGTCAATAGGTTAGCCGAAAATTATTCTCTTTAAATAATTCTCGGCTAGTTACTTTGTGTAAGCTTATTAAGAGCTTAATGGCACAACTAATACAGGCACATCAGAATGGCGCATAACTTTATTGGCTGTTGAGCCCATAAAAAACTGCTTAGTAGCACTATGCGTACGAGTTCCCATCACTACCATATCAGCGCTCATTTTCTCTGCCACTTCAATGATTTTTCTATGGATGATACCTTCTGCCAGTACTGTATCAAACTTTGGCTTATAAGCTGAAGCTTCCAGCTCTGAGCTACAAAATGCTGTAATTCTATCGGCAATAATTTCTTTTAAATTAGCTGCTCCATCGCTTTGTAATAAGCTGTAAGCATCTGCTGATAAGGTACTTTCTAGCGTGACTCTTACTGAATCTGGAATAGGCTCTATTACATGCAGAAAAGTAATTTTGGCATCATATTGCTCAGCTAAGCTCACTGCCATACGAAATGCAGGCCTTGAACCTTCACCGATATCAGAGACATATAATATATTTTTAATACTTGGGATCATAATTTCCTCACACAAATTGGGTTTCAATAATATAATTGTAAACCAAGCGTTCAGCAAACATAGTGACCTAAATCAATATCTTAGTAATCAGCTCTCTAAAATTTATAGCACTATACAGACTCCAAGCTAATCAAATACTTATTTGGCGAGCCGCTTAAAGTAACGGCTGATACAGAATCTAATTTTTAAAACTTAATCAATAAATGCTCCATAAATTAGTAACAGTTAGCATCTCTTGATTTGCTTTACATATAGCGCTAACCTTTCTGAAAATTTTCTATTGAGGTTATGTTGTGACTAAGAACATCTTATTTATTATGTGTGATCAACTTAGATTTGATTATCTAAGCTGCTATGGTCACCCGCACTTACATACACCAAATATTGATGCACTCGCCGCTAGAGGCGTCAAATTTGAAAATGCTTATGTACAATCTCCTATTTGCGGCCCTTCTCGAATGAGTTATTACACTGGCCGCTATGTGCGCTCGCATGGCTCCACTTGGAATGGTACGCCGCTTCGAATCGGTGAACCCACCTTAGGCGATCATTTAAAAGAAATTGGCGTGCGCAATGTATTATTGGGAAAAACCCATATGCGTGCCGATATAGAAGGTTTGAAAAAACTTGGCATTGATCCTAATTCCGAGATAGGCATATTCAACTCTCAATGTGGCTTTGAAGTTTACGAAAGAGACGATGGCTTACACCCCGATAAGCACCACGGCCCTGGACCTTTATATAACAAATACCTAAATGATAATGGCTTTGACGGTGATAACCCTTGGCAATCATGGGCAAATTCAGCACAAAGCGATAGCGGGGAGCTTCTTTCTGGCTGGTTAATGCAAAATGCAGATAAACCCGCACGTATACCTGATTACTTCTCAGAAACACCTTATTTAACCCGCCGTGCTATGCAGTTCATTGATGAAGCGGATGATACACCTTGGTGCTTACATCTTTCTTACATTAAGCCCCACTGGCCTTACATGGCCCCTGCTCCTTATCACAATATGTATAGTGAACAGCATATAACACCGCTTAACCGCACTGAACAAGAACGCGAAACTGCTCACCCATTACATAAAGCTTATATGGATCACTTTGTTTCAAAAACATTTTCCCGCGAGGATACGCGAGGAAAAGTAATACCCACTTATATGGGGTTGATCAAACAAATAGATGATCAAATGGGTATCTTATTTGATCATTTGCAAAAGAGTGGTAAAGCAGATGACACTATGATCGTGTTTACTGCTGACCATGGGGACTATTTAGGCGATCACTGGATGGGGGAAAAAGAACTGTTTCATGAAGAATCTGTTAAAGTCCCGCTTATTATATACAACCCTGATACAAGCGCAGATGCAACGCGCGGCACAACCTCCACTGAACTTGTTGAAGCGATTGATCTAGCGCCAACATTTGTCGAATATATGGGCGGCCAACCTAAATATAACGTATTAGAAGGACGCTCCCTACTGGCTCTGATTGCTGGAGACAAACAACGTTTAAGGCAGTATGCTTTTTCTGAATACGACTATTCAATGCGCAAAGCCAGCACTACACTCCAGGTAGATATTGCTGATGCGAGAATGATTATGGTGCGTGATGAGCGCTATAAATTTACTTACGTACAAGGCATGCGCCCAATGTTGTATGATTTACAACAAGACCCTAAAGAGCAGCATGATCTTGCCCTTGATGAAGCATACAGCGAACACTGTAATAGATTTGAAAGTGCGCTGACTCAATGGGCTTTAAAGCACCATAATCGTATTACCATCAGCGACCAGCAAATTAATAATAACCGCGGTAAAGAAGTTAATTCGGGCATTTTAATCGGTTATTGGGATCAACAAGAGTTAAATCAAGCTCAGCTAAAGGGCACTGATTTGTAAAGTTTATTTCGAACCGCTCGCTATTAGCGAGCTTTTGAGTAATTAGTTATAGGTAGCTTTCAAAGCAAGCTATCTGTCTTTTATAAATGCATCTGTACATTACTGCTAATACTCTATGGGGATAAATTCATGTTATATAAAAAAACACCTTTGAAAGCTTCTTTAGCTACGCTGTTACTTTTTCCGTTAATTAGCACTCCAGCTTTCGCATTAAAAATCACTGTGCTTAATGATCAATTAAAATCCCCTTGGGCATTAGCTATAGAACCCATTAGCGAACAGATCTTAATCACAGAAAAAAAAGGTCGTTTGTTAAGCTTTAATATGAGTGACAAGCAGCTTAAAGTTGTTGCAACTATTCCCACCGTCAAAGTATTAGGACAAGGTGGTTTAATGGATATTGCATTAGCACCTGATTTTGAGAAAAGTGCAAAACTGTTTTTTACTTATGCTAAAGCGCAAAAAAATGGTGCTGCAACAACACTTGCTAGCGCTAAGTTACAAAAAAACAGCCAGGGCTGGTCTCTATCTAATTGGCAAGATTTACTCATTTCCCAACCGAGTAGCAACAGCGGCAAGCACTTTGGTAGTCGGATTGCATTTGATAATAACAATCATGTGTTTTTTTCAGTAGGCGATAGAGGCGCACGAAAAAGTGCACAAAATTTAAACTCTCATACTGGTAGCATCTTGCGGCTAAACCTTGATGGCTCGGTTCCTACAGATAACCCGTTCATCGATAATCCTCAACATTTACCTGAAATCTACTCTTATGGCCATCGCAACCCCCAAGGACTAACTTTTATAAAAAGTAGCAATCAATTATTAGCGGTAGAACATGGTCCTAGAGGAGGTGATGAAATTAACTTAATATTAGCTGGGAAAAACTACGGATGGCCAGCTATATCTTACGGAAAAGAATACTGGGGACCTGTGTCTGTCGGTAACGGCACTGCTCAAATAGGTATGCAACAACCCTTAATGCAATACACTCCATCTATCGCACCTTCAAGCTTAATTTATTATCAGGATAGTTATTTCCCTAAACTTAAAAATTCATTCTTACTAGGCGCATTAGCATTGCGCCATCTAAACCAAGTGCGTTTTAAGCAACCTATTCAAGCAATTATAACAGCAGAACAGCAGCCACATCAGATCACACAGTGGCTTAAAAAGTTTGAACGTAGAATTCGTGATATTGCAACGTTAAAAGATGGGCGTATTATCACTATCAGTGATAGAGGAGAGTTGATATTAATCGAGAAGTAAAAAGCAGCGTAGCTTCCATCATTGAGATATAGAGTTTTATAATCATTGTATTGAAGAATGCAATGACATCACTAATTACACATAAAAAAAGCGCCTTTAGTTGTATATCCATAAAGGCGCTTTTATTTTTTAAGGCTATGTCATTATAACTACAATAACTACAGCACTAGCCTTCTGATGTCACTCAACACCGCATTCAGGTAAGTCATGAAACGACCTCCATCACTACCGTTAATTGCTCTATGGTCATAAGAAAGACATAGAGGTAACATTTTACGCGGCTCGAACTCTTTACCATTCCAGCGTGGCTTAATATCAGCTTTTGACACACCTAAGATGGCAACTTCAGGGGTATTAACAATTGGCGTAAATCCTGTTCCACCAATGCCACCTAAGCTTGAAATAGTAAAACAGGCGCCTTGCATTTCATTAACAGTAAGCTTACGTGCTTTCGCTTTCCCTGCTAATTCAACCGCTTCAGTTGCTAGCTGATAAATACTCTTTTGATCAGCGTTCTTAATAACTGGCACCATTAATCCGTTAGGAGTATCAACAGCTATACCAATATTAATATACTTTTTAAGCACTAAGTGCTGCCCATCAGCATGCAGCGATGCGTTAAATCGAGGGTTTTCTTGTAGTGCTTTTACCACTGCCTTAATAATGAATGGCATCGGTGTCAATCTAACGCCTGATTTAGCAGCTTCATCTTTCATTTCTTTACGAAACACTTCTAAATCAGTAATATCTGCTTCATCGAACTGCGTTACATGTGGAACATTTAACCAAGAACGACTCATGTTATCACGGGTTAATCGCGCAATTTTACTCAGCTTTTCTAACTCAATTTCCCCAAACTGACTGAAATCAATTTCAGGCACTTGCGGAATACCGGTACCAGATAATGCTGAAGTAGCAGTAGGTGCTGGTGCACTAGTCGCTTTTTTTAACATTTCTTTTACAAAAGCTTGCACATCTTCTTTAAGAATACGTGCACGTCGCCCTGTACCTTTTACTTGTGTTAAATCTACACCAAACTCACGTGCCAAGATACGTACTGCAGGGCCCGCATAAAGCGTTGTTTGGTTCTTTTTGCTTAGTGCCGTTTTGGTGTCTGCAACACTAGCAGTTTGTGTTACCGACGTTTTAGCTGCTGTTGAAACTGGAGCAATAGGTGCTGCAGTAGGAGCAACGCTTGCAGGTGCAGCAGCTTGCTGAGAGCTAACTTCTAAACTTAAAATTAGGTCTCCCACATTACAGGTAGAACCTTCTTGCATAGCAATGCTTTTCACAACACCCGTTTTCGGTGAAGGAACCTCCATAGACGCTTTATCTGTCTCAACAGCAATCAGGCTATCGCCTTCTGTCACGCTATCACCCACAGATACCATCACTTCAATAACATCGACGTTTTCTGCACCGGATAAATCCGGTACATTAACCGCTTCAGTGCTATTACTAACAGCTCCTATTACTTGTGTAGGCTCAATTGGCGCGGGCGCCACGCTTTCTACTTGCGAAGCTGGACTTATTGAGGGTTCGCTTATAGGGGGTGCTGATACAGCAGCAGCGCCAGAAGTAACTTCAAGGCTTAGAATTAAATCACCAACATTACAGGTAGCACCTTCTTGCATAGCAATGCTTTTCACGACACCTGTGGTTGGTGAAGGAACTTCCATTGAAGCTTTATCCGTTTCAACCGCGATCAGACTATCACCTTGCGTAACGCTATCACCAACTGCAACCATAACTTCGATGACATCAACATCTGCAGCCCCTGATAAATCAGGCACCTTAATCTCTTCTATGGTCGTAGCAGCAGTTTCATTGGCTGCAGGTGGTGGGCTAACAGCTGCTTGGCTAGGCGCTTTACTTACCGCCACTTCACTCATAGCCGTTTCTGCAACAGAGGTTACTGCTGATTCAGATGCAGCACTGATAGTAAGAATCGCATCACCAGGGTTACAAGTAGTTCCCTCTTGCATGATGACTTCTACCACTGTGCCACTTTGGGGTGCAGGTACTTCCATGGCCGCTTTATCTGTCTCTACAGCAATTAAGCTATCGCCTTCACTGATGACATCTCCTGCTTTGACCATTACTTCAATAACATCGACATCTGCTGCGCCGCTTAAATCAGGCACTGAAATTGTAATTGTAGTCACTACTTTTTTCCTCATATCTTTGAGAAATAACCACCCAGATCATATTTAATCTGTGTGCCGTTTTTCTCTTAACCTTAGACCAAAAAAACGCTAAATCGCTACACGATCATGAAGATCCTTTAGCGATTGAAACTCAATATATAAACTGCGTTATACTGTCCAAGGTGCTACTTTTTCAGGGTCAATGTTAAATTTCTTCATAGCTTTAGCAACGACAGTACCACTTAGCTTACCTTCTTCTTGTAAAGAGCGAAGCGCAGTAATCACAATGTAATAGCGGTTAACTTCAAAGAATTCACGCAATTTAGCACGCGTATCAGAACGACCGTATCCATCCGTACCTAATACCTTATAACGCTGTGGTATATATTCACGTAATTGATCAGCGAACAGACGCACATAATCTGTCGCTGCTATAACGGGTTCTTCACCTGCTAAACAATCAGTAACATAAGCAGTACGCTGTTCTGCTTCAGGATGTAACAAGTTCCAGCGCTCTACAGATTGTGCTTCACGGCGCAATTCATTAATCGAGGTTGTGCTCCAAACGTCTGACTCAACATTATAATCAGCGCGTAGGATTTCAGCAGCAGCAATGATTTCGTTCAAGATAGTTCCACAACCAATTAACTTAACTTTTAAGTCAGCTGCCTTACCTTCATCCAGTAAATACATACCTTTGATAATGCCTTCTTCAGCACCTTTAGGCATATCCGGATGTGAGTAATTCTCGTTCATAGTAGTGATGTAATAGAAGCGATTCTCGCCTTCTTGATACATACGTCGCGTACCGTCTTGGATAATTACCGCTAATTCATAACCAAATGTTGGGTCGTAAGAAATACAGTTTGGCACCATTTGCGCCATAATATGCGAGTGACCATCTTGATGCTGAAGACCTTCACCATTTAGCGTTGTTCTACCAGCGGTTGCACCTATTAAGAAACCACGTGCCTGCATATCTCCAGCAGCCCATATAAGGTCCATAACGCGTTGGAAACCAAACATAGAATAAAAGATATAAAAAGGAATCATTGAACAAGCATTGTTAGCATAAGACGTTGCACAGGCAATCCAAGCTGACATTGCCCCCGCTTCGTTAATGCCTTCTTCTAGAATTTGCCCTGTTTTTGACTCTTTATAATACATAATTTGATCAGAATCATGAGGAGTATACTTTTGCCCTGCCGAAGAATAGATGCCTAGCTGGCGGAACATGCCCTCCATACCAAAGGTACGCGCTTCATCTGGAATAATTGGCACAATATGCTTACCCACAACTTTATCTTTAAGCAGGGTATTCAGTACTCTGTTAAAGCCCATTTGGCTAGACATAGTACGCTTGCCACTGCCCTTAAGGCTGTTAGCGTAATCAGCGATTGGTGGCACTTCTAATTTAGGAAACTCAGTACGTCTTATTGGGTAAGAACCGCCCAAACTTGCACGACGCTCCATCATATAACGCATTTCTGGTGAGTCAGATGAAGGGCGATAATAAGGCATGCCTTTAAGCTGCTCATCCGCCAATGGAATGTTAAAGCGATCACGGAAATCTTTAAGATCATCCATCGCTAATTTTTTCATTGAATGGGTATCGTTTTTAGCCAGGCCTGATTTACCAGTCCCATAACCTTTAACCGTTTGCGCCAAGATAACTGTTGGCTGACCTTTATGATTCATCGCTTCATGGTAGGCGGCATATACTTTGTAAGGATCGTGGCCACCACGGTTAAGCGACATAATCTCGTCATCGCTCATATCCTTAACCATTTCTAGTAATTCTGGATACTTGCCAAAGAAATGTTCACGAGTGTAAGCGCCACCATTAGCCTTATAGTTTTGTAACTCGCCATCACAAACTTCATCCATACGCTTTTGTAATAGACCGTGCTTATCTTTAGCAAATAAAGGATCCCAATGACGACCCCATAGACACTTAATAACGTTCCAACCAGCACCACGAAAAGCACCTTCTAATTCTTGTACTATTTTACCGTTGCCACGCACAGGACCATCTAGTCTTTGTAAATTACAGTTGATAACAAAAACCAGATTTTCTAATTTTTCAACGCCAGCAAGTGATATAGCACCTAACGATTCTGGCTCGTCACACTCGCCATCACCTAAAAACGCCCAAACTTTACGATCGCCACGATTAATCATTTCACGCGCAGATAAATAGCGCATTACATGTGCTTGGTAGATTGCTTGAATTGGTCCTAGGCCCATTGATACAGTAGGGAATTGCCAAAAATCAGGCATTAACCAAGGGTGTGGATAAGAAGGCAAGCCTTTTCCGTCTACTTCACGGCGAAAGTTATCTAATTGATCTTCAGTTAAGCGCCCTTCTAAATAAGCACGCGCATAAATACCTGGAGATATATGCCCTTGAAAGAACACCATATCAGCATCTTGGCCATTTTCGTTTTCATTGCCACGGAAAAAGTAGTTAAAACCAACATCATAAAGCGTAGCTGAGGAAGAGAAACTTGAGATATGACCACCAAGCCCTTCATCGTTATCATTCGCACGCATGACCATCGCCATTGCGTTCCAGCGGATAAAAGATCGAATACGGCGCTCTACAAACAAATCACCTGGCATACCCGCTTCGTCAATCGGCTTGATAGTATTACGATAGGGAGTTGTTAAAGCAAAATTAGTGCCTACACCAAGATCTTGAGCTTTACGCCCTAATTGGCTTAGGATATATTCAGCGCGTTTATCACCATCGTTGTTGGCAACAGCTTCTAGAGCTTCTAACCACTCACCTGTTTCCGTTGGATCAATATCGTTAATCATATCTTTTTGCACATCGCTATCTACACTCATTGAGTACTCTTCCCATTTTTTAACATAAAAAAAGCCCTTCGATTATTTATCAAATTCAACTCACTTAAACATACATATAACGACAATTCAGTAGTTTAGCTCGATAAAATCAGATCAACTTCGACTGGCTTAGTTTAAAGTTAGATGATTAAAGATGTATGGTTCAAGTAATTACTTAAACCATCCTTAATAAATTTGTAGTAATACTACAATTTATGACCTTAAATGTCTATATTATCGCTACTTCCACGGAGTTAAAAAAGAAATATGTAGTATTAATACAAACAGAAAACTAAATACTTTCAACTATTTATAAAATTAATTCGCCAAGCTAATTAAATTGGCACTCATACAGAAAATACACTAAACAACAATTAAGCCCAAAAATTAAACAATTGATAATAAGCATAGCACTGTTTAAAGGTGAAAGGGGCGATTTATAACGAGATCTTGATACTAAACTAAAGCGCAATAAAGATTATCTTAACCTAACCATGCAAGCTCATTCAAACTTGGCGTGTTACTTATTATTAAGTGTTGCTCATGGTTTATATGCCCTGCTGAAATTTTATTTCATAGACGATCTACTACCTATTGCTAGTAATTTGGATTATCAAGAAACACTAGTTAAAAATTAACAAGTTAGATACAATATATATTCACCTACACCTTTTAGGTTTCTATATATAGTAAATAATATGAATTTATTTGAACAAATAAACCAGCACGAGTGCATTTACTTAAGTAATATTGGCGAGCCTGAAGAGAATTGCCTACGACTTGTTATCGAAGAAGGAAGCTTTTCTGATAATGAAAAGCCGATGGATCCTTTCATGCGAGAAGTGCTAGGGCTACCGGCCTCTGATGAAGCTAACAACTGCATTTATGAAATAATTTTCAACAACTACATTTGTTATGCGGTTTTAAATGAGAGCTACGCTATGACCGCACAAAACAAAGAACATCAAGCAGAAATTTTAAGCTTGCACGCTCAATCTAACTATTTGGATTATGTTAAACAGCAGAATCAAATAGAAACCGCACCAAGCGGCAATTTAATACATTGTAAATTAAAATGCTTAAACCACATTATTGATATTGTCACGTTTGAAAAACCTAATATCAAAAACATTGGCAGTAGAACAGCGAATAACGGCATTAGCTTGTTATAAATGTGTGATTTTAGCTCGTTTTTCAAGCCCCCTCATTTGTTATACCCTGTGTAAACTTAGCTTATGCTTCATTTAACCTAGAATCAGCAATTGAATGTTCAATGTAACAACAATCTATTGAATTCACTCAATAAATTGGTCAGAGGTTCGTTCACTCGTTGAGTGAATGAACTTTCCCTTTTATGCTTGTTAAATTTCGCCGTAGGGGAGTTATATATTTTGTAAAGGGAACAACCATTTACTGCAATATATGCCTTCCTACAACAAAATTTATCGGCGCCTAAAAAGGAATTCAACTACTGATTCTAGGTTTAACCACAATAACAAATAAGCGATGATATTTTTTAGCACTTAGCCCAGATATTACACGCAATGCCGGGATCATAGCGCAGACAATTTTTTTACAGAATTTTCTCAATTAAATGCCGTACTGGCACGTCCGATTAATTGAGAAAGAGAAACCTGTAAAACAAAGAGTCAGCTAGCACACCAATAGTTGGTGCAATATCCGGGTTATTTTCTTTATTTTACAACTTGTAACTTCGGTCTTTTAGGCGGGCTAGGCTCAGGTGGAGTCGGCTCAGAATGGTCAAAAAACTCAACACCTGGCTCCATACCAAATCCCATTCCCATTCCGCTTTCTTTAGCGTATATAGCAACAACAGCAACCATAGGCACATATACGTTCATTGGTACTCCACCGAAACGTGCATTAAAACTAACCGCCTCTTCAGCCAACAACAAGTCATGCACAGCAGAACTATTAATATTTAAAACTATCTGTCCATCTGAAACAAATTGCTCAGGCACCATTACGCCTTCTATCGTGGTATCTACTACAATATGTGGCGTGCACTGATTATCAACTAACCATTCATAAAGTGCCCGCAGTAAATATGATCTACTCGGATTCAAAATTGTTACCTTGTTATGTTGATCACCATCTGTCAAAGAGATGTACATCGCTTAGCAATTTCACATTCAATGGGATAGTGATTTTATTTTTTCATACTAACTAATTTTTATCGACGGTATAAGCATTAAATAAACGGATCACTTAAATCCATGTTTAAAGCTAGCTCATACCTCAACTCACGAGATCTAGACCAAAGGATGGTTAGCTCAACTTAAACGTTAGCGTGAAAAGTAGTTAGCTTATACTTTTGCCTTGATACTAAAAAGGGATGTTATCCATCCCTTTTTAAATTGTAGCTTTAATAATTTGAATATTAATTGCCCGTTTTAATAACGCAATTCACGCTCATATTCAGATAGCGCTTCTTGAAACGCCTCTCTTTCAAAGAGTCTATTCATATATTCAATAAGGTGTTCACACTGATCTTCTGGGAGCTCAACACCTAATGACGGCAAGCGCCACAGAATAGGAGCAATACAACAATCCACTAATGTAAACTCTTCGCTCATAAAAAAATCTTTTTCAGCAAAGATAGGAGAAATAGTTACTAAACTATCACGTAATTGCTTACGCGTTGCTTCTAAATCTTCAATTGAAAGCTTACCACCTAATATATCATCAACTAGTACGCACCAATCTTTTTGAATACGATGCATATACAGACGACTTTCTGCCCTAGCAACCGGATAAACAGGTAGCAAAGGTGGATGCGGGAAACGCTCATCCAAGTATTCCATCATCACGTTTGGCTCGTATAAAACTAACTCACGATCCACCAATGTAGGAAGAGTGTTATAAGGGTTCAATGAAGCTAGATCTTCAGGAACGTTGTCCGCATCACAATCATTTATTTCTACTGCAACACTTTTTTCCGCCAGTACGATACGTACCCGGTGGCTGTAGTGATCTGACCCATCAGAATAAAAGGTCATGGAAGAACGTTTAGTCACAACTCCCATCGAAGTCCCCTCGTTAAGTATTCGCTAAAAAAAAATAAGCGCAACCCATAACGGGTTGCGCTCACTAAAGATGTACACTATATCAGAAAGCTAGCTTTCGGTAATCCAATTAATGGATATCGCGCCAGTATTCTTTCTTCAAAGCATAAGTAAAGAAGAAGAAAATAAACAAGAAGATAAGTACGTTTACGCCCATAGATTGAGATTTAAGCGTGTGCGGTGCACCAACATAACTCATAAAGTTAACTAAGTCATAAATCGTTCTATCGAACTGCTCAACCGTTTGCTCGCCAGTACCTTCAAGAGAACTGTAACAACCGCCTATTTCAACACCTGTTAAAGGATCAATTTCGGTTACATTTTCAGCTAATTCGGTAGCAGTACAATGATTTAATTGCACACCCTGCAAATAGCCTAAAACATTAGGCATACCCACATCTTTAAACACTGCATTGTTGACGCCCCATGGTCGCGACTCATCTTGATAAAAACTTCTCAAGTAAGTGTAAACCCAATCAGAACCTTTCAACTTAGTCTCAAGCGTTAAATCAGGAGGCGCAGTACCGAACCAGTTAGATGCATCACCTTTTGGCATGGCATTAGTAATTTGCTCGCCTACCTTTTGATCACTAAAAATCAAGTTCTGTTTCATCATATCTGCCGGAACACCAATGTCTTCGGCTGTTTGCAGATAGCGCTGATACTTCAGAGAGTGACAGCCCAAGCAGTTGTTGACATACGTTGACATGCCGCGCTGCAATGATTCTTTATTGGTGAAGTCCACATCGATTTTATCTAAGTGCACCCCACCACCTGACGCTTGCGCCAGAGCAGGAAGCAATAACATTGTAAATGCAAATATTATGTTTTTCATTAGCCTGTCACCCTATCCGGTACTGGTTTTGTCTTTTCCATTGTTGTATAGAAAGGCATACCAAAGAAGAATGCGAAGTACAGCCCTGTACAGATTTGTGCAATCACCGTACGAGCAGGCGTTGATGCAACAACCCCTAGATACCCTAAGATACAAAAACAAATAGCAAAGATAACAATAGCAACCTTACTAACCCAACCTTTGTAACGCATTGACTTAACAGGGCTTCTGTCTAACCAAGGCAACACAAACAAAATAGCAAT
Organism: Oceanospirillaceae bacterium; assembly: GCA_036960485.1. Classification (GTDB taxonomy): domain Bacteria; phylum Pseudomonadota; class Gammaproteobacteria; order Pseudomonadales; family Balneatricaceae; genus Rs1. The sequence continues at coordinate 46,144 of JBALXS010000027.1, forward strand.
TGCTGCACCCATCACAATAACACCTGGGAACTGCGAAGCCGCGATTGGTGGAATAGCACGCAACATTGCATAGAATGGAGTAAAATACCAGACTGGCGCTATATGCGGTGGTGTTTTCAAAGGATTAGCAGGTTCATAGTTTGGTGCTTCTATGAAGTATCCGCCCCCTTCTGGGAAGAAAAACACAATTGCACAGAAAACAAACAAGAAAACCACTACCCCTACAATGTCTTTTACACTGTAGTAAGGATGGAAAGGAATTCCATCTAAAGGAATGCCATTTTCATCTTTCTTATCTTTTATCTCGATGCCATCAGGGTTGTTTGATCCAACTTCATGCAACGCTATAATATGTAATACCACTAAAGCCAATAACACAATCGGCAAGGCAATTACATGCAAAGAGAAGAAGCGTGTAAGTGTTGCACCAGAGATCAAATAATCGCCACGAATCCATTGCGCAAGGTCAGGACCAATAAAAGGTACTGCTTCAAATAGCGATACAATTACAGCTGCGCCCCAATAAGACATCTGTCCCCAAGGTAATAAATACCCCATGAACGCTTCAGCCATTAGTGCGACATAGATAACCATACCAAAAATCCACACTAACTCACGTGGATTACGATAAGATCCATATAACATGCCACGGAACATATGCATATAAACAACAAAGAAAAACGCTGAGGCACCCGTTGAGTGCATATAGCGAATCAACCAACCATAGTCGACATCTCGCATAATGTATTCTACAGATGCAAAAGCCCCCTCATTGGTAGGGGTATAACTCATGGTGAGCCAGATGCCCGTGAGAATCTGATTGACTAACACTAACAGTGCTAGTGATCCAAAAAAGTACCAAAAGTTAAAGTTCTTCGGTGCATAATATTTTGATAAATGATCTTCCCACATTGCAGTTGCAGGGAAGCGATCATCAATCCAGCCCATAATTCCCGGATTGTTTTTATTTCTAGACCCAGCCATTATGAATTCCCCTCAGGATTTAAACCTATGACTAATATATTCTCATCAGCCTTTTCGTAAAAATGCGGAGGAATCACTAAATTGGTTGGTGCAGGAGAGCCTGAAAATACGCGCCCCGACAAATCAAACCGTGAACCATGACAAGGACAAAAGAACCCACCTACCCATTCATTATCAAATGGCTGCGGTCCAACTTCAGGCTTGTAAGTAGGAGAACACCCCAAGTGAGTACAAATTCCAACTATAACAGCCACATCTTCTCTTACAGAACGCGCTGGAGTATGAGGAATATATTCTGGCTGTTGCGGTAGATCAGAATCTGGATCTGAAAGACGATCACTTAAGGTTGTTAATGTTGCTAGTGATTCAGCTGTTCTTTTTACAACCCATACTGGCTTCCCTCGCCATTCAACAATCATTTGCTGACCGTCTTCAAGCTTACTTATATCGGCCTTAACAGGTGCCCCCGCAGCACGAGCCTTGGCACTTGGATTCCATGAACCCAAGAATGGAACGGCTACCCCAGCTGCACCTACTGCACCCATTGCAGAAGTGGCACCTAACAAAAGACGCCGCCGGCTAACATTAACGCCTTTATCGGTCATCGCTATCTCGCTCATCAAGATTTCTCCCTCTTTCAGCTATTGCACCTATCTTCGTGGTGTCAGATAACTACACAGTATATTACCAAATTAAAACAATATTTTAGATAGAGCAAATGGTAAAGAATATCCACTCTTTTATCAAGGTTAATTAGTAGTATAGCTCAGGAATAAATCTAAACCTGTCCTAAGTCAAACTATTACAAACACCCTTGATGTGAAACATATTTTTGGCAAAAAAAAACGCCCGATGCCAAAAAGGCAACGAACGTTTTATTTCTGAAAACTGCTGTAAACAGCAGTATTCGATTAACGCTTTGAGAACTGAGGACGTTTACGCGCTTTGCGTAGACCAACCTTCTTACGTTCAACTTCACGGGCGTCACGTGTAACAAAACCAGCTTTACGAAGTTCAGGACGTAAAGTTTCGTCATATTCCATTAGTGCACGAGTAATACCGTGACGAATAGCGCCTGCTTGACCGAAGCCACCGCCGCCTTTAACTGTAATGAACACATCAAACTTCTCTGATGTTGAAGTTAACTCTAATGGCTGACGTACGATCATACGTGCTGTCTCACGACCGAAGTAAACTTCGATTGTACGATCATTGATAGTAATTGTGCCTGTACCTGGACGCAAAAATACACGAGCTGTAGACGTTTTGCGACGACCTGTACCGTAATACTGAGTAGCTGACATAACCTACTTCCCCTTAAAGTTTCAATTCTTGTGGCTGCTGAGCCGCATGTGGATGTTCAGCGCCAGCGTATACTTTAAGTTTAGTATACATAGCACGTCCTAAAGGACCTTTTGGTAGCATGCCTTTAACTGCGAGTTCAGTAACACGTTCTGGGAAATTGTTAATCATGATATCGAAGTTAGCTTGCTTAAGACCACCAGGGTAGCCTGTGTGACGATAGTAAATCTTGTCTTTACGCTTGTTACCGGTTACATGAACCTTCTCAGCGTTAATAACAACAATATAGTCACCTGTGTCAGCGTGTGGAGTGTATTCTGCTTTATGCTTGCCGCGTAAACGACGTGCAATTTCAGTAGCCATACGACCCAGAGTTTTTCCCTCTGCATCTATTACATACCAGTCGCGTTTGATCTCGGCTGGCTTAGCAACAAAAGTTTTCATCTTTGTTCGCCTTACTTAATCTTAAACCTAGTTCACAGAGCTGATAATTATCTATCCTGCCTGCTACCGGTTTAGCTTATAATTATTCGTTATTTGCTAACTAATTAGCCAAATAACATCGGACCTCTTTCGAGGAGCGCGAATCATACACAACAGCTAACAAAAAAGCTAGAGCAAAGACGAATAAAACACGAGAAAGCGAGAAAGCGAGAAAGCGAGAAAACGAGAAAGCGAGAAAGCGAGAAAGCGAGAAAGCGAGAAAGCGAGAAAGCGAGAAA
>JBALXS010000028.1:0-35990 GCA_036960485.1 Oceanospirillaceae bacterium
ACAAACATGAATGGTATAAAAATCAGCATATCGACAATGGCTGAGCCGAAGCGCTTACCAAAACCGGCATAAACTTTTTCATTTTTTATTTCAATGGGTAAAAATTCCATTACTTCTCCTTTACTCAGAACAGCTTATTAGGCGGAACAGTTCCGTGTTTAAACATGGAACTGTTCCGCCTATCATGTTTTTGATTTTATTCGTGAAGCTGACAATAACATTATGTTTCAATTACTCACGTCACTTCTTATACTGTGGTTGGTGTTGAAATGCGCAAGCATTGTGCTTAACAAACAGCACTTATTTATGAAATCACCGCTCCTTACACACATCCGCGAACATATGCTCGCCAGACATTACTTTATACGTCCTGTTGATAGCCATCTTTTTGGATAAAGCACTAACCAAAAAAGGTCAAAGTAAGTTGCTTTTATAATCGACAAACACAGATTAGTTAGTGATTTTTCTACAGTCGCTCACTGTAGATTACTCTACTACAAATCAATCACTTATAAACCTGTAACTAGTTATAGGTTTTGCTACTTGGCTGTTTATAAAGCCAAATAATTTGATATAGATCAAAATCATTAAAGCTGAGCAACAGCACGAGTGATCAATGGTTTTGGCCAAAGCGGAGACGTTGCTGTAAACCAGCTTACAAATGCAGTAGTCACACGGGGCTAAAGAGCCGTTTTGCTTGTTAACTATTCTTTAAAGCTGCTCTTTTATATAAACGGTAATAACAAAGCGCATGGTTGACCAAACTGATCACCAGCAGCACATACAGCATTGCTTGCATCCCTGCCGATACTATCAATTGGCCAGCTATTAATGGGAAGCCAAATACTCCCACAAAATACGATAAGCTAAACAGCAGCAGTGATTGGCTGATGAAACGTGTCGGTGCTTGGTTTGCTGCAAGACCATTGATGACTGAGTAAGTCAAACCATAACCGATGCCTAACACCACTGATGCCAGCACGTACCAATAAACATTCTCTGCCAGGAATAAAAACATCAGCAATGAAATACTCACGAGTGCCGTCAGTATCAGTAATGAGATAAGCGGATCTCGCTTGACGATAAAGCCAGACACAAATAGCCGACAACTGATGACAGCGACGACAAAGCCAATGAAAAATAGCGAGTAATCGTGGCCAAGGCTTTGTGCATAGCTGCTTTGAAAACTCGATAATCCGCTGAAGATACAGGCGCCTAAGCCGACCATCAGTAGCGCATATCTCGCTGGTGATTTAACCACTTCAAGCACACTGGTGGCAGATATTCGACTTGAGCTAGCTTCAAAATTAAAAGAGCGCTCCAACACATGACGAATGTACATAAACAGCGCTGCGCCTAGCAAGCTAGCGACCCCTGCTCCTATAAACGCCTGCTCAAGTGAGGCTCCCAATACACTGGTCATACGCCCCAGTAATGGCCCTGTTCCGATACCAGTCATCATACAGCCGGACAATAGCGCAAAGTATTGTACTCGCTTGCTTGGCTCGATAATTGAAGAAAGGATAATAGGACCCAAGGTATAAAACACCCCCCAACCTATACCCAGAATAAAACCAAACAGCATCATTAACGTGATAGAGCCGCCACTAAAGGCAAAGCCAAAGCTGGCAATAGCTAATAGCACACTAGATAGCACAACTGCCAAATTTGCCCCTAAATAGTCAGTTAGGTGACCACATAACACCACAAACAACACAGTACTTATGGTCGCGCTTGATATAACTAATCCAGCAACCGCCGCATCTCCACCGCTTTGCTCCACCAGCATAGGGATAAGAAACGTTACTCCATAGGCTATCGCTAAAAAATAGCCTCCTAAACAGAACAGACTAAAAATAGAACCTGTTACATATTTCACAGATGATTGAGTAGACATTAAATGAATCCTAGAAAATTAATTAGCGTTTGCCAAGGAACATGCGCAGAAAACTATAGCTAGAAAATTATGCAGCGCCGATAAACAAATATCATAAAAAACACAGCTATTCAATGATTTAGCAGATGACACCTCTATGCATAAGCTTTCTGTGTGTCAATTCTCTGCGTAGCAATATGCGCACGTTAGAAACCACAGAACCTTCCCATGCAACACTTAAGCAAGATAGCCGCTATAAAAGAGTCTCGATAATAGCAGCTATAAACTCTATCACCGCGTCGATACTACGAAACAGTTCAAAAGTGGGCGCCAGTTCATAGCATGCATAAGTTTTATAGTTAAACATTATGTCAGTGGTGAACATTGCCATATACGCAGTGTAAATGAACGCGGGAACAACCATCTGAGTTCATTGTTAATAGATAGCGCTGCAGCTGCCATCAATGGGAAGAGAGAGAGGTAAATGTAAAAGGTAAATTCTCTGTTGAATCAAACAATTACTCCACATAAAACACCAAAACAGTCATTGGCGCAGCCCTATCGATGTGAGGCATGCGCTGATAACCGAAGTGTTGCCGATCAGGCAAATGCCTTGCTATCAGCGATCTGCCCAGCACGCTTTAATCGCCGATACTTTCTACCCCTTAATTAAACAAGCATCCGCTAACAATAGAGCTAGCGCAACTTGAAGTAACGCCGAATAAAAGCTAAGTTGTATCAACATAAAAAATCAATTTTAAACCTGCAATACAAGTTTTCTTGAAAAAACTTAGAAAAAAAATTGAAGGAACCCTGAGTCAATGCCATTAAAAACCGCAGTAGCACGTAAATTAGCGCACACTCGCACTGTCACTTGCACAGCTTATGAACGCACTGATGGCCTTTGGGATATAGAGGGAAGATTGTTAGATATTAAACCTTTTGCTTGGATCAACAAAGATCGTGACGGCTGTATAGCAGCTGGTGAGCCGCTGCATGATATGGCAATTCGCTTAACGATAGATCTCGACTTCTTAATTCATGATGTGGATGCCGTTATCGACTATGCACCGCAACACGTTTGCTCAGAAATTAGTGGCTCGTATAAAAAGCTAATCGGCCAACGAATCGGCCCTGGCTGGGCTAAATTAACTAAATCTCTGTTTGGTAATATTTCAGGTTGTACGCATTTAAGAGAGCTATTGGGGCCTGTTGCCTCCACTTCATATCAAGCATTGGTAAAACCTAGATTTATTAGAGAGCAAGCTAAACAAGGGAAGCAGTTAGGAGACGATGCACTGATATTCGGCAGCCCAGAAGTTGTTAACACTTGTCATGCTTGGGGAGCTTCAAGAGCCGCAGTGAAAGAGTTTTGGCCTGAGTATTATGTGCCGAAAAACCACACGAGCTAACAAAATTTCTTTAAAAAGGAGATAAAAGAAGCCGTATATATGTCAAGGTACTGTTTAGTTGCCAGTGATTGATTCGTTGGCAAAAGTACACAAGTACTTTAAGTTGTGCAACAACACCACCCTTTAATTTGACGATAATAGGCTTCCATTTTTATTCCCTAAATCAAACTATTCCTCAAAAAACACAGCCGCCGGGCACTTAAATTAACGGTGTCACTCAATATCGCAAATTAACCCTTCAGCTAACCAGTTCTGTAACCAACCAATCACGATCGACGCTAGCTCTGCATCAGGCATCTGTTGTTCAACCAACACTTGGCAAATTTCTGAGAAATTCAAACCATCAACCGCTGCTGATAATGCGCAAGCTTCGTCAATTGATAAGGTTCTATATTGAGTAGTTAGCGCTTTGCGCCACACTAGCATCTTTTGGCTATTTTGAGAGTGCTCTAGTTCAGGGAATGGTTGTTCTTCTCTGCCCGCTCGCCAGAAACTTAAAACATTCCAATCGTGTGTAACTACTTGCAATGAAGGGTGAAACTTAAAGCGCAACGTTGGCCAATTTTCTGGCGTAACACTGGCTATTTTCTCTAGTGCTAGCATAGTGACATCAGCACTGTTAAAAGCATCGACAAATGCCCACTCTAAGCGCGCTAACTGGGCTAGCATGTTGGCGTGCTCACCTTCTTGTTCACTTAAAAACTGCGCGAAATCTTGCCCAAACCAGCGCAAACTAAAATAGCGCGAAGGTTTAGCGATAATATAAGCTTTAGCTAATACGGAAAACTCCTCATCGCCTAACACCATCCACAGTACTTTATAGTCCGTCGCTAATACTTCGGTTAAACGCGCGAAATAACCAGTTTCATAAATGGAAACGCGCTGAGCTGGGGTAATTTGCCCACCGCTTTGAATATGTGTCAAAACATTGCTATCGCCTTGCAACAGTTGGCGGTGAAACTGCGCTTGGATTCGTGCTAAAGAGCTCATGCAGCCACCAACAATGTATCTTTAGCGATACGCCTTAAATGCGCTAACTCAGCCATTAACTCAGAAAAAGCTGGCATATTATCATCGCGCTCAATCATCGCAGGCACGGCACCAAAACGTTCAAAAACTTTAACCGCTAGATCCCACACTGGATCTGGCACGGGTTGATCATGGGTATCAACAACATAACTACCATAATCCGTGTGACCCGCTAAATGCAGTTGTCGCACGGCACTTATCGGCAGCGCACTAATATAATCTAGTGGGTCAAAACCATGGTTACGGGCACTGACATATACATTATTCACATCTAATAACAAATGACAGTCAGCAGCCTTAGTAACCTCGCCAATAAAATCCCACTCTGTCATTTCATCTTCACGATAAGTGACATAGCTAGAAACATTTTCAATAACTAATTGGCGGCCTAAAAAATCTTGCACTTCGCGAATACGTGCCGCCACATGATTGATCGCTTCACGGGTATAAGGTAATGGCATTAAATCGTGCAAATTAACTTGGTTTTGCCCTGTCCAGCATAAATGATCTGAAATCCACTGTGGCTCAACTCTCTCCGCCAGTGCTTTTAATTGCTTTAAGTAAGTGTAATCTAAAGGGTCAGTACTGCCGATAGACATAGAAACACCGTGCATCACCATTGGGTAATCTGCCCGAATTTTATCGAGGAAGTAAAGCGGCTTTCCACCATCCACCAAGTAATTTTCAGTAAGTATTTCAAACCAATCAACAGCGGGCTTTTCATCGATAATCTGCTGATAGTAATCAGAGCGTAGCCCAAGGCCAAAACCTAAAAAATTTTCATCGAGCAATTTATTCAAAATGATTCCTTTAGTGTGTAGCTGCTGGCGTTATACCGATAAACCCTAAACTCTCAATACATAAGGCATATTGCTATAACACTATTTTAAAGATAATTAATGGCGATTTAACTTAAAGAGGCCTCTTTAGAGAAGTGGCAACATTTGGGGAATAGTTGCTACTTCCTAAGTTAAATCGCCGACAACTTAGGCGCTAATTACTCGCCAATAGTTCCGCCGATATCACCACAAGCTTTCTTGCTAACAGCAACAAAACCTAAACCTTTACATGAACCTTGACCTGCACAAGCGTTCTCTGCAGATTTACAATCGTTGTGACCTTTACATGTATTCACGCCGTAGCAATGTACAATTTCAGTAGCCGAAGTTTCAGCAGCAGTGGCTGTTGTAACAGCACCCATTGAGAAAAGGCTTGCAGCTGCAATCGCTAAAGTTGTACCAACAGTTTTGTTTATAGACATTTTATTACTCCAAAAATATTAGTTTGGCTTGGGGACAGGCTGCCAGTTATTAAAAAACTCACTCGCCATAGCCAAACAAAAAATCATGCTTACTTATTGTTCTCAGCATGTCTCACCAGCGCAGCGTTTATACCATTATTAACAATAGATAAATGCGCTGGTTGAAATTATATACGCTCGCAAATTAAGCCTAGATTCAACAAACTGAAATTTAAACTGCATTCAATTCATCTTCTATACATAGGAAAGAAAAATAAAAGATAAAATAAAGGACTGCCAGATAGCTACCAAATAGTTACTAGATAGTTACCAAATTAGTTAACAAATAGTTAAGCGAGAATTATAAACTCAGCCCAAACCATCAGGTTCATCGGCCTTTTTCTAGTCGAGGATAATGATGAGTAAGATGTTTAATTGCTAATACAAAGAACAACCTAGTACACATCTTTAATCCCTTAATCCTCCCTAACCCAAGCTTTTGTGCATAGCTTTTGTAGCCTATGTTTACAGCCCAGCACTATGCTAAATTGATGGTTAGCTTTCGCCTGCATGGCTTCACGCCAATACATTTCATCAATAGCTAAACACCCCAAATTGACAACAATTAGACGTTAATCGCGCCGCGTTTATCTTCTTCGAAATAAGGTACATGCTACTAAAACCACCTTTATTTCATGTCTAGCCCTTGCATCCAAAATCCACTTAACTGCGCGGCAGAAGTACTTGAAACAGCAGGCTGAGGCTCACGATCATCGGCGAAAATCCTCTGTGCTAGCTGTCTCCCTGTAATTTGAGCCGCGGTAGCTTTAGCGATACGCTGTTGATAAAAATCTGTCAGAATATTTTCTAACTGATCATTTTTTTGCAAACGCTGGGCAAGGTGCCAAGCATCTTCCAACGCCTGACACGCCCCTTGCCCAGAAGTCGGTAAAGGTGCATGAGCGGCATCTCCAATAATTAAAACATTGTCTTGATGCCAATAGGGTAGCGGATCAAGATCATGCACAAAGATACGATTGAGCGACGTATTTTCAGAGCATTTTAGTACATTGCGTACTGGATCAGGCCAGTTCAGAAAACGCTGATGCATCTCTTCGTACCAAGCGGATATAGGTCGCTGTTTATCCATTTTAGTGCGCCATCCACCAGCCCAAAAACATAAACCTGCTTTAACGGGAACAATTCCAAAGCGCTCACCGTGGCCGCGAAAATCATGAATAGTGTTATCTAAAATACCCTCATCCAGCTGACTAATGCCTATAATATTAATGAAACCCTGATAACAGGGGCTCACCTTTTTTGCGTATAAAGCTTGGCGTACTGCTGAGTTCATTCGCCCATCGGCGCCTACCACCAGATCAAACTCTTGCTTTAATCTGCCAATATCCCGTGCGGTCATTGGGCAATTAAAGTGTATCTCTACTCCCAAACTGCCTAACGCCTTGGCCAGTATGCTCATAAGGTCCCGACGCAAAATAGTGACACTGGGGAACCCACTAAGCCTGTTCACTTCTTCAATATCAAGTTCACCTTGTGGAACACCATATTGATCAAACTGGCGCATGCAACTAGGTGTACCGCCAATACCTTTTATCTCTTTTTCCAACCCCATCTGTTGCAGCACAAAAATCGCATTTGGCCATAAGATAACACCGCCACCCACGGACGAGACTTTAGCCTCACGCTCATACAGGCTCACTTGAAAACCTTGCTTTGCGGCGAGTATCGCCAGTGCTATCCCGGCAACGCCTGCACCCACAATGGCCATTCGACTGGTGTTATTCATAAACTCTACCTCGTTTAATAATTCGATAGAGATTATTACAAAACCATTGTTCAGGATAAATAGGTTATCATTGGTTTATTAATCCCATTTTGTGAGCGAATAAATGATTGAGAAAGTCGAACTTCAGTGGTTACTAAGCTTTCAGGCCGTCTTTAAACAACTAAGCTTTAAGCTAGGTGCAGAGCAGCTTCAATTGCCAACATCCAATGTTAGCCGCCATGTCGCTTTATTGGAGCAGCAACTCAATTTACGATTATTGGAACGTACTACACGTAAAATGATGCCAACCGCGGCCGGAAAGCAACTCTATCACTCTATTACACCGCTTACACAAGCTATGAATAACGCACTGGAAGAAGTTTCTCTGTTTGGTGACACACTTAGCGGCCACCTTAAAATCATCTTGCCTGATCTCCCCTTCCTGGCTGATATCATCGCAAACTTTTGTTTGCAGCATCCTCGAATACAACTAAGTTGCGACACTCAATTAAATCCAACGCAAGGATTGCTCGATGGATTCGACCTAGTATTAAGCTTTGGCCGTGGCTCATTGGAAGATTCAGGCTGGGTCGCTAAAGAGATTCTGCGCTGGCCAAGTTGCGTGGTGGCAGCGCCTCAACTTTTAGAAAATCATCCACTGCCGGGTTCACTGCATGAATTGAAAAAATCCCCCTGTATAACTAGTTTATCTGTACTACAAGGTATGCCTTGGCGATTTAAGCAGGAGCAAACCATTCAAGTTCAATCTAGCTACAAGGTAAACAGCGGGAACATAGCAAAGGCCGCTGCGTTGAAAGGTCTTGGGTTTGCTATTTTACCCACTCATGCCTGCCAGGCAGAAATAGACAACGGCGTTCTCCTCAAAATTGATCTTGACTACCAACCAGAAGATCTGGTGTTATATGCATTTTACTCGGGTAGGAAGTACCCGCTTGAAAAAGTGAAAGTGTTTTTAGAGCACCTGCGATTGGAACTAATTGAGCAGAGCTAATAATGATGAAATAAGAGGTAAAAGATAAGGTGCTAATTCAATCTCCTAATGCTTTGGGCAGGTATCTACAATTTTCATGTTAGCAATCAACTAATTTCAAGTGAGGGAATGAGATGAATATTCAAATAGGAATGAACTGTAAGGATCCAGTTCTTTGTGCTCAAATAGCGGCTGCTTTCGGTTATTTATTTTTAGGGTTACTGATATGGTTTGTGGCATATCTCATTTTAAATGCTATCAAAAACAATAAGTAAACCACTGCCATTCGTTTACTAGGCTAGTGTTTTTTATATCAAGCTTGGGCGTAATACTGTTACCAATGACTATGAGCTTATGTCTAATGACAGTATGTTAATTAACCTTCTATCGAGTGCTCTATTAATACTTCAATACCTATTCTTAGCGCTAGGAGCCTGCCTGACTTAACGCTGAGTTGATGATTGACGGTACCAAACTAATCATCGACACACCGATGGGCTCGCGCACCGCTTTGGTCAGTGACAAACCGGCCTATGATCCACGAAATCAAAAGCTGCGCGGCTAGCTCTATACAAAGGCACCACAGTATTTAGCTGTTCTCGTGAGTTGATAGGTATCACTCCCAACATAGTCATACTCGTGAGAGATGGCTATGTTTCCACTCCAACCTCAATAATGGGTAAACTAGCTCTCGCAACTAATACTTTTACACGACACTAATTATTGCCATGCAAATCACTCGTAAGCGATTGTGATTAGTCTGTATTTTGAAGTGCTAGCATGTAACTATTTAGGACTAAATCAGTATTATGGCCATTTTTAGTGATAGCCATAATCTGCGTTGAATAGCTAAATTCGCTTAAGGGAATTTTTCTAAATAAACTTCTTTCAACCCAGCTATCTGCATAGTGAGTCGGTAAAAAACCTATAAAGCATCCCGTCATTAATAAAAACGCGATACCTTCTCGATCACTTACCGTGGCTGTAATATTGTGCTTATCGTATATTTTTTGAATGTATTCAGGAAGCGCATATGTGAGCGCGATAGTGTCGTGTTCAAGAATCTGTTTAGCAGTCAATTTATCTGCAGGAACGGCAAAAAGAGGGTGATCTTCACCACAATAAAGGCTTGAATGCTCTTCATACATGGGAAGGTAATCAAGACCTGGACAGTCTCGAACTTTGGGAACCATACCGATATGTAATTGACCATTTAAGACACCCTTCTCTATTTCATTGGGTGGCATCATCGTTATATTGATGGTTACATCAGGGGATTCTTTTTTTAGAGATTGCAGTGATTTTACGATTTTGGTGTGGCACATGGTTATAAGATTGTCAGTAATCCCAATGTTTAGCTCACCTTTTAAAGAGGAATGAATGGTGTTGATTTGACGACGAAATGCCTCCATTGAATCGAGTAAGACGAGCGTGTTTTCATACACATTTTTACCTGAATCGGTTAAAGAAAATCCAGAGCGGCCTCTATTACATAGTTTTAATCCTAGCCTAGATTCCAGGTCCGACATACTCGCACTAATAGCAGATCGACTGACATTAAGTTCAACTTCGGCAGCAGAGAAACCTTTAGACTCAACTACCGCTTTGAACACTCTGAGAAGCCGCAAATCCATATCCTGAATTTGTCCTGTAAAGTGCATTTTAGAAGTCGCCATCTGTTCGTCACCACTCATTAGTATATACAGCTTAAACATGCAGCTATTGGCTAAAAATATTTAATACTGTCGTCTTTAGATTATATATTTTAACCTGTTGAGACTGTTAGAAATAGTGCTATTAACGCATCAGTAAAGAGACTGTATTACTGACATTGTTAGCGATAGATTTTCTAAAAGAAGGCCCTGCTTTAGCTTGATACATGTTTTCTTCCCAAGTAAACACCTTCGTTATCACTTTAGATGTTAACCATCGAAAAGGCTCTGGCTCCCATGTTTTTAAAACTTTACGGTGGGAGGAATTATTGAACACCCAAGGCATTTGGGTATACTCTGATTCGCGATTTAAGATTAAATCTGCCAGTGTTCTACCAAACAAATGTGCGGCGGCAACGCCTTGTCCACCATACCCACCAGCCGTTGCAATACCTGATTCTGCATCATAGATCACATGAGGAGCGAAATTTCGTGCCATGCCTAGCTCCCCTCCCCATCCGTGAGTAATCTTTACATTTTTTAACATCGGAAAAAGATCGAACAGTAGCGCTTCTCTAATGCGGAATTCTGGGTCGCTTAATGTAAATTTTCCGCTTGGTTTTCCTCCGTAATTATATCCACCGCGAGCACCAAAAATCATTCTGCCATCGACAGATCTCTGCCCATAGCTCACCATCCTGCTACCATCACTAAATGCTTCTCGATTGCTCAAACCAATCTCATCCCAAAGCGATTCACACAGCGGTTCGGTTGCTATCATTAAGCTTTGTACAGGAATAATGTAATCTCCAAACCCTTTGATAGTAGAAGAGTATCCTTCTAGTGCTGGTATAATTGTCGAGGCTTGAACGGTGCCCTGTTCAGTAATCACTTTTCTCGATTGTATGCTTATGGCTCGGGTTTTTTCGTATATTTCAACACCCATTTTCTCAACAACTTCAGCCAGGCCACGCACCATTGACACTGGATTAACGGTGGCGCAATGCGGCTTATATATTGCGCCTAAGCCGTTTCTAAGACGCACTTTTTCATGCAGTTGTTGCGCATCAAGCCAATAACAATCGTCTTCTGTATGGCCTATTTCATACAGTTGACTGAGCAATTTTTGCTGCTGTTTTACTTGTTCAGGGTAGCGAGCTGCGGCATATATAACCCCACCTTTATTAAAATCTGCGTCTATACCTTCCTGTGCCAACACTGCCCCAATGTCATCAACATTATTGAAGAGCATGCTACAGCATGTTCTACGAGCCCCGATTGATAAAGGAGCAACATATTTTTCCATGCCTGCTATCAGGCCAGCGACCCAACCGCCATTTCTGCCAGAAGCTCCATAACCTGCTATCTCAGCTTCAAGAATGATGACTTTAAGCTCTGGCTTAATGCTTTTAAGATAATAAGCAGTCCATAAGCCGGTATAGCCTGCACCAACAACCGCCACATCTGCTTCAATATCACTAGCTAATGAGCTGCGTAATGTAGGCTCTTGATCCATTGTGTCAAACCAGAAGCTAGTATTTTTATAATTGTTCATCATTACAGCCTTTGTTGCAGCTTATTGCTGGTGCGTTTCGAATAGAATGGCGTTTATCAGGATCACAGCTCTTTAGTCAGCTGATCTAACAATAATGGCAATGAGATTACTTTCATGTGAAAAAATCATTCTGCCAGCAGTTGCACTGTTCAATCTTGATGAAGAAGCTTATCAATATTTTAGTTGCACTTAGCGAGCACGAAGTATTTACGCACAAATGTTTTAGATTCCCAAACACCGTCAAATCCTGGCTCAACGATGAAAGCGTCACCTGCAGAGAATTCGCTGAAATTGCCTTGGGCATCTGAAATTTTTATATCTCCTTTGATCAAATAACAAAATTCCATTTCGTTGGGATGAGATTTCTTTTTGCTAAACGCTTCTGACTCCCAAATCCCAGACATCACCGACGAATCAGTCGATTTAAAGGGGATGTCAATTCTGGTATCACCATTACCACTAATAAGGACATCAGCAGGTGTCGGTATAAGAGGGCCATCTAGATTTTTAGTGTTGGTAATAGATTTTATGTATTTAGCAGTCATAATAAATCTCAGTTGAACTTGGGAAGATTGCTTTATTAAATCTTCGTGGGTCTGCACTGTGCCATTAGTTATTTTCACTTTAAATACAAACATTGCTTCCTTTACATTAGACATAGCTGAACTATCGTAATGATTTAACAGGTGATTGCGCAACACGAGCAAAAATACATAGTTCAAAATATAGCTCAAAACATGCCTGTGGATATTCAGTTGCGTTAGACACAAAAGGAAGGGAAACGCTCTTCTTAACTTCTACATTGGCAAATGCTTCATTGTGATTATTTTTAATAACATAAATAAACGAAGGGGCTAATTGTTGAGCTGGTGCTAATCTTAAGTAGGCTTTCTAAACTATCACCCTTGTCATTCAACGAGAACACCTTGCATGATAGCGCTGGTCAGTTGTGGCATCGCAAAAATTTTGATCTATCGTAAATAAACCTCTACCTATAAAGCCCATCACTGCCACCTTTTCGGTTTACTAAACAGCACCAAACTCCGGATTTATACCTCATTTTTCTGTCAGTCTAGCTCGGCGCAACGAGTGATGACGCCCTACATCATCATCCCTTTGCGCCAGACATTTAGCAATATCGCTTCAATACCATTAACTCTTCCAGCTAGATAGCTGTATACATTCACCTCTATAGACGATGTCATTACCGCGTTTTACTTCTAAGTACTCGCTATTTTTAATTTTTAACCAATGCTCTTTTGAAAAGAAATACTGCTGGTTAGCAAGCACTTCAAGGTTATCAATTTTCTCAGCTTTACCCGTTCCTCTGGAAATTGACCAAAGGGTTAATCCAGTTAAGTCTTCAGAGCTTACATTTTGATCCCATTGGATTTTTAATTGCGCTTTGCCGGGCGTTAAGCCCGCATATGCATTAATCACAAAACGAAGGCTATTATCTGTTTTATTCATTACCGCGGTATAACTAGGTGAAAATTCAGTGTTGATCACAGGCAATTTATAAAACTGTAGGCTCACAATGATTAGCGCAGATAAAACAAAAGCAAATGAGCTTGGCCAAAACCAGCGACTCCATATGACTTTTTGCTTATTAGGAGAAGCTAAATTGTGTTGAGTACAAAGTGCATCCCAAACTGTTTTCGGTGGTTGTTGTTCAGGTATCGCATCAACAATAATAGTGAGTTTTTCTTGCCAACGGTAAATGATTTTTTGAAATTCCGGTTCGTTACTTATTAGCTTTTCCAGCCTTTTGGCTGTCAATTGGCTTAAATTATTAAGTGCATATTGCTGCGCAAGATGTTGTCTTATCACTATTTTTTGGTATCTTAAAATTTTAGACAAAGCTCTAGCTCCTTCATTGCGCGTCGAATAGTCGATTTTAACGTACCTAGTGGTAATGCAAGCTTTTGGCTTAACTGAGCATGTGAAAAACCGTGTATATAAGAGAGGATAATAGCATTGCGTGGCTGAGAGTTGAGCTTACCTAAGCAGCTATTTAAATCGATATTACTTTGCCACTGTTGATTTTTATCTTCGCCGTCTTCTTGCCAGTTCACTTCTTCAATACTGCTCGGATATTTGTGCATCTTTCTAAGTTTATCAAATGCAGTATTCCTTGCTAATTGGCACATCCACGGCCAGCCATTACCTAAGGTGAGATCACATTTTTCGGCATTTAACCAAATTTTGGTAAACACTTCTTGTAACGTATCTGCTGCGAGATCCTTATCGATAATTATCTTAATTAATAAGCCGTATAACTTAGGGCTACAAAGCTCATAAAGTTGCTTGAATGCCTGTTGGTTTTTTAAAGAGATATTAACAATTAACGGGTTAATTTCATATTGGTTCACATGGTACCTTCTTGAGTTAAAACGTCATTTAAACCAGTAAAATAGCTTCTACTGGTAGATCTCTATCAAATGTTAGTTATAGGTTGATAATGTGCCACACATTTTTAATATTGTCGCCATTAGTTTCCCCTGGATTTTTGTCGCCAACCCAAAGGTATAATGGTTTATTGTTATAGCGCACTTGAGTGCTGCCATCTGTTCGTTGTGCAGTGCTAAATTTACCTTCTGAGAAGGATGTGTTTGCTAATACTGGTGGCCATTTACTAGCGCAAGGACCGTAACATTCTGAAGTTCCCTGTTTATCCTTATCGAAAGTATAGACAGTAAGTCCTTTATTATTGGCTAATACTCCACCTAATGAAGTTTTTACTACACTTAATTGTGCAGGCAGTGTTTGATTTGAATAGTCATTAGCTGAGTTAGCACAGCCAGCAGCTACTAAACTTAAAACTGCTACGAAAGGAATGGCGATTTTCTTTAATTGTGACATTGTAAAATCCTTTAATTGGTAATGTTCTTTAGATAAATGATTGTTTAGCGTTTGGTGAGTATTGTCGGGTCTGGATAAACGCTCTTAATTAGATACTCACCTATAGAAACGATTTGTAAGTTAGTTTTAGATGCAAAGATGTGAAATATTGTATTTACCTGCTCAGTATTAAATTAATTATTTTGAATAATCAGTATTTACCACAATGAAACGAGCATAAAGAATAGTCTAAAGCTTGAGCAAGCCAGACGTGCGGTCGCTGGCCAGTTAAGGTCCCGCGATTATAATGGTTGGTATCCAGGCACTGATACTGGCAGTAGAGGAGTTAACGGAGAAATTGATACGGGTAATAAATAAAAAGTGATGACAGTGTTATTAGCCATCAAGCTATTGGTATTTTATTGAAGCTTTATTGCAGTATATTTTACATAGATATTTGAGAGAAATACTGGCGCGATTTCGCTGTACTAGAATGTTTTAAGCAGGGCATATAAAATTAGAATTACTTTCTTGATAGAGCTAGTAACAACACATCTACACTAAAGAGCTCTTCATTAAGCAGCTCTTTAGTTTTGTTTAGCTTCCTTGTAACTTAACGGCTACTTTTTACTCTGCCTAACATTATGGCCACTGCATTTCTTTTTTGATCACTTTGGCACTTAAGCTAAGATCACCTATATTAGTAAAGGCTGGGTAGCGCGCTTTCATACTTTCAATAAGAGCAGTTGAATCAGTTGCATTTTCAGCGGCATTTGCAAATGCGCTTATGTAAGATTTTGTAAAATTAACACTTTGATATTTAGTGTTTATCTTGGCAGGTTTATTCTGTAAAAAATGCCCTGGAATCACTTTATCAGGTTTTAACGCTAACAATTGGTTTAAAGTATTTATCCATAAACGACGGGATTTTTCAGTTTGGCTATCCGCCATCCATACATGCACATTTTTATAAACAACCACGCCGCCTAATGCCGTTTTTAATGTTGGTAGCCATACAAAGGTGTGTTTAGGGTTATCACCTTTTAAGCCCACTATTTTTATTTTTTCGCCATCAATCAGTAAAGTATCTGTTGTTACTGGCGTGGGTATCACAGTGGCTAAAGGTGCATTTTCTTTTAATATAGGTCCCCAATAAGCAACCTTCTTAGTTACCGTACTTTTTATATGCTTGATCGTTTCCATTGATGCGACAACCTTAGCTTTTGGGTATGCCGCAGTAATAACATCTAAGCCAAAATAAAAATCCGGATCACCGTGGCTGACGTAAATAGTGGTAAGTTTTTTCCCGCTATCCTGGATCATTTTCAACACACTTTGCGCATCATTACGTTGAAACTGTGCATCAATAAGCACCGCTTCTGTTGGCCCTGTAATCAATGTAGAAGTCACTGGGAATATACTATTTGAACCTGGGTTGAAAACTTGAGTTTGTAATGCTGCAGCTTGCGCTAGGCTTGCCAAAAGCATGCTCAAGGTAGTAGCAATTACGGTTTTACGAAATAATTTAGACATCTCTGAATCCTTGTGTAAGTGAGTTTCAGATAATATACGTTGCAATATTCGTTCGATAAACCCAATTAAACGTACTACTATGTTGCAATATTCGATCATATAAGTTTTATTATTGATCAATCACTGACGTATTCTTGGTAAATTAAACTCCGTTCACTGAGCAAGAATTTATAAAGGTATTTTGCTTTAAGCTTTACCAACAAGGTAATCACTATGGATAGAATAATAGCAGCTAAAGTTTTTATCAGTATTGTCCAGCACAGTAGTTTAACAGGTGCTGCCGATAGCTTAGATATGTCTCGTTCCATGGTGACACGATATTTAAACACTATGGAAAAATGGGCTGGTGCTAGGCTACTTCATCGCTCAACGCGGAGCATTAGCTTGTCACCTGCTGGTGAAAAAATGCTGATTCAGTGCGAAAGACTTCAATCTATTGCAGATGAAGTTAACATAGATTCCCAAAATACCGCTGATTCACTCAGTGGGCCTTTACGCATTGCATGCTCGCTGAGCTTTAGCCAAGATGTATTGATGCCGTTATTTCAAAGTTTTCTAAAAGACAATCCGCTGGTTTCAGTGGATTTACATATCAGTAATCTAGCGGTTAACTTAATAAAAGAGCGCATTGATTTAGCCATTCGAATTACTAACGATTTAGATCCCAATTTGATCGCACGTCAATTAGGCCAATGCCATTCTGTTATCTGTGCTACACCAGGCTATCTGCAACAACATAAGAGTATTACCCATCTCACTGATTTAAGTAATCATAATTGTTTAACTTACTCTAGGTTTGGCAAGAGTTTGTGGCGCTTTTCTCATTGCGATGAAGAGCTATCTGTGCCTGTAAGCGGGAATTTTACTGCTGATGATCCTTCAGTGATTTTACAAGGCGCACTACAGGGGTTGGGAATAGCGTTACAGCCCAAATATGCCGCTAATGCTTATATCAAAAAAGGATTGTTAGTACCCATACTCCCACAATATACGCCACAAAAACTCGGTATTTATGGGCTATATAGCTCGCGCCAGCATATGTCTAATACACTGCGAACCATGCTCGATCTGCTGATAGTACAGTTGCGAATGCTCTCGGGTTAACGAGTAAATAAACCGCTGCCTAATAATCCCTTAAAACCCCGGAAAAACCGGGGTGCCTTAAGCTAATCACCTTATAAGTAAGTCATTTCATGTATGCTAAAATCTGCTACCGCTCCTTCTGTTGCGCGCATGTATTCTTTTAAGTGCTCGTTATTCATATGCTCTTGCCACAATGCGCGAGAGCGCCAGTTTTCATAGAATACAAAAATTTCAGGACGCTCATTATCCTGATGCAGATCGTACTGCAAACAACCAGCTTCTGCTCGCGTTGGCTCAATGAGCTTAATTAGTGCCGCTTTTACCAATGCCACTTGATCTGTTTTTGCTTCGATTCGCGCAAGTATTGCTAGATTACTAGCCATATTTCTCACCTTTTAATTTAATTGACTCGATATATTTTCTGACAAACTTTTAACTTAGAAACCTTCTAAAACTATTTTTCCTACCATGCTATGGCTTTCAATATGCGCATGAGCACGTCGCAAGTTTGCGGCGTTTATTTGCCCAAAATGCTCACCAATGGTGGTTTTAATCACCCCTTGATCAACTAACATCGATAATTGATTTAGTAATTGCTGTTGTTTTTGCATATCCCAAGTGGTGAACATAGAGCGGGTAAACATCGATTCCCAATGCAATGAAACAGCTTTCATTTTTAGTTGCATAATATCTAAAGGCGTAGCGGGATCATCTATCAAAGCGAACTTCCCCTGTGGCGCTATTACTTCTACGATCTGTGCAAAGTGTTGATCTGTATGAGTTAAGCTAATTACGTGACTTACTTCGTTAATGCCCAAAGCATTTAATTGCGCCAAGATCGGCTGATGATGATTAATCACAAAATCTGCACCTAAGCTCTCTACCCATTCTTTACTTTCTGGTCTCGACGCCGTTCCAATCACTTTTGCATTAGTTAGCTTCGCTGCTAGTTGTACTAAAATTGAGCCGACACCACCCGCAGCGCCTATAATTAAAATATGCTCTTGCGGCTTATTTTTGATGGTAAATTCATCTTGCTTTATGTGAGCTTGAGCATCATCATTATTAGGTAAAATTGTTGCCAAACCTAAACGATCAAAAAGTAGTTCCCAAGCTGTAATAGCCGTTAAAGGTAATGCTGCTGCCTGTGTATTAGATAATGATTGTGGTTTGTTACCGACTATACGCTCGTCTACCAGCTGAAATTCAGCATTAGTTCCCGCTCTAGTAATATCACCGGCATACCACACTTGGTCACCAATATTAAATGATTCGACCAATTCTCCTGTTGCGACAACTTCACCCACACCATCCCATCCGAGTATTTTGTATTCCCCGGCTATGGGTGATTTATTAGCACGCACTTTGGTGTCAACTGGATTAACTGAAATTGCTTGCACCTTAATTAACAAATCGTGGCCAAGAGCAATAGGCTTAGCTAGCTCAATATCAATAAGTGCATCTGTTTGGTCTATTTTCGATGGGTGTAAATATCCTATGGCTTTCATGCTTTATACCTATGTTTGGTTGATTAAAATAAAGGCCTCCGAGGCAAGCCTTATCAGTCTATAAAAATCATCATTCACTGTTAATACTATTATTAGGTATTCTATTCATGATATAAACGGGGTAATGACAGAAACTTAATCAATAATTTTTTGATAATGAATATTAACGATCTCACACTTTTTATACACACAGCAGATAGTGGCAGCATTACACGTGCAGCTGAGCAACTTGACATATCAAGTGCTACGGCAAGCGCCGCTTTAAAACGCTTAGAAAAGCAACTGCAAGTGCAGCTGTTTATTCGCACCACACGCCAGTTAAGGATCACCGCCGAGGGTGAACGTTTTTTACTGTATTGTCGTAAAGCCATTGCAACGCTCAATATGGGTAAAACCGCGATTCATGCCATCGATGGTAAAGTTGCCGGTAATTTAACTATTTCGATACCTTCTGATTTAGGCAGAAACATGCTGTTAGATTGGATCGATGAAATAATGGACTCACATCCGAACTTATCATTCAAACTATTGTTAGGGGATTCTCTGGCAGACTTTTACTTAGATAAAGTTGATTTAGCCATAAGATATGGCGACCAACCAGACTCTTCTATGGTGGCCTTTGAATTAGCCACAATAGAGCGGATACTCGTCGCTTCTCCTGCATATTTAGCCATTCACGGTGTGCCACAAACGCCTTATGAGCTAATTGATCATAATTGCTTATTGTTTCAACTAAATAATAGAATTGATAAACAATGGGAATTTTTTAGTTGTAGAACAGCGTTAAATGAGAAAATAAAAATAAACGTAGATAGTAACCGCAGCGCCAATGATGGTGATGTTGTGAAACGTTGGGCGATAGCAGGCAAAGGTATTGCCTACAAATCCCGATTAGATATCGCAGCAGATTTACTGGCAGGCAGATTAATTAGAGTACTGCCCGATTACCAATCTAAGCAAATCGCATTAAATTTATTGTGTCCCAATCGACAGCAAATCACACCTGCTGTCTTACTATTAAGAGATATATTAAGAGCGAAGTTTGCTGAGTTACACATTCACTGATTTAATAACATAGTGAGAATCCTGCATAATATATCAAGTGACGATAACCCAACTCGGCTGACTAGGTAGCTTCCATCCAGCAACTAAAGTTTACTGCAGCTTTGCCACCCGCCCAATCTGATCACTACTAAACATCGTTATTTGGAACCATTGGGTCAGCCTCGCTGCCCCCAATTTCAGGGTGAAAGCTAGGTAGCTGCTAAAAAGCTACTTTAGCCCTGATTACATGCTACCTATATGCAGTTACAGCGCAATATTGCTGCAACACCAATGCCATTCAGTTTCGTTTTCTATTAAAATCAAGCAGGTGACGTATAAAAACTTCCAAGGGTTTGTTCGGTTTATGGTTCTTGCGCTGTAACAAAGCAATCGGGCGAATAAGTTTTATATCACGAATCGGTAACCTTATAAGACTCCCCTTTTGTACTTCTTCATCAACTGCATTAGAGGGCACAATAGAAACCCCAATGCCCGCTTCTACTGCTTTCTTCAAAGTAAAAATATTGTCGTTGGACATGCGCTGGTTGACGCTAATATCATTTTCCGCAAAGACATTATCGATTGCTTCGCGTGTCGGAATACCCGATTCAAATGCTATATAAGGTTGATTATGAATGTGTTTTAGTAAAACAGATTTTCTGCTTGCCAACTCATGCCCGGGATGAATAATCAACACTAAATCATCTTCTGTGTATGGCGTTGATTTAATATTGGTACGCTTTTCTGGATATGCCACCACCCCTATATCAATCACCTCTTTACCAAGCAATCGATATATCTCATCAGCACGGCGATACTCTAAATGGATATGAACCCGTGGGAAAATTTTCATGAACGATGACAAAAAATCACCAATTTCATACATCCCCACACTGTGAATTGCCGCGATACGAATATTTCCCTCTAGTATCCCTTGGCTGTAGCTAGATCTAATTTTCAAACCTTCACACAAGCGTAGAATTTCCTTCACATCGTCCAGAATCACTTCGCCATCAGCAGTTAATAGGGTGTTGTGAGGAGTACGGCTAAAGAGTTTTTTGCCTAGCTCATCTTCCAGCTTTTTTATATGCACACTAACAGCAGGTTGAGTTATGTGATTTTGCTGTGCCACTTTCACGAAGCTCAATTCTCTAGCGATGTCACGAAAAAGTCTTAGTTGGGTAAGTTTCATAAGATTACTTTTAGTTATCAAAAGGTTAATTTAATACAATTTATATTATCATCATATTAGTGTCATAATCCACTTGTTGCTGATCAGTAATTGAATATTTGTGCAATGAAACTCTATAAATCAATAGCTTTTTAGTAAACCTATAATTTTTTTTATAAATAAAATTGATCTGCTCAAATATAAGTATTTTGCTTTTTAAGGAATAAAATGAACTCCCAGGATAACAATAAATTTCTAAAGACCTCAGATATCACTTTCGATTTAAACGCCCGTAATGGCAGGATCGAATGGAATGCCGACGGCAGCTACCCTTACCCAAAAAAAATTGCCGTACTTGACTATGAACGTGAAAAGCACGAGCTGCAAATCGAACTATTAAAGATGCAAAACTGGATGAAAGAGACCAAGCAACGCATTGTTATTTTGTTTGAAGGGCGCGACGCAGCAGGAAAAGGGGGAACAATTAAGCGCTTTACGGAGCATTTGAATCCTCGTGGCGCACACGTTGTCGCACTAGAAAAGCCGAATGCTAGAGAGCGTAACCAATGGTATTTTCAACGCTACATTGAACACTTGCCGAGCAAAGGCGAACTCATCATGTTTGACCGCTCTTGGTATAACAGAGCGGGTGTTGAAAAGGTGATGGGGTTTTGTAATGACCAAGAATACCTTGAGTTTCTCCGCCAAGCTCCCGAGCTTGAGCGCATGCTGGCAAACGACGGTATTAAGATTTTTAAATACTGGTTTTCTGCCAGTCGCATTGAACAATTCAGGCGTTTTAAGTCGCGTCAAAATGACCCACTCA
The DNA here is from genome assembly GCA_036960485.1 of Oceanospirillaceae bacterium. Taxonomy (GTDB): domain Bacteria; phylum Pseudomonadota; class Gammaproteobacteria; order Pseudomonadales; family Balneatricaceae; genus Rs1. The sequence continues at coordinate 21,548 of JBALXS010000028.1, forward strand.
AGCAATGGAAGCTCAGCCCAGTAGATATGGCATCACTTGCGAAATGGGATGATTACACAGCAGCTAAAGAAGCCATGATGTTCCATACCGATACTAAAGATTCACCTTGGACCGTGGTGCGATCTGACGATAAAAAGCGTGCTCGCATCAATTGCATGCGCCACTTTTTAAGTGAACTCGATTACCCCGATAAAAATCACGACGCTGTATACCCTGCTGATCCATTAATCATCGGTTCTGAATCAGAATTATACGGAAAACACAAAAACAAAAGTTGAGCCTTCTCAGCTTTTAGTATTAAACCTGCAACAATTATAAAGAGAGAACAACATGAAAGATAAGCAATTACTGAAGAACTTAGAAAGCGCGCTAAAGAAAGGCGAGAAGTTAGTTGAAAAAGCATTGAAGAATGCGCAAAAAGCTGCCGATAAAGCGATAAAAGCGCGTGAACTTGCAGACGTAGCTGAAGAGAATGTAAAAAAAGCGCGTAAGCAACTAACAAAAGTAGGTTGTGAGCTTAGCAAAGCAAAGTCAGAAAAAGCGGCTAAGAAAAATACAGCCAAAAAATCAGTGATTAAAAAAGCCAAGAAACAAACCAATAAAAGTAAAAAAAGTAAAAAAAGTAAGAAGAGCAAAAAATAGCCAACACCATGCTAGAGCCTAGATTCCCATATCATTAGGCTACTAGTTCCTCATTCTTAGATGAGGAATTAGCGATTGATAAGTCGTTACAGTCTATTTTTTAATTTACTTATCTAACACCTCCTTCTCGCGAAATTGCCTATTATATTTATTGTTTTCAGCGCTGAACAATAGAGACACTGTAAGTTTCTAAAACAGTTCCCCTTCTGCACGGCGCATAGTTTTATAATCACATAGTTTGCATAGTTTGATCTCTTCTGGATCTCTTCAAGCATCATCCTTACTCGATAACGGCTACTCATTTACCGCAGTACCATCTTCTAATATAGGACCAATCATAACTTCTCTCGCTCAATCAGCTGATTTACCAAATTAGGCCAATGACACTTGAAGATATCTTTGAAATTAATAGCGAATACTTATCATGCAATCAAGTTAAAAAACTATCGGTCGCAGCTGTTTGTTTAATAGCTTTTGGTAATAGGTAGAGTGCTTTCTATAGGTGAAAATTCAGCGAGTTGTTCTTTTATCTTTACCCATAAAGGGCCGGGTTCAAGCGTGGGAATACGACTGCGATCTGTTTCATCGTTGCACTTTCGCCAGCACTGAGTGAATTGTCTGGAATGAGCATGCTTGTGTAACTGGCGTACTTCAGATGAAAGCTGAGCGATAATATGTATGTCATGCTGCCAACTAAAGCGATTAAAGTCTCTATAATAAAAATGCTCATCGACATATCGATCACTTAAATTAATTAATTTCTGCATAATTTGCTGCAGGATATTATTAAAATTCAAATTTTCTACAACCAAATGCAAATATCTGGTTTCAGCCAGCTCGGTTAATTCACAATGCGGGTTATCACCGCAGTGCAGCTGCAGTTCTACTAAATAGTGATTACTTAAAGTTTCAGTAATATTTGATAACTCAAACAAAGCGCCATCGTAGTTGATTTTTTTTAAAAGCAGCTCCAAGCTTTCTTGAACATCAACAAAGCTAGTTACTTGCTGATTCCATTTTGGTGCTTCCTCTAAACCTGCTGCCAGTCGATTTTGGCTGTTACCCAACAAGATAGAATCATGATGGCTATTGAAAGGTGTGGTGATTTTTCCATTACAGGTAAGCCTAAAGAGCTCACGAATTTCATGTTCACGCGCTTTCTTTAAAGCTAAAAATACTGTTTGGATTATTTCTGATGTGGGCAATTGTGATTCTACTCGCCACTTACGACCATATACCAATTTGGCTTTTTCTTGTTTTCCAAGTTCGAGGTAATTGTCATGCCCTATAATGCCAATTTGAATATAAATTCCGCCTTGGTTTTGGCTAACAATAATTACATAGCGCGGGTCAAACTCGATATTTAGCACCACTGCTTCTACAGATTTTAGGGTATGTTGGTAGAACAGATAATGCTGTGGAATGCAAAATCGGCCATCAGCCAATTTTGCTTTGGGTGCATTATCTAACGCGTTTTCGCCTTGTAATAAAGGTTCAACTTGAAAATTCATTGCTTTGTTCCATTTGCAAATCGAATTAATATTGTTATTAATTGGTGCTCGCTGTTTGTTGCGTATTTATTAATGGCCGCACTAACTTGCCTGTTTCAATACGCTTTTTTAGTGCTAGCAAGGTATCAGGTAAAGAGCTGAGCAGCTTTTTACGCATCACTAAACGATGCATCATTCTGCCAAATACGCTAAAACGAATGTTATAAGCAAACTCTACTTCTAAACGTGTCGTTTTAGAGTTTACCTCTATCAAGCTCCAGCGACTGATAGCATCGTTCAACGGCCCCAAGGGTGATACTGTATAGGTAAAGCCTTCACCTTGTTTCCACTGTGTAACAACTTCATCTATGGTGCCAAAATCTGACAATTTACAATAACGAGACGCGCCTATTTCTTGGTGTTTACTGCCTAACCCATGTGATTCAGTAACTCCAGGCGCCCAGCTATATACATTGTTAAAATCTTCCAAAACGCTCCAAACCTTATCCATTGGTGCATCAATCGTAATGCTAGATTTAAAACCATGTTGTTTATCATAATCCAGATTCTTGTGCTGAGTACTCATGTTAACGCTCCTGTTTATTGGCATCAGCCGGATAACTGATCCGGCTCGTGTGAACTGATGTAAGCATAGGAGAATCAGTTGGGTATGAAAACTAGCAAGATTTGCATAGTCTTGTTGCAAATATGCACCACCTGCTTATGCTTTAATAGATGACTGTTTTAATAAAGGGCTTTTTACTAAGATCTCTTTTAATAAGAATCCTGTAACCATTAATTGAACCTACGAGTGAAGTGTTATGTTGAACTGGGATGATTTAAAGTTTTTTTTAGCCGTTAGTCGTGCAGGTTCTGTACGTGCTGCAGCGCAAGATCTGAAGGTAAACCATGCCACGGTTTCGCGACGCATCAATGGTTTTGAACACGCCCTTGGTCAACGTTTATTTGAGCGCACCCCTCAAGGTTATCTTCGCACTCGCTTAGGAGATGAAATTTATCACGAGGCAGCCTATTTGGAAGAACGTTTAAATAATATCGAACGGCGTATTTTAGGCAATAACGAACAGCTACGTGGTGAAATCCGTGTGACCATGTCTGATATTATTGGCCAAGACCTTTTGCTCGAAGGCTGTGCACTATTTTGCCTGAAATATCCACAAGTAGAGCTGGAGATTATCGATTCAATAACACTCTTGAATCTTGCAAATAGAGAAGCTGATGTCGCGTTTCGCATCACCAACGAGCCTCCGGACTATTTAATTGGCCGCAAACTCGCGGTTATTCATAGGGCTTGTTATATGGCAAAAAAATATCAAGCGAATTTACAAAAAGAAGGCTGGCTGGAGCAGCAAAACTGGATAGGTTGGTCTGATAAACAAAGACGCCCGATCGGTAAAATTGCTCGTGAATACCCGAAACTCCGCTCCAAACACAAAATTGCCAATGGTAAATTACATGCCTTAGCAACACGCCATGGCATCGGGATAGGTGTCTTGCCGTGTTTTATTGGCGATATCGATCCACAGCTAATGCGCATCCCGCCTTACACCTGCGAAGCTAAATACGAGCTATGGATTTTAAGCCATCCAGATTTGCGCAAGAATGCTAAAACTCAAGCTTTTGTGCGCTATATGACAGAGTTTGTGCAAGGTAAACAAGATTTGCTGGAAGGTCGATTGTTCAAGGAAAGTGTCGATTAAACTGACTGCTAAACTGTCCATTCACAGTAACAAAGCCTCGCATAAAATAAATCAAGCGCTTGGCCTTTGATTTGGTTATTTTAGTGATTAAAACCCGCTATTTTTGTTATCTGTCTGCGCTTCGTATAGAATCCTACTGGTATTTTTACATATTGAATTTTGCAAAATACTGAAGTTTAACTAACCACTCTTTCTTACACTCTTCTAACATGACACCCAAAAAATGACTGATATAACGATAGCAACTCACAACGGTAATTTTCATGCAGATGATGTTTTCAGTATCGCTGCACTTAAGCTCATCTTCCCTACTTTTAAGCTGATACGCACCCGTGATTTAGCGCTTATTAGTGAAGCTGATATTGTGATTGATGTAGGCGGAGAATACGACCCAGATACTGGACGCTTTGATCATCACCAACGCGGTGGTGCAGGTGAGCGTGAAAATGGCATTCCCTATTCTTCTTTTGGCTTAATTTGGCAGAAATATGGTTTACAGATTTGCCAAGGGGATCAAGACCTTGCCAATGCTATCGATGTAAAGCTGGTATCAACCATCGATGCCATCGATTGTGGTCATGTTGAGGGAGTTTCGAAAGGGATTAGTTTGAGCCAAACGATTTCAATGTTTAACCCAACCTGGCAAGAAGAAGGTGACTTTGATCATTGCTTTGATGAGGCGGTTAGTTTTGCATCGCGCATTTTAACGCGCTTCATAGCTGCTTCAAGCGGTGGTATTAATGCTAAGGCAATTGTTGCCAAAGCGGTTAATAACGCACAAGATCCTAGAGTGATTGTATTAGAAAAATACACCCCATGGAAAAAAACAGTGCACACCTTGTCCCAAGAAGCTTTATTTGTCATCTACCCTTCTCAATCTGGCCAATGGCTGATTCAAACCGTGCCTGCTGAATTAGGTTCATTTGACGACAGGAAATCACTGCCTAAACCTTGGGCTGGCTTATCAGACCAAGCGTTTAAAGATCAAATAGGCATCAGCGATGCAATGTTCTGCCATAATGGTTTATTCATAGCCGGTGCTGAATCATTTGCCAGCATTTTGAAAATGGCGGCTATTGCACTGCAAGATTAAAACAAATATTCACCACAGAGGCAGACACACAAGCACAGAGAAAATCAAAAGATAATATTGGTAAAGTAAGGCTAAACCTTTAACTAAGAATGTATGTAAAACTTAGCTCTTGAGCCAAGCCTATTATCTCAATTTTTGCTCTGTGTAGCACAGTGTTTCTTTGGACTGGGTGGTAAAATATTTCACATAAAACACTATGAAAATTACCCAAGCAACTCCCTACGTCATTTAGACTGCCCACTTGTAAAGCTTCTTTAAAAGATAATTAACAATGTTCTAACAGCTTTTATAATATATTTACCACGCAGATCACAGAAAAAATCAGCTTTAAGCAAACAAAGAACCTTGTTTAATCTAAACATTACAGGCTGTTTTCGTGCTGTTTTTCTACCTAGAACCAACTATTTCTCGCCATGATCGATTGAGATAGACAGTCTTGTAGCGGCAACTATTAACAAGTGACTGAAATTAATTCCCTAGTCGCTAAATTTAACGGCACACCCTGCAAAGCTCGCCATTATCAAGTATTTTTAATCGAGAAGCATAAGCTCTCCTTTAACGCGCAGAGCGATAGTGAAAAATACTCAATGCAAAAAAATAGGGATATATATATACCTTTCAACTAAATTTTACGCGCTTTAGCTTCTTGCTTTTTACCATTCCCAGCACGCTTTATCTCACTCTTCTATTCTATTCTAAAAACCCAAATTGACAGAATGTTTTCGAACGAAAGCGTGAGCATTGAATGGAATAGCAAAAATGTCACATCGTTGTCATATTAAAATGTTTTAATCCCTGATATTAGCAATACGCCACAAAAATAGACTAATAATTGATCTTGACACTATCCATCGAAAGTCTGTATATTTCTTACGAAACAATTTTTTGAGAAAAAATCGTGAATGAAGAGCAATTAAGCCACCGGCAGCAACAAATTTTGCAGCAGCTGCGCAGCACAGAACTAGATCAAGCTGAAATAATCACTAGCGCTATGTTGACCCAGCACTTTGCAGTGTCAGTACAAAGTATTCGCAAAGACTTAAATTTACTCAGTGATTTAGGGTTAGTTAAGCGGGTACATGGCGGTATCACCTTGCCAGTACAATCTCACAACCTCTCTTTTACTAATCGCCAAGTCATTAACCTGCAAGCTAAAAAAGCGATTGCACGCGCCGTTGTTGCTACTTTGCCGAAAGGTGCCAGTATATTTTTAGGCATCGGTACTACCCCTCAGCAAATTGCTCAAGAGTTAATCCATCACCCGGGTTTAACGGTTGTTACTAACAATCTCAATGCTGGTTTAGTGCTATGCCAGAACCCTAATATTGATACTTATCTAAGTGGCGGCAAGATACGGCCATTAGATCAAGACGTTACCGGTGAAGACTGCACGCGTTTCTTAAGTAAGTTTCACCTTAACTTTGGCATTTTTGGGGTCGGCGGTATTTCTGAAAACGGCGCGTTACTTGATTTTTCTCCAGAGGAGTCACACATTTCCAGCGCTATTATCAACAATTGTGATAACTGCATTTTAGTGGCAGATAAAAGTAAGTACTTACGCAGTGCTCCCATCAAAACTGCCACGATTGCCCAAGTAGATAAATTTTATATTGATCAGTTACCTAACCCTTTAGCTGCTACCTGCAAGCAGGCTGGCGTGGAAGTGATTGAGTGCAGCCATGAGGGAAATAAATGAGCTTTTTACAAATACAGCAACTGTCTAAAAAATGGCAGGGAACGACTGCCGTTGACGCTATTGATATCGAGATTGAGCAAGGTGAGTTTATTGCACTGCTTGGTCCATCAGGCTGTGGAAAGTCCACTACTTTGCGCATGATTGCAGGGCTTGAGGAGCCAACAAGCGGCACTATTATGCTCGAAGGTAATGAGATTACTCACTTACCTCCCGGTAAGCGTCAACTGTCAATGGTGTTTCAATCTTACGCACTGTTCCCTCATCTATCGGTAAAAGAAAATATTTTATTTGGCCTAAAAGCGCGTAATTTAAACAAGAAAGAGCAGCAAAAACGTTTAGATTCTGTGGTTGATCTAGTTAATTTAAAAGCACAAATTGATAAAAAACCTGGCCAGCTCTCAGGCGGTCAATGCCAACGAGTTGCCCTTGCCAGAGCTATCGTTTCTCAAGCGCCTATTTGTCTCATGGATGAGCCACTATCAAACTTAGATGCAAAACTACGGGCAGAGATGCGCAGTGAAATCCGTTCTCTGCAAAAAAATCTTGGTCTAACCGTTATCTATGTAACCCATGATCAAATAGAAGCGATGAGCATGGCCGATCGTATCGTGTTGTTAAACGAAGGTGCGATCGAGCAAGCAGGCGTTCCTGAAGCGCTTTATAACGAGCCTGCCAGCATTTTTGTTGCTTCATTTATTGGTCACTTACCAATGAATTTATTTACATCACAGCAACACACTATTGGGGTTCGACCGGAACATATTCGCACCCATCATAATCGCGATCAAATTCAAGTTTTAGCGCAGCACTGCCGAGTAGTGAGTGCGAAGGTCCTCAACTGTGACTATCAGGGCGTAGATACATTAGTCAAAGTTCAGTTAAATGATGATCTGTACAACAATGAAACTTTCAAGCTCAGTTTAGAGGGATTGCAGCGCATTGAAGTGGGTAATACTGTGTATTTAGATTGGCCGCTGGATCAGCAACACTACTTTGATATACCGACAGGTAAACGAGTAAACATTATTGAGTAAATCTTGGAGAGTAACATTTTTTAAAAAGTGTTCAGGCTAAATAAAAAGGCTGGTTACCTCAAAGATAAATAATTCTTACAGTGCTCCGTAAGCCACTGTTTCAAGTGATTAACGATGCACCGTGAATAGGCTTAGATAAACACAATGCGCTTCTCAAAAGTTAAATACAGCTTCTTAACGCTGTAGCAGATTTTGAGTAACAGCATTTTAGTTTAAGCCACCAACACTTTTGAGCTTAGCTTAACGGTGATAATGATAGAAATAGCACGCATTGAACTTAACTTTGTAATATAGGATTATTCCCATGTTCCACACGACTAAAAAAACGTTAGTGGCAGCGTTAGTTGCCAGCAGTGTTTGTACATTTGCACAAGCTAAAACCGATTTGACTATGTACTATCCCGTCGCTGTTGGCGGCTCTATCACCAAGGTTGTCGATGGTATCATTAGTGATTTTGAGAAAAAAAATCCAGATATTGATGTTAAAGCTATCTACGCTGGCAACTACAACGATGCACGTGTTAAAGCACTTGCGGCGCTTAAAAGTGGTAAGCCTGCGCAGTTATCAGTGATGTTCTCAATCGATATTCACGAGCTAATGAACCTAGATGCCATCGTGCCATTTGACGATGTGATCAGCACTGAGCAAGAAAAGAAGTGGTTAAATAGCTTCTACCCAGCACTGATGGAAAACGGTAAGGCACAAGGTAAAACTTGGGGCATTCCTTTTCAACGTTCAACCATCGTTATGTACTACAACAAAGATATGTTTCGTGCCGCTGGCTTAGATCCTGAAAAGCCACCTACAACATGGGATGAATACGTCAGCATGGGTAAAAAAATTACCAATGCAGATCAGTGGGGCGCGATGATCCCATCAACAGGCTATCCTTATTGGATGTTCGGTGCCTTGACTAAGCAAAATGGTCAAAAGTTGATGAACGGTGATGGTACCAAGACTAACTTCAACAGCCCTGATGTTGTGGCCGCGCTTGAGTTTTGGAAATCATTAGGTAGCGAGCACAAAATTATGCCTAAAGGCATGATTGAATGGGGCACGTTACGTCAGAATTTCCTCGAACAAAAAACAGCCATGATGTGGCATTCAACTGGTAACTTAAGCGCCGTCAAGAAAAACGCGAAGTTTGATTTTGGTGTTGCTATGCTGCCAGGCAATAAAGAGCTGGGCTCACCAACCGGCGGCGGTAACTTCTACTTATTCAAAAAATCTTCTGCTGATGAGCGCAGCGCTGCTCTAAAACTTGTTAAGTTCATGACAGCACCAGAGCAAGCCGCTAAGTGGAGTATTGCCACAGGTTATATGGGTGTTAGCCCGAGCGCTTACGATACTAAAGCATTACAAGATTACGTGGTGGCTTTCCCGCCTGCCGCTGTTGCACGTGATCAGCTGAAATATGCGACTGCTGAGTTTTCAACACATCAAGCAGGTCGTGTTCGTAAAATCTTAGACGATGCTATTCAAGCTGCTTTAAGTGGTCAAAAATCAGCTAAAGATGCTTTAGATAGTGCACAAAAGCAAGCTGATCGTATTTTGTCTCGTTACAAATAATAAAGATTATAGAGCGGATGCTCCCATCCGCTTTTTAAGAGTTTCAAATTTATTTTTAACAGCTCTTCTAGTGCCTTTGCTAGAGCTGTTTTTAAAAGTTATTTTTTAAGAGTTATATTTTATGAGTCGAAAAAGTCAATTATACGCATGGCTACTGTTACTTCCTGCCCTGTTCTTTTTAGTGAGTTTTACGCACTTTCCAACGCTGAAAACGCTGTGGCGCAGTGTTTCGACTTTAGGTGCTAAAGATGCTCCCCTCAATATAGATAACTACCTTTTCCTACTTGAAGATGAAACCTTAATGCAAGTGCTAAGCAATAGCTTTTACTATGCATTAGTGACAGTTCCCGTCTCTATCGTGCTGGCACTAGCGATGGCACTGTGGGTCAATAGTAAAATGACTGGCCGCGGCGTACTGCGCTTGGCTTATTTCACGCCAACGATATTGCCGATGATTTCTGTGGCAAACATTTGGTTATTTTTCTATTCGCCTGAAATTGGCATGTTTAATGCCGTTTTAGACTGGTTCGGCCACCCAGGTATTAACTGGCTGGGCGACCCAGATTTTAGCTTGTTCAGTTTAATGGTAATGACCATTTGGAAAGAAGCAGGCTTTTTTATGATTTTCTATTTAGCCGCCTTACAAGGTGTGAGCCCAGAGCTATATAACGCTGCCGCTATTGAGAACTCTAGCGCATGGAACACCTTTAAGCGCATTACTTTCCCACTGTTAATGCCCACCACTTTGTTTGTATTAGTCAACGCAGTACTCAATGCTTTTAAACTGGTTGATCACTTATTTATATTGACTAAAGGTGGACCTAATAACGCCAGTAATTTATTACTCTATTACATCTACGAAAACGCTTTCAGTTTCTTTGATATTGGCTACGCTGCGGTGCTTACCGTCATACTACTGTTAATTTTAGTGGTGTTGGCAATCATTCAATTTGGCGTCTTAGAGCGGCGTGTTCACTATCGCTAACCCGTCCGTTTTGTTGAAAATGCCTTTTAAAATGATATCGGAAATACTGATGTTATATATGAAAATTAGAGAATACTTATGAAGCCAGTTATCAATTTTTTCTCCACCAGTGCAGCTTGGCTGTTAGGCATAGCATGGCTATTCCCACTACTATATGCCTTTTGGGCCGCATTTCATCCGCCAGAATACGCCACACACTTCTCTTTATTTGCCCCTTTGAGTTTAGAGAATTTCAGAGTTGCTTGGGAACAAGCACCTTTTATGCGCTATATGCTCAACACAGTGGTTATCACATCCTTAATTTTAGGTAGCCAGTTAGTACTTTGCACATTAGCGGCTTATGCACTAGCACGCATGGAGTTTTTTGGCCGCGGCTTTGTGTTTGCCTTAATCCTCATGCAGTTAATGGTCGTTCCAGAAATCTTAATTGTAGAGAACTATCAAACCTTAGCCTCTTTTAGCATTATTGACTCCTACATAGGTGTAGGGCTTCCCTATTTAGCCAGTGCTTTTGGAATATTTTTACTGCGCCAAACCTTTATGACCGTTCCGCAAGATTTAGAAGATGCCGCCAAGATTGAGGGTTGTAACTTGCTCGGTATCATTTGGAAAGTCTATGTACCACTGGCTAAACCGACTTATTTAGCTTTCGCATTGGTCTCTATCAGCTATCACTGGAATAATTTTTTATGGCCTTTGGTGGTAACGAATACAGAACAGAGCCGCCCTCTTACAGTCGGTATGGCCATCTTTGGCGCGCCTGAATCTGGCGTTGATTGGTCAGTTATTTGCGCTGGTACTTTAATATCAGTTGGGCCTTTGTTAATTTTATTCTTATTATTTCAGCGCCAATTTGTGCAATCATTCGTGCATGCAGGGCTTAAATAATGCAAATCTATAGTTGGAATATTCAAAACGGTAAAGGCTGCGATGGCATAGTGGCATTGCAAAACATCATCTCACATATTAAAGAAACCGCCGATCCCGAGGTGATTTGTCTACAAGAAGTGGCGCGTAATTTTGTAGAGCATGGGGCACAAGATCAGCTTGAACTGCTCGAAAACGCCTTTGAGCAATACAGCAGTATTTGGGCACCGGGCTTAAGTTGGCCGCAACTTGGCGATGCTGATTTGGCCAATACATCGATTACTAGTTCGCCTGCAAAAAAAGAGCAGCGTCGCGAGTTTGGCAATTTAGTATTAGTCAAAAAAGGCTTATTACTCGATTTTAAACTGCACACCTTGCCGGCACCTGCCACACAGGGTTTGCTGCAAATGCCAAGAACAGCAATAGAAGTGATTGTGGCACAAGGCGATCAAGCTATTCGGGTGCTCAGTACTCATTTGGCATTTCACTCTTATACGGAACGGGTCGCACAGCTTGATTATTTAAGTGCTATTAAAGATCGTGCTCAAGAACGTGCACTGGCACCTGCTGATACTAATCAGCAAGGTTGTTATAGTTATGCGCAATCTCCTGCTAGCACTATTTTATGTGGTGACCTCAACGTGGCTTTAGGTGAAGAGGATTATGATCATATTCTGGCATCACATTGGAAAGATGCTTGGTCGGTGCTTTATCCCGAACAAGAGCACTTGGCTACTTGTGGCATATTTGATCACCAACAATGGCCGCAAGGCGCGCATTGCCGTGATTATTTCTTATGCAGTGAAGATATGACTGCTCAATTAAGCAGTATGCAAGTTGACACACAAACACCCGCATCTGACCACCAGCCTATTTGCTTAACTGTTAGTTCTATTATTACCTAATTATTACCTTAAATTGAAGAGATCCCTTTTGATTACAACATCATCGAACGCACAATCTGCAGCGCTACAGCCTTTGCCTAACGCACTACAGCATAAAATTGAGATCCTCTTTACCGACGTAGATGACACGCTAACTTGGCAGGGAAAACTGCCCGTTGAAACCTTTGTCGCTTTGGATAAGCTGCGAAAAAAAGGGATTACGGTAATACCTGTGACAGGTGCAAGCGCCGGTTGGTGTGATTGCATGATTCGCACTTGGCCTATTGATTATGTGATTGGCGAAAACGGTAGTTTTTGGATGGCCCGTGATAAGAACGGTAAAGTCAGCTACAACTATAGTGTGCAAGAGCAACAACGCCAGCAAAATTTAGCCACATTACACACCTTAGCCGCCGAAGTTAAAAAGCGTTTCCCAAGTATTGATTACACACCTGATCAAGCATTTCGCTTTACTGATATCGCCTTTGATATCGGCCAAGAAACTAAAGTAGATCCACAGCAAGCATTAGCCGCATTACAGTGGCTGCAACAGCAAGGTATCAATGCCAAGCTTAGTTCCATCCACATTAATGCTTGGTTAGGTGATTACTCAAAAGCTGCCACGGCACTGCGCTGGTTGGCCGATCAAGGAAAAAGCACCACTGAGCACTGTGCATTTATTGGAGATTCGCCCAATGATGAGGCCATGTTTGAGCATTTCGATTGCTCAATAGGCGTGGCTAATATCGCCAAGTTTGTCGACAATATGCAATATCATCCACGCTATATTACTCAATCTAACGGTGGCTTCGGCTTTGTTGAGCTCGCCGATATTTTGTAGAAGTATGGTGATACCTTCAGCAAGAACTGCTCGTTATCATTCATATAACAAACAGTTTTTATAGGCGATAACTCACCGCTTTGACAATAGAAATTTAAACCTCTACCAGCTTATCGCAAATGTATTTGCCGATAGGTATTGCCGAAGTCGCTGCAGGAGATGGCGCATTACACACATGCAGACTACGTGGGCTTGATGCGAACAAAAAGTCATGCACTAGAGAACCGTCTTTCATCACCGCTTGCGCCCGCACCCCCGCAGGATAAGGCTGTAAATCTGTTACGCTTAGTTGCGGGCAGTACTTTTGCACCGTTTTCAAATATCCGGGTTTGTACCAAGAGTTTTTTGTTTCGACGAAACCTGTGGCAAAGTTGTTTTTCAATACTCGCCAAAAACCGCTAAAGCACAACATTTGCCATACATCTTGGAAGCTAAAATTGAGCTTAGCATAACCTTCTCGCTTCCAACCTTGCACTGCATTTGGCCCCACCGTAACGCTGCCATCGATCATACGTGTTAAATGCACTCCTAAAAAAGGTAATTCAGGATCAGGTATTGGGTAGATTAAATGGTTAACTATGTTGTTATATTTAGCGGGTAATTGATAGTACTCACCTCTAAAGGGGATTATTTGAAAGTCTGTTTTTATGCCTAACATCTTGGTTGTGCGATCAGCCATTAGCCCAGAGCAGGTAATCAAAAAGCGCCCTTCAAAACTGCGTATTTCCCCGCTATTATCCACTTCAACGGTCACAACAGAGGGAGATTCTTGCAAGGCAATAACCTTGTGATTAAGGCGTGCATCGCCACCAGCCTCTGTAAAACACTGCGCCATTTTAGTAGTAATTTGCTGATAATTAACAATGGCGGTATCTTTCACTAACAGTCCACCAAGGCCTACTATATTAGGTTCGCGCTGTTTAAGTTGCTGCGCATCCAGCAATTCAACCTTAATGCCGTTTTGCGCGCAACGCTGATAGAGCACTTGCATACGCTCAACTTCAATTTTATTAGTTGCCACTAACATTTTGCCACACTGATTATAGGCAATATCGTGCTCACGACAAAAAGAGAGCGTTGCATCAACCCCCTCTTTACAAAATTTCGCTTTCAAACTGCCCGGCGCATAATAAACGCCGGCATGCACAACACCACTGTTGTGGCCTGTTTGATGGGCGCTATAGCTGTTTTCTTTTTCTAACAGCAACACTGTTTTTTCTGGATAGCGTTGCTGTAATTGCCAAGCGGTTGACATGCCGACAATGCCACCACCAATCACTATATAATCGTATGTCATATACTCTCTCAAAAATATTTGCCCAGCTATTCAAGTAATACTTAAAACCATCTTAAATGGTGGAATTAATGCAGGATTATCATTTATGTTAGGATACTTTTTACTGAGTAAAATAAACACTTTGGCGCAGTAATTCACGCATTAACAGTGGATGTACCACAAACTTATTGCGCCCGTGTAGCCAGCAATGGTTTTGTAATACCAGCTTTGATCCTAAGGCAATGGCACTGCAGTTAGGATCGGCCTCTACGCAGGCACCCATTCGATAAAGATAACGCTCTTGAGCTATATTGTATAGCTCAGCAAACTGCTCAATAAACAGA
>JBALXS010000028.1:36090-48845 GCA_036960485.1 Oceanospirillaceae bacterium
GCCTATATTTACGCACTCATTGGCGTGCTTCCTATTGATATAAATAAACGGATTTAATTATTACCTGAATCGACACAAATCAATAATGTTGGTATTTTATTTTTACGCCAATGTTTTTATTTATTATCTTGCTTAACTATTAGCAATACATCCCTTAAACTATGGCCAAATACAGCACTGAGTTAAATAATCTAATGACTGATCGCTACTCTTTCTTGCCAGACACTACTGCTACAATCGCTACGACTGAACTATCTAATCAAGCCAAAGACAATTTTGCGGCACAAGTGATGGGCAGGCTTAAACAAGATATTCTCAGTGGCTACTTTAAGCCTGGGGAAAAGCTGCGGATGAATCGCCTAAAAGAGCGCTATAGCGTGGGTATCAGCCCGCTTCGCGAAGCACTATCTCAACTACTTATTGAGCAGTTAGTCGTGGTAGAAAATCAACGCGGCTTTACAGTCCACCCCATTTCAAAAGCAGAAATGATCGATATTTACCAGACCCGTGCTGAAATTGAACAGCTATGTATAGAATTAGCCATTGAACGAGGCGGAGATGACTGGGAAGCTGGAATCGTTGCAACAGCGCACAGTATGCGAAAATATCATTCTAAGCTAGAACAGAAACCACAAGAATGGGAGCGCAGGCATCAAGCGTTTCACACTGCGATTGCCAACGGCTGCCAATCCCCTACTTTGTTGCATGTTAGGCGTTCGCTTTATGAAAAAGCTTCTCGCTATCGCAACTTATGGCTACAAGATAATATGATGCAGCCTCATATTTTTGACGATAACCAAAAAGAACACGACGCCCTGATAAACGCACTAATAGATAAAAAAACAGACAGCGCCAAAGCGTTAATTAAAGCACACTTACTCGGCCCTAGCCGCCTGTTGTCACAAAGTGTTAATTTTGATTGAGTGCTTTAACGTAAGGATTACTTTTGAATTTTCGAAGTATGATTCAGCGCTTTGCGCCATGGACGATAATTACATCCAGTGCTGTAACATCAACGCCTTCTAAACAACCAGCATTAAAACCAAACATACCTGGCTTGATTCTGGTTTTATGAAACCTGTAGATAGCGCATGTTTTACAAAAGTAATGCTTGGCTGTATGAGTATGAAACTGATACAAACCTAAATTTTTCTCACCTGCTAATAGCTTATAATCAGATTCATTTGCATACACCATTTTAGCGCCTTTGCGAATACACTGTGAACAATCACACTGGCGAATCACAACTAACTTCGAATAACACGCTTTGGCAATGACAACTGCCTTTATATACTTTCATCTTTTCCCCTTAGATTATTTAACTGTTTGAAATTTTAAATAGTAATCATTATTAAAAAGTATATAAGCGCCCCATGTTATACAAAAATTTTACCGTGATCCCCAAAGTTAAAGTTCTATAGCCTCACATCTTTTTTTAAACCGAGCACTAGTGATCTAATATCTAAGTCGAAGGCTTTCACTGATCTGACAACCAATGCTCAACAGTCACTATGTGGGGGTTTTTGGTTTGTTTGCGATGATTCAGTAAATAATAGCCATAATCAGGCCTATCGATTTGTGGCCCGACCACTTGTAGATCGCCACGATCAATAAAGTGCTGCACTAACCCTCGGGTTCCTAACACAATACCCTCCCCAGCTCTGGCTCTTTCTATAAGTAGAGGGTAATTTAAGTAATGCCCCACAAGACGATTACTAGGGGCGGCTATGTCCTGTAATTCAAACCACTTTTCCCACGTTAACCAATCATAGTTATCTCTGTCATAGCACAGTAGCCATGCAGCTTGATAGATAGAAGGGCAGCTCTGAGCGGTGAGGTGGTGTTTTTGAGCGAAACCGGGACTTGCTAGAGGGACACAGTACTCAGGAATAATTCGAATCCCTTGTGGATAAATACCAAAACGAATGGATAAATCGACATGACTATTAGAAAAGTCACGGTAACGATCAGCAGTAAAAAGGCTTAAATCCAGTTTAGGATCTAGCTCAGTTAACCCTCCAAGACGCGGTAATAACCATAAGTGAGCAACACCGAGAGAGCACCCTAAAACCACCGATTTATAGCCGGTATCACGTAGTTGTTGTACGGTTTCACGTAAGTTTTCAAAAGAGCTTTCAGCACTTTGCGCCAACACTTTGCCAGCCACTGTAAGCTGCGCTGAATTAGCGCCTCTATCAAAGAGACTAACCCCTAACCACTGCTCTAAATGGGCGACATGGCGAGTAATCGAAGGCTGCGACACACCGACCTGTTTAGCTGCTTGACTAAAGCTGCCATATTTAGCGGCTTGAGAAAAAGCCAGTAGCGCATTGAGTGGCGGCAACACATTTGTGTCGTCGGTGAGAATCCTTTTTGCCATAACAAAAACCTATGCTAGTCGAACATTTGTAAGGGGCTTTTAATGATAGCTAAAGTGCGCTCCAATAGCATTAATATGACGGCTAAATTCGACGAGAGCATCATCTAAAGATTATCTCATGCAATACTAGATTTTATTTTTAATAGTTTGCAGGTGTTTTAGTACAGTATTTAGCTATAGCTTTAAGTTATAGCTTTAAGTTATAGAACAATGAATTCATATAGTCGTGCGTAAAAACATCAAGTCAGCGTAAAACATTAGGCCTAGCGATGCAAAAAGTAATAAAAAATGTCAGCTCTTTATTGTTCAGTTATGGCTGTCTATTATTAGGTAGCGGTCTGTTCATGACTTTGTTGAGCCTACGTAGCTCTTTAGAAGGGTTTTCAACCACTACCACAGGCTTAATCATGAGTGGTTATTATGTGGGAGTCTTTTTAGGTGCGCGTTACGCGGGCATATTAGTACATAGAGTAGGCTATATCCGCACCTTTAGTGTGCTGGCATCTATTATTTCTATCATGCCACTTGCACACATGCTGTGGGTAAATGCATACGGGTGGCTGTTCTTTCGAGTGATTACCGGTTTTGCGATGGCCGGCATGATTATGGTCACTGAAAGCTGGCTTAACACAGGCGTAAAAAACAGCGAGCGCGGCAGCTTATTAGGCATTTATATGGTGATTAACTATTTAGGTGCAGGAGCCGCACAATTACTTTTGCTACTGCATGATGTTGATGGCTATCAACTATTTATAATGTCCTCTATTTGTTTTTCACTCTGTTTAATTCCTGTGGCATTAACGAAAAGGATAGAGCCGACTCCTGAGCCTTTTCAACCCCTTAAAATTTTACCTACTTTGCAACGTACACCCGTCGGATTTTACTGTGCAATGTGCGCTGGTTTTGCGGGGGCATCTTTCAATTCAATTGGCCCTCTCTTTGCGCTTAAAATAGGCTTAACCAATCAACAGATAGTGTTGTTCATGGCATTAGGTATCTGTGGCGGTTTAGTATTACAAAGTACTGTCGGTAAGCTTTCAGATCGCTTCGATCGACGTAAAGTGATTGCTATAGTGGCGTCTTGCGTGCTGGTGGTTTGCCTGCTGATGCGTTGGCAAGTGAGTCACGGTTTCAACTTGACCAGTTTGTTCATTAACAGCTTTGTTTATGGTAGCTTAGCTTTCACCTTGTATTCACTGGCAGCTGCACACGCAAATGATTGGGCAAGTGATAATTCACGTATGCAAACGGCAGGTGCTTTATTAGTGGCCTATAGTATCGGGGCTGTCATCGGACCATTAGTGAGCGCCAGTGCTATCACTTATTTCGGCGCGGTGAGTCTGTTTGATACCATCGCTATTGGCACTAGTTTGTTAGTTATTTTTAGCTTAGTACAGCTCGGTGGTTTTCGAGGGCGCAGACCACGCATCAAAAAGCAGTTCGTAGCACGTCCTGGATCTTACTTTACGTCAGGAGAAATTTATCGTGCAGTGCAGGCAGAATCTGAACCTGTGATGACAGAAGTTGCAGAGGAAAATGCAGAGAAACCATCATCTGAGAAATAATCATAGCTGGTCACTTTAGCAGCACTGCCGCTGAGCTAATAATAGTGATCGGTCACTGTGCAAAGCCTGCAGTAGCGCAAGGTGAGTTTGATCAGTGGACTGTTGATATGCAAGAACTGGCAGCGCACAGCCATTGTTATTGCAAAATATCAGGCTTAATTACTGAGGCTATTGTTAATTGGAAAATAACCGATTTACAGCCATACATGACCCACTTGCTCGATTTTTTTACACATCAGCGTTTAATACAGGAAAGTGATTGGCCGGTACTTAATTTAGCTAGTGATTACTCACTGTGGCTAGCCACTAGCGAAACATGATTAACGCCACTAAGCGATACACCGTGCGAACAAACTTTTACCACCAATGCGTAACAATTTTATAAGCTATAAGCTATGAGCTATGAGCTACCAAGTTTGAAAACTATACACCCAATCTTATAAAAACAAAGCATAACAGAGGTTATTATTTTGACTAGATTAGCAGGAAAAACATGTGTTATCACCGCAGCAGGACAAGGTATTGGCCGTGCTACTGCGATTCAATTCGCAGCAGAAGGCGCTAGAGTTATCGCCACTGATATCAATGAGCAAGCACTAGCATCATTGGAAGGTATGGAAACAGCAGTTCTTGATATTACCGATGCCCAAGCAATTGCTGAATTCGCCAGTAAAATAGGTAATATTGATGTACTGTTTAACTGTGCCGGCATTGTGCATGCAGGTGGCATTATGGATTGCCCTGAATCTGACTTAGAGCTAGCATTAAACCTGAATGTGAAATCTATGTATCATAATATACGCGCATTTTTACCAAAGATGCTCGCTCAAGGTGGTGGATCTATCATCAATATGTCATCGGTTGCCTCTAGCATTAAAGGCGTACCCAATCGCTTTGCATACAGTGTGAGTAAAGCAGCTGTCATTGGGCTTACAAAATCTGTCGCCGCTGAATATGTAGAACAAGGTATTCGCTGTAACGCTATTTGCCCGGGTACTGTTGATAGCCCATCACTACATCAACGGTTAGAAGAAACAGGTGATTATGAAGCTGCAATGACTGCTTTTGTTGCCAGACAACCCATGGGAAGATTAGGCAAAGCAGCTGAAATATCAGCATTAGCCACATACCTAGCAAGTGATGAAAGTGCTTATACTACAGGCCAAACGCATATCATTGATGGCGGCTGGGCTCTATAAAGCATCCATAATTACCATAATCTATTTAGGTACATAAATGAAATTATTACGTTTCGGTGAAAAAGGCAATGAGCTGCCAGGTTTAATGGATGAGCAAGGAAATATTCGTGATCTATCTGCACATATTAGTGATTTAGGTGGCAAAAACTTAAGCGATCAAGCGATTGCAACGCTACGCGCACTAGATATTAATACCCTGCCTATAGTAGACAGCAGTATTCGTATTGGACCTTGCGTGGCCAATGTCGGAAAATTTATTTGTATTGGCCTTAACTATTCAGATCATGCAGCTGAAGCCGGTATGCAAGTCCCTCCTGAGCCAGTGGTTTTCTTTAAAGCAACTTCAGCAATTATAGGCCCTAACGATACCGTAGAAATCCCACGTACTTCTACTGCCACTGATTGGGAGGTTGAGTTAGGTGTTGTCATTGGTAAAGATGCAAAATACATCAACGAAGAAGATGCTCTTGACTACGTGGCAGGCTACTGTGTCATTAACGATTTATCTGAGCGGGACTTTCAACTTCAACGCGCTGGGCAATGGGTAAAAGGTAAGTCTTGCGATACTTTTGGTCCTATCGGCCCATGGCTAGTTACCCGTGATGAAGTTGCTGATCCACAAGCGCTGGGAATGCAGTTAGACGTTAATGGCACACGCTTGCAAGATGGCAATACTAAAACGATGGTATACGGTGTGGCACATGTTGTTGCCTATCTTTCGCAATTTATGAGTTTGCAAGCGGGCGATATTATCTCTACTGGCACACCTCCAGGTGTAGGCATGGGGCAAAATCCACAAGTATATCTAAAAGCGGGAGACAGCATGAAGTTACATATTGATGGCTTAGGTACTCAGATCCAAAAAGTTGTTGATAGTGAATAGCTAATGATTCAGTCTCTTTACTAATCACACATCCCAGTAACATTTAATACATTGCTGTAATAAGGTGATTCTGGGGTGTTTTTTACAATAGGTTTTACATACTCATTTACCTGCAATCACTGCAGTGCTTATAGATACGACTTTCAGTGTTGCTCAAAACAGCTACTTATTTAATTTATTATTCTACTGACCATCAGCGACATAAATCCCTCTCTGCTTACTTTATCAAATTTTTCATTTTTCTAAGCATATGTTTAACAAAAATCTAGTTTTTACGACAAAAAAAACACTTAAACAGCAAAATTAAAACTTTAAATTATTCACTAAGCCTCGATTTTAAAACAGTTATTTTATTTTAACATCATATGTATTTTGAGTTATCTACATATTTATTTGAACTATATACAAACTGAATACAATCCAGTATTCTTAATGTCGACTTAGATATATACTCATTAACACTAAACTACGGATCAAAAAAACGCCGCAATAGATTATCACTGCTTAATTATTAAAATAAAAACTAGCCAAATATAAGGAAGATAAAAATGAAAATACCAGCAATTGCTAGCGCTGCAATCATTACCACCAGCCTTTTTACTGCATTAATGTCCCAAACAGTTAGTGCTGCAGATATCACTTGGAAAATGCCCGCTGCTATATCTGAAGGGTCTTTTTTCTATAACAACTTCATGCAACGTTTTGCCGATAATGTCACTGTGACAACTGGCGCAAAGATGGAAATAAAACCTTTCGGTGCAGGCGTTGTCGTCCCCGCTTTTAAGGTTTATGAAGCGGTGCAGGATGGCGTTGTAGAAGCGGGCCACTCAACTCCGTCATACTTAGTGAATCAAGATCCGACTAATGCTATTTTTGCAAGTTTCCCCGGCGGGATGTCAGGTATTGCAACTTTGCACTGGTTATACAACGGTGGTGGCGAGAAAATGTTACAAGATTTTCGCCGTGAAAAAATGGGCCTCCATTCAATTGTTGTTGGTGTAGGTACTTCAGAAATATTGGCACATTCCAATAAAGAAATTCGCACAACAGCTGATTTCAAAGGATTAAAATACCGTACTTCAGGGGCTTGGGCATCCGTTGTTAAAGATGTATATGGTGGAGTTCCAACCGTTGTTCCCGGTGGCGAAATCTATACTTTACTACAACGTAAAGGTGTTGATGCTATTGAATGGTCAACCCCTGGGGCTAACTTAAGTGAAGGCTTTCACGAAGTAGCCCCCTACATCATTATGCCTGGTGTTCATCAGCCTTCATTTGTTTGGGAAGTTGTTGTTAAAGAAGAAACATGGACAGCACTACCTGACCAATTGAAAAAGCAAATAGAAGCCGCTGCAAAACTAACTACTTATGAAAGCTTTGCTAAGTTTGGCGATGCCGATATTAAAGCGATGGCTGTATATAAGAAAAGTAAAGCTGAAATTATTCAGCTAGATACTAAGGTTGTGGAAGAGCTTCGTACTTCAGGGCGTGATTGGGCGAAAGCAAAAGCTGCTGAGAAAACAGCCGCTGGTGATCCGCTAATGCAAAAAATTCTCGATTCTTACTTATCTTATCAAAAGAATTGGGCAGACAATTCTGGCTACTTAATTCGTGACGGTAAATAACGCTGCAGGTTTTTGAAAGTAGCTGATTAGCTAGCTCAAGTAGACAAAGTCATATGTGCAAACCGCTATTGGCTAACACAACGCTCATATTATATTGCTCAATTGCAATTTAATATGAGCTTTATGCCATGCTAGACGGTTGAATATTTTTCCTACATTTAGCTATTAGTTACAGGGCCGGTAACTTAAAAAAAACAACAAAAGTTATTGTAAGGCGCACTGCTTATAGCAAGCAGCTCATAGGTCAACGTTACGCAGATCAATCTGCGCCGACTTGTATAACCTTAGCCTTACAATACTTCTTACAGGAGTGTTAGGTGAATTTTCTAACCATTATTGACTGCATCTCTGATTTATTCGCCTGGATAGCCAAAGCTATGCTATTAGCTTTAATCGGCGCGATGATTTGGGAAGTGACTGCTAGATATTTATTTGATAGCCCTACCCTTTGGGCTTTTGATATTTCTTATATGTTAAACGGAACTATATTTTTATTAGGTGCAGGCTTCACTTTAAAAGCGGATGCTCACGTACGGATTGATTTTTTATCAAGTGCACTACCGTTGAAAATTCAACAGCATATAAATGCCTTTTTTTACCTGTGCATTTTACTGCCAATTTTTGCATCTTTAGCCTATGTCGCCAGTAAAAAAACGCTGTTAGCTTTTACTACTTCAGAAGTAGAAAGTGTTAGTCCTTGGGCCCCTCTGGTTTGGCCTTTTTACTTAGCAATTGCAATAGGATTATGGGTAATTGCACTACAGTTTATAGCTGATGGTATCCGCTACCTCAAACAACAAAAAGTTCCCGGTGATCACAATGGTGAAATGATTACTGATGAGGAGTCTCAATAATGGATTTAATCCCAATATTAATGTTTCCAGCACTATTCTTACTGATATTTGCCGGTTTACCGGTGGCTTTTTCACTTATCATCGTTGCTGTTGGAGCTGCTTTAATGGTGTTCGGAGATCTCGCCGCTTTACAACTTTATGGTGCGGTGCTATCTACTAGTTCAAACTTTATTCTCGCAGCTATTCCACTCTTTGTATTCATGGGCGCGGTATTAGAGCGCACGGGCATAGCTTTAAGGTTGTTTCAGGGCCTGCAAATTTGGGTCGGCGGATGGCCTGGTGGACTCGCTATTGCCACTATATTAATGTGTGCCACCTTTGCCGCAGCTTCCGGTGTCGTTGGTGCTGTTGAAATTGTGGTAGGTTTGATGGCAATACCTGCGATGCAGAAATACAAATACAACGGCGGTTTAATTGCGGGAACTATTTGTGCAGGTGGCTCACTTGGCACTATTATCCCACCCTCCATTGTCGTGGTGATTTACGCCTCTATCGCTCAGTTATCTATCGGTCAATTGTTTGCCGCGACGATGATTCCAGGTTTATTAATGGTGGTGTTTTTCTTACTCTATATTGTCGGCAGAGCTATACTCAAACCCACTGATGCTCCAAGAGTCATAAGAACTGAAGTTGATATGCCGTTGACTGAGAAGTTACTGATTACGTTTAAAGCGATGGTACCTCCATTAGTATTAATCTTTGCTGTATTAGGCTCTTTGTTAGCCGGAGCTGCTTCACCAACAGAAGCCGCAGCAGTGGGTGCTATAGGCGCACTAATCTTAGCCGCTTTGTTCAAAGAGCTAAGTTATAAAAATTTAGTAGCAGCTCTACAAGTCACGATTCGAGTAACAGCAATGATAATGCTAATTATTGTTGGCGGCACTATGTTTACTAGCTTATTTGCAGTATCAGGAGGTGGGGAGCTAGTACGCGATCTAGTGAGTTATTTTGGGTTTGAAAAGACCGGGTTGATCATTTTCTTTTTAGCTATTGTATTTGTTGCTGGCTTTGTACTTGATTGGATTTCTATCGTATTAATATGTATCCCTATTTTCACGCCTTTTATTAAAGCTGCTGGCATTGATCCTATTTGGTTTGCAATTATGGTAATGGTTGTTATTCAAACCTCCTATCTAACGCCTCCAATGGCACCATCGATCTTTTATCTTCG
Organism: Oceanospirillaceae bacterium; assembly: GCA_036960485.1. Taxonomy (GTDB): domain Bacteria; phylum Pseudomonadota; class Gammaproteobacteria; order Pseudomonadales; family Balneatricaceae; genus Rs1. The sequence continues at coordinate 45,768 of JBALXS010000028.1, forward strand.
CTCTATAGCGCCAAAAAGTTTAACTTATAGGCACATGTATTGGGGTGTATTACCTTTTGTATTAATGCAGCTGTTGGTGCTTTTAGTAGTAGCTGTTTGGCCTGCAACTGCGACTTATTTACCCAGTATTTTAGTTGGGCTATAGTGAAATAAAGACTTAGCATTTAAAAATAGCTTGTCATAAATTATTTCAGAATGAACGCTTTCAAGTTTTCATTCTGAAATAACCTTTTAAGCGCTTTTATTGAAACGTTCTTACTGCAGCTAAAGCTTTAGCTAGTTAATGCGCTTTGGTAATAGCATATTCTTAAAAACTTCAATAATATACGATATAGACCTTAATTGATGATATACAGGCATGACCTTACTCAAAAAGCATATTCCCAATATTCACAATTTACATAGTTTTGTAGCCGCAGCCAAACACTGCAGCTTTACACAGGCAGCAATAGAGCTTCATTTGACACAAAGCGCTATTAGCAGGCAGATTAAAGATTTAGAAAACCAGTTAGGCGTTTCATTATTCAAAAGAGTTAGGCAGCGTGTGGTGCTAACAGACACCGGAATTCGTTTTTTAGACGATGCTAAGAAGATTTTACACATTACAGAAGATGCTATGCTGAGAGCGATGTCTGTCGGTGCTAAATCTTCGCTCAATATCGCCGCACTTCCTACTTTTACCAGCCGCTGGATCATCCCTAAACTTGATAGTTTCATCCGGCAAAACCCTAATATAGCTCTGAGCTTTAGCTCACGTACTAAACCTTTTACTTTTACCGATAAGCTTGCAGATATTGCAATTCATTTCGGTAAGCCCAATTGGCCACAAGCCCAATGCTATCTGTTAAGTAAGGAGCAAATGGTGCCTGTTGCTTCGCGTGAATATCTACTGCAAAACCCGATAGATAAACTACGAGATTTCGAGCAGCAAAATTTACTACAAATGACCAGCCGATTAGGCAGCTGGAAGAACTGGTTCGATGTACACTCATTAGATATAAGCCAAAATAACCATCTTAGTTTTGACCAATTTTCGATGATTATATCCGCACTGAATGCTAACTTGGGTATTGCTCTACTACCTACTTATTTCATTGATCGGGAATTAGAGCAAGGATCTATTGTTCAATTAGGAGAGGCGATAGATACAGATGATTGTTACTATCTAGTGATACCGGATAATAAAAAAGATAACGTACAAGTTAACTGCTTCAAAGAATGGATTTTAGCTAAGGCTGCTGAAGAAGTAGTGCCGTAAGCCTGCAACATGAATTGAAATGCTTATGCTATGTTGGCAATTTAAATAAAATTTTGAATATTTGGTGCTGACATATAATGTCTAGCACCAAATTTATCAGTTGAAAATTGGCTTAACTGAGGCCGTAAACTAGTTTAATTTTTAACTTCAACTTTAGGTTTATTAAAATGATCTGGCTCCTTAATTATTCTAGCCATTATAGCTATCGTTACTACAGCGAAGAAAAACCTAAGCCACAACACAGCAACTATATCCGCACCTAGCAGCAGAATAAGTAATGTGTCTTCGATCAAACTATGAGCTAAACTCAAAAAACAAACACTCAACAGAACATCTCGCTTACTTAACACACCTTTTTTAACTTCTGCTATCAATAAGCCAGCTCCAAAGCTTAAACCTAACGTGATACCAATAATGGTAATGTTAGTTGCTTCACGTCCTATTGTCAGTAAACGTAGTAGCGGTGACAATAAACGCTGAAGTAACGCTTCTACACCAATTTTTCGTAAAATTCGGAGCATAATAATCAGCGTAGCAATGATAAAAAAGATGCTAAAACATAAAATCAGTTGATCTACACCCCAAGACATCAAGCTCTGTTCTCCGTTGTTACCTTGCCATAACAGTACAGCTTCCTGCTGCTGATAATCAAAATAATCATACAAGCCATTTATACTCGCTGCCAAAACAAGTGAGCCACCAATTCGCAGTAACACCGTTAACCACCAGTTTACGCCGACCATCTTCGCTACAGCCCCTTCAATAGGCAATGAATGTGACAATAAAATCAGAATCCCTACCACCGAAACTTGCGCCACACTAAGGTGTAATGGGGCAGATACATCCACAAAAACGATCATCGTTGTATAAATATTGGTCAAGATCGCGCTAGCCCAAACAATTCCCATACTTTCAGGCAATCCAATTAACTGCATAACTGGTGCTAACAATTTAGCTAGCCACAAAGTGCCACCAAATTCATCGAGGATTTTAACTATGACAATTGCAGGTACCATTACTTTTAATAAAGTAAAATAAACCTGCCAAATTTCCAATCCCAATCGCTTCAATTTTATCGTTTTTTTCATTACTTACTCTTATCTTATTACATAAATTAATGAAAAGATTATAGCGAATAGCTTAAGAAATAATTCCATTAGTTTGGCTAAAACATTAATATTAATTTCTTTTTCATACGTAAATACTAATTATGTTTCTCGACAAGCTAGATAAAACTATTTTGCGCCAGTTACAAGATGATGCTTCCATGAGTAACTTAGCGCTTTCCCACCTTGTGGGGCTATCTCCACCGGCTTGCCTTAAACGTGTTAAGCGATTAGAGCGCGAAGGTGTTATTAGTGCGAGAGTCGCTCTACTAAATCCGCAAAAACTCGGTCCTTGCCTGCACATGATCATTGAAGTGCGCATGGAGCGAGATCGTGCTGAATTGAATAGGCACTTCATCAAGCTAGTGAAAAATGCCAAGGAAGTGAAAGAATGCTACAAAGTCACTGGAGAAGTAGATTTTGTGTTAGTCGTTACTGTAAGCGATATGCAAGCATACGAAGAATTTTGTCAGCGAGTTATTTACTCCGATGCTAATATGAAAAACTTTAGAACGCTTATTTCAATTAATCGCACCAAGTATATTACAAGTGTGTTGATTGAAGATTGAATGTGGGCTTCTGGTTAACGATCAAGACTAGAGAGAAGCTTATCTCGTTATAACGAAAAAACCCCAAGCACTCTACAGTACTTGGGGTTGATCACAATAAAAGCTTGGCAATGACCTACGTATCCCTAGGGGAGACCCCACACTA
>JBALXS010000242.1:0-3996 GCA_036960485.1 Oceanospirillaceae bacterium
ATAAGCAGCTATTTAAAGAAGTGCATTGGTCACGGGTCATTGTGGATGAAGCACAAAATATAAAAAATCCAAATTCTGCTCAAAGCAAAGTGATTTTCAGCTTAAAGGCAGACACACGTATCGCTTTGACGGGGACACCGGTAGAAAATAGGTTGATGGATTTATGGTCCATTTTTAATTTTCTAAATCCTGGGTTATTGGGTAAGCAAAGCAGTTTTAGAAAGAACTTTGAGTTACCCGTGCAGCGCGATAATGATCGGCAACAAAGTGAGCTACTTAAAAAAGTGGTGGAGCCTTTTATATTACGCCGTCTAAAAACCGATAAAAATATCATTGCCGATTTACCCGAAAAAATTGAGCAAAAAGTGTACTGTGAGTTAAGCGTAGAGCAAGCAACTATTTACCAATCAATTGTGAATGAAATCAGTAATCAAATGGTAGAGTCAGTAGGGCAAGAGCCACAGCAAAAAGTGCTAATGCTGGCCGCTTTACTACGCCTAAAACAGTGTTGTAATCATCCGGCTCAAGTGTTGCAAGATGGCAGCGAGTTTAGTTTAGAACGCTCAGTAAAGTTACAGCGCTTGGTTGAGTCTGTTAAAGAAGTGATTAATAACGGTGAAAGCTTATTAGTTTTCAGCCAGTTCACTGAAATCTGCCAGCAGTTACAAGGGTTGCTAAAAAATCAGTATGGCTACCATGTTCATTACTTACATGGAGGCACTTCGATGCAGAAAAGACAGCAAATGATAGAGCAGTTTCAAGCTGCTGACGCCCCGCCAAGTATCTTCATTTTATCGCTCAAAGCTGGTGGTGTTGGTATTACCTTAACTAAGGCAAATCATGTAATACACTTTGATCGCTGGTGGAACCCCGCAGTAGAAAACCAAGCAACAGACAGAGCTTATCGAATTGGTCAGAAAAAAACCGTATTTGCTCATAAATACATTACCTTAGGCACGGTTGAAGAGCGTATTGATGAAATGTTGGAAGACAAACAACGAATGGCAGATAGCGTGGTAGGTAGTGATGAGTCGTGGTTATCGAAACTGGATGCTAAATCGTTTATCGAGCTGATTCAACTTAGTAAATCATCTCAGGTTTGATCGAAAAGCAGCACAATATATAAATCTTAAAAAAGCGTGGAATTATGAAACAGCAAAGAACGTGGTGGGGAGTAAGCTTTATTCATTCCCTTGAGAGTTTTATCGATAGCGGTCGATTAAAGCGCGGGCGCTCGTATAGCAATGAAAATAGAGTGCTCCAGTTTACTCTAAAAAAAGCGACGGTAACGGCAGTTGTAAAAGGTAATATCAATCACTATTTTGGTGTTACAGAGGCACCAGAATACAAAATACGACTGGCGTTTAAGGCTATTAATGAGGGCGAATGGCAGGAAATAATCACGGTTATGTGTGAAAACCCCAGCTGGCTATCTAAGCTGATGCTCAATGAAATGCCCAACAACATTGAAGATGCCTTTGCAGAGCAGTATTTTTTGCCTCGCTCTTATCAGGATATTGATGCAACTTGTAGCTGCCCTGATTATGCCAATCCATGCAAACACATCGCAGGTATCTATTTTAAGCTGGCAAAGCAACTTGATTCGAACCCGATGCTATTGTTTCAGCTTAGAGGGTTAAGCACAGAAAAATTGCATCAAGCGCTTAAAAAAACAGAGTTAGGAAAAGCTTTCTCAGCACAAATTAGCGCTCCTCAAACCGTAAAGGTAGAGCGGAGAGAACATTTATATTGTGAATTTAAAGCGGCTAATAAAATAGCTGATAATGCACACGAAGCAAATCAAGAGAAAACTAAGGTAAAAAGGTCACTAATGAAAAACGTTAGCCAAGATAGGTTTTGGAATTTAACCAAATGGCCACTACTGTTAGAAGATGAAGTGCCGCAAATAAGTGCATCATTGATTAAAAAGCAGGGTGATTATCCGCCATTTTGGGATAATTCAAACTCCTTTGTTGATGCTATGGAGGATATCTATTTGCAGGTTAAAAGAAAGAATAAAAAATCACTTTCATGAGCGGTATAAGCGGGTATAGCTAACAACATTAAGTAATACTATCTAATAGCGTTTATGCTAAAGCGAGCAGAGTATTGGTATTATTAGCTCGATCAAGCTTTTACAGCTATTTAGTTGTTTATTTTCATATTATTTCTAATCCGCATGCAGTTTTATAACCTTTAATTCAAGACTTTAGCTATAGAAATACGTATCATTGCCGGCGTATTTTAAATAGCCTAGTTGCAGCTGGAAACCTGCAGACATAAAGTTGTATTAGCATAAATCTAGCTTATATAGTCTGTTGATTATTTTGAAAGCTTTATATCAAAATAATGATAAATGTTTACATTGATACTTGGTTCTCATCTCTCATCTCTCATAATTAATAAGGAATAAAATGAATCCCAATACTTTAGCAAAAGAACCATTATGGCGTACCATTGTGGCGGGTAGCCAAATGCTATTTGTCGCTTTCGGTGCCTTAGTATTGATGCCTTTAATAACAGGGATGGACCCAAGTGTTGCACTGTTTACAGCAGGCGTAGGTACTTTACTGTTTCAAATATGTACACGTGGCCAAGTACCTATCTTTTTAGCTTCATCTTTCGTGTTTATAGCGCCTATTATTTATAGCACAACAACTTGGGGGGTACCTGCAACGCTCGGTGCATTGTTTAGCGTTGGTGTGGTATATATGATGCTTGCTGTTGTTATTAAACTACGTGGACCAGAATTTTTACACAAATTGCTACCGCCTGTGGTGGTTGGCCCGGTGATTATGGTGATAGGCCTCGGTTTAACACCTATTGCAGTGAATATGGCAATGGGGAAAACCGGCGATGCGAGCGCAGTGCTCTTTCCTTATCTAGACTCCATTATTGTTTCAATGTCAGCATTGTTCGCCACAATTATTGTTGCAACCTTAGGTCGTGGTATTTTTCGATTACTACCAATTCTATTTGGCGTGATAGTAGGCTATAGCGTTGCATGGTTCATGGGAATGGTTAACTTTAGCGCTGCGGATAACGCACCTTTTTTTGCCATACCAAATTTCGTGCTACCAGAATTTAAATTAGCCGCCATATTATTCATGTTACCTGTTGCTATAGCGCCTGCCATTGAGCATGTGGGAGATATATTAGCTATAGGGAGTGTGACGGGTAAAGATTACTTAAAAAAACCGGGTTTACATCGTACAATTTTTGGTGACGGTATTGCGACGTCAGTAGCAGCGCTATTTGGTGGGCCGCCAAATACAACCTATTCAGAAGTAACTGGAGCAGTCATGTTAACGCGTGCCTTTAATCCAATGATTATGGTGTGGGCAGCGGTGATTGCAATTATTTTGGCATTTGTAGCAAAATTCGGCATATTTTTACAAACCATTCCATCTCCAGTGATGGGAGGGATCTTAATCTTGTTATTTGGCTCTATTGCAGCAGTTGGCTTAAATACACTAATTAAAGCAAAAGTGGATTTGGCGCAGCAGAGAAACTTAGTCATAGTGGCTGTTACTTTAGTCTTCGGCTTAGGCGGTATGGTAATAGGAGAAGGCGAATACGCATTGAAGGGTGTAAGTCTGTGTGGCTTTGCTGCAATTTTACTTAATTTAGTATTACCTAATAGTGCTTCCCAAGAAATAAAAGAACAGGTTTAAATTGTTTTAGAGACAGTTGGTCCATATAACTTATCAAAAGTAAGTTACTAAAGGTTGTGGATCAGCTAATCTAAATGACAGGCCAGTTTCTTTTCAGCGATCTGGCGACTACGTACAGAACTCTTCTTAATTGTTATTTTTAAACTAAGCTTAATATAGTAAGTACATAAAAGTGTGCTGTGTTGATAATCTTACAAGTTGAGCCGTGACAAATATTACCGCTATGTAATAGGTAGAAGATAAGAGTAATACCGACTCTTCTCTATTAAAAGTTAATGATTTAAACCACTTTAACTAGCGAGTAGCCATAATTGGCTTAAAA
>JBALXS010000029.1:0-10530 GCA_036960485.1 Oceanospirillaceae bacterium
GGTCGCCACTGTGCTTCAAAGTAAGTCTTCATTCGCTTTAGGTGAAACTTTTTAAGCGTAAATACTAAATAGCACATTGCCACAACAAAAGTGTAGCTGTAGAAAAATAGAAAGGGGTGTAATTGATTTAGCGCGATTTTAGCCCACAGCGTTTGCAACGCAGCAATGAAAGCAACTAACAAAGCGAGTAATATTCCCGTTTTTTTCTGCGCAAGCCCACCCACGTTGCCCTGTGCTTTTACCGTGCTGAGCAGTGCTACGCCAAGTAGAATAAGTGTTAGTGCAATGGCCCCGGTGAGATCAATCGTCTGCCCAAGAAAAAACCATACCAAAAAAGGCAAAAATAAAGTGCTGGAGCGCGAAATGGGATAAGCCAAGCTCATCTCTAAATGTTGGTAGGTCAAACTGAGAAAGTAGTAATTTAAAAAAACTAACAAAGATGCAACCGCCACTGCTATCAACTGCTCGCTACCAAAAGGTGACAGCTGATAAAAGTAAATAAATAGCGGTGCAAATAGCAGCGCTTCTACGATTTTCGACAAGCCAACAAATAAATTCGGCTCTGATGATTGCTTGAGAAAATAATTCCAAATGGCATGCAAAGCAGCAGAAAGCACCACTGCCCAAATCGCTATCAATTCCAAAAAAAACTCCACTACATGATTAAGCGCACATAAATATCGGTTTATGTGGGGCTAATTGCAGAATTATCTAGCCTTTAAACACTACTGTAAAACGACTTATAGGCTATACTTAGTTGAGTTTTAATCACCTCAATAGGTAAATAGTATTGAATCAAATATCGCTCAATAGCATCAAAGTATTCGCAGTTGCCGCGCAGCATCTTAGCTTTAAGCGCGCTTCAGATTTACTTTTTGTCACTCCAGGTGCTGTAAGTCGACAAATTCGCAGTTTAGAAAAGCAGCTAGGTGTTGCGCTTTTTAGCCGCCATTACCGCGAAGTACGCTTGAGCCCCGCTGGAGAAAAATACTACCGTTTGATTCAACCGGCACTCGCACAAATCAGCACTGCTAATTCACAATTAATCCACAGTGGTAAGCGCGGAGTACTCAAACTTGATACTCCCCCCACTTTCGCTTTGCACTGGCTAATCCCCCGCTTGGCTAACTTTAAACAGCAATACCCCGATATAACCATAGAAGTAACAACCTCTTCACTACGCATCGATTTAAACGCCGAGCACGATGTACATGTACGCCGCAATCCTAAGGAATTTAGCGGCCTTAAAGGGATACCTTTCATGACAGAATTTTGCCATTTAGTCTGTGCACCCTCACTGTTAGAAAACAAAACTAATCTAGAACAATTACTGCTACAACACCCTCTAATCCATTTCACTACCCGCCCTGATTTATGGCAACAGTGGTCAAACAGTAGCGGAGTCCATTTAACTAAAAAACCGACTGACATCAACTTTGAAAATACAATATTTGCTATTCAAGCGGCAATAGAAGGGTTGGGAGTCGCGTTAATACCGCAAGTGTTTTTGACTGAGTTACTACGCAGCAATACCTTGGTATGCCCCTTTCAACAAGCGCCGATCGCCACTGGTGATTACTACTTACTGCACCGCGATGATAGCAACCATCCAGCTTTACCTATGTTTGCCCAATGGCTTAAAGAACAGAGTTAATTATCGCGCAGATAAGCTTATATCGGGGATGTAGTCTTTAGCTTGATTGTTTGGGAACAAGTTTTGTTTTCTACTTAGAAGCCAAAAGCAAGATCTACCTCCACTATTTTGTAATTCCTACACTCACTATAATATCCTCAAACAATTTATATCAAGCAAAGCACAAATACCCCAACCCATGTAAAGCATTTGCTTGACTATTAACAGCACACTAGCTACTTTGGCGCGAACTATAGCAAGCGCCAAAAACACATTTCCTAAAACTTGCATTACACTCTCTAATGACACTCTCTAATTACACACATTTCAAGGATCGACATGTCCGCTAGACAGATTAATTGGCTAATGTTTTATTCATTAGTTTTTATGTGGGGAACCTCTTTTCTCGTCACTTCTGTGGCTGTTGATCAGTTTAGCCCAATTCAGATTTCTACTTTACGCATCACTTTGGGTGCGTTGGTGTTATTACTTGCCGCGCGCATCAGAGGTAAACAGCTGCCTAGAGACTTAATGTCTTGGTTATATCTCGCGCTATTTGGCGTGATGGGAAATGCACTCCCTTTCTTCTTAATTTCTTGGGGGCAACAGAGTGTCTCTTCAGGCACTACTGGGGTGCTGATGGCGTTTATGCCGTTAATAACTATGGTTTTGGCTCACTACTTTGTCGACAACGAAAAGCTTAATCGCTATAAAGTTATTGGCTGTTGTGTGAGCCTTGGTGGCGTTGCATTACTGCTGGGGCCGCAAATAGAGGGTAGCCATTCTGTGATTGCACAGCTCGCTATTTTTTGTGCAACCGTAAGCTATGCCAGCAATACTATTTTTATTCGAAGACTCCCTAAATTTGACCCTTTAGTAGGCGGCGCTGGCATGCTGATTGCTGCTAGTGCCATTTCGATACCTGTGGCTTTATATCAAGGTTTTGACAATATAAGCACGCCAAGTATGAGCTCTGTATACGCTATTATTTGGCTCGGAATCATTCCTACAGGCATGGCTTCTATTCTTTACTTCGCTCTGGTAGGCCGTGCTGGGCCAAGCTTTATATCCAACGTAAACTACTTAGTACCTGTGCTGGCTTTTTTTAGTGGTATCGTTATCTTAAATGAAGAGATGACATCATTGAGCTTAATTTCGGTTGCTATCATTCTCAGCGGTATCGCCTTAACGCGTAAAGTCATAAAACCGTAATATATTGAATAAGAAAGATATTTTCGCTAAGACAGGTTTTTGAGGGGCATTTAAATAATGCAGCAAAACCTTCGCTGCCTTCCTGAGTTTGCGGATTATGCTGAATATATTGCTCTTCATTGACTACGGCAACGGCTTTTCATCACCCGTTTCAATGCCTTTTAGCAACCTACATATTTGCTTCTTCCTGATTGAATTCATATTCAAACCTCCTAGTTGAACCTGCATTTAACTTAGCTTTTCAACAGTAATTAGGCGTATTTATCAGCTTAAACCTGCAATAGATTAATTTCAATTTTATAGCCTCTCATGCGCAGCACTGCGCATGGTAACCCTAAAACTTGTAGGTAAAATTAAGCAAGCTAAGACAATGGAGACATTGTTAATAATAGATTGATAATACTGCTCCTAGTACATCATCATTACCAGCCAGTTATTCATTCATTCATTTGAAATTATACAGTAGCGGCTCATTTTTTTTGCCTATCAAAACCAACTCACATCCGCGCTCAACAGAGCCTTGTAAAAATGGAGTCAAAGTGGACTGGCTTGTGCTTTTTTGCCATAGCCAAGTACCGGCTCTATCCGTGAAATGAAGTAAGCCTTTGCCGCGTAAAATATCGCTCGGTAGCTGTGCTACCCAAAGTTTGAACTCAACGCTATTAATCCTTTGATCGCTGTTAATTACTTGGCTAAAAAGACCATGGTTGTTAACTTCAGTCAGTAATGGATTTGAGTTACGTGATCTTGCTACTAAATTAAGTACTTGTGAATTTTCGATATTTGTCCAATCGGTAAAATAGCGCGGCGCACAGCTAAATTGAGATAAATAGTTTTCAAGAATGCGCTTTTCAAAATTACTCAGCAAGCTCTGCTTATTCAATAACAACATATCTGCCGCATCAATTTGTTGGTGGATGATGCTACCTATAAGATTATCCTTTGCTTGTTGTAGCAGTTCGCTGGCATCTAATACCACTATGTTGCCACGTGCTTCAAGTGATGCTTCAATACGCGCAATATCTTGAATGCGACCAGGATCTGCGATACCACTTGCTTCAACGATGACGTGCGAAAAGTGATCAAGCTTGTCCAGTACTTGCCCTAAACCTTTACTAAATCCTGCGGCTAAACTACAACAAATACAGCCGTTGGCTAATGCTATCGTTTCGCCACTGTGCTGTTGGATTAGCTTTTCATCAATATTTAGCGCACCAAAATCATTCACCAATACGGCATACGGTTGCTGCGCATGGCGTAATAAACGATTGATCAAACTGGTTTTGCCAGCCCCTAAAAAACCACCTATCACAGTGAAGGGCACTTTTTGCTGATTTTTCAAACTACTTTTTGGTAACATTTTTTAGACAACTTCTTTGAGAGGCTCTATTTTTTGCAGCGTTTTTTGATCAGTTTTTTGAAAGTACGGTCAAACAACATTTTGTACCCCCTGATGAGCCACTCCTGATAATATTGTGCCCCATACTTTGATATCTTTAATCGCCATGTTATCAGTGTGCAGAGGGTGCTCTTCTAGCACGGCAAAATCTGCATATTTACCTACTTCAATGCTACCCACTAAATGATCTAATTTTAGCGTGTAAGCAGCACCTAATGTTAATGCGTGTAAAGCTTGTAGCACGCTAATTCTTTGCGCTTTTCCATATACTTTGCCACTGCGGCTAATGCGATTTACGGCGCACCAAGCGCTAAACAATGGGTTCAATGGTGTCACGGGAGTATCTGAATGTATCGCCAGTGGCACATTGTGCTGTAAGGCACTTGCCGCGGGGTTCATACGTTTAACACGACTTGGTCCCACTGTTAATGCACAGTGCTGATCTGCCCAATAATAAAGATGATTAGAAAATAGATTAACGCACAATCCCAATTTGGCGATGCGTCGAAATTGCGCTTCGCTCGCCAATTGACAATGCTGCAAAGTATGGCGGTGATCTGCTCTGGGGTATTCTGCGAGCACCTCTTCAAGGATATCTAACACTAGCTCTATCGCTTGATCACCATTGACATGTATATGCAGTTGCACTCCCGCACGATGATATTCGCGTATCATCTGTCGCATTTTCTGTGGTGCTTGTTTCCAAGCACCGTTGGCAACACCGTTGTGATATCCAGGCCAAGATAGTCGCGCGGTAAAGCTTTGAATAGAGCCATCGACGATGAGCTTACAACTGCCTAGGTATAATTTTTCATTACTGTAAAGCTGTGCTTGTTGCAGCTTTTCTAAGCCTTGATCTATGCTGAGCGTTTCTGCATTTTGCGCGGCATATAGGCGCAGTGAGAAATTTTTTTGGGCAGCCGCTGTGCGATAACTACTTAAAGAGTCATCATCAAAAGAGGCATATAATTCACTGGCTGTGGTAACGCCAACGTTGGTGGCTAACTTCGCATATTGCTGCAAAATATCCAAGTCCACTTCACCAATCAGCGGGTTGCCAAGCACTCTAAGTACAGCGAACTGCGTGGCAAGATCACGCAACTCACCGCTTAAATGTCCTTGCTCATCCCTCATTAAACCTTCGATATGTAAACTTTCATCTAGATTAGCCATTTCAAGTAGCTTGGAGTTAACATTAATTATGTGCCCACTGGCATGCATTACCATAATAGGACGGGTTTTAGAAACTAGATCTAAAGCGTGCTTATCGAGTAATTTTTTTTGATCGGCCCAAAAGATAGGATCGTAATGCCAAGCGATCAATCCCATGTCGGCATCCGCTAATTTTTCCTGAGCTGCTTGCAAACGGCTGATAGCCTGTTGCTGATTGACAATACCAGGCCAGCAATTCCCGGAAGGGTCATATTGTTGATCAAAACCTAAGTAACTATAACGCCAACTCTCACCGCAAATCGCATGACCGTGCGCCTCCACAAAACCGGGCATTAATACCTTGTCGCTAAACTTTTCATCGATAGGTAAGTTTAAACCAGCCAGTTCTTGTAACGTACCAAGAGCTAATATTTTACCTTCACTGACCGCGACATGTGTCACTTCTGGGCAATCAGGATTCAAGGTTATAATGCTACGGGCTACATAAATTTTTGCAGTGTTGGACATAAATTAAATCTCAAATTTATACGCGATAAGGCACTGTGAGTATTGCTCTTTTAAAGGAATCCACCAGCAATTAGCAGCCGACATAACTCGCTGAAGGCTACTTGTTGGTGATTTTTTATACGCTTTTTTAGCCCGGATATTGCAAGCAATATTCGGGTTAGACAGGGTCAGCGTGAATGTTCGCTGCAAGTAACTGTTTAGTGTAACTATGCTGCGGATTAGCAAAAATGCTCTCTGTTGCACCTTGTTCTACAATATTGCCCATATTCATGATCAAGGTTCGATCAGCTACATGGCGCACTATGTTAAGGTTGTGGGTAATAATCAATATCGCAATCTGCAAGTCTTCTTGTAGCTGATTAAGCAAATTGAGAATTTCTCCTTGCACTGAAACATCCAGCCCCGCCGTTGGCTCATCCGCGACAATCAGCTTCGGAGATTGCGCTAACGCACGAGCAACACCTACACGACGTGCTTGGCCACCACTGAGTTGATGTGGATAACGATCGGCAAAATCTAGCGGTAACCCCACCATACCGAGTAAACGTCGTGCCTCTTGATTTCGCGAATCGAAAGGTAAACCGTGAATCACTAAAGGCTCTGTGATTAAATCGGAAATTTTCATGCGTGGGCTCAAAGAACTTATTGGATCTTGAAACATCATCGCGATATCGCGTCGGGTTTTGCCGCGTTCTCTTGCAGATAAACTCAGTAAATCTTTACCTTGAAAGTAAATGGCGCCACACCAAGGCTCATTTAAGCCGAGAATAGCTTGTGCAACCGTTGTTTTACCACTGCCACTTTCACCCACGATGGCTAACGTTTCGCCGCGTTTAAGGGTTAAACTTACTTTTTTAACGGCATGTAAATAAGGGTCTTTATTACCATTAATAAACGCGCTTAATTTGCTTTGTATTGGAAATCGAATACCTAACTCGTCTATTTTCAATAGCTGATCAGTATCATTTTCTAGCTGAGCTTCTTTTCCTATCTGGCTAGCTAAATAGCTGCCAGCGGGGATTTCAACATGTTCCGATCCATCTGAATCCATGGTCGGTAAACGCTTAGTACGCTGTTTAATACGCGCCGGGTCACAAGCTAATAAACGTTGAGTGTAACTGTGTTGTGGATTGTTAAACACTGCAGCAGTGGGGCCTTGCTCAACCACATCACCGTGATACATCACGACGGTGTAATCACACAAGGTGCCGACCACCCCTAAATGATGCGAGACAAAGATCATCGAACAGCCAATCTCTGCTTGCAGCTCTTTGAGCAATTCAATAATTTGTACTTCTAAGCTGGCATCTAAAGCGGTGGTGGGCTCGTCGGCTATTAATAGTTTAGGTTTTGCCATAAGCGCCATCGCAATCGATACGCGCTGTAACTGCCCACCAGAGAATTCATGAGGATACGCGGTTAAACGTTGCTCTGGATTAGGGATTCCCACGCGGTGTAGTGCATCTATCGCCCGCTGGCGCTTTTCTTTATTCGAAATAGATAAACGATACTGAATATCAATCATCTGTCTTTCGATGCTAAATACTGGATTAAGGCTGGTCATCGGATCTTGAAAAATCATGGCGATGTCATCGCCCAGTAAGCGCTGCATTTCGCGCGGTGATTTACTGAGTAAATCTTCACCTTCCATATGCGCAGTGCCACTATCAACGATAGCATTATCTGCCATTAGTTGAGTGAGTGCGTAAATCAAAGTTGATTTGCCGCTGCCACTTTCTCCTACTACACCAACAATTTGGCCGCGCGGAACTCTAACATTGACGTTTTTCAGGCCAAAAACAAAACCGCCTGCCACTTCAAATTTAACGCTGAGGTCTTTGACTGAAACAATATTATCGAGGTCAGTGTTGTGTAATGCATCAACATCTAGTGCACTAGTTTGCATTGTGTTAGTCGTCATGGTTACACATCCTTACGCAATTTAGGGTCGAAAATATCACGCAGAGATTCACCTAAAAAAGTAAAACCTAGTGTGGTAATAATTAGCGGTAAGCCGCCTGCAATAATTAGCCAAGGCGTATTGCGAATAAATGAGTAACCATCATTGATGATAGAACCCCAGCTAGGTGTTGGTGCTTGAATCCCTAAACCTAAAAAGCTTAACCCCGCTTCAATGGTGATAACGATAGGGATATCCATACTCGCCAATATCAATAACTGACCAATAACATTGGGCAGCATATGGCGAAACAAAATACGTGGCATACTGGCGTTCATGGCTCGCTCTGCCAAAATAAATTCCTGCTGAGCTAGCGCTTGTGTTTGGGTACGTACCACCCGCCCATAAATTGGAATTGAAGTAATCACCACGACTAATACAATCGTGCTGATACTCGGCCCTGTTAAAGTGACAACTGCAAGCGCGAAGATAATAGTTGGGAACGAGCGCACCATATCAAACAACGTTAAGATAATACTATCTAGCCAGCGCGGCCCAAACCCTGCAATCAATCCGAGTAATAAGCCGAAACCAAGTGCCAAGGCGATGGATGAAAGCGCGACTTGTAACGCTATTTGGCCGCCGTATAATACCCGTGAAAAAGTATCTCGCCCGAGCTGATCGGTCCCTAACCAATGGGCTGCACTTGGCCCCTGTAGGCGATTCATTATATCCAGTGCGATAGGGTCATATGGAGCAATCACACTGGCAAGCACGGCGCTTAATACCACGATGGTAACTAAAACTAGCCCAAGTAGCCCTAAAGGCTGCTTAACTAAACGGCGTAACGTATCCGTTAACGTGCTAAACAAACCTTTCTCTTTATAAACTTTAACAGGCAGTGGTGACTGCTCATCGCTAGTGCTGGTTAATTGATTCATAGTATCTCCTAGCGGTTAGCGCGCATGCGCGGATCTAACAGTGCATTGGTAAAATCAGCGAGTGTGGTGGCTATCACAAACAGCACCGTGGTGACTAAGACTGAGCCCATCACTACTGGATAGTTACGGGTACTCACTGCATCAAAAATGAGCTTTCCGATACCTGGGCGTGCAAATACGATTTCTGCAAACAAAGAGGCCGATAGTAAGTAGCCAATGCCGACGCCTAGTAAAGTCACTGTGGGTAAAATAGCGAGCCTTAAAGCATAACGAAAGGTAATCCAGTGTGTTGGTAGGCCAAAAGCTTTAGCCGTTCTAATATGATTACTACCCATCACCTCAAGCATTGAGGAGCGTACTAATCGTGAAATATAACCTACCCAACCTAAACCTACCGCAAAAGCTGGCAAAATCAGATGCTCTAACTGGCTGAGGATATCCCCTTGTTCACCTGCACCGATAGCCGGTAGCCAATGCAAGGTCACTGAAAAAATTAACAGACTATAAATAGCGACTACAAAAGAAGGGATGGCGATGGTCCCCACTGAGAGAACACCCGTAAGATTATCAAACCAAGTGTTCGCATGTATGGCAGAATAACAACCTAGCGGAATGCCCACGAGTGCAGCCCAAGTTATCGCGCAAAAAATTAGCGCTAGAGTCCAAGGTAGTTGCTCAAACACAATATCGCTAACATCTCGTTGACTGAAAACATCGTAGCCTAGATCGCCAGATAATATGTTGGCAAAAAAGCTTGCCAATTGTATGTACACAGGTTGATCCAAACCCATTTTAATATACAGTGCCGCCTTCATTTCATCTGTGGCACGGGGCCCTAAAATAATACTGGCAGGATCACCGGGAATGGCATGAATCATCAGGTAAAGTGCGCTGACTGCCAAGATCACAATCAATACCGCTAATGCGCTGCGTCTTAATAGAAATAACCACATAGGTTAACCTTTATGTTAAATCGTTTTTTTAATTATTTTTTTAATTGTTCTTATCTATTGCTGATTTACTAAGCATCAGCAGTTAAACCGAGCCCACTAGATGAGTAACAACCAAGTGAGCTCTTTTTCAACGCTTATTTGGCCGGTTTAAAGTGTCGATATAAAGGGCGACCATCGGGACGTAACCCAGGGGATACCGTGTTACGCACGGCCAATGGTTCAGCTTCGTGAGTAATGAAACGATAAGCGCCTGACTCTTCCATCAGATCTTGCATACGCTGGTACATCGCTCCCCGTTTTTCTATATCTAATTCAGCTTGTGCTTGAGTATTAAGCTGATCAAATTCAGTGTTAGCAAAACGCTCCCAGTTCCACTTACCTTTTTGTGAACTAATGAAGTTTACTGTCGCGTAATAAGGATCAGGTACCATTGAATAGCGATTTAAAATCAGTTCGATATTCTTCCAGCGATCACCCGCTTTCTCAGAACCCAATGTCCAAAAGGAGCCCGCTTCATGTTGGTTAATATTAACTTTGATACCAATTTGCGATAGCAGCGCTTGAATAACCTGAGCTGTCGTAAGGTTGGTGGTTTTGTTTAATACATCTAAACTGAGCTCCAAATTGGTCACACCCGCTTCTGCCATTAATGCTTTGGCTTTGGCAATATCTGCCTCAGGTGCAATCAATGATTTCTCTCTATGACCTAGCAAGCCAGGCGCAATAATACCAGTAGACGCTTGTGCTTCACCAAAGTAGGACGCTTGTAAGATAGAGGGCACATCTATTGCGTACTGAATTGCTTGACGCAC
>JBALXS010000029.1:10630-48692 GCA_036960485.1 Oceanospirillaceae bacterium
TCCCATTCCCATTTATTGCCCGGTTTAAAATAAATCAACTTACTATAGATAGCACCCATCACATCTTCATCAACTGCGTTGAGGTAATTTGATGGGTCTAGAGAGGTTATATCTAAGTAGCTACGACTTTGTAATATTTGCTCTGAACTGGCTGCCATACTAAAGGGTGCCAAAAAGCTAAGACTCACTACTGTGCTCGCCACCAGCAGTGTTCTGCGAGATAGTCGCAAACCTTGGTGAAATTTATTGGTAGTCATTAATGACTCTCCTTATGTTTATTGTATTTATAGGATGATTTTCTGTTTACAACTCGTCATGGAGCCCAGCATTGGACACTGACAACTGTTCTGCTGGAGCAACGTACAAAGGTCCTAATGGTCCTAAACGTACATTGCTTCGTAATTTTTGGTAGTTAAGTTTGCTTAACTGACAGGGGTGAATCCCCGGTGATGCCACGCACAATATATGCTCGCTGATGGGTTCAAATGCAGCGCGAAAGTGCACGGTACTTTTTACCACTAACAGCTCATAATCTAAGGGGTTTATACCAAGATGCGTATATATAGCTAGATCAGTACAAGCATAGCGCTCACTGCTGATAATGATTTTCACATCGCTGTTGTTATAGTTGTCAACCACACGTAACAGCGCCATAGGCCCCAACTTAACTTCGCATCCTACGTACATTTCGCCTTCACAAATAAAATTACCGGTATTGAGCGATAACACTTCAAAGCAACTATTATATGGCCCTAGCCCTGCTACTCCACTGCGCCCACCGAGTGCTAAATCAATTTTTGCACCCACACCTGCTAAATGCGCCAATTTCACTGATTGCGCATCGGCGAGTACTGCTATTACCGTTTTTTGAGCACCCTTTGCCACTAATTCTGCCAGCATACCGGTAGTATCTGAACTAGCGCCTGCTCCTGAATTATCTTGCACATCAGCCAATACTACTGGCGTAGTACTATGTAAACTCGCGGCCATGGTGAGTGCTTGTGAGGTGCTGATTAAATTATCAATGAATAAGCCTTCAGCTTGCATTACCACCTCATAAAAGCGCTGGCACACTGCATCTACTTGCTGTTGCTCAGAGCCAAATACTGTGATGCTGGCGCCACTGTCAGCTATATCAGCCGCTGGAAATCCCATGGCAAATTCAATATTGTTAATCGCGTTATTATCTTCCAACTGTATGAGCTGCTTAAATAAAGCAATATTGGGCGCTGAACCGGTGTGCTGTGAAGACAGTGGAATTAAATAAGGGATTTGTACAAAAGCTTTAAAATTAAGCTGCTGGTTTTGCTGTTGCTCAAGCAATAGGACGCAACGGGCACCTGTAACAGCCATATCCAAATGAGGATAGGTACGATAAATAGCAAACCCATCTATTTGCTTAACAAACGCTTCACTAATATTTGCATGAAAATCAAGACTGGCAACAATGGGTAAAGCATCACCGTATACTTGACGAATGCGCTTGAGCACTTCCCCTTCACCATCGTCGTAACTTTCACTGACCATAGCCCCATGTAAATCAAGAAATAGTGCGTCAAATTCACCTGCATTGTGCAAGCCTTCTAGCACGATGCTCATGATTTTTTCAAAAGCACTGTCACTGACTTTACCGCCAGGCTCTGCAGAGCACCAATTCACCGGTGCTATTTCATGACCCCGTGCTCGGGCCGCTTGCATAAAACCTTCACTGGCAATATTAAGCCCAGCTAACACCTCGCAAACCGCTTCACCTATTAACACCCCAGGCCAGCTATCTATTTGCAAATAATCTTCGTATTGAGTTAAACGCGGCGAAAAAGTATTGGTTTCATGTTGGAAGCTAGCTACTGCTATACGCATAGCACTTATACCTTGTAGTTATTATTTTTAAGTTATTATCATTAGAATCAGTATATCGGCTATTTTTTACGCTGAACATTCGCAACCACCAAAGAACTGACGCTAGTTGACGCCCCGTGCAATCAACTGTAAGCTGACGCTAAGTGACGCTAATTTATGATAGGTGTGTTTTATATTGGCTTATTCATTAAGCGGTGGTTATTTTTCTAACGGGGGAGGATCTTTGTCGTGAACAACAACCTAATGGTAAATTTACGTACTTTATGTTCGTACTATTCTTCGATATCGCAAGTTTCAAAGTTAGCTAAGATTAACCGACAACAATTTAATAAATATTTAGGTGGCCAGAGTAATCCTTCGCTAAATAGCTTACGTAAGATAAACGACTTCTTTGGTCTCGAGGCGGATGAATTATTTCTGTCTCCTGATGATTTTAAAAAAATTGTCAATCACAAGCCGCGAAGTACTCAGCCTCAAGAGCAACATCCACTACAAAATTTATTTAACAGCGCAATGCAAAGCGCTGTACAGTCCCATGAATTTCTTAAGCCTTATCACGGCCTATATCATAACTATTATTGCTCGCCCTCTAACCCTGGCCAGTTAATTCGCACACTGGTTTTTATCTATGACGAAAGAGGTACTACATTAACCAAGCATATCGAGCGGATCCCCTACAAACATAAAGATAAAACACGTCACTTTAATGTTCGCTACCATGGATTTGCTCAGTTTATTCGCGATCGTATTGTGTTCAACGATTGTGAAACCTCAACGTTAAATAACTGGGGCCAACAAATTTATTATCCTGCTAATAGAACCCGTATAGACCTTCTTTCGGGGCTAACAACGGCTATTTCTGGGGGCTTGGATCATCGTCCATTTTGCTCACACGTGGTATTAGAAAAACTCGACAACGACATCAGTATTAAACAGGCACTGCAAGTTTGTAGTTTGTATCCAATTGATAGCAGCGAAATTCGCGAGGATATAAAAGAGAGGTTACATCTAGCCAGTTACCCTGACCAAACATACATGACTGCAGATAGCTAAGTGATCTGCTAGGTTGGGTTAATTCAAGAGGTGAAAAAGTAACACTGCTCTATTGAAAATAAGCCCCGTTCAAGATAATACATGCTCGTTTACTCAAGCCTCGAGACACCAGGTTTACACAATTGAGCGTGGCACCGTTACCACCGTAAATATTCAAGGAGAAGTTGCATGAATGGTTTTGTCTTTAATGCCCCAAAACAAATAATATGTGAGCCTAATGCTGCAGCCCAGATTGGGGAAATCTGTTTAAGAATGATCGGTGAACGGGTATTAATTGTCACTGACCAAGGCATTATCAATGCAGGATTACTGCAACCTATCTTAAGTACACTCATACAAGCAGGTGTTAAACCTACTGTATTTGATAGAGTACTGGCTGATCCTGCTGAATCAATTGTATTAGCCGCTACAGATCTGGCCATAAATGAACGGGTTGATGGTGTTATTGGCCTTGGTGGTGGATCTTCGATGGATGTTGCTAAACTGGTTGCACTACTGGCTAAAGGAGAAGAGCAGCTACAAGATATTTACGGTGTTAATTTAGTTAAAGGTCAAAGGCTGCCATTGATTCAAATTCCAACGACTGCAGGCACCGGCTCTGAAGTCACTACTGTAGCGATCATTACTGTTGGCGATATTGAAAAAAAAGGAGTGGTATCCGCACAATTAATGCCAGATTTAGCTTTATTGGATGCGCAGTTAACAATCGGTTTACCGCCAATAGTGACTGCGACTACCGGCATTGATGCAATGGTACACGCAATTGAAGCGTACACATCACGTGGTAAAAACCATAACCCAGTTTCAGACACACTCGCGCGCGAAGCGCTGGTTATGTTAGGTGCGAATATAGAAACAGCCGTTAAGGAAGGCACGAACCTCGCGGCCCGCTCTAATATGCTATTGGGCTCAATGCTGGCAGGCCAAGCGTTTGCTAATTCACCCGTAGCAGCAGTGCATGCCTTAGCTTATCCTTTGGGGGGGATTTATCATTTATCGCACGGTTTAACTAACGCACTGGTATTGCCTCATGTAATGCGCTTTAACCAATTAGTTTGCGCAGATCAGTACGCTGCGTTAGCACCATTAGTATTCCCTAAACTGGCGGGAATTAAAGGCGATTTGCCACGCAGTAACGCATTTATTGATGCACTAGCCAAACTCAGTGCTGATTTAATTAAGAAAGTGAGACTACGCGATTACGATATACAAGAGTCAGCACTGCTTTTGTTAGCCAGTGAAGCGATGAAACAGTCACGTTTGTTGGTGAACAACCCAAGAGAAATGACACTCGCACACGCACTGGAAATTTATCAAGCTGCCTGGTGATAAGTAGATCCTATTGAAAATAATAACCCGCTATTAACGTTTAATAGCGGGTGTCGAATCTCATAAGTAGTGTAGCCGTTCACTTCACGTTCTTGAGCGCATTTAACCGCTTAGTAATCCACAGGGAACATCTAAGGATTTATTCGCTACTTCCTAAACTTACCCTAGGTGTAACAGTGCCCCTTAACCTCTAATGCGCTCAAATTTCCCCTTGTTAAAAGACCAATAGAGTCGTTTTGGAGCTATTTAATCAATGCTTTAAGTTATGTGTAGTCGAATCATAAGGCTCATACTCAATACCTTTATACCTTTATACCTTTATACCTTTATACCTTTATACCTTTATACCTTCTGATTTCAGACTTTTAAACCTCAGTATCGAAAAATAAAGCACCATACCAAAAGTGAGCTAATTTAAAGGCTGTGTGTTTATTGAGTAATATAATTGCAGTCTCAAATACTGCAATTTCACAAGCGGTGGCAGCTAATAGCCAAAGGAGACGCTTTATAAGTGTTAACCAGGCTTATAAATAGCATGTCATCATTCTCTAATGTATAAGTTTTTATATATTCTGTGTAGCAAAGATGTAGCACTGATAAAACATTTCATCTCTTTTCAGTGCCCTGAGTTAGTTAACAAACCTAGTGAGTAGGACGCTGATTTTAGCCGCGATCTAGTCCTTTAGACCACTCTTAAAGCCATTTATCGGTCCGGTCAGTTTGTCCAGTTTTCAATTGGACAGGTGCTTCAATTCATAACCCTAAAATATATAAATTATTTGAATTACTAACAACACAAATTTTTATTTTGATTTTATAAAATAAATAGAATTATATTTTGTAAAAGAAAGTGATCAAGAATATTAAACTAAATTAAGACAGTTTTGTGATAAATTTAATCCAATATTTCATTATATGTATGTTATGTTGTGTCAGATGTTTGAAAATATTGTAAAATTGCAATTAAAATAACAACTAAACAGAGTAATATTAAGCCTTTGTTAACATATTAACAGTTTACATTTTACATTTTGCTCATTTAATCTCTTCTAGAGGTGCTATGCTCTATAAAATATTGTTTATATTTACAGTACTCAGTGTGATTTCTTGCTCTGAACAAAAAGATATGTCAGTCGCTAAATATAAAACCTCCATTGTTAAGCTAACTAATTTCGCCGTTCCTAAAGGAGAAGTTATTTTAAAAATTAGCGGTAATATTTCTCAAAAAAACCAAGCAGATGAGTTATGGCTTGATACCGCTCAACTCCAGAAATTACCTCAATTAGTTGTTACTACAAGTACTTTATGGACAAAAGGAGAAAGTGAATTTAAAGGACCATTAATGCGTGACGTATTATCGGCAATCGGGAACCAAGCTTCTTTGATAAGCGCTGTAGCGATCAATGAATATAAAATAGAAATTCCAGTTTCTGATATGCATACTTATAATGTAATTCTAGCAATGGAAAAAGATGGGCAATTACTCTCTTTGAGGGATAAAGGACCTCTGTGGTTAGTTTATCCTTGGTCATCCAATAAATTATTACAAGAAGACAAGTACTACTCTAGATCTATCTGGCAGCTTGTGGGATTGAATCTACATGACTAACTCAAATGCCAGGTTTTCATCACTAATATGTTCTATTTTTCTAGTGGTTGTTGTCGCGAGCATTATCAGTTCGTTTTATGTTCATCGTGAAGTAAAAGGCATGCAATTGAATCCTGATCGTATTGAACGCATTTTGTTTATGCGCCAATATGAGTATGAATTGTTAAGAACAACAACGGCCTATGTTGAAGCCTATAGTGCCACTCCTTCTGATTTATTAAGTAGGCAATATTTTAACAATTGGTTCAGTGTGCTATGGAGTCGTGCTAATAGCATTAGTGAAGGCTCTGTCGGTGCAGCGGCTATAGAAGATGGTTTTAATATTGAGGACTTACAACAATCATTAATAGTGATTGACCGATTAGTTTACGAAAGCGAAGTCCTTTCTTTAGAGAATTATTCAACATCACTCGATCTATTTAAACGATTGACAGAATCATCTCATGATTACCAGCAGCAGCGTAATTCGGTTCATCGAGAAATTTCTCTACAGCGCCAAATTAATTTTTTTCAGTACTTTAAAGCTGAGTTTGTACTGCATATGCTGACGTTGATCTTGGGGATTTTCGTTGCTTTATATTTAGCTCGTGCCAATAAAAAGTTATTAGGTCTAGGTGTCAAACTTGAAGATCTAGTCAAACAGCGTACAGAGAAATTGAGTTATACAAATATTCGATTAATCAACGAGATTGAAAAAAAACAGTTAACAGAAGAACGCTTACTAGAAAGCCAGTCACAAATTGAAAGAGCTAAAAAGAAAGCAGAGCAAAAGGCAAATTACGATTCTCTTACGACATTGGCGAGTAAAACTTTGTTTAATGATCGTTTTGAGCAAGCGTTGATTCGTAGCCGCAAAGCAAAAACTGAAGTTGCATTGCTGTTTCTCGATCTAGATAGGTTTAAAAATATAAATGACACTTGCGGGCACAATACAGGTGATCAACTATTGAAAATGGCTGCGCAACGTATCAATAGTGTTTTGCGTGATGGAGATACAGCGGCACGTTTTGGAGGAGACGAGTTTGCATTGCTGCTCCCCGATATCAAAAGTTTTACCTCCATAGAACATATCGTCGATCAAATAATGATTGAATTAAGGAAACCCTATAACCTTTCAGGAAATAGTACTGTTGTATCTGCAAGCATAGGCATAACTCTTTTCCCAAAAGATGGCGAAGATACAGAAACACTTTTGCGAAAAGCCGACCGCGCAATGTATAAAGCTAAGGAAAATGGTCGTAATAACGTTCAGCTTTTTACTCAAGCAATGGATGATGATGCACATGCCAGACTCTTTTTGGAAACAGCGCTTTATAAAGCAATAGAGAAAAAGGAGTTTCAAGTATATTATCAAGCTATTGTCAATAACTTGAATAATAAGGTAACCGGTGCAGAAGCATTAATTCGCTGGCCGCATGAAACACTTGGAATGATCCCTCCTAGTAAATTTATTCCCATTGCTGAGGATATGGATTTAATTCTTGAAATTGGTGAATGGGTTTTATATACAGCTTGTAGAGATGTACAGCGCTGGCAAACAGCAGAAGGAAACCCGATAACTGTTTCTGTTAACGTATCCTATCGACAATTTATAAAGCAGGACTTCCCTGATTTAGTCAGGAAAGTACTTCAAAAAACAGGTTTAGCAGCACAGTTTTTGATTTTAGAGATAACTGAAAGGTTATTAATTGAAGAGAACCAAGCTGTATTAGCGCAATTTGAAGAGCTCGTATCGATGGGAGTTGAATTAGCGATCGACGATTTTGGCACTGGCTTCTCGTCTTTGAGTTATCTGAATAAATTTCCGATCTCTATTTTAAAAATTGACCGTTCATTCATTCAAGATATAACTGAAAGCAAAGATCACGCAGAGCTAGTGAAAGCGATTCTTTCTATGGCGTTTAATTTAAATTTACGAGTAATAGCCGAAGGTATTGAAACTAGCGAACAGGCAAAGTTTTTGATTGATAACAATTGTACTTACTGCCAAGGGTATTATTTTGGTAAGCCAGCTGCACTAGCAAGTTTTGAAAAAGACTTTAAGAAGAAAAACAGAATTGGCTCTAATACTCAACAAGAAGTAGGTGAATCTAAGCTTGGTACGGTAACCCACATGAACCTGACAGATAATAGTTTGATAGTTCTCCCATCAAACTAAGCAATATAATACTGTTTAGTGAGGTAGTTATATGTCTGCTTTGTGTCGTTTACACAAGCTTATAAGCACTAACAGCCCTCAACTAGTATCAAACTTACTCAGTATGATATTTTAATACT
The DNA here is from genome assembly GCA_036960485.1 of Oceanospirillaceae bacterium. Taxonomy (GTDB): domain Bacteria; phylum Pseudomonadota; class Gammaproteobacteria; order Pseudomonadales; family Balneatricaceae; genus Rs1. The sequence goes on from JBALXS010000029.1 coordinate 18,759, forward strand.
TGGTCTGATATCTTTATTACTCGGACACAAAAGGGTAGCCCCTTAAAAACAGACTAGCGAAGAAAAGCAAGCTCTGGACAGTGGGCTAATTTAAAAGATAAAAAACCCACCTATTGTGAGGTGGGTTTCTAGATTTTATTTCTTATGAGATTAATTAACTACTTAGGAGATTCGACAGCGAGTCATTTAAAAGCTTAGCTACTCTTTTTGCTTGTAGCTTGTAGCTTGTAGTTTGTAGTTTGTAGCTCTCATCTTTTAGCTCGTAACTCGTAACTCGTAACTTAAATCTCATAACTTAAACCTTGTATCTTAATTTTTACAACCCTTGATGCGGCCCGAACACTTCGTAATGGATGCACTCTTGTGCCACATCCAAACCAAGCAATTGCTGCTTCATAAATTGCATGAAAACAACTGGTCCGCACAAGTAAAAATCAGTTTCCTGTAGTGCGATACCCGCACAGTTAAGATCGATATAACCGCTATGGCCGTTTTCATTAGTGTTTTCACCGTTTAAGTACCAGCTGTGTTGCTCCCGATTAGGCTGGTCACATAAGCTTTGAGTACGCAGTGCAAAAGAATGCGCTGCTGCATTTTCACAAGCATGTAAATAATGTATTTTATGCGCATAATCGTCAGCGCTTAACTGCTCTAACATCGCTTGCATCGGTGTAACACCGACACCTGCTGAAATCAGTGCCACATTGTGGCCGCGATCAACAAAGTGAAAATCACCGGCTGGCGGGTGCAGTTGCACTACGTCACCTTCTTGTAAGTGATCGTGCAAATAGTTGGAAACTACGCCTGAAACTGGATGGTTTTCACGCTTCACAGAGATGCGATAATCACTACCATTGGCTTTATTGGATAGCGAATATTGGCGAATTTCACGAAACTCACTATCTACAGGCAGAACATCTAATCCGATATACTGGCCCGGTAAATAACCGATAACACCCTCACCATCAACCGGTGTAAATACGAAGCTCTTTACAAACGCCGATTCAGTTTTTTTACTGCTCACTACAAAGTCGCGACAACCATTCCAACCACCAGCAGCTGCTTTAGTTTGCTGGTAAAGCTGCGCTTCACGATCGATAAAGATTTGCGCTAAAAATTGATACGCCGCTGTCCATGCTTCTTCTACTTCTGGAGTAAATGCATCAGGAGCTAGTTCACGCAAAGTTTCAATTAAATTATGACCGACTATCGCATAGTGCTCAGCTTGTATCGCAAAGCTAGTGTGCTTTTGTGCAATACGCTCTACCGCTGTGGTTAAAGCCGCTAAGTTTTCAATATTTTTTGCATAAGCCGCGATTGCTTCAAACAGCGCTACTTGCTGGCGGCCATTACTTTGATTGCTCATGTTAAAGATGTTTTGTAACTCTGGGCTCTCTTTGAACATCCGTTGATAAAAATACGTGGTTAAGGCGCTTCCCGCTTGCTCTAATAAAGGGATGGTGCTCTTGATAATACTAATATGCTGATCTGTTAACATGTTTTTTCCAAATAATTAAAAGTTGTTATTGCCGAGTTGCTTTAAAGAAAAACTACGCAACAGGTAGCCGATTTTTAAAGTGATAGAGCACAAGATAATGCTAATGTGAGCACTAATTTGCCAAGCTAAACTGAAGTGCTGCTCAAAGAAAAAGCCAATTGCGATTGCCAGTGTTGCACCAATAGCGGTAAACAATAAAATGCCATTACCAAAGCAAAGCCTACGTTTTAACACTTGCATCTGTGGGGCTGAAATTGCGTTACTGATGGGAGGTGCTTTATGCTTCAACATGGTTTACTCCTTAGCTTCTCACTTAACTTTTTTTGACTAACAGCAGCTTTCACTCGCCAATTAGCACAAAAATCTCTATCACTGCTAATAGTTAAAATAAGATCATTGATTTAGATCAATTTTCTATATTTACTTTGATGCTTTGCAATGATGATGCCAAGTTTTTATAAGTGATTAAAATCAATTACTTAAATTATCACTCAATAATTAATTAATTTTATATGTCAATATGACTAGTTAATAAAGTTGTTAAAATAACTTTTAGTGGTCATAATGACTAAATAATTATTCAACCCTCATAGATACAATTTAGCAGCTAAAAGAGCAAACTATGAACGAGATAACCGCTTCTGCATTGATTGAACTGGCCACTGATTTAACCGCTAGTTTAGCAATGAAAACCCGTTACGATCGATTGCTAGATACAGTGCGTAAAACCATTCCTTGCGAAGCGGTGGCACTGTTATCTTTTCACGCTGATCGTTTAAAACCTATCGCATTACAAGGCTTGAGCCGCGATACTTTAGGTAGACGCTTTATATTGAACGATCACCCGCGATTAGCGCAAATTTGCCAATCTAGAAGCGCAGTGCGTTTTGCCAGTGACTGCGAGCTACCCGATCCTTACGATGGCTTACTAATTGATCGCGAAGGTGACTTACCTGTGCATGCCTGTATGGGCTTGCCGCTTTATTTTGATGAGCGTCTATTAGGTGTATTAACCTTAGATAGCTTAACGGCAAACGTATTTGACGATATCTCTAAACGCACCTTAGAAGTTGTGGCAGCTTTAGCGGCGGCTTCTTTGAATACTGCATTGATGATTGAACGTTTAGAGAGTGTCGCTAGCCACTCTCAGCAAGTAGTTACTGAACTCACCCAAGAAGCACTTGAGCGAGATGGCGGTGAACTGATCGGTGAAAGTGACAGCATGCTAAAGCTGGCACGCGAAATTGAAATTGCCGCACCTTCTGAATTCACAGTATTAATTTTTGGCGAAACGGGCGTAGGTAAAGAACTCGCTGCCAGGATGATTCATCGTCAATCGAATAGAAGCAATGGGCCTTTAGTGTATGTTAACTGTGCAGCGCTACCTGAAAATTTGATAGAGAGTGAGTTATTTGGCCATGTGCGCGGCGCGTTTACAGGCGCAGAGAAAAACCGCACCGGTAAGTTTGCACTGGCCGATCAAGGTACTTTATTTTTGGATGAAATAGGTGAGCTACCCCTATCTGCACAAAGCAAACTATTACGCGCATTACAAAGTAAAGAAATACAGCCAGTGGGCCAAGATAATGTACAGCAAGTGTCAGTGAGAGTGCTGGCAGCCACTAACCGCAATTTACCCGCTGAAATAAAAGCAGGAAACTTTAGAGCCGATTTATACCACAGACTTAGCGCTTACCCTATTACTATGCCAAGTCTGCGAGAGCGCAAGGGAGATATATCATTATTGGCAGGTTACTTTGTTGAGCAAATGCGCCGCAAATTAGGCTTAGGTCAATTAAAATTATCAAATGCTTTATTAGCTGTATTTGAAAGTTATAGTTGGCCAGGCAACGTGCGAGAGCTAGAGCATTTAGTAAATCGTAGTGCGCTTAAAGCACAGGCAAAAAATCGTTATGCAATGACCCGTGCTACTTCGATTAATACTAAACACTATGATCTGCAAAGTCCCCCAAGGATGGTGGTTATCGATATAGATGATTGCACAGAGCTATTGGCAGAGATAAGCGGTGCTACTCAAGCGATGCCCTCACTTCCTTTTGCAGTAAATGTTTCCTTAACCTCATCTGATGCTGCTCTTTCTTCTTTGCCAACCACTGAACCGAAGCCGCAAAACGCTTCTATGCGCGAAGCCACTGATCAATTTCAACGCCAGCTCATTTTAAACACTATCGAGAGCCAGCAAGGGAATTGGGCAAAAGCTGCGCGTGTTTTAAAAATTGATAGAGCCAACTTGAGCCGCATCGCTAAAAGATTAGATATTCAAGTGCACAAAACAGTGCATTAAAAATCCCTGGGGCAAGCTCTCTCACTTAGGCTCGCCCTCACTGTGTGAAGCGGAGTATTTGTGTTACTGCAAAGGAAAAAACATTCGCTCCAAGGAGCGAGATATTTACCCTCAGATGATTTTGGCTTCGCCTAATTCATCTCTAATAAGCTAAAAGCTAAAAGCTAATTTTGACATTTTTTCATCAATTCACGCAGTATGATCGCCGCTTTTTTTAGCTTTTGATCAGTAACACAGTGCACGCTTAATCGATAAAAAGCCGTCTTTTGATCATTTTTTATAACGCTAAAATGCTCTTGGTGCGCCAATTTTATACCGTATTCAGCGGCGCGTTGTACAAAGTCTAAATCGCAATTTATCCAATGGTGCGGGCTATCTAACGCTAAATCGAGCTTCATAATGCTATTCACTAGTTGGTTTTTACGGCGGTTTTCATTGATGACATGCTCAGTCGCTTGCTCAATATAATTATTCTCAAGTGCTGTAATAATATGGCTTGCCGCCGTGGCCGATATTAACCACAAAGTTTCAATAATTTTTTGCGTTAAAGCCTGCATCATGGAATGCGCCCCAGCAATAAAAGATATTTTATGGCCGCCACTAAGGCATTTACTAAAACCTGATAGTAACAGCACATTGTTAGGTGCATATTTTGCCAAAGGTGCTGGCTTTGCAAACATGCCATAGATATCTTCTTCAATCACCAGCAAATCACGAGCAATAATAACCTTGGCCAATGCCTGGCGTCTTTCATCGCTTTGAGTGATCCCCATTGGCGATTGATGAGAGGGAATGGTAATCAACATTTTGCCATTTGTCTGGGCGATTAAAGAATCTAGTGAAGCGGGAATTAAGCCTTGCTCGTCACATTTACAATTAAATAAGCGCAGGCCATATTCTTTAGCGGCGGCAATAATCCCCGGTGATGTAAATTGCTCTACTAACAAGACATCGCCGCGTTTAAGCTGCTGGCGTAAAATAAAATAAATGCCGTATTGGCAGCTGGGTACAGGTAAAATTTGGTTGGGATTAAAGCTGATACCGCGCACTCTTTGTAGCCACTGCGTAACAGCAAGTTGGTAGCGGCTGATCATGTCATTGGCTATATATTCGTAATATTGGTGTTGATCTTTATATAAATTCGCTTGTTCAATTTGCCTATTAATAGCAAATATTTTGTCATCGCACGGCAGTTTATTGATCGATAAATCAATAATATCTGCTTGTTGCTCTAGCATAACCTGCGAGAATAATGCGCTATTACTTTGTGCTAATACATAGGTACCGCGCCCTATTTGGCCACCTACTAAACCTTTCTGGGCTGCGCGCTGGTAAGCTCTAGATACAGTTGTTGGGTTAACATTGAGTTTATAAGCCAATATTCTCTGAGGAGGTAAACGATCGCCAATTTTTAGTTGCTGCTCAAAAATCGCTTTTTCAATCGCTTGCACTAAAGCGTTCACGCCCATCTTTTCCACTGTCTTTTCAGGTAGCCACATATTGTATGTCATGCAATAATTTAATTGAGTCATACAATATCTTGTGTAACACTTCATCGCAATGGATATCCGCAGCTAATTTCTCTTAGGTGCGCAATTTGTTAGTGCACCGTTTAAAGGCATTTTAAATGGAAGGCATCTAACACTGGGAATAAAAAGCAATAAATACTAAACCGCTAGCGGCCATAAAAACAACATAGCTATATCTACTTATTTCAGGTTTAACTAATGCGCAAACAAACATTTTTATACTCTTTAGCCCAAGCACTATCACTAACCAGTGCGGTGATTGGGGTATCTATTTCACCCATTGTTGGAAAAAGTCTAGCGCCTTACCCTGAGCTCGCAACCCTACCCTACGGCACCCAATTTGCCTCGGTTATCGCCTGTTCTTATCTTTTATCAATGTCGATGAAGCGCTTTGGCCGTCGCCCGGTATTCTTTTTAGGTGCTATTACTTTGGCCCTTGGAGGTTTGTTAGGAGCACTTTCTATTTACCTGCATTCGTTCACACTCAATTTACTCGGTCATGCCTTGCTGGGTGTCACCATTAGCGCGTTTGCTTATTTTCGCTTTGCAGCCACTGACGGGCTTGATGATAAACAAAAAGCAAAAGCTATTTCCTATGTCACTTTAGGCGGAATAGCCGCTGCTTTTATCGGCCCTAAAATTGCGCAGAGCAGCCGGTTACTAATAGAGGATTTTAGCTTTAGTGCCAGCTATTTAAGCTTTACCATCTTGGCTTTACTGGTCATGTTAATATTGCTGATGATACCTAAAGGCAACCGTGTACAAGCTGCAAGTAGCGACGTTAGCATTGATAAAAAAACAGCTGAACCATCCATGCATGCCACCAGCAAGAAACTTCCTCTTGCGCTGGCTGTAGCGATTTATGCCTCAGGTTTTGGCTATATGCTAATGGCGCTGTTGATGATGCAATCATCTTTAAAAATGAATGAGATGGGCGTACCTTTTGCAGATATCATGATAGTTATTCAATACCATGTGGTCGCGATGTTTTTACCTTCACTGTTTATGGGCCGCATCATTTCTATGATCGGTGTTGAAAAGGTAATATTGGCAGGCTATATCACTATGTTTAGCGCGATGCTGGTGGCTATTTTTATGGTAAGTTATACCGGTATTTTAATTGCACTTATTGGTGTGGGTTTAGGCTGGAACATGCTGTATGTGGGTGGCAGCTCCCTAGTTGCCACTCTACATGGCGATGCTCATAAAATGCAGGGGATTAATGAATCAGCAGTTGCGGTATTAAACACCATCGGTGCTTTGTCAGCAGGCTTCTTATTTCAACATATCGGCTGGGAAAGCAGCAATTGGCTGGCGATGTCGTTACTGCTACCTGGGCTTATTTTATTAATCATTCACCGCTGGCAACGTGCTACACGCAATATCAATGCAGTTACCCAATAAAGAGGTTTTTATGAAAACAATTGGCCTATTAGGTGGTATGAGCTGGGAATCAACCGTTAGCTATTATCAACTGATTAACAAAGGTGTTAATACTCAATTAGGTGGCTTACACAGTGCTAAAGTGGTGCTTAATAGTGTTGATTTCGCACAAATAGAAGCGTTACAACATAGCGGTGATTGGCAAGGTACAGCAGATATTTTAAGCGCGTGTGCAAAATCAGTTGAAGACGGTGGAGCGGATTGCTTACTGATTTGTACCAATACCATGCACAAAGTTGCCGAGCAAATCGAGCAAGTGATCAACATCCCGTTACTGCATATTGCCGATGCTACCGCGCAGCGCTTAGTCGCAGATAAGATCACTAAAGTAGGCTTGCTTGGCACCGCATTCACTATGGAGCAAGATTTTTATAAGCAGCGCTTAACACAAAAATACGGCATTGAGGTGTTAATACCCGATAGTGATTCTCGCGCACAGGTTCATCGTATTATCTACACTGAACTATGCAAAGGGGAGATCAACGTTAGCTCAAGGAATATTTATCTTGCAGCGATAGAGCAACTAGCGCAACAAGGCGCCCAAGCAATCATTTTGGGCTGCACCGAAATCGCCTTATTAATACAGCAAAACCATACTGATATACCTTTATATGATACGACTGCGCTACATGCTCAAGCTGCGGTAGAGTTTGCTTTAAAATAATTTTCAGCCCTACATTCATCAAAGATATGCACATAACGTCAGTACTCAATACATTATGTGAATATCTCCACCCATTACTTCAAATACAATGGCACACTCAGATACACCCCAAACTCTTTACCTATATCCGCGCTAACTCTGGCATGCACTTTCCCTTGGCGATCTAAAAAGCGTTGTTCATCTTCAACCGGAAAAATACCTTCGTGCCAAATATTGGGGTGTATATAAAGCCCTTTACTGCCATCACACCAAAAAGCGATCACCTTCTCTGGCGATAAGTCATCTCCGGGCATCGCTACAGGTACCACAAACGGCTTGTTATCCAACGGATAAAACATTTGCCCGCCATCTGGGTGGTAGTTCATGTGCCAAAGCAGTACTTGCTCTCTAGGTACTGTTTGCTGTGTGTTACTGGCTTTTTGTGGATCAGTACTCCAACCTAGTACGTAATCGCCGTTGACTGCTTCGTTGCGGCCACGCAATACATCGCCTTGCCATTGACCATGAAATACCCCTTCCACAAAACCGCCTTCATCACCGGTATTGTTATCAATTTTGCGCCAACCTTGTGCGGGCCATTGCACGATTTCTATTGCAAAATTGCTAGGATCATCAACTAAACAGCCATAGCCTTTAACCGTTTGTTCGTTGGCAATAATCAACGGCACTTGGTAGGTTTTTAGAGAAGGCTTTTCATGAGCTTCAAAAATATATTCAGGCTGCGCTGGGTTCATCATTTTTTCCCTGTAAACGTTTACTCGAATGTAAACAAAAAGATGTGACAGTAATATAACAAGTTGTCATTAAACGAAAAATAATTGTTGTATACTCATTTTTAATCAGTTGATTCGATACGACTCATACATACTAATAATAAATTTTTAGGAGCAATATAATGCAGCAATACAATAAGGTTTCAATTCTTGAAATCCCTTTAGATTTTAACTCGTCTCATTTACGTGGCCCCGCCCAAGCTCCTCCTTTAATACGCCAAGTACTAATGAATGGCTCTGCTAATACCACCAGCGAGTCAGGTATTGATGTAGCAAAAGATGTAAGAGTCGAAGATGCTGGCACTGTTACTTGGGAAGAAGAAGCGCAAGCTTTTACAAATATTGAGCAAAAATGCACAGAACTCGCCGCTAATGGTAGTAAAATATTAACCTTAGGGGGCGATCATTCCATCACCTTCCCCGTTATAAAAGCACTGGCTAAACAGCACGATAACCTGACTATATTGCACTTTGATGCTCACCCTGATTTGTATGATAACCAAAGCGGAAACAAGCATGGCCACGGCTGCCCTTTTGCGAGAATAATGGAGGAGAAATTTGCAGCACGCCTAGTACAAGTGGGTATCCGCACTCTCAATAAGCACCAAGCTGCACAAGCTGCAAAGTTTGATGTCGAAATACATGAAATGAAAAACTGGCAGGTAGATACACCTTTAAACCTCACAGGTCCACTGTATATATCCTTTGATTTAGATGCATTGGATCCGGCTTTCGCCCCGGGTGTCTCTCACTTTGAACCTGGCGGTTTAAGTGTCAGAGAAGTGCTACAAGTATTAAGTAAAATTGACTTACCGGTGGTTGGTGCTGATATTGTTGAATACAACCCGAAATGCGATGTCAACGAGATGACAGCGATGGTTTGTGCAAAAATATATAAAGAATTGGCAGCGATGCTATTACGCGATTGTGCTAACTAATCAATAGATTGCTAAATTTAAACTTATGCACAGCCGCTGAAAAATTGATTGCGCGCTGTACATAAGCTCATCAAATTCAAAACGATAGAAACTAAGATATATACCATGAAATACATTAGTATCTACGCTTTATTCGAGCAATTTCCTTTGTTTTAAGCTGCTCTAATACTTCCATTTTAACTATAATTTTAGTTATAGTTTTACACTCTAAAGTACTCAGTCATAGCAGGAGATATACCGTGACGACCATCATTAATTTGGATCAAATAAAAGCATCAATTAAGAATATCGATTTAGTGACGGCCATGGAGCATGGTTTTATTCAATACAGTAATGGTAATAGTGTAGTGCCCCCTGTTGGTGAGCTGTTGTTTGATAAGCCAAAAGGTGATGTACATCTTAAATATGGCTATATTAAAAATGATGACTACTACGTGGTTAAAATAGCTTCTGGCTTTTACGACAACCCACAGCAAGGCATTTCTTCTAGCCAAGGCTTAATGTTGTTGTTTGATCAAAAAACAGGCGTCCCAAAAGCGGTATTACTCGATGAAGGTTTTCTGACTGATATTCGAACTGCAGCGGCTGGCGCTGTTGCTGCTAAATACTTAGCACCGAAAAATATCAAAGCGATTGGCATTATCGGTTGTGGCATCCAAGCAAAATTACAGTTACTACATTTACAACAGCACACGCCGTGTAAAACAGTATGGCTATGGGGGCGAAATGCACAGCGCTGTGCTGACTTTGCACGCGAATTAGGCGCTGATTTTGATGTTCATATTGCCAGCAGTGCCCAACAAGTAGCTGCTAATGCCAACCTTATTGTGACCACCACACCAAGCGAATCGGCACTGCTTAAAGCATCTGACATTCAAGCGGGCACGCATATCACAGCAGTAGGTTCTGATACTGAAATGAAACAGGAATTAGAAAGCACTATTCTGGCCAAAGCTGATTTAGTGATTGTTGATAGCATTCCACAAGGGCAAAGCCGCGGTGAAGTATTCCAAGCGCTACGTCATAAGGCTATCACTGCAGATGACGTGATTGAGCTAGGCACCGCTATTCAATCACCGAAATATCAGCGTAGTCATGAGGATCAAATTACCGTTGCCGATCTTACCGGGGTAGCTGTGCAAGATTTGATGATTGCCAGTGCTGTATTTGATCACTGCCGCGGGCTTTAAAACTAGTTAGCCGAACATTATTTCAATATTGTTAACTATCATCCTAAAATCGGCAGTTGAATCACGAAAGTAAGCTCAATCGCCGAATCTAGGATCAACTGGATTTATACAAATGCTTAAATATGTCAGCAACAAAGGCGGTAGCCCCGCCGTTGATTTTGAAACCGCTATTCTCGATGGCTTTGCCTGCGATGGTGGCTTATATGTGCCCGAAACGCTCCCTACTATTACCGCTTTGCAACTTGAGCAATGGAAAAACTTAAGCTATGTGGATTTGGCTTTTGAGATACTTTCGCTGTTTATTGATCGCACTATTTTGTCAGCTGCTGAATTAAAAGAAGTACTGGCTACGGCTTATGCACCGTTTGAAAAGCAGGATATTATTCCCCTACATAAATTACAAAGTAGGGATGAAACATATATCATGGAATTATTCCATGGTCCTACCATTTCGTTTAAAGATATCGGTTTAGCTTTTTTAGTGAACCTAGTTAACTATTTCCTCTCAAGAAAAAACCAACACTTATCATTGATTGTCGCCACTACAGGTGACACAGGCCCTGCTACTGCACATTTTTGCGCTGGAAAATCTAATTTAGACGCTTGGGTACTTTACCCTAAAGAGCTCATTACGCCTGAGCAAGAGCGCCAAATGACCAGCCTACAACAGCCGAATATCCATCCTTTTGCCGTAACAGATTGCCCTAATGGTGGGGATGATCTAGATGCTGTAATCAGCAACCTTTACGCGGATAAAGAGTTTAAAGAGACCTTAAAGTTATCAAGTGTCAACTCGATCAACTGGGGTCGAGTGATGATGCAAACCGTGCACTATTTCTATGGTTACTTCCAAGTGGTGGATGAAATAGGTGAAGCTATAAATATTTCTGTGCCCTCTGGTGGTTTCGGTAATTTATGTGCGGGCGCATTGGCTAGAGAGATGGGTTTACCTCTGAAGAATTTAGTAGCAGCCAGTAATGAAAACGGCTGCTTAGACCGTGTTTTCTCTAAGGGCGACTTTTCAAAACAGCCATTAATTTCAACTGTTTCTTCTGCCATTGATATATTGATTCCCTTCAACTTCTGGCGCTATTTGTATTTCAAACTAGATGCGGACACCCAAAGTATTAAAGCGTGGATGGATGAGTTTCAAGCCACTGGAAAAGTAACTTTTAGTGAAGATGTACAGGCGCGCTACCAACAGGGATTTTTATCTAATAGTGCCAGTGATACGCAAACACTCGCGCTGATGAAGGAAATTTACTGCGCCGAAGGTTATCTACTAGACCCTCATGGCGCTGTTAGCTTGCAAGCTTGCGATGCGCTAAAAGCAAGGTTGGGAGCTGAAAAAACTATCTGTTTAGCTACCGCTCACCCTGCAAAGTTTCCACTGATCATAAAGCAAGCACTTAAGTTAAATCAGTTGGATAACTTACCTCTAGCCGCTACGCACCCTAGTATTGAAAGTGCTAAAAAATTCTGCCAGAAAGTGCACTTGTGTGAATTTGAGATATTAGAACCTGCACTGCGCAGTGCAATGCTAACCAATTGGGAGTTAACAAAAGGACAATGACATTTAATAGCCAACTAGATAAGCAACAAGTTCAACAAATTTTTGTAGCTTATGATGCCTCCCCCGTAGCAGCTTTTAAATTACTTAGCGGCGGCTCCGAAAACACTAATTTTTGGGTAAAAACCGGCTCAGCTGAATATGTACTGACGATATGTGAGCAAAAAAGCATTGATGAATGTATCCAACTGGCTAATTTACTAGATTATTTACAAGCCCAGCACTTTGTTACCTCTGGTGCAGTTAAAACCTTGGACGGCCGAAAAACCAGCCTTTGGTGTGATAAACCGGTGATTGTAAAAACCTTTATTAAAGGCGTTATTCTACAAGATATCAGCACTTCACTGTTATTCGGGTTAGGTAATAGCCTTGGCAATTTACATGCTATAAAAGCACCAAATTACTTGCCTAATGTGGTGAGCTTTGGCAAACAAAATTTTGATCTCGTTAATCAATACGCAGCTGATTCTGTTTTTAATCACTGGCTGCAAGCATGCACAGCTTACATCGATGATTTCGTGAGCGACTATTTACCAAAAACACTGATCCACAGTGACATTTTCGCCGATAACATCATTATCGATGCTGCTTCCCAACAAGCGACCATCATGGATTTTGAAGAAGCGAGTTACTACTACCGGATTTTTGACATAGGGATGATGCTTGTCGGTTGCTGTTGCCACGATCAGCAGTTATCGCTTACTAAAGCCGCTAGCTTACTACAAGGGTATCAGCAAGTAATAAAACTACAGGATAATGAAATTGCCGCGCTGCAAGCTTTTACGGTGTATGCCGCCGCGGCTACTGCATTTTGGCGCCATCAGAATTATCATTATGTTAATCCAACACCTGATATGTTTGAACACCATCTTGCTATGACAAAGCTAGCCGACAATATACGGCAAATTAGCGTTGCAGATTTTTCCAAAATATTGGACTTAAGCTGAAGAAACTTAGCACTTTATCTATTTCATATAAGATATTAATGGCCACTTTTATATAGATTACTAATTAGAGGTTTATATGCAAAACACCGCAAGTTCACCAAATCAATACCTTTCACTGCAAAGTGTTATGCAAGCACGTAAACGTATCGATACGATTATTCGTCCTACCCCACTGATTTATAGTGAGGCTATCTCCAAATTAGCAAACTGTGAGGTTTGGCTAAAACTTGAAAATTTACAAACCACCGGCAGTTTCAAACTACGCGGGGCTTCTAATCGCATGTTGCAACTTAGCGATGCTGAAAAACAACGCGGTGTCATCGCAGTATCTAGCGGTAACCATGGCCGAGCAGTCGCATATATTGCAAAGATGATGGGTATTGGAGCCATCATCTGTGTCAGCGAGTTAGTGCCTGAAAATAAGCGCGCAGCTATTCGCCAGTACGGTGCTGATTTACGCGTAATTGGTAAAACACAAGATGATGCTCAAGCGTATGCCGATCTATTAATAGCTGAGCAAGGCCTTACTTGGATCGCACCTTTTGATGATTTAGAGGTAATTACAGGCCAAGGTACTATCACTTTAGATATATTAAATGAGAATCCAGATATTGACACTATTGTTGCGCCGCTTTCAGGAGGTGGGCTAATATCAGGCATAGTACTCGCCGCAAAAGCGATTTCCCCTGCCATAAAAGTAATAGGTATCTCAATGGAAATTGAACCAGGTATGGTGAATAGTTTAAATGCAGGTAAGCCTGTTACTGTAGATGAGCCAGCTAGTTTAGCCGATGCAATGGGTGGCAGTATCGGCTTGGATAATCAATACACTTTCCCCATTGTTCGCGACTTTATGGATCAAGCGTTATTAGTTTCAGAGGAGAGTTTGCGCCCAGCGATGCAGCTTTTATTTGAAGCAGAAGGCCAAGTGATGGAAGGTGGAAGTGCCAGTGCATTAGCCGGTTTGTTACACCCTGATTTTCAAGCGATAGGCGCGAAAAAAGTAGCTGTAGTGATTTCTGGTCGAAATATTAGCTCTGCACGGTTTAATGAAGCCGTTAGCTAAGCCTAAATACCCGTTAAGTTAGTCGTAGGTTAAAGTACTGATGCTGCATTGTAGTGCTATTATTAGCACTACAATTTAAGCTTTCTTAAACAGCTAACTGCTCCACTGCCAAGGCAATTTCCTCATTCGCTGCTGCAATTGAACTCGCTTTAGCCTCTTCATTCGCCGCCATACTTGGGCACTGAATAAAGGTAACATCTGTGAGGCCAATAAAGCCCAATACTGTTGCTAAATAAGGTGTTAAATGGTCCATCGATGAAAGCGGCTCACTGGTATAGTTGCCACCCGTTGTCACCATAACAAATACTTTTTTATCTTTTAATAAACCTTGTGGACCATTTTCTGTGTATTGAAAAGTACGCCCTACTCGCGCTATTTGATCGATATAAGCTCTTAACTGCCCACTAACACTAAAGTTGTGCATAGGAGCACCGATAACGATGACCTGCGCTGCTTCTAACTCTGCTACTAGCTCATTGGATAACGAAATTAACGCTTTTTGATCATCCGCTAATGCTGCTACAGGTGTATAAAACGCGCCAACTGTCGCTGCTGTTAAAGGTGGCGTATTGGTATCAGCTAAATCTCTGCTCACTACTTCTGCCGTGTTTAAACGCTCTGTTAGCTGTGCTACAAAACGAGTCGTTAAACCTTTCGAGACTGAGTTTTCGCCCATTGGGCTTGAGTTTATTTGTAATATATTCATGATTTCTCTCTTTTAAAACGTTAAGAAATACTCAAAACAAGCTCACGAGTATTGTTTGCTATTTAGAGAGGCAGCATACATTATTCATATATATGAATTAATACAGAAATCGATAAAGGATTATTTCCATATGACCCCTAATGATAATTTATTTGATGGTATAGTCATTTTTTGCGCGGTAGTAGAGCATCGTAGTTTTAGTGCGGCTGCCATTGCCACTGATCACTCTACCTCTTATATCAGTAAAACAGTCAGCAAATTAGAGGCGCGCTTAGATAGCCGTTTATTAAATCGCACGACTCGTTCTATAAGCTTGACGGCTGATGGCGAACTTTATTACCAGCATTGTACTAAGTTAATACAAGATGCCCAGCAAGCTGAGGCATTCACCCAAACAATAGAGCCATCTGGCACGTTACGTATTAGCGCGCCGTTAAACTACACAATCAAGGCGTTACGCGCTTTGCTCAACCAATACTTGGTGCGCTATCCTAAAGTAAAGCTGGATTTAGATTTGTCGGATCGCAAAGTTGATTTAGTCAGTGAAGGTTTCGATCTTGCGATTCGCATCACTGCTAAAATGGAGGATTCTAGTTTGATTGCTCGTAAAGTGGCAACTTCAAACATTGTGACTGTGGCCTCCCCTCGATATCTTGAGCAATACGAAAAAATCACTCATCCACAACAGCTGTCAAAACATAATTGTATTTGTTATGCCTACGCTGTTAGCAAAAATAATTGGCGATTTACTAAAGAAAATAAAATATATAATGTCGAAGTTAGCTCGAATTTCACCACTAATAATGGTGAAATTCAGTTAGGTTTTGCATTAGATAATTTAGGTATTACCCGTGTCCCTGAATTTATCGTGAGTGAGCATATTAAGAATGGTAATCTGCAAAAAATACTGACGCAGTACGATAATGAATCAGTGGATATTTACATCGTTTACGCAAGTCGTAAACATCAAAGTGCGCGAGTACGATCGTTTATTGATTTTATTACGCAGAATTTACATTGAAAAGACAACCGTATAGTAAAGCCACCACACAGTCGTGAATAACACGATCGCCAATATTCGGTTTACATGCTGCTGCGATCTTTTATGAGTTGTTTGCAAGCGTATTAATTTACCAAGCGCAGCCCAGCAAGCAATGCAAGGGCATGTTACTAAAAAGAAAATGAGTGCCAGCAATGCACTGTGCTGGTATAAGCTTAGCGCTTCGCTACTAAATAAACTGGTGGCCGTTATTGCCATCATCCAGCTTTTTGGATTGATAAACTGCATACCCGCACCTTCTCGCCAACTAAGTTGCTGCTTTAAATGCGCTGCGTTTAACGCCGCTGTCTGGTACAAACACCAAGCGATGTAACTCAGCCAAAGTGTTCCCAACAATGCTGTGACTTGTTTAAACTGCGGATAGCTAATAAATACCTTCGCCAATCCCGTAGCGGCTAAAAATAAAATAAAGGCTGTAGCCGCTGCTGCGCCAATCGCAAAAGGAACGGTGGCACTGATGCCCACTCTACTACCGTTGCTTAGGGCAAGAATATTAGTCGGCCCTGGGGTGATTGAGGCTAGCAGGGAAAAAAGAGTAAAACTTAAATATAGGCTTAACATAACAGGTTCCATTTTTAGAGATGGGGATGTTTGATGGGAAGCTATTATGTAGGGGTTAAAATTGCTTGTCTGGAAGGTTTGTACAACATTTTGCATACTGCGCCGGTGTTAGTCGATAAGCACGGCGGAACCAGCGACCTAAGTGGCTTTGATCAGAAAAACATAGCTTTGCAGCCACTTCTGCAGGTACTGCTCCCTCACTCAATAACTGCCTTGCTTTACTAAGGCGTAATTGGATTAAGTATGCATGTGGGGCAATATTGTAAGCTTGCTTAAAAGCTCTAGTGATACGAAATCTATCAGTATTTAACTGCTCGGCTAATTGTTCTAAATTAATATCGCGTTCAAGATTGGCATGTAAAAAAGAGCGCGCTTGGCGCGCTAACGCTGACACTTTATGCGGATTATCGTGCAACTGCTGCAGCTTCAACACTGCTGTCAAACAAACTAGTAATTGATCTAAACAAGCCTCACGTACAATGGCAGGCTCGCCTTGCTGCAAAGCCATGAACGCCGCGGCAATGGCACTAGTGAGGCGTCTATCTTCAATTAAGGTTGTGGCGCTTGATAGCTGTAAGGTATCTGGCAGTTGCGGAAATAAACTCATCATTTCACGCTTAAGCCACGGCTCTGGTATATATAGCTGGCGATAGGTGAAACCATCGTTTTCAGGTGCACGGCCATCGTGTATTTCGCCAGGTTCAATTAAAAAATTGCCACCTGTTGTTGAAGTACACAGCTTACGGCGACAATTAAACTGTTGCACACCTTGCTCCGTAAAACCGAGCAAATAAGTATCATGCCAGTGAGGGTCATAGGCATGCCCTTTAAAATGAGCCCGCAATGTTTCAATACCACTGTGGCTGTCACGGTGTAACTGTAACCAATTATTGGTGTTGTGCATTTTGCTATCTCAATCTCATCCGCTGGGTATTAAATAATGGGTTAAGTAGAAACTAGATCACCCGACATAGCTAGAAGATTTGTGCAGCAGCTTTACTGATGTCATAGAGGGTTTCATTTTTGGTCGTTTATTTAGAAACCAAATTTTTCTTTTCTGAACATTGGTTCAGAAAATATTTTTTTCAATACACTTTGCAAAAGCTTGAATACTTGGCTTGAAAGCATCTTTTCGCCAGATAAAGTGGGTAACAGAATCACTCCAACTCGCACTAATTGGATGGATTTGTAAGCTTTGAGCAAAAGGGTAATTATCTAATAAAGCCAGTGGTACTAACCCAATCCCCATGCCTCCCGCCACACAGCTGAGTAATGTATGATAAGAATTAATTTCTATTACTTTGATATAATTCCCGCCATCTTTTGCCCACTGCGTTAACTTATTGCGATAGGCGCAACTAGCATTAAACCCCATAAATGTCGTGTCGGTATTTAAATCAGCTGCGCACTGAATCTTTGGATAATTCAAATCTGAAACAATCACTAACTTCTCTGCAAAAACGGCTAATTGTTCTAAGCGCTCATCAGATTGTGGATCAGCGACAAAAGCCACATCTATGTCACCTGATAATACTTGGCTAATCAAGTTTCCCGTGGGTGCCGTTTTGATTTCTAAGCTTACTTGTGGACAGTTTTTATGAAAGCGCATTAATGGTTCTACTAACCTAGTTGCTGCAACAGCTTCCATGGCTCCTACACGCAGCTCACCGCTGGGTGCTTGATCACTTATCGCATCTAATGTCTCTTGCGCCATTTGCAGCATGCGTTTGGCATAAGGCAATAGTAATTCACCGGCTGGCGAGATACGCAAACGGTTTTTATCACGTAGAAATAACTGCTTACCCATTTTTCGCTCTAAGCTTTTAATTCTTGCGGTAACATTTGAAGGGACTCTATGAAGCTTTTCTGCCGCTGCACTAATACCGCCACTATCTACTACTTGAATAAACACTCTTAAATCAGAAAGCTCCACTTACACCACCTATCATTTCATTATTTATGAAAGTAACTTTCTTAATTATTCATTATTAATGAATTTATTACTAGCATAGAATACTGGCATTCAATGTTAGTTAGGATTTATATGAAACAGCTAAATGGTGGGTATTACTTTGCCCTTGCAGCCGCGCTTATTTGGAGCGGTTTTATTTTAGTGTCACGTTTAGGCGGTATTAGCGAGCTCAATGGCTATGATGTTATTGCCATTCGCTACTTAACTTGTACTATGATTGTGTTGCCAATTTGGTGGTTTAAATTTCGCTTTAAATTATTCAATATAAAGCTGTGGGTATGCGCTATGGTAGGTGGCTTAGCTTATGCGATGTTTACCTTTCAAGGTTTTCAAATGGCCAGTGCTGCACATGCCGCTATTTTATTGCCAGGTATGATGCCTATTTTTATCATGATCTGCGCTGTTTTAATAAATGGCGAACGCCCTTGCATACAAAAATGGCTGGCCATACTGGTTATTACGATTGGCATTGCTGCGCTTTTTTGGCCAATATTGCTTAGCACTGGCCGATTATCTCAAGGGCACATATTACTTATCGGTGGCTCGCTATGCTGGGCAATATTTTCCGTCCTTATTAAGCGCTGGGAAATAACACCTTGGCAAGCGACTGTTAGCTTAGCAGTATTAACATGTTTAGTTTATATGCCTTACTACTTAGTACTAGCACCGAAAAATATAAACGTAGAGCTTTGGCAAGATATTGCGCTACAGGCATTTTACCAAGGTTTTCTAGCCACCATAGTACAAATGATTTTCTATGTGAGAGCGGTACAGTTGATCGGCCCTTCTTCAATGGGAGCGACAATGGCAGTAGTGCCTTTAATTTCTGGCATTTCAGCAATTTATCTTTTCTCAGAACCAGCCAGCACTTCGCTTTTTAGCGGTTTACTGTTGGTTAGTTTGGGATCTTTTATCATGCACATCAACATTAATTTCTGGAGAAAAAATAATGCCTTACGTCAATATTAAAATTACTGATGAACAAGTAACAGCGACTCAAAAAGCGCAGCTAATCAGTGGAGTAACACAATTGTTAGTTGATGTATTAAATAAGAATCCAGCGACAACCGTCGTTGTTATAGATGAAATAAATACCGATAATTGGGGTATAGGTGGGAAAGTGGTAACTGATTTGAGGAAAGAAGTTTAAGATTTTTAGTTTTGTTCAATGTTGTTATTTTCTCTGTGTAGCCAGCGCCTTTGTATCCTCAGTGGTAGAAAAGCTTTTAAAATATTCACTAAAATATTGGACAACTACACAGAGCATTTGTCATTGAAGCCAAGCCTATCTTTTTGACTTTAAGCAGCTAGCTCTCTTCATTCTGCCAATGATCAAAACACCTTAATAGAAAAATCAGGCGAGCCCTTGGTATTCATGATATTAATGTCAAATATTCGAAAAACAGCTTTTAATCTTGATTCATGGTAGCTAAATTTTTCTTGACGCAAAGGTACATTAATACCCATACTTCAGCTAACACGCCCGCCAAGCCTATGCTGTGTTCTTATAGTAAGTTCGAATTGAGTGGGCTTATTTTACTTATAATATGCTTAACACTCATAGCTTACTGTGGATGGTGCATCCCTTAAGGTGTTTTATCAACTACTCTACAGGCATCAAGCTTTGACAACCTGAACACCTTTATTTTGAATAAAAACCCTTCCTAAGAGACTTAGCTATGCAAGTTAAAGCCATACATTATTTTTTAATCTTAGTATTAGCTATTGTTTGGGGTAGCTCTTTTACCGCTGTAAAAGTGGCGGTCAGCGACTTTACTCCAGTGCAAATTGCCTTCATTCGAGTATTAATCGGGGCATTACTCGTCTTAGCCATCGCTATATTTAGTAAAATACATTTACCAAAAAAATGGCCTAATTGGTTGTTACTACTGTTGATCGCACTGTTCAGTAACGTCATTCCATTTTCTCTAATTGGCTGGGCAAGTATCAGAAGCGATAGCTCAACAATTTCCATCTTGATGTCAACTTCTCCTATTTTCGCCTTAGTTGTGGCACACTTTTTTACCAGTGACGACAGGTTCACTCCGTTTAAACTGCTAAGCGTACTACTGGGATTCACAGGGGTTTTAGTGCTAAGTTTACCTGCTGATGGTTCGTTGGCTAGTGGGGAGCTGTTACCTAAAATTGCCACGCTATTAGCGGCGTTCAGTTATGTGATTGCTGGTATGCTTCCAAGAAAACTAAGTGAAAATCTTGGGGTCCCCTCTATTACTTGTATAGTACTGTGCTTAAGTTCCGTAATCCTTGCACCTATTGCCATAGGTCAGCACTTTTCAGCCATTGCTAGTTACTCCAACGAGAGCCTATTTGCGGTATGTTATCTAGGAGCCTTCTCAACAGCACTAGCATTGCTAATTCGCTACAGCCTAATATTACAAGTGGGCTATACTTTTGTCTCATATACTGGCTTTTTAGTGCCAGTGTTTGCGGTGATATTTGGCGCTCTTTTACTGCACGAAGAGCTCAGCAAAAATGCCTATATTGCACTGGTTTTGGTATTATCGGCACTGGGAGTTTCTAGATTGAGTTATGCCAAACTACAAAACTTAATAACTTCAAAACGCAGTTCATAACGATCTTAATGCCTATTCGGCTGAAAATAGACGCTATAATGTTGAGAATCAATCGCTACTATCTTAACTATTAAGCCTATTTCAGGCTATTGTATTACTGCGAGTCTCGTCTATTTTTTACATAGATCGATTAAAGCTATGTTTCCTTTAAATGTGCTAGGAATATCAAAAGAACAAAAACAAAAACAAAAACAACTGATTAATTTTAGTGATAATTTAAATGCTATCGCCAGCCCAATGAAAGCTCGTGGTCAGCTAAAATGAATATAAAGCTTCTGAGCGAAGCTTTATATTAAATATTAATTAGCTACACAGTAAAGCGATTGGTGATCCCTCTAAACTTATCGGATAGCTCGGCCACTATATTACTGCTCGTTTTGATATCTTCCACGTTAGCTACGTTGACATCCGTAGATTTATTGATTGCCATTATATTTTGGTTAATCTCTTCTGCCACTGCAGACTGTTGCTCCGCAGCACTGGCGATAAGCACGTTCATGTCATTAATCGCCGCTATTGAATTTTCTATTTCATTAATCGCTTTTCCAGTTTTCGCCGCTTGTTCCACACAATTACTAGCTTGTGCTCGCCCAGAAACAAGCACAGCAACCGCGTTATTCGCGCCCGCTTGAAGCTTTTCTATCATGGTTTGTATTTGTTGGGTTGATTCCTGGGTGCGCTGAGCAAGCGTTCGAACTTCATCTGCTACTACTGAAAATCCTCGACCTTGATCACCGGCACGAGCTGCTTCTATTGCTGCGTTGAGGGCCAATAAATTTGTTTGATCTGCAATGCCGCGAATAACTTCTAAAATTGCCCCAATACTCTGACTATCTTCTGCTAATAATTCTACAACCGTAGAAGTTTTCTCTACTTCTGAGGCCAGTATATTAATGGAACTAACGGTATTTCCAACGATGCTTAAGCTATCAGAAGCTAGTTGATTGGCTTCTTGAGCAGAAGTAGAGGCAAATTGTGCGCTTTTAGCGACCTCTTGCACAGTAGCGCTCATTTGATTCATGGCAGTCGCTACTTGTTCAGTTTGATACTTTTGATCGTTAACGGTTTTTTTAGCTTGTTGGCTAGAGTGAGATAAATTACTGGCAGCGGTTGTCGCTTCTTCTGCGGAGGTAATTAAAGTAGAGAGCACTTCTTTCATATTTTTTTGCATTAAGCGGGCATTATCTGCCAAGACTCCTATTTCATCACTGTTGTAATAAGTAATCGGCTGAGAGTAATCACTTTCTGCGATGTAGGATATCGCAGATGATATAGTGTGTACTGGTTTTATAATCATAAGACTAGACATATAGAAAAAGATTGCTATGGCAACAATCATACTAACAATAACAGAGATTATAGTCGTTATAATGACTTTCTTGGAATCAGCTAGGGCTAAAATGGCGGCATTTTCCATAATGCTATTTAGTTCTTTACCTGCATCAGCGAGTGATTTACTAGGTGCACGATCTATCCCAGATACTGCTTTATCCCCGATAGCAGTATTAAAATTTGAGGCGACAAATTCGTCATAACCTTTACGATAAGCCAAGCCCATCGTTTTGTGTTCTTTGGCAAAGTGACTAAGCAGTTGTGCAATTTTTGATTCTTTAAGGTTGGAGTTATTATTTGACTCTTCAGCAATTCTAACCGTTAACAATGAAATTTGTTTTTGAACTTGCGCTTCTTTTTTTTGAAATTTACTCCAATATTTATCCCGCTTTTTAGTATCTAACCCTCTGATTAATACATTTTTCCACTCTTGAACCTGAGTTTTAAAGCTGCTCTCTATAACGGATACCTCATACTGATTTTTGGACTCGTGAAGAATCAAGTTTTGGTAAGCTAGAATTTGCCCCCATAGACTAATGATTCCCCAAACTACCATTACCATTATAATGGATAGGCAAACTAAAAGAGTCGCTGTCAGCTTTGCTTTAATCGTTTTCATAGATATCCTTATGAGTAGAGTTTCCTTTCAAAATATATCTGGAGTGTCTTCTTTAACATAATATGAAAATGACAACAATGCTAGCAAAGATAGCGCTATAGGGTCAGCTTTCATTGTTCGTTCATTATCGCTGTAATAAGAAAAATTGGAGATTACAGCTCTACTTAGCTAGTGCCCATCCAGAAACAAATGTCTACTGCGAGCGCTTCAGGATGAATACTAGCTAGCAAAAGTGAGTATGTGTCTTCATTTAATTTGATAATAGAAGAAGTCGTCTAAAAATAAGCTCCTACCTTTTTTAGCGACAAGAGATCAAGTGCGATTATCAACAGCTGACTTATGCACAACGGTGTTAGATATCGGTATCTCGTCGCTATCAGGTTAAAAATGTAAACTTTCTAATTCGTTGATTTGTGGTTATCTATTACAAACTGAAAGCTATTCTTCAATCAAAAAACACTAGTCGTTAGCGTAAAATTAATGAGTGACAGAGCAATAAAAATTAAACCGGACGATAAAGATCAGCACTAAAGAAGTGAAAATAGGTTATTGGCTAACATTCACAAAAAATAATTTTTCTACGTCGTTAGAATTAAATCAAGTCATTAAAGTATCTTGCCTAAACGATCACGGCCAATGACAGTAAGGAGTTTGCATACTACTAGAAGGTTAATCACCCACTGCAATCTGCAGTATTATTTTACTCATCTGTACAATTAACAAAAATGCCGTTTTAAATGTTAATACTAATGGCTTGCTCCACCAGTATTTTTCTTAGATGACTTATTTTCAATAATATCAGAAATGAAGAGTACTGCTAAAAGGTTTAACGCTCGACCACGAAAGTCACTTAGCTTTACAGCATCAGATAATTTAATGGCCGAACTGTAGGTCAGCTATAGCTGCTTAGACAATGCTGCAATTACGATTTGCATCCATATTTTTAGAAACAATCACCAGCAGCGCTGTTAACTAAGCTGGTCAGGCCCAACACGAATCATCAACTTACCGAAGTTTTTACCTTCCAATAAACCAATAAAAGCAGCAACGCTGTTTTCAAGCCCATCAATAATGTGCTCTTTTCCTTGTATTTCGCCGTTGCTTAGCCACTTTGCCATTTGTTGACTAAACTCGCTATAGCGATGTCCGTAATCATCAAACACGATAAACCCTTGCATCTTGATACGCTTAACTAGCAAGTTACCCATCAGTAATGACAGGCGATCAGGGCCTTCTGGCAGCTCAGTAGCATTATATTGTGAAATAAGGCCGCATACCGGCACCCGTGCACTGCTATTAAGTAATGGCAGTACGGCATCAAACACTTTACCGCCAACATTTTCAAAATAGACATCAATGCCTGCTGTCGTGACGTTTTCCAACTGTTGTGCTAAATCATCTGCCTTATGATCAAGACAGTAATCAAAACCTAGTGTATCAACTGCGTATTGGCATTTTTCAGCGCCACCGGCAATGCCGATAACTTTACAGCCTTGAAGCTTAGCAATTTGTCCCACTAAGCTACCCACTGCCCCTGTCGCCGCGGCTACTACCACGGTTTCTCCAGCTTTTGGCTGGCCTATGTCAAGCAACCCCATATACGCGGTTAGTCCAGGCATTCCCAACACGCCTAATGCTTGAGAAGGGCTTGCCATATCAGCGGATAATTTTAATAAACCTGTGCCATCAGATATAGCATAATCCTGCCAGCCATTTCCTGCCAACACCCAGTCTCCTACTGTAAAATCCGCGTGATTAGATTGCGCTACTCTACAAACGGTACCGCCTACCATTACTTCATCTAACTGCACGGGCTCTGCATAAGATTTTGCATCACTCATACGGCCACGCATATAAGGATCTAGGGATAAATAGACGGTACGCAGTAACACCTCGCCTTCTTTAGCGATTGGCATATCGTTACTTTCTAATCTAAAGTTGCTTGCAACCGGTGCACCGTAAGGGCGCGATGCCAACAACATTTGGCGATTAATATTTGCTGATTGAGTCATGTTCTTTCCTGAATTGATCATGTAACTGGTCGATTATAATGACAGAGGCCTTTAAACTATTTTCAATAAATAAATTATTAAAAGGATAAGTGGTGCATAAAAACCTCATTAGTAACCGACTCCTAGCCATTAATGTGCGCTAGCAGTTTTTCAGCAACCAAAGCTGAACTAGCAGGATTTTGACCCGATATAATAAGACCATCTTGTACCGCAAAGGCATGCCAATCTTCAGCTTTTTGAAAGTCAGCGCCGCGATTATTGAATTCATCTTCCAATAAGAAAGGTACTATATCAGTAAGTTGTACGGCTGCTTCTTCGCTGTTAGTGAAACCGGTTACCGCTTTGCCTTTAAGCACAGAATCACCATTAGCTTGGTTAACATTTAATAATGCAGCACTTGCATGGCATACCGTAGCAACCGCTTTATCAGCTTTTAAGAAGCTATTGATTAGCGCAATTGAAGCACTACTTTCAGTCAAGTCCCAAAGTGGGCCGTGCCCGCCTGGGTAAAATACGGCATCGAAATCGCCTTGCTGTTGCGCTGATAATAGCTGCGTATTGGCAACTTGCGCTTGTGCTGTTGTATCTAGATCAAATCTTCTCGTAGCATCTGTTTGAAAATCAGCTAACTTGCTGCTCGGATCGATCGGCGCTTGCCCACCTTTAGGTGTTGCTAGAGTAACTTCAACACCAGCATCAATAAAAGCATAGTAAGGCGAAGCGAATTCTTCAACCCAAAAACCTGTCTTCTCGCCAGTGTTACCTAATTGATCATGTGAAGTTAGTACCATCAATATTTTCTTAGTCATTATTTGTTTCCCTTAATCGCTAGAATGCATTAATGCACTCGTTGATGAATATAGTAAATCGAGTATAAGCTCATTAAAAATAGCTGACAATGCAGATAAATTTGACTTAATTAGTCAATTAATTGATACAATAAGATTAACTTATCTCACCGGTATCGTTATGGATGTTTCATTTGATCAACTCAAAAGCATGGTCGTTTTTGCACAGGTAATAGAACAAGGTAGTTTAAGCGCAGCAGCTAAGCACATCGGCTTGTCGCGTGCTGTGGTGAGTTATCATTTGAAAAAACTAGAGGCGCAACTTGAGGTAAAACTGCTCAATAGAACCACCCGTTCAATCAGCCTCACTGAAGCAGGTAAAGCTTATTACCAGCGCTGTCGTGCGATTGCTGAACAAGCGAATGCTGCCAATCAGCAAATCGAGAACCTGAAAAGTGAAGCGGTGGGCTTATTAAAAATAAGCTGTCCGGTGAATGTCGGTTTACAAACGATTGTGCCGGCGCTGAGTGAATTCAAAAAACTCTATCCTAAAATTGAGATCGACATCAATTTAACCGATGAAGTTGTCAATGTAATGAAAGAAGGGATCGATTTAGCGATACGCGGCGCTCCGTTAGCAGACTCCGGTTTACAAGCGAGTAAGTTAGCAACGTTAACAACTTGTTTGTGTGGCGCTCCTGAGTATTTTGTTAAATACGGCCGCCCTAAAACCCCTGCGGATTTAGCGACACACCAATGGGTAATTTACAAACTGACCTCAGGCGTATTGAATTTAAGTAAAGGTAGCCGCTCTTACAGCGTTGCCACAAAAGGCTCTATCATTACTAATAATGCCGCCGCGCGCACCGCATTCGTGCAGGCAGGGCATGGTTTAGGGCGTATTCCAAAATATGATGCTTGGCCTAAAATCCAAGCGGGAACTTTAGAAACAGTTTTGGATGATTATTCCTTAAGTGACATCAATGTTTACGGGGTGTTTCCACCAGGTACTGCCAACACTAAAAAACTGCGCTTATTGCTCAGCTTCTTAAAAGAATATTTTGTGCGCCAACTGCACACCAAAATAAACCATGAGTAGAAGAAGTACGCAAAAGAACACAGAGGGTTTTATTTAGCTAACGCACTACTTTTCATTTAAATAACCGATGATAGAAGTCTTAATGAACTTGGTTCTAGCACTTGCCAGTGAGTGAGTATTCACACAAAAATAAAGCGTTTCGTATACTGCTTGCTGTAAAGGATGGATTGTAATCAAAGTTTGATCAACAAAACTTTTCGCCGCATGCAAGGGTAAAACAGTGAAACCTAGCCCAACACTCACCGGCTCGCAGATTAAACTAATTTGATTGGAAAAGCCTTTAAAGAGAAATTGATTGGCATGCTCAAATTTCTGAAAATTTTGACTTAGCAGTAGCTGCGCGTGATGATTACCATCGGGATGGGAGATAAATCCTAACGCCATTAAACCAGCCCAATCAACTTTCTTTACACACGCTGGTGTGATCAATACTAATTGTTCTAAGGCCACTTTTTTGCTCAATATATTATCTAGCTTGCTCAGTTCAGTCATCAAGCCACAATCGCGCTTTCGCGATGAGATCTGTTGTTCTATATCTGAATTTGGCGCAAATAAATAATCAATAATCAAACCTGGGTGCGCACTTTGCAATTGCAGTAAAAAAGGGTATAGCTTCAAGCCAATGCTACCAGGCGATGCGATTCGAATCACACCTTGGTATTCATCATCTAGTTTGATTGATTGTTCGAGTTCAACCATTGAGAGCAACAGCTTCTGCCCTTGTTGATAAAGCTGTTTGCCTGCATCTGTTAACGTAAATGACTTCCCCTGCCTTAGTAACAAGGGTACGGCTAACTGCTGCTCCAGCTTTTTTATGTGCTGGCTAACACCTGATTGCGTCATAAACAGCTCTTGTGCTGTCAAAGTAAAGTGCCCCACCTCAACAAGCTTACAAAACGTGCTAAGCCATAACTGATTAATCATTACGTTTTATACTCATAACTATAATTAATGATAATTTTTATAAAATTAACACATTCTTTATAATTAGCACATTATTTATTCAAGGAGAACGTTATGAGCCATGCATACCCAAGAACTTTTTCACACATTGGAATTTCGGTGCCCAATTTAGACGCAGCTGTTAAATTCTATAGCGAAGTTTTAGGCTGGTATCTGATTATGGAACCAACTGAAATTATTGAAGATGATAGCCCAATTGGCGAAATGTGCACTGATGTGTTTGGCGCAAAATGGGGAAAGTTCAAAATTGCACATTTATCAACTGGTGATCGCATTGGTGTTGAGCTATTTCAATTTGAGCAACAACAAAACCCTGAAAACAACTTCGAATATTGGAAAACAGGTGTATTTCACTTTTGTGTACAGGACCCTAATTTAGAAGAGCTAGTAGAAAAAATTGTGGCGGCAGGTGGTAAAAAACGCATGAAGGCGCCCCGTTATTATTATCCAGGTGAAAAGCCGTATCGCATGATATACATGGAAGACCCGTTCGGTAATATTCTTGAGATATACAGCCACAGCTACGAGCTAACGTATGCAGCAGGCGCTTATTAAAATGTATGCTGCAATAGCCACTAAATTATTTGCACCCTCTATTTAGTGAGCCTTTGCTAGCTGCTTGGAGTTAATTTCAACTCCGCTCGGGATCTGCTGATTAGTACTAAACTTAGTCACAAAATCCTCTTCCTTCATTGGCCTACTAAAGTAATAACCTTGAATCGTTTCACATGCCATACCCTTCAAAAGCGCTAACTGCCCTGCTGTTTCTACCCCTTCTGCCACACTTTGCAACTTTAGAGTTTTAGCGAGGGTAATAATAGTATTCACCAGCGCTAAGCTTTCAGGGTCTTGTTCTATATCTGCAATAAATGACTGATCAATCTTCAGCTTTGAAATAGGAAACTTCTTTAAGTAGCTTAAAGAAGAATAACCTGTGCCAAAGTCATCGATAGCTATTTCTATACCCATATCAGCTAGCGCCTTTAGCTGTCGATAAGTTTTCCCAGCATCATCAATCAACAAGCTCTCGGTTATTTCTATCACTAACAGCTGCGGTGCCAGCTTAGTGCTGGCTAATACTTCTTTAATTATTAATACGATATCTTGGCGCTGAAATTGACGACTTGACACATTGACGTTAATTTTCAGCGGCTGTTCAAGGTTACGATTAAGTAGTTCAGCTACTTGGCAAGCGTGTAAAATCACCCATTGACCAATGCTTTCAATCAAACCAGTATTTTCAGCGATAGGAATAAAATCGGCAGGTGACACATTACCCAACTGCGGATGTTGCCAGCGCAGCAAACTCTCTGCACTGCCATAGCGCTGCTGTTCTATATCCCAGATAGGTTGAAAGTGTAAACTCAATTGCTGATATTCGATGGCCGTATGCAGCGCGGTTTCTATTTGACGGCGACGCTGCGCCACGCGATTCATTTGCTCTGTGTAAAAGTGATAGCTGTTGCGTCCCTCTTCCTTAGCTTTATACATAGCACTATCTGCATCGCGACAAATAGTTTCAGCATCAATGGCATCATCTGGGTAAATTGCGACACCGATACTGCAAGAAATAAAGACACTATTACCGTCTAAATTATATGGTTTGCGAATAGATTCCAGTAGTTGCTCACATAAAGATGCAACGCTCACTACCGAGCTAATGTTAGGTAAAATAATAGCGAATTCGTCGCCACCTAATCTGGCGGGAGTATCACGTGTATTAATTTGTTGCACTATGCGTGACGCTACTTCCTGCAATAATAAATCCCCTACAGAGTGCCCTAAAGTATCATTAATGCTTTTAAAATGATCCAAATCGATAAACAGCAATGCGCCTTGCTGCTCTAGCGCTTTTGTTTGAATAAGCACTTGTTTAATGGTCTGTGTAAATAGATTACGATTAGGTAAATCCGTGAGATTGTCATAGTTAGCTTGATGTTGAATGAGCTGTTCATTTTTTTTACGTTTAGTGATATCGCTAAATAAGGTTACATATCCTTCAGGTTTGCCTTGAGCATCGCGCATGGTTGATATGTTGATCCACTGAGGATAAAGCTTACCGTTTTTTCTTTTATTCCAGATCCCCACAGTGCTTCAGCTTCTAATGCACACGTGTCAAACTCTTGAATCGCCTCAGTTACTGGCTTCCATCGTTTAGCATAGATATGAGCATAGGCATCGCCTTCTTTTTCTGGTGATTTGTTAGTAGGGTCATAATCATCTGGAAACTCACTAGCAGGAATAAATGGAGAACGACAAAAAACTAATTCATCTCGAAGTTTAAAGGTCGTTTTAGCGAGAGATC
>JBALXS010000243.1:0-3884 GCA_036960485.1 Oceanospirillaceae bacterium
AACCATGGTCAACACAAGTAACGCTGGCACTATAATAATCGTGGTCATCTAGTATCTAGCACCACACAATTGTGCTTTACGGTTTTAGGCAAATGGAATGCCAACTACTTCATCTAGTTACTAGCATTAGTTGCTAGTAACTAGATGAAGTTTATAGATATCGAGGATTGAGACTACCCCAGCCTATTTTACGGAGAGATAAATGAAAAGTATCAATCAAATCAAAAACGCTAAGGGTTTCACCCTTATCGAATTAATGATCGTAGTAGCGATCATCGGTATCTTGGCAGCCATCGCATTGCCAGCCTATAAAGATTATGTCAACAAAGGAAAAATCAACTCCTGTTTAAGCGAAGCAAGTATATTCACTAAAGCGTTATCAGCTTCTATAATCGGCGAGTTAACAACACCGCCTACTTATAATTTTTCTGCATGTGTGGGCGCACCTACTGGTACAACGCCTACTTCTTTAGCAACACTAACAGGGACTGCGGTATACACAGCCAAGGACGAACTTACAACAACTATTACTTGTGCTTGGGATACGGCTACTTGTAAGACTGGTTCTTAACGTTATAGTTTTTCTTATAGTTCTTGAGTATAAAGGCTGCTACAAAAGCAGCCTTTATCTTTATTATCCCAAGCCCGTCCTCAATAAGGTTGTCACTTTCTAATCTAGTATTGGGAGAGTGTAATGAAACCGCCCCTATAAGTGAGCTCAACAAGATTATTTAGCCTTACATTATCTATCCTAGCTAAAACCGAAAACACTAAGTCACTTATCAACAAGCCCAAGACTGATATGGCACCCAAGGCCTCTCAACTGCCTTAGTTTGGCTTCGTCAGTATGGCAGGCCTAACGTCTTCGAGTCGTCAATTCTTTGGGAATGACTCATTCAACATATGACAAGCAATGCCGGCAAGCCCTGAAACACGTGCAGCAATATGCGACGAAAATCGCCTTTATCAAACATCTGCCCATGTCGTACTCACTGATAGGTGAACGCTAGTTGCTGCAGGTAATGAAACCTGCAACAGATGATCTGATAACTAAATGGCGAACGTGTTTACTGAATTGAGTCAACAACGCCAAACAAAGAATCGAACATGCTGGGGTTAGTAGCTAATTAACCCATTAACCCAAATTCTTGGAAACAAGGCGGGTAGCAGCTCTTCATGCTTATAGGTCATCAGCACCACATAACTTGCTACTGATACTCCAGAAAACAGCATAACTCGAGTCAATTTACCGACCTGATAAAAACCTCGCCCCACATATTGCACAAGTACCGCGACCAGAAACACCAATAGTATTTGTGCAAATGGCATCACTACTACACCACTAAACAATGAGTAAATAAGCGCGGACAACACGGCATAGATAATTGGACACAGCGAAACGTTTTCAACCTGAGTTAGCGCCTGTAATTTATTATAAGCACGACTAGTTACCCATAATATACAGGCTATACAGCTTATAACGCCGTACTCATAAAGTAACTGCATGACAGCGTTATGCGGGTGAGCATGCGGCAATGGTTTGCCTTCGGCCCATGTAAAGCTCATGGGGCCAAATCCAAGGAAAACGCGCTCTGGAATAGATTCCAGACTATAAAGCCACAAATCTAAGCGCCCTGAGCTGCTGGTTCTAATTTGAAAGTTTGCACTCTCCATTAGCCAATATGGAATAACAATAATAAACACAAACCATAAACCAATCCCAAGCAGCATGGTTTTTAATAGAGTAACAAAAAATTGTTTACGACTGTCTGTGCCTAAAAATAGCATGATTAAGCTCGATGCAAGAATGAGAGAGAGCAACCCTCCCCGAGCTTCCGTTTGTAGTAGCACAGCCCAGTGTAATGATATGACAATCAAAGAAACATTTCTGAACTTAGCTAAATTCTGGTTAAAAAATGGCAAAAACAGCACAGGGATTACCATGACTTGCAATTGGTTAAAAAAACGAACATTCACATAGCCCGTGATCAAACCATGAATATCAAAACTTTGTGTATCCACATAAGAAAACGCTAAAAACAGTAAATATTTAACAAGCGTAAATACCGAAAACAATAAGAAACAGACATAAACACCCAAGATAAATCTATCTTTTTCAATGGCTCTGA
The DNA here is from genome assembly GCA_036960485.1 of Oceanospirillaceae bacterium. GTDB lineage: Bacteria > Pseudomonadota > Gammaproteobacteria > Pseudomonadales > Balneatricaceae > Rs1. The sequence continues at coordinate 2,130 of JBALXS010000243.1, forward strand.
TACTGATGGTGAACAAGAAAAAGGCGCTGATTAATAGTGCGATATTGGCGATTTCAACCATACCCCAAAATGGATATTTACTGAATAATGCAGAACAAAGCGCTAATGTAAAAAATATGATTGAAAATATCTTAGTTGCTGTTGAAAACCTTATACATTCAATATCCTTTACAAAACATAAGCCCAATGAGAACAGCCAAACACAACCGATAACAATAATGCGCTTTATATCGTATTCACTCTCAACACCAACAAAATGTGCAAATTTTACGGCAAATACCGTTCCAAGCAGAATAAAGCATGCACTGACAATTAATAGTCCTTTAGAATACGTTTTTAGTTGCACACTAATTCCTCGCTACCCATTTAAAATATCCACTTAGTTGTTCACTCTTTGACAGTTTCGTTTAAAATTTCTTTATATAACATACCCATAGATATAGAAATAACAATTTAAGAATAAATCAGTGAAATATATTGATTACAACCACGAGTAGATATATTGCTAAACCACAAGAAAATGATAATCGTGACCTATAACCAAACGTTATACTACTAATATTTAGCAACTTTTTGAGTATTTCATCTTAAAAACTAATTCTGGCACATATCTATTTAGTGCTACAAATGATAATTTATTGAACAAACTAAAATAACCGACCGTTAAAAGAAGTTATTATTTAGACATTAGGTACAACTGGAGCCCCCATGTCTTCTACCAGCCTGCATTTGGGATTATCAACACTTTTTATTCGCAAAGGACTACTTAGCGAAGACCAACTGTCGAGTGCGATTTCGGAATCGAGAAAGTCGAGACATTCTTTAGTGAGTACCTTAGTTCAATCTAAAATTTTATCATCGCGCGAAATTGCTGAATTGTGCTATGAAGAATATGGCACCCCTCTGCTTGATTTAGGTGAATTCGATGTAGCCGGTATTCCTGAGGATATTCTTAACAAAAAACTCATCGAAAAGCATAAATGCTTGCCGCTGTTTAAGCGCGGCAATCGGCTTTATATCGCCACTTCAGATCCGACCAATATATCGGCCCTTGAAGATTTTCAATTTAGCTTAGGTTTGCATGCTGAAGCGATATTAGTTGAGGACGATAAACTGCTTAAAGCCTTAGAGAAGATCATCGAAGATGATATTTCGGGTTTAGACTTAGGCGGAGCCGATGAAGAAGCGCTGGCTAATATGGAAGTCACTGATACCGAAAGACGTGATGAGCCGACCGGTGACAGCAGTGACGATGCGCCCATTGTGATTTATATTAATAAAATTCTCACCGATGCCATCCGTAAAGGCGCCTCTGATTTACATTTTGAGCCCTACGAGAAGCGCTACCGCATTCGCTTTCGTATCGATGGAATATTACACGAAGTATCAGAGCCGCCAGTCAATCTCTCCAACCGCATTTCAGCCCGCTTAAAAGTGATGTCAAAACTGGATATTGCTGAACGCCGTGTGCCCCAAGATGGGCGGATTAAAATGAAGCTGTCGCGGACCAAGTCTATCGATTTTCGTGTTAGTAGCTTGCCGACCATTTGGGGCGAGAAGATCGTGATGCGTATATTGGATTCATCCTCTGCCCAGCTGGGTATCGAAAAGCTCGGTTATGAAGATGATCAAAGGTTATTATATGAAGAAATGCTTGCTAAACCTCAAGGCATGATCCTCGTTACCGGCCCTACCGGTTCTGGTAAAACCGTGTCCTTGTATACCGGCCTTAATATTCTTAATACCGAAGAGCGT
>JBALXS010000244.1:0-3827 GCA_036960485.1 Oceanospirillaceae bacterium
GAATCGGCTAAATTTTTATAATATTCATAACTAAACAGATAGTTTAATAAGAACTGTAGCCACTCACGTAACGCTAACGGCTAAAACAGGACTTAATTAAAATCGATGCCGCCATCGTAATCAGTATCATTACTTGATTTAATATTGGGTTCTGTTTTATTACCTGCTGTTATCTTCGTTATGTTGGGTGCTTTTTTTGTGTTGAATTCTTCGGTGTTATTTTTTATTTGATCTTCTAAACTTAGACTACTGTCACGAAGTTTTAGTTTGATAGGAGCACTAGGCTTAGAAGACTCATTAGATTCAATAGAAGCTTTGGGCTTAATCCGCACTCTAAACTTGGCTCGTTCTAACACTTTTTTTTCTTTGAAACGTTTAACGAAAACGTCAAACTCTTCAGTTTTTTCACGTAAGTGAGGCAAGTCTCTCAAAGCGTCTAGCATTAACTCCATGGCAATAATTAAGTGTTTAAAATTAGGTGATTCTCGATGCAGCCCATTAAGTAGACGTACCGCAGAAAGTGAATCGCCACTAGCCTGACATTCTTGAGCTAGAAGCAGTTTATCTTCTGGAGCCTTAAGGATAAACTTGGGATAAACTTTGAGTATTTTTTTGTAGGTAAGTGTTAACTGGTCCTTACCTTGATTGTCTGCTAAAAACTTAATATAAATAGGCGCAAAGACATCAATTATAGAGAAGTTTTTAGTTGCTAATAAAAGCTCTAAACATTTATCGTGTAATATTTTATTTTTGCCATGCTTTTTCAAACCTTCTTGAAACATCATCAAAGCTTCATCGTAATAACCTTCTTTGACATGTACCTCTATATTGGCAAGAGTGCGTTCTTCTGCACTGCGAACGAACTTGGTTTCTTCCTCCTCTTGTCGCGCAATAAAACCTAACTGTCCTTGATATTGAAACAACATATAGCCCATCAAATGAAAAATCACAATAGTGTAGTAATTTGACACTGTCATTTGAAGGCCTAAAGAAATATAAGAGGCCTCGCTACTGATAAGTTCATTAATAAAGCTAACAGAACCTGACATGATTAGAATAATGGCAAGTAACAAACCATAAGGCAGACCCACAGCAGTTATAAGGTATAAAATTTTTAAAGGATTAACTGCATCGATAACACTTTCGCTTAAGGAAAAATTTATAATAATAGCGGGACAACAACACAGAGCCAGAACACCAAAAAAAGTGGCTATTGCCGTACCCAGCCAAAATTGAACGCCAATAATACTTACGCCAATAATAAATAAAATAGCAATCAATTTTAACGCTAAAACAATCCCGCCTTCATAGGCGGAAGTAATCTTAGGTGGAAGTAGCGAACCTTTAGCAGTTTTTTCAAGGCAACAAAAGCAGTATTTCATAAAAACACCTAATAAAATTAAAAACCAAATAATCGTAAAGGGTAAAAATACAATGACAATATTTAATATGGCCATACCGATAATAAAGACGATAGTTTCAATTTTTAATGGATAGCGAAAAAATTCTTGAAAGCGTCGCCAAAAGGGGTCGGCACTGTACCTGGCACCCAAGCTCTCAACTTCATTGCGGCAAAGAAAGCAGCTATGATTGTCCCCCTGCGCGCCCTCGTCAACACAGTAGTCGCACTGACCAGTTTGGCAGTAATCGCACTTGTAGGCAGCCGGCGTTAAAGGGTGATACTGGCAGTATTTCATCTTGCATTCCCTGCTAACAACTGGTCTTTTAAAGTCGTATATTTTTGCTGTTGTGATAAATCATTTGTTTTCTCGTAGGCATCTGCCAATTTTTTAGCGAGCACAGCTAATGCCGTATCGTGCTTAGTGTCTTTATTATTTTTAAAATTTTTGTAAATCTTATCGAATAGAACCGTGGCTTGTTTGGGTGACCTAGATTCTGCAAGTCCAATGGCAATGTCTATAATTGAACCTGAATCTATATCTTTAAGAATAGACTCATTCTCTTGCCAGATTTTTTCTAAGCGGCTGGCTTGCTGTTGGTTTGGATGCTTGGTGAGCAGCAGCTCTACCAGATTTTTTTTAAAGTTATTTTTCTTTTCTATTTTTTCAACGTTATAGCGAATCAGCGCAAGCTCAAAATCAAAGTCCTCATAGTTTTCTTGCTGTATTCGTGCGAGTACTTTTTCAACGGCATCAAATTGGTACTTACCTAAAAACTGATAAACCGTAGATTTTTTTTCTTGCAGTGGATCAATATTTTGATCTTCTTCTATATAGCTTTGATTAAACCCCTCATTTTTAAAGAAAGCTCGATTAAACCAATAGGTCACAGCCATAAGTATAGCGCCTGCAATAAAACCGCCAATATGGGCCAAAAATGCAGTATTAGATTGAGTGTCACTAAATAACTGGAATAACTCTTTGCCAATATAAAAAAGCAAAATAAGTAATGCTGGGGCTTTGAAGTAACCTACAAATATAAAGAACCAATAAAAGAATTCAATTTTTTTGAGGCGGAATAAAGCCAGATACATAGCCATGGTCCCAGAAATAGCGCCTGAAGCACCGACTAGGGGCATCGACATATTACTATTAAAAAAGGCGTAAAATAAGCCACCCGCAACACCTGATATGATATAAAACAATAAAAAACGCCAATGACCAATAGCGGCCTCTACAGCAAACCCACAGATAATTAGAAAAAACAAATTGCCCAACAAATGCATCACGCTACCGTGTAAAAACTGATAACTGACCATAGAAAATAATTTGATATCTGATGAAATCAAACCATATGAAACAATGGTTGTAGATTGTATGGAATTGTTAATTTTCTCTCTTACAGAAAACCAATCACCGACATCATTTGATGTAAAATACTCATATTTATCGTGACGCAGGTAACGATAAAAGTTTGAATCAAAGAGAATATGGCCAATAATTGGATCGAATTGCTGCTGATCAAAAAGGCTATCTAGGTGTTCGAGAGTGTTTTTTTGATCGGTACTACTCAGATAGGTTTTTAAAAAAGGCCACTCAATAACCAGATAGTCTTGTTTTTTATACTCAATAAATGCTGAACCAATAACTCCGTTATCACCAGATTGTGGAATGAAATAGATAAAAATATTGAGCATGACTAGCGCAATTAATGCGATCGGCGCGTGCTTCCAGTCAAAGCGCTTTTCTGTTGGAATAATGATCATGAAATCAACGCTCTCGGTTTAATGTAGCATAGTTTTAATAACGCACTACTCGCTTTTGGCTTAAATCATAAAATTATAATAGATTAAGTGAGATAACGTTCCCCAACAAGACATAAAAAAATTATCGACTAATCCTGCTAGTGACAGCTAACTATGACATTTCTAAGAGCAAGAGGCTAGTGAGTAGTTTTTAGAAGGTCTCTTTGTATCAATCTAGGGAGTAACTTGACTATAATTTCCAACACATTCACAAATTTGATGATGGCTAACACTAAAATCTAATGTGTGGATCAACACTGATAGGTATAATTGAAATAACTAATATAATGGCCAACTGTGAATTAAAAAAAAATTTTGACAGACCGTTTTCTTGAATAGACACCACTAAGATATGTATTTAGTTAGCCATAAATATTCTAGCATTATTATTTAACTTATACTTATGCACAGCTGAATAAAGACAGTAAACATAACCATAATGCTTCTGTAATATGTAGACATATCTGGCGTTACTACCTCTTAATTAGGGCGTGGGAGAATCAACAGGGCTCAATCGTTTTGACATGGCTATAGAGCTCTTCTATAAGTACTACCAACACCACAAGACTCTAGCTCGTAATGATTCAAACATTTTTAAAAAAAAGTAAAAAAAGACTTAACC
>JBALXS010000030.1:0-47598 GCA_036960485.1 Oceanospirillaceae bacterium
GCATTGTGGCCTCCTTGAAATCGAACAACTGCCGAAACTTCTTCTGTTAGCAAATCGACAATTTTACCTTTGCCTTCATCGCCCCATTGAGTGCCTAAAACAACTACGTTATTGCCCATTGCTCTCTCTTAATTCTTAAGTTTAAGATTATGATCTCTAGGTACAATTACCCAGCTATCTGCTAGTTTTTCCAGTTTGCGATCACAGCACAATAGCGCTTCTTGATCAGCCCCTGGTAATTCTTGTATTACACGCACTCCCTGCGCTCGCAGATTTGCTATCTCTGCTAACAACGAATCATCTTCGCCTGCTGGAGCTAAAATTCCAACAGGTGCTGTTATATTTTCACTGATATCACTTAATATCGCTAAATCCGTGCTAAAACCAGTCGCAGGCCTAGATCGCCCGAAATCCGATCCTATGCAATCATAGCGACCACCTTTTGCAATCGCTTGTGCAAAATTTGGCGATAAAGCAGAGAACACTACACCCGTATGATAGTTAGCACCGCGAAGTTCAGCTAAATCAAAATAGAGATCTATACTCGGATATCGTTTTTGAATAATCTGCGCTATCTGAGATAAATAATTAATCGCAGATTTCACTACCTGTGGCGCTGAAACAAGTGCTGTTTGTGCTTTTTGCAGCACATCAAGCCCACCATTTAACCTTGGTAACAGTAACAACATTTCGCTCAAAACTGCAGGTTTATCTAATATTGCGACAAACTCTGCTAATTCAGTTAGCGCTTTACTTTGCACTAATTCACGGTATCTTTTTAACTGATCGGCACTCAAATTTGCGTGAGCAACAACTCCACGAAAAACATCAACATGACCTAAGTCTAAGCTCAATTCATCTTTTATGCCGCATGCGAGTAGAGTCTCAATCATTAGCGATATGACTTCTACATCACTCTCAATCCCTGCATGCCCATAGATTTCAGCACCCAGTTGTAATGGATTACGTGAAGCAAGCATGTTTTCAGCACGAGTATGAACCACAGAACCACAGTAACATAGGCGGTTAGCCCCTACGTGATTCATTCTATGTGCATCTATTCTGGCAACTTGTGGGGTTATATCTGCGCGTAAACCTAAAGTCTGACCTGATTCTTGATCAACCAACTTATAGGTATTAATATCTAAATCTTTACCTACACCTGTCAGTAACGATTCAAGGTGCTCAACTAATGGAGGTATAACCTGCTCATATCCCCAATTATCGTATAAATCGAGTAAACGACGACGCAGCACTTCTACTTGGCGCGCCTTGGGTGGCAAAATTTCCTTTACCCCATCTGGTAATAGCCAACGTTCAGCTAAAGCCATAAATATCTCCAATCAACTACTAATAAACAAAAATCGATTTATACAAATCATTCAATACTTAGTGACAACTATATAAATTGGGTTTGTTATTTAATGCACTAAATACAAACCTAGTACACCTAATAACATACTAACCAAACCCATTAATCTAAGTGCTGAATTATCTATTTCACTTAACTGCTCTACTAAAGATCGCCATCGCTGTGGATACATAAAAGGCAACACTCCTTCTATGACTAACATAAGACAAAATGCTAAAAACAATTCGTATAGCAAATCATTACTCAATTTTCTCTCCACAACCATGCTCAATCAGCATTTATCAACGCCTAATCAAGCTAATGACTTTCTAACAGCCACAAAAAAACCGGACTAACGCATTAGTCCGGCTTGACGTATTCTAACATTAATTTGCCAGTGAGTTACATCACTTTTGCACTTTGATGCTTATTTAGCCGCTTTAGGTTTTGAGAAGTACTCAAAGAAATCACTATCAGGCTTTAATAGCATTACATCACCATTACCTGTAAATGATTTTTCATAAGCTTTTAAGCTTCGAGTAAATTTATAAAACTCAGGATCTTCTTTAAAAGCGTTCGCATAGGTAGCAGATGCTTTAGCATCACCAATACCGCGCTCTGTCTCTGATGTTTTATATGCTTGAGCCAACAGAATTGTTTTTTCTCTGTCTGCGTCGGCACGAATACCCTCGGCTACTTCCTTACCTCTAGAACGCAATTCACGTGCTAGACGCTCACGCTCTGTACGCATTCTTTCGTACACAGAATTAGAAACTTCAGGCGGTAATTCAATTTTCTTGATACGCACATCTAAAATTTTAACACCGATAGAAGCTGCGATACCAACTAGGTCTGCTGCTGTATCATCAGCATCTGCGCTTTTCTTACGTGCTGCTGTAGGATCATTAAGCCATAGCTTAACATCTTCCATTAGCTTCTCACGCTGGCCAGATACAACTTCGTTCAGCGTTCTCTTGCCGAACTGGTTACGTAACTGAGTTTCAACTCGTACTGAGATTAAATCAGCAGCTCTAAACTCGTCACCAGATGCAGCAGTGTAGTACTTTTGCACATCAACTATTTGCCATTTAACGAAAGAATCTACGATTAAACGCTTCTTCTCACTCGTTAGGAAAGCTTGGGCACGGCTATCCAAAGTAAGTACACGAGCATCAAACTTTCTAACTTTATTCACAAAAGGAATAAGTACATGTAAGCCTGGCTCAATATCACTTTCAACAACTTCACCGAACTGCAATTTAACTGCACGCTCAGTTTCCTGCACTATGTACAACGACTTCGATCCAACTATCACTATTAAGAGCAACACGATAGTTAAGAATATTGGCTTAGCATTCATTGACGCGCCTCCCTTGTAGTAGTTTGACGACGACGCAATTGATCGTACACCTGATTACTCACTTCACGAATGGCATCATCATCTAAACGCACATTACTTCCTGCTTGCGAAGCAGTAGAGCGACCCTGCATCAGTTTATCAACAGGCAAATACATAACGTTATTACCGCCTTCAACATCAACTAAAACTTTAGAGTTATTAGCCAATACTTTTTGCATAGTATCAATATACAAACGATCACGTGTTACTACTGGCGCTTTTTCATACTCACTCAGCAACGCAGTAAACCTTGAAGCTTCACCTTCAGCATTTGCGACTACTTGCTGCTTATAAGCATCTGCTTCCGCTAGCATACGTTTTGCCGCACCTCTCGCTTCAGGTAAAATACCTTTGGCATAAGTTTCAGCTTCGTTTTTAGAACGCTGCTCATCTTCCCTTGCTTTAATTACATCATCAAATGCTTGCTGTACCTGATCAGGTGCCTGTGCATTTTTAATGTTCACTTGGGTGATGCGCAATCCAGTACCATAGTTTGCCATATATGCCTGCAGCAACGCTTGCACTTCTACTGCTAGGGCATTTCGACCTTGTGTTAAAATGGAATCCATATCAGACCCACCTACAACATGACGAAGTGCTGATTCAGCTGCCAGTGACAAACTTTCGTCAGGGCTACGTACCTTAAGTACGAAATCGCTTGCATCACCTACTACATACTGGACAGTCATACCTACATCAACGATGTTCTCGTCACCTGTTAGCATCTGAGCATTATGCTCTGAACTTCTAACTCTAGTGGTATTTACTAATGTTACGGCATCAACTAAAGGCGGGTTCCATTGTAATCCAGGATTAACAATTTCACTGAACTTACCAAGACGAAGCACTACACCACGCTCTTGCTGATCAACAGTATAGAAACCTAACCCCGCCCAAACTAATACACCAATAATGAATAACACACCAAACATCAAAGGACTAGCATTAGGACCTTGAACTTTGTTGCCAGATCCAGAGCCATTACCCTTTTTCTTGCCTCCAAAAAGCTCACTGAGCTTATCTTGCAATTGACCAAGCGCCTCATCTAAATCAGGCGGTCCCTGTTCGTTACCACTATTACGGTCTTTACGTTTTTTATCGTCGCCGTTTCCCCAAGGATCCTGGTTATTACCATTACCACCGGGCTCATTCCAAGCCATATCGCTCTCCATTACATAAGAGTATCAAGTTACAATTTAACTTAAAGGGTTTAGCTTACTTCACATTCATGCAAAATCAGTCACTAATCGAATATTCACTTACTTTACTAAAGTACTACTAGATGTAGCTTTTATAACAAGTATTCAAGCTTTCTTGTAGTACTTTTCTAAGCGATGGGTTCACATTCACTATCAACCTACTTTGCATGGTTGCTAACTAAGCCCTTTAATGCTTTTTTTAATTCTTTCACTACTTACTATTTAGTACTAGTAACGAACCAGTTTTAAATTTGATTAGCTATTAGTAGACCTCGACTATTCGATAAGGTTTTGTTGGCATCCCAACACGCGTTAACATTTGCAATAAATCTTTACGCTGCACTCTAACTTTCAACAACATATCGCCATTGTCAGCTATTGTTTCAGAAACGACAGCGCCTTTGGCGAACAATAAAGATCTCATCTGCCCGTATTGAGGCTCTATTGCAATTTCCTCAACAATTAAGTCATCACTTAGTAATTGGCTAATAGCTTTAAACAATAAATCTAGCCCGTCACCACTAACTGCTGACAACCAAACTTTAATCGGATTTCCTTCACTATCGTAATCAATGCGCGCCACTTGCTCATCAAGCATATCAATTTTATTGTATACTTGAAGCACAGGTACATCTGACGCACCTATTTCAGCTAGCACAGAGTCTACTTCACCCATGTGCTTTGCACGCTCTTCATCATGGCTGTCAATTACATGCAACAATAGAGTTGCCTCTGTTGTTTCTTGTAAAGTGGCTCGAAACGATTCTACTAATTTGTGCGGTAGATGACGAATAAAACCCACTGTATCAATCAAGATAGCAGCACCAACATCATCTAAATCAACTTTGCGTAATGTTGGGTCTAAAGTGGCGAATAGCTGATCGGCTGCGTACACACTTGCTTGTGTAATCTTATTAAAAATTGATGATTTTCCAGCGTTTGTATAACCCACCAGCGCCAGTGTTGGCACTTCAGCACGCGCACGCGCTTTACGCCCCTGCTCTCTTTGAGTACGAACTTTGTGCAAGCGTTTGTTAATTGTTTTCACACGCTCACGCAACAGCCGTCTATCAGTTTCTAATTGCTTTTCGCCTGGCCCTCGAAGACCTATGCCACCTTTCTCACGATCTAAGTGTGTCCAACCACGCACTAGTCTTGTAGACATGTGCTCTAGCTGGGCAAGTTCAACTTGTAACTTACCTTCGTGAGTTCTAGCACGCTTCGCAAAAATATCTAGAATTAAGCCAGTTCTATCTAATACACGACATTCGAGTTCTGTCTCAACATTACGCTCTTGCGCAGGGCTCATTGCGTGATTAAAAATAACGAGAGTTGCTTCGTGCTGATGCACAAGCTGCTTTAATTCATCAAGCTTGCCTGTTCCAATAAAAAATTTGGGGGAAGGTTTGCTACGAGATCCAGTTAACATCTCGATGGGGTCGGCGCCAGCAGAAAGAGCAAGCTCTTCTAGTTCACGTGGAGATTCTTGATCTGCTTCAACAGCCATATCCATGTGTACTAAAATTGCTCTCTCGCCAGACTCTGGGCGTTCAAAAAACAATCAATCTATCCTTTATTCTTCCGGCTTATCTTCCGGCTGAGGCAGCTTCACTGGTCGCGAAGGAACAACAGTTGAAATTGCATGTTTATAGACCATTTGGCTGACAGTGTTTTTCAGCAATATCACAAATTGATCAAATGATTCAATTTGCCCTTGTAGTTTAATACCATTAACTAAAAAGATGGATACAGGTACCCGCTCTTTGCGCAATACATTCAGATAAGGGTCTTGTAACGTTTGCCCTTTTGACATATTAAAATCTCCTACCAAATAAAAAAAAACATTTAACCTACTATTTTAGATCAAATATCAGAATACTCTCGTGTTTTCCCCAACTAACTCTGTTTATGTTGTTTTAGGTAAAAACAAATGTTACTAAAAAGCAGCGAAATTAGTTTTTAATGGCAAAACCAAAATTATTTTGCAGCAATTTAAAGCATTTCCGCTACTTGTAGCAGCATCGAAACACGTTACAACTATATAGTGCCAGAGTCTAGCAATTTCAAGACCCTAGCAGTTAATTCTGTTGATTCTAATTCCAACCAATGCAAATCTTGCCAACTTCTTAACCAAGTGATTTGGCGCTTAGCAAGCTGCCTTGTTGCTATAATACCTTTTTCTCGCATCGTTGCGTAATCAATCTCACCTTCTAAGTACGTCCATGCCTGCCTGTAACCAACACATCGCATCGACGGCATGTCTAAACTTAAATCACCTCGGTCGTACAAAGCTTGCATTTCAGTTAAAAAGCCTTGCTCTAGCATTATTTCAAAACGTTGCTCTATTCTTTGATGTAATGTTTTTCGCTCTTTTGGCATTACTGCTAAATTCAACACATTATAAGCTAGCTTTTGCTCTTCCTGCTGCGCCCAATGTTCCGTTAACGATTTTCCCGTCAATCTAAATACTTCTAATGCTCTGGAGATACGCTGGGAATCATTAACAGCTAATCTTGCGCCCGACACAGCATCTACCTTGCACAGCTGTGCGTGAACCGCTGGCCAACCCTCACTTTGAGCAAGCGTCTCAATTGATTCACGCACACCAGCATCAGCATCCGGCAAAACAGCTAAGCCTTTTACCAATGCATTGAAATACATCATAGTGCCGCCAACTAACAAAGGGACTTTCCCCCTTTGAGTAATATCGTGCATAAGCGCTAAAACGTCACTGCGAAACTGAGCCGCAGAATAACTTTCGGCAGGATCTATTATATCAACTAGATGATGAGGATATTTCGCAAGCTCGCTGATTGTAGGCTTAGCTGTCCCAATATCCATAGTGCGATAAATTAACGCCGAATCGACAGAGATCAATTCACACGGCAAGCTATCGTACAACTCCATCGCCAAGGCAGTTTTACCGGCTGCCGTTGGTCCCATTAAAAAAATAGCGGGAGGTAGCTTCTCAGTTGTCACCTTTATTGCCCTCGCAAAAATAGTTTATCTAATTCATTCAAACTCATAGCGCTATAAGTCGGTCGCCCATGATTACACTGCCCACTGCGCTCAGTTATTTCCATATCCCTTAGCAATTGATTCATTTCTGGTATAGTTAATTGTCTGTTTGCGCGAACGGATCCATGACAAGCCATGGTAGATAACAATTCATTAACTGACTCTTCTATCTTACGGCTACTGCCTAATGCCATAATATCTGTAAGCACATCCCTTACTAATTGCTCTACATTTGATTTTGCCAGTGTCACAGGTACTTGACGAATAGCAAGAGCTTCTTCACTAAGACGCGCCAACTCAAACCCTAGCTTAAAAAACACTTCGTGATGCTCTTCTGCGCAATCCACTTCCAAGCTGCTCAACGCCATGCTAACGGGCACTAACAAAGGTTGAGAGCGTATTTTTTCTGTGCTGTGAGCTGTTTTCAAACGCTCATACACAATACGCTCATGAGCTGCATGCATATCAACAACCACCATTCCCTGTGCATTTTGAGATAATATATATATTCCATGTAACTGCGCGATAGCAAAACCTAATGGAGGTACTTGGGCGTCATTATCCGCGAGCTTTTCAAGATTTTGTGCATTAAGCTGGTTGTTTGCAGAAGGATATTGATTGGCCCTTCCTAGCTGACTATATACGCTTGCCTGTTCACGCATCATAGATGGGGATTGCGAGGATGTGTTAGGCGAATAAGGCTGACCTTGTGGCGAAAAGGAGCTTAAGTTTTTCTGGTCAGGTACATCTAAACCAATTCCATGCTGTTTAGGAGCTTCTTGAACATTTATACCTTCACTTGCGCTTAGCGTTTCAGCTGCCGCTTTTTGAAAACCTGGTCGTTCATCAGCAATGACTCGATGAATGGCTCTAAACAGAAAATCATGGACCAGGCGGTTTTCTCTAAAACGCACTTCATGCTTTGTCGGATGAACATTCACATCTACTAATGCTGGATCTAATTCTAAATACAAAACATAAGCTGGGTGCCTGCCATTAAAAAGCACATCAGAATAGGCTTGGCGTAGCGCATGCGTTACCAGCCTATCTTTGATCATACGCCCATTAACGAAAAAATATTGTAAATCGGCTTGAGAGCGAGAAAAAGTCGGCAAGCTTATCCATCCACGCAAACTTAATCCTGAGGATTCTGCCTGCATTTCTACTTTTATAGATTGATCAATAAAAGCGGGCCCGCAAATAGAAGCGACTCGCCGCTCTTGCTCCGCTATATTATTGGCTTTTTTTAGCTGTCTGATCACTCTAGCGTTGTGAGTAATTGAGAATTCCACATCAAACCGAGATAAGGAAATTCGTTTCAGCACTTCATCTAAATGTTTAAACTCTGTATTTTCGGTACGCATAAACTTGCGACGAGCCGGCGTATTAAAAAACAAATCTCGCATCTCTACTGTTGTACCTTGTGGATGCGAAGACGGTGTTATTTGCGTAACCATATCCCTCCCTTCTGCACACACTGACCACGCAGCCTCTGCCCCTACTCTGCGTGATGTTAAGGTCAACCTTGAGACAGAGCTGATACTTGCTAATGCCTCACCACGGAAGCCTAAACTACCAACCGCTTCTAAATCTGCTAACTCTTTGATTTTTGATGTAGCGTGTCGACTTAAAGACAGCGCCAGATCATCCTTTTCTATCCCCTGGCCATTATCACGAATGCGAATTAACTTTAGACCACCTTGTTCTATATCGAGTTCAAGTTTTGTGGCACCCGCGTCCAAACTATTTTCCATCAATTCTTTTACAACGGATGCTGGGCGTTCAACAACCTCTCCCGCTGCAATTTGGTTAGCTAAACGCGGAGATAATAACTGAATTCGTTGCATAATTTTGATTTTACCTAGGAATTAACTAGCGGGAATTTGTAAGCGCTGACCAATGCGGATTTTATCATTTTTAATTTTGTTTACTTCTCGTAACGAAGCTATTTTAACACCGTAACGAATAGCAATCCTTGAAAGTGAGTCACCACTTACAACTTTGTATTCTTGCTTTTTAACCAAATCATTGCCGTATTTAAGCCGATACAATTCAGTAAATGCTGGTGGCTTATTCAAAAAGTGCTGTTTAATTCCTGCGAAGATAGCTCTAGCCATCTTTTTGCGATATGCAGTCGTCTTTAAAGAGGCCTCTTCTTTTGGATTAGATATAAACCCCGTTTCTATTAATATAGAAGGAATGTCAGGAGATTTGAGTACTAAAAATCCTGCACGCTCTACATTGGGCTTATGCATTTTAGCGAATCTGTCGATGTTCTTATGTATTTTCGACGCTACTTCTCGGCTATCTTTACGAGACGCTGTCATCGACATATCCAACAAAACACCTTTTAACACAGCATCTTTATTACCTAAGTTTAAATTTCCGACTCCACCAATCAAATCTGAGCTATTTTCCTTTTGTGCTAGCCACCTACCCACCTCACTACTAGCGCCTTTATTTGACAGAACCCACACTGATGCTCCACGTGCACTCTTATTTTTAAAGGCATCTGCATGTATAGAGACAAACAAATCAGCATTCTTTTTCCGAGCAATAGCCGTTCTGCCCCTTAAGCTTACATAATAATCATTGCGACGAATCATACGTGAAATAAAGCCGTTTTCTTTATCTATTAATTTTTCTAATTCTTGAGCTATAGCCAACACCACTACTTTTTCTCTTAAGCCTGAAGCCCCTATCGCTCCAGGGTCTTCACCGCCATGCCCTGCATCTAAGGCGATAACGATGTCGCGTAGTTTCTTGCCTGGTAATAGCCTATTTCTTGTTACATTTGTGTTATCGACTACATTCGCTAAAGCTACCTTCGGCACATTGACAACTTTCTCTACATTTTTGATTTTTTCAGCAAACGCCTTACCTGTTCTGGTTAAATCAACCACCAACCTGTGTCCATATTCTTTATTAGGTGCTAAGGCGAAGCTAACTGGCTTCAAATTTTCTGATAAATCTAAAACAATACGCAAAGGTAAGCCTTTACCTGCGCGTATTTTTTTTATTGGACTATCGCTAAGTACTAGTTTATTTAAATCGACATTCAACACTACATTTTGAATATCTAATACGACACGGGATGGGTTTTTCAAGGAAAATATCTTATGTTTCACAGCGCCAGATAAATCAAAAACCAAACGAGTATTTTCTGGAGCAAGCCAAATTCGCACATTATTAATACGCTCTTGCGCTTGTAGATACGTATGAGGAAAAACAGCTACAAAGATTATACTTATTTGTAAAACATACTTAACAACGGCTTTCATCATAATTTGTATTTCTACACCTTGGTAATTAACTTAATCATACTTAGGCAGAATGAGCCTTTGCAACAAACGAGCGATTGAATGTATTTACTTATAAAGCCTTAAATAATAACAAATAAACGACACAATTCAGTCCTAAATGCTATTCAAACTTGCCACAGCCTGCCTTCCCTTTTCACTAAATGCACAGTAAGTTAACAGCCTTCCTTCACCTTGCAAGCTCAGCATAATCTCTAAATCTGGACAAGGCAAAAAGCCCGTACCTTTATCAGGCCATTCAATAAGACTTAACATATTATTAGAAAAGTAATCTCTAATGCCTAAATATTCAAGCTCTTCTGGGTCGCTAAGTCGATATAGATCAAAATGATGCACTATACAATCTTCAAATTCGTAGGGCTCTACCAAAGTGTATGTAGGGCTTTTTACCGCACCTTTGTGCCCAGCTGCTTGAATAACACCGCGTGAAAGAGTTGTTTTACCTAAACCTAAATCTCCACGCAAAAAAACTACTCCTTGTTTTTGCATAGCTACTAATAGATTTTTACCAAACGCTAGCATTGCCATTTCATCTTTGGCGAAATATTGACCATTCATAAACTACGTTTTTTAACCTTTAAAAAATTTCAGAATATTTTATAACTAATCTATCACTTTCTTTATATGACAGTTTTCTTGCACTGGCATTATTAGTGGCTTTTATTAAGAACTCGTATTAAAAATCCTTAAATTTAAAACCACATCAACTTTTGTCGTATTTTAATCAATAGCCACTTATCTTTACAGATGCCCAACTTTAGAAACTCGTATGCCAGCATCATATTAACTAGCCACGCTATTTTAAAAAAGCCGCTATTCTATCACTGCTTATAAATGATAGCTTCTATTTAACAGAGCTTTAAATTTTTTGCTTTTACATACCATATTCAGTAGTATTTTTAGCTAGTTTTTCCCGTAATTATTTATGAAACTTCTCTAAATTAGCGAGCTATTCGATTATAATCTATTGCCATGTACTGGATTTGATTTGCATGCAGCCCATTATTTACACAATTTATTCACGCTCATGGGTGATTTTCACGAACAGCGACCACTAAACCAGCGAATTACACCATTATAGAGTAAGTTAACTTGACCATTAATACCCGTCAAAATTTCAGTGAAGAACAGCTAGCTGAATTGGCACAAAAAATCACCATCTGGGCAAAAGAGCTAGGGTTCCAACAATCTAGCATCATTGTTCCAAAGCTAGAAACTGAGCACAAGCTCATGCAACAGTGGCTAGACAAAGGCTACCATGGCGATATGCAATATCTTGCTAACAACCTGGATTTAAGACAACAACCTTTGAACATCGTTGCAGGTAGCTGTAGAATCATTAGTGTCAGAATGGATTATAAACCACCTTCTATAGACGCCATCAAAATTCTTAACAACAAAGATAAAGCATATATAGCCAGGTACACATTAGGTCGTGATTACCATAAAACGGTGCGTAAACGACTAACCCAGTTAGCAAAGCATATCGAACAAGAAACTAAAACGCTGGGCTACAGAGCTTTTGTCGATAGCGCTCCCATTATGGAAAGAGCAATTGCTGAACAAGCAGGATTAGGCTGGGGCGGCAAGCACACTCTTTTAATTAATCGCAGTGCTGGATCATATTTTTTCTTAGCCGAATTATTTATAGATATTCCGCTACCTACGACCGAAAAGAAATTAAAAAACCACTGTGGGAAATGTACAGCTTGCTTAGATATTTGCCCAACAAATGCCTTTGTATCAGCTAACGTACTTGATGCTCGCCGCTGTATTTCATATCTAACCATAGAAAGCAAAGAAGCAATCCCAGTGGAACTGCGTCCTAAAATGGGCAATAGAATATTTGGCTGCGATGACTGCCAACTAATCTGCCCCTGGAACAAATTTTCGCAATTCAGCGATGAAGATGATTTCAAACCACGTAACAATTTAGATGACATAAGCTTATTAGAGCTTTTTAATTGGGATGAAGCGACATTTTTAAAACGCACTGAAGGATCAGCTATTAGAAGAACCGGTTACCAAGGCTGGCAAAGAAACATTGCAGTCGCACTTGGAAATAGTAGTGGCGGGATAGTCGTAGAAAAAACACTAGAGGCTAAGCTTGGGGTTTCCAGTGCATTAGTCGCTGAACATATTGAGTGGGCGCTAAAAAACCTTCAACTAAATAAGCCAGCCTAACTAACACACTTTTATTGAGTGTAATTAACGTATAAAGTGTTCTTTGTAATATTTTAGCTCAGCAATTGATTCTCTAACATCATCCAAAGCTAGATGACTACCTTGCTTTTTAAAACCTGCTAATAACTCTGGCTGCCAACGTTTAACTACTTCTTTAAAACTACTAACATCAATGTGGCGGTAGCTACAAAACGCTTCTAGTTTTGGCATGTATCGATACATAAAACGCCGATCTTGAGAAATACTATTGCCACAAAGAGGCGAGGCACCGTTTTCAACATACTTACTAACAAAATCTAAGGTTAGTTGCTCTGCCTCAGATAAACTTATTACACTTTCTCTAACACGCTGAGTCAACCCTGAACGACCATGTTGCTCAATACACCAAGGGTTCATATTCTCTAAAACCTCATCACTTTGATGGATGACGATAGAAGGTCCTTCTGCAATAATATTTAGATGGGCATCAGTCATTATTGTTGCTATTTCTATAACTTGGTCTGTTTGCGGGTTTAAACCTGTCATTTCTAGGTCTAACCAAATAAGATTATCTTTTAGTGACATCAATCTTCCTCATTTATGAGACAGCAGCTGCACAGCAACTTATAATAGGGCAGCCAACAGCACTAATTATAATAGTACATATTGGCTATAATTCGAGAAACAACGTTCCTCCTTTTAATTCACGACTTTGATCTACTATACTTGTTTTCAAAGATTGGTCGGGAATTATATCCTGTAAAAGCGAAATTTGGATAGCACTCATAAATGTCAAAAAGAAAATTAACACGTCGACAAGCATGGCGAATAGATAAAATTCACCAGGAACGCTCAGATCGCGCCCTTAAGAAAGATACTAAAATAATTGAGCAACTAGATGCTAGTGAATTAGGTACGGAACAACACGGCTTAATAATATCTCATTTTGGAAAGCAAGTGGATGTAGAAGCTACAGATCCCGGTCAAAATGGAAAAATCTACCGCTGCCACTTAAGACAACATCTTGGACAGCTAGTGACGGGTGACAAAGTCATTTGGCGCCAAGGCGCTGAAACAGGTGTCATCGTCGCTGTTCTGCCTCGCTTTAACGAATTAAAAAGACCAACTAATCATGGCGAACTAAAACCTGTCGCGGCCAATATTGATCGCATTGTTATTACTTTTGCAATAGAACCACAACCTTTTAGTAATTTGATCGACAGATATTTAGTAGCTTGTGAGCTTAGTGGTATCAAACCGGTGTTATTACTCAATAAATCCGATTTAATTACTGATGATAATCGCAAGGAAGTCACTGCTTTAATCGACAGATACCAGCAAATTGGCTATGAGGTTCTTACTGCTTCCACAACACTAGAACATGGCATGCAAGAACTGCATGATAAACTAGACAATAAGACCTGTGTATTTGTAGGACAATCTGGTGTAGGTAAATCTTCATTAATTAATGTTTTACTACCAGGTGTCGATATAAAAACGGGCGAACTATCTGAACTCACTCGCAAAGGAAAGCATACAACAACTACTGCCAGGTTATTCCATATTCCATCAGGCGGAGATTTAATAGACTCGCCTGGCATTAGGGAGTTTGCACTTTGGCACTTAGAAGAAAACAGTATTATCCAGGGGTTCGTAGAGTTCAAACCGTTTGCAGGTATGTGCAAATTTAGAGATTGCAAACACATTAGTGAGCCTAAATGCGCACTTTTAGCAGCGATAGAAAACAAACAGATTAGCCAGTCAAGAATGGACAGCTACCGACGCATCATCGCCTCCGTAAATGAAAAGAAATAATGAAAAAACATGACGAATACAATTATTAAGAAATAATTGTGAGTTTTTCGTAATATTGTTTACAATCGATGTTTTTAATAGTGTTTTTGAAAGGTTACATTTATAAATCATTGTAAAAATAAATAGGCATTATTATTTAGGGTTAAAAATGGCTGACGTTATTATCACTAGTTTCGAAGAAAAAGACGAAAAAGCACTATACGGATTAGATGCATGGACCCAATACCTTAGCATCAGAGATTTGCCTGTTAGAGCTAGTAGCTTAAAACGCCTACAGAAACTCTTACGTAGTGATAAATCTACCGTGCAGCAGCTGTCTACAGTCGTCGGAAAAGACCCCGTTCTAACCCTATATGTCGTAAGAGCTGCCCAGTTAAAGCATAACGAAAACAATACTGTCGTTAAAAGTATATTACATGCTGTCACCTCCCTAGGATATGACGGAATAGAACTGATAGCACAACATGTTAAACCTATTTCGTTAAACCCAACCAATGTACAACAAAAACGTTTTTTACACTCCATAGCTACAAGCCATCACGCTGCCAGCCAATTGCATGAATGGATGCTATTTAAAAGATTGCCTTTAGTTGAAGAATCTTATTTAGCCGCTTTATTTTATAGTATTGGCTTTTGGGCTTTGTGGTTGCACGCTCCTTTGCATATGCAAAAAATTCAAAAACGGATCCACGAACTGAACCAAGATCCAATAGCTGTAGAGAATGATATTCTAGGCTGCAGTATGCAGATGATTTCACAGCGCCTGGCAAATAAATGGCAACTTTCTGAACTCACGCAATTAGCTCAAGATCATAATACTTCACCCTCATTCGATACTTTGAAGAAGCTTCATAAAAGAGCAATAAATGATCCTAATTTAAGCCGCGAAGAATTACGTAAGCTCAACCATATTACACAGGAAAAATACTTTTCAATTAAACTAGCCAATTGGATCGCATTGACAGCATCCAGAAGCTGGTACTCTGAACAGACAATGTACAATATGGATTTAATAAGTGATTATCTTGGTAAAACTCCTGAACAAACCATAGCTATGGTTCATAAAATTTGTGCTAAGTCCTCACGTGATTACTTTGCACCTGGGATAATGTCCCCTGCCTGCCAACTTTTATTTATCCAGTCTGACGTTCAAGTTGAGTATAAAATGGGAATAAAAGAGCTCACTGTAAATCAAAGCAAGTACCCAATCCCAGAAACACCAATGATTCGTCCTATTAATCCCACTGATTCTCAATATCAATATCTTGACGCTAGCTTTTATCAATTGATCGAAAAACATCTACTAGCAGACAAAGAAAACTCTAAGCTAGATAAAGCAGCACAAATACTTCAGGCACTGTTGCAAGGATTGATTAAAGGCCTCGGAATCCCTAGGATAGCTTTATTATCGATCAACTCAAAAAACAGAACCCTTAAAACTATTCAATCTGCTGGGTTTGATGAACGGCATCTTATACAAGACTTTCAAGTAAACTTAGCAGGCACAGATTTATTAGCAAGCTTATGCCACAAACAGAGCTACGTTGTTTACGATAAGATATCTGCTAAGAAATTAGAAACTAGACTAGACGATGGACTTAGAAAAATCTGTAGCGAAGAATTTATGTTAATATCCGTGTTCAAAGCCACTCAGCCAATCGCTTTGCTTTATATAGATACGCTCGGTGATATCATTTCAAATTCAATTCGCGAGCGAATCAAGCATCTATGCTATTGCGCATCTTCCGCTTTTGAAAAGCTGCCGTAAATTAAACATTTTATATTAAAGTTGCCGATTCTTCTTTTGCTAAGAAGGTAAAATATATTCATAGGATATTGATAACTCAGCAGGATAACCTTATTATTCTTATCCATTTAATTGATCAATAACCGTCAACAAAAGACCTAGTAAATTCAACGCAGCATTCATTGTTAATCAGTAGACAGACTTTTTATTATTGGAAATTATCGTGAAAAAACAAATATTTATCATTCTTCAAAAAATCATCCCTCAACATTTAATATCTCGTTGCGTTGGCTTTATTGCACAATGCGAACTACCACTGGTTAAAAATCAATTCATTACCTGGTTCATCGCTAAATACAATGTTGATATGAGCATTGCCAAAATCCAAGATCCAACCCAATTCCCGCATTTTAACGCATTCTTCACTCGTGAACTTAAAGATGATGCAAGACCAATTGATTCAGAATCTGATCTTGTGTTCCCTGCCGACGGCGCTATCAGCCAACTCGGTGATATAGACCAAGGCAACATTTTTCAAGCTAAGGGCAAACAGTTTTCCCTTAATGCTATTTTAGGTGGGGATCTAAGGCTCGCACAGCAATTCGAGAATGGTAGATACGCCACCATTTATTTATCTCCTCGCGATTACCACCGTGTCCATATGCCAATCACAGGCAAACTGATAGAAACAATATATATCCCCGGTGATCTATATTCGGTCAACCAAACTACTGCTGAAAATATTGACGAGCTATTCGCCAGAAACGAGCGCTTAGTAGTCATTTTTGAAACTGCTGTCGGACCTATGGCTATGATTTTAGTTGGAGCCATGATAGTCGCTGGTATTGAAACCCCTTGGGCTGGACAAGTTTGCCCGACAGGAAAAGCACTACAAAGAAACCATTATTGCCCATCTCAGCAACAAGATATCATTATCGAAAAGGGGCTTGAAATGGGCAGGTTTAAACTTGGTTCAACTGTGGTTTTATTATTTGCTGAAAACGCTATTAACTGGAAGGATCACTTATTTCCGAACATGCCTACTATCTTAGGCGAAGCTATGGCTGACACTAGCGAAGCTAAACATATATGAACAAAGCTGTCTTGACTATTGCAAGGTAACTAATAACCACTATTAATTTTAGTTTTAGTTTTTAATATCAGACCTTAACAACTTGAAATTATTTACATAACCAAAACACCTCAACCAAAGACAGAGAAAATCAATGAAGAGTTCACTAATGTGGCAACAACTATTAACTGATCTATCTTTGAATGAAGATAAGGGTGATTCATCTAATTTATCCGTTTATCCACTTACTTACCAATCCCTATATTGTATTGATGGGGTTGAGAGTGAAAAATTTCTACAAGGCCAACTCAGCTGTGATATGCGCGAAGTAGCTGAAGGACATAGCCGTTTAGCTGCTCATTGCACACCTAAAGGTAGCATGCTGAGCTTAATGCGCGTTATGCATTATCAAGATACCTTTATGCTACGTATCAATAATGCGAACTCAGCTGACGCCGCTCAAAACCTCACTAAGTACATGATGTTCTCTAAGGCTGAACTCACTGATTTATCAGATCAATGGTTTGGCTTTGGTATCGAAGGACTTAATATTGATAAAGTTTTATGTGACTTTTTTGGCGAGCTCCCAACGGCTACCAATCAAGTAATACAACTAGAAGGAAAACTACTGGTTAAGGTACCAGGAGATAGGTACGAGCTTTGGTTAAAATCAGCACAAGCCAAAGATTTTTTAGAAATAGCTGTTATCACTAAAAGCCTAGTCAGTTGTCAGCACTGGCTAAAACAAGAAATTACCAACAACATCCCTGACATTTATCCAGCAAGCAGTAACTGCTATATTCCTCAAATGTGTAACTTACAGGCCTTACAAGGCGTTAGTTTTCGCAAAGGATGCTATACAGGCCAAGAAATTATTACTCGACTACATTTTAGAGGTAAACTAAATAAGTTTTTACTTTGTGCAAAAATAAACTCAGAGAACTTAATCGAGGAGATTAAAATAGGGAGTTATGTGCACTGTGAAGCACGAGAAAAAATAGGCAGTGTATTACAGTTTATTACTATCGACGACGTTACCTATTTACAAATAGTTATTAGCTTTAAACACGCTAACGACACTCTTTATTTAGATAATAACGCATTTATTGAAAATATAGCTCAACCCTACACTTTAGATCCAGAACTATTTACAAGAAAAGATTAAACCCACGTATTAAGATTTATTTTATAATAAATCATGTTTATGCTTAAGAAAATAACGTGGGCTTAATTTAAAGATATAAACTTTATCTAATATAAACTAGTTAAAGATAACTAAAAATACCGAATATTAGATTTAGCCTACCATACTAATCTTTACGTTTACGACCGACCTCTTGACGTATTCTTTGATTTTTATAGCGACGCTCAAATCCAGCTTTCTCTGCTGGCTTCATTTTAAGCGGTTTTCTATCGTCAAGCTCGAGATGCTTAGATAACGCTTTAACTTCTTTTAAATCAAGCTCTTTCCAAGTACCTATTTTCACATCACTCGGCATAAAAATGGTTCCATAACGAACCCTCTTAAGACGACTAACCTTAATGCCTTGTGATTCCCATAAACGTCTAACTTCACGATTACGTCCTTCCATCACAACACAGTGGTACCATTTATTAGCGCCATCACCATCAAAAAACTGAACATCTGAAAACTTAGCCATACCGTCTTCTAATAAAACACCTTCTTTCAAGCGCTCAATCATCTCTTCATCAATATTGCCTAATACTCGTACAGCATATTCACGATCAATATTGGCCGAAGGGTGCATCATTTTATTAGCTAACTCGCCATCACTAGTAAAAATCAATAAGCCCGAGGTGTTTATATCTAAACGCCCAATAGCAACCCAACGCGCATTCTTTAATGGAGGGAGATGGTCATAAACCGTAGGACGACCTTCAGGGTCATGCCTAGTAGATACTTCCCCTACTGGTTTATTATAAATTAACACCCTTCTTGGGTTATCAGATTCAGAGACCAATTCAATGATACGGCCGTCTAATTCGACACTATCTTTGCGAGATACGCGATCTCCTAATTTTGCTTTAACACTATTGATAGAAAAACGACCTTCTCCTATCCAGCGCTCCATCTCACGACGCGAGCCATAACCAGAGCGCGCCAATACTTTTTGTAACTTTTCATCACTCATTTATGACGCTCCACTTTTTAATTTAATTTTCTTTGAATACTCTGCCAATGCATATAAAACTTGCCGCGAACTAGATACGCAGGAAAGGTTACTTACCATACACTTAAACAATTGCATTCATTCTTTCATCAAACAGTTCAACATTAGCAAAAAAAATACTAGCCTTGAATAAACGCTAAACACAAAAAAACCCGCTGACGAATCAGAAGGTTTTAAATATTACTCTATTGTACAGTAATTACTTTATTAAACAGCTTTCTTTTGTCACATTGTGTGCATCAAAATACTGCTGGAAGATAACCGGGGTTCTGCCTCGTCCTGACCATTCATGAGCCATATCATCAACAATCACTCGATACTTAGCTTGAACTTTTTTCTTAGGCGCTGAAGGCACTAACTCTTTAAGGTCTTCAAAGCCTATTCCTGAATCAGCCATTGCTTGGCGAATCGCTTCAATTTTCTGAGTTTTCAACAATTCAGCTTCAGAGCGTTCTTTCTCTATTGCTTGGTGCTCTTCATAGATATCAGTAATATCAGTTATAATTTTACTTAACTCATCTATAGATAATTCTTGGCACTGTTTACGCAGGGAGTTCTTTCGAGTTAAAGTTCTTACAAAATCAGTCATTATTTAGTCTCACTTAACATTTTATCGCTTCAATTTAACTTACTAGTTAATGTTTTTCAAGCCAATACATTTCAACATTTATGAAAAGAAACTGACGGATGTTTTAAAAATTACTAATATCACCGGCACCTTCTCTGATTATCTCTGGAACATCTTCTACAAGGTTTATAACACTGGTAGCTTCCATTCCACAAAAACCACCATCAATAACTAAATCTACATGATGTTGTAATATATCTCTAATTTCATAAGGGTCAGTTAATGGCTCGCTCTCTCCAGGTAGTATTAAAGAAGTGCTCATAATAGGCTCACCAAGCTCTCTCATTATTTCAAGCGCTATATTACTATCGGGAATTCTTAAGCCAATTGTTTTACGTTTTGCATGCAATAACCTTTTTGGCACTTCAGAGGTTGCTCTAAGAATGAACGTATAAGCGCCAGGGGTATGGTTTTTTAAAATTCTATATTGTTGATTATTTACTTTTGCATAAGTTCCTAGCTCACTTAAGTCTCTACAAACTAATGTAAAATTATGCTTATCATCAAGTTTTCTAATCTTTTTAATTTTATCTACTGCTGTTTTATCCCCTAAATGACAACCTATTGCATAAGCACAATCAGTAGGATAAACAACAACCCCCCCATTTTTGATTATTTCTACAGCTTGCTGAATTAATCTTTTTTGAGGGTTTTGCGGGTGAATTTGGAATAGTTGACTCATGCGAACCTCTGAATTTAATATCTAAGCTAAACAGCGACTTAATACGTGGGGTATATCTTTCGGTACTACTGGATACCTGCCTAATTCAATCCATTTATTCGCCGTGGTATGAAAATCGCTGCCTGCAGAAATCATTAACTTATGTTTTTCTATTTCATATTTCAAAATGCTTTGTTGCTCGATATTCATGCCTGGGTAACTTACTTCAATTGCATCACCACCTAAGCTTTTAAAGGATGCAATTATTCGTCGCAGTTTACTCATAGTTAAATTGTACTTTGTAGGGTGAGCTAATACAGCTACGCCACCAGCATCACTAATAACATTAATAACTTCTTCC
Organism: Oceanospirillaceae bacterium; assembly: GCA_036960485.1. Lineage (GTDB taxonomy): Bacteria > Pseudomonadota > Gammaproteobacteria > Pseudomonadales > Balneatricaceae > Rs1. The sequence goes on from JBALXS010000030.1 coordinate 20,927, forward strand.
AGGTCCGGCCATGCAACACTGACATTAGCTGGTTTTCCTGCTCCTAAATATTTTTTAAAAGCCTGAGCTTCAGATTCGACAATTTTCAAATCACACAGAACTTTTGCAAAATGCGGCCGCCCTATTTGTGCTCCTGCCGCTTTTATTTTTACTAGCGCCAAAGTATCCGGCAACTTACATTTGATTAACTTCTTTGCTATTCGCTCAGCTCTTTGTTCACGTAATTCTTCCATGAACAATAGATGTTTTATTAATAGAGGATTATTTAAATCAATGTTTAAAGCTACAACATGTAATATCTGCTTACCAAGCAAGCAGGAGAATTCCGCCCCAGATATTAAAGTGATTGTTTTACAAATAACAGATCGCTCTTGCAGGGACATTAATTCTTTAATGCCATTAACAGTATCATGATCGGTTATTGCTAGCGTTTTAATATCTAATTGTAATGCCATATCATATAAAGATCGTGGTGATAAGACACCATCTGAAGCAGTTGTATGTGTATGTAAATCGTATTTCAAAAATGTCATATCGTGTACTATTTAACGTATTATTAAATTATTTTATTTAATTTTGCTTTCAATGCTTCAGTTTAACTGATTTTATTAGAAATAATGATATTTATTTTATAAAATACTTTTACTACTCTAGTAGATAATCTGTTAAATTTAATCTAACAGTTAACATTACAATTTGAGATATAAAAACATATATGAAATTATTTTTAGATTTTCTGCCTATAGTTATTTTCGTCGCTGTCTATAAAACAACCGACGATATAATTATGGCAACTGCGGCACTTATTCCTGCAACTATAATGGCTATCGCTTACTCATGGTTCAAAGAGCGAAAAATTGAAAATATGCAACTAGTTACCTTGGTACTAGTTATTATTATGGGCGGAGCAACTGTTATTTTTCAAGACAAAACTTTCATCCAATGGAAACCTTCTGTTGTTAATTGGATATTTGCTTTGGCTTTTTTTATTAGCTATTTTGTTGGTAACAAAACAGTCATTGAAAGAATCATGGGGGCACAGCTAGAATTAAATAATAAAATATGGGTAATTCTTAACTTTGCTTGGGTTATTTTCTTTATTTTAATGGGAGTTGTTAACCTTTATGTGGCATTTAATTACTCTGAGTCAACCTGGGTAAACTTTAAATTATTTGGCATGCTAGGCTTAACCTTAGTTTTCATTATTGCTCAAGGTATCTATATAGCTAAGCACAGCCAATCTAATGAAACGCCTCCAACCAATTAATTTTATGCTCAACTGTGATTCCGCACTATCAACTTCACTATTTTTCAAAACGAACTAGGAATTTATTATGCTATATGCATTCATTGCGCAAGATTACCCGAACTCCTTAGAAAAGAGACTTGCAGCAAGACCTGAACACTTAGCTAGACTAAGGCTATTACAAGAGCAAGGTAGGCTGATACTTGCTGGACCAAATCCTGCTATTGAGAGCGATAATCCTGGTGAAGCAGGTTTCACAGGTAGTTTAATTGTTGCAGAATTTTCAAGTTTGGCCGATGCACAACAGTGGGCAAGTGAAGATCCTTATAATAAGGAGCAGGTTTATGAAAAAATCACCATCAAACCCTTCAAAAAAGTTCTGCCTTAATCTATAACTGAGTAAACTGATTGATCCTGTTGGGATTTAGGGTTCCAAAATAAAGAAACAACCAGTACAATAGCTATACATGAGCATGCCTATATATTAATGGCACTTTGAGTCACACTGGCGTGCAAGTTATGTTAGTAGCAATAATCACACTATAAAGGAAGTATAAAATGAAAAAGTTAGCTATTACCGCCAGCATGGCTTTTGCGATGACTCTATCTGCATCTGCGATGGCGCACCAGCAAAACCACGGCTATGTTACAAATTCAAACGGCGCTATTTGGCGCACCAGCAATGGTAACTGCTTAAAGCACTCTACATGGACTAATGATGATACAGCTGCATGTGATGGAACTACTCCTGTAACACCTGCTGTTGTTGCTGCTGTTGATGCCGCTAAAAAATTCGCAGTGTTCTTCGATTTTGATAGCGCTGCTGTAGGCAACATCTCTCACATTGCTCAATACGTAAATGGTTTAACAGAAGTTTCAAACGTTAACCTAGTAGGTCACGCTGATCCTATCGGTGACAACGCTTACAACATGGCTCTTTCACAGCGTCGTGCTGTAAATGTTGCAAATGCACTAACAGAAGCTGGCGTTAAGCCTTCTTCGATCTCTGTTGACTACCAAGGTGAATCTGCACCTGTAGCTCAATGTTCTGGTCGTGGTGCTGAACTAATTAGCTGCTTGCGTGCTGATCGTCGTGTTAACGTTGAAATTGCAGGAAAAAGCTAATAACAATTTAATCTAGTATTAATTGTTTAGCAGAGCGAAAGCTATTTAGCTTCGAGTCTTTCTAGACCGCTCTTATAAAGCCAGTTTTTAACTGGCTTTTTATTGCCGCTTAAAACCCTCAGCTCCTTACTTAATCCTTTATTGTTTAATTAATCCTTTAGCCACCCCTCTCACTATCGTGATTTTTTATCACTAACACGCTTTAGCTAACATTTTATCGAAAGCAAAAAAAAACCAGCTTTCGCTGGCTTCTATATTATTGATTTCTAATCCTAGCCCAGCCAAACTCTTGCATTTCTAAACAATCGCATCCAAGCTCCATCTTCTTGCCATTCATCAGGGGCCCAAGAATTCTGCACCGCTCTAAATACTCTTTCAGGATGAGGCATCATAATTGTCACTCGCCCATCTTCAGAAGTCATACCCGCAACCCCTAAAGGTGATCCATTTGGATTCTGTGGGTAATGCTCTGTAACTTGACCATTATTATCAACATACTTCAAAGCCACACTAGAAGCACTATCAGCAGCCAGCAAAGCACTAGGTGATGAGAATTGCGCGTGCCCTTCACCATGTGCAATTGCGATCGGCATGATAGACCCCTGCATTCCAGCCAAGAATACTGAAGCTGAATCCTGTACTTTCGCTAGAGCCACTCTTCCCTCAAATTGCTCTGATTTATTTCTCACAAATTTTGGCCAATGTTCAGAGCCTGGTACTATTTTCTGCAAGTTAGATATCATTTGACATCCGTTACACACCCCAAGAGTCAATGTGTCACCACGCTCAAAATATGCAGCGAATTCATTTCTTGCTACATCATTAAACAAGATAGATTTTGCCCAGCCTTCACCTGCACCTAAAACATCACCATATGAAAAACCACCGCAAGCAACCAAACTATTAAAATCTTTCAGTGACACTCGCTGTGACAAAATATCACTCATATGCACATCAACACTATCGAAACCCGCTCGATCAAAAGCCGCCGCCATTTCAATCTGACCATTCACCCCTTGCTCTCGCAATACTGCTATTTTGGGCCTAGCACCAGTGGCAATATAAGGAGCCGTGATATCTTCATTAATATCAAAACTTAACGACGCCGACAGTCCAGGATCATCACGGTCATCTATTAAGCTAAACTCTTGCTCTGCGCACTCTGAATTATCACGCATTTTTTGTATTTCATAAGAGGTTTTCGACCATATCTTTTGCAGCTTAATACGTTTTTCACTATATATTTCATCTTCATCGTAATGAATACGTAGCTCATCATCCCAATTAAGAGCACCTATCACACTCGTAATTTCGCCAAGGCCCGCCGCATTTAGTTCTGTTAATATTTCAACCGTATTTTCTTTACTTACTTGTATGACGCCGCCCAGCTCTTCGTTAAATAGTGCTGCTAAGCATTCATCACGATTTTCGGCCAACATATCTAGATTAATATCGACGCCGGTATGACCTGCAAAACACATTTCGGCGACCGCTGCCAATAAACCACCATCAGATCTATCATGATAGGCAATAATAACGCCCTGCTTATTCAATTCCTGAATAGCCGCAAAGAAGGTTTTAAGCAAGAAGGCATCATCTACATCCGGCACGTTAGCACCAACGCCATTATAAACTTGTGCTAGTGCTGATAAGCCCAAACGATTCCTGCCTTCACCTAAATCGATGAGGATCAAATCTGTTTCACCTAAATCAGTTCTTAACTGCGGAGTCAGTGTCTTCCTAACATCTGTAACCGGTGCAAACCCTGATATAACTACTGACATTGGTGAAGTAACGCTCTTTGATTCACCTTCATCTTGCCACGCAGTTCGCATCGACATTGAGTCTTTACCCACGGGAATGGTTATTCCAAGTGCTGGACATAAATCCATACCAACCGCTTTAACTGCATCGTAAAGCTTCTCATCTTCTCCAGGGTGTCCAGCTGCTACCATCCAATTCGCCGACAGCTTAATATCGCTTATATCTTCAATTGCAGCACCAGCCATATTGGTTAATGTTTCGCCTATTGCAATTCGCCCAGAAGCTGCAGCATCAACTAATGCCAACGGAGTACGCTCTCCCATTGCCATTGCTTCACCACGATAACCTTGATAAGAAGCAGTCGTTACAGCACAGTCTGCAACCGGTACCTGCCATGGGCCAACCATTTGATCTCTTGCTACTTGACCGGTAATAGTACGATCACCAATAGTAATCAAAAACGATTTAGATGCGACAGCAGGCAAACTCAGAACTTTTTCAATAGCCTCGTCCATTTCGATATCTGTTGTATCAAAATTTTCTACAGCATAACTAACTCGCGTGACACTACGGTGCATTTTTGGAGGCTTACCAAATAAAACATCCATTGGCAGATCGACTGGCTTATTATTAAAATGCTGATCACCCAACGTTAGGTGATTCTCATCAATCGCCTCACCTACTACTGCAAACGGGCAGCGCTCTCTTTCACAAAGCTCACGAAATAGCTGCATGTTTTCAGGCTGAATTGCTATGACATAACGCTCTTGAGATTCGTTACTCCAAACACCTAGAGGTGACATACCAGGTTCATCATTATTGATATTGCGCAACTCGAAGTTTGCGCCTCTACCGCCGTCATGAACCAACTCTGGAAATGCATTCGATAAACCGCCAGCGCCTACATCATGAATAAAGGCAATAGGATTGCTCTCTCCCATCTGCCAACACCTATCAATAACTTCTTGGCAACGCCTCTCCATTTCTGGATTTCCGCGCTGTACCGATGCAAAGTCAAGATTCTCGGCTGAGCTTCCCGATGCCATAGATGAGGCAGCACCACCGCCTAGACCAATAAGCATAGCAGGACCACCCAGGCAAATTAACTGAGCGCCAACTTCTATTTCACCTTTTTCAACATGCTCATTTTGTATATTGCCCATACCACCGGCTATCATAATAGGCTTATGGTAACCACGCATTTCAATTCCCGCTGCGCCGTTAACTTCCTGCTCAAAAGTTCTAAAATACCCGCACAAGTTTGGTCGGCCAAATTCATTATTAAATGCAGCTCCCCCTATTGGCCCTTCAAGCATAATATCTAAGGCAGAAACAATACGCCCCGGCTTTCCATACTGCGATTCCCAGGGCTGTACATAGCCTGGTATATTTAAGTCAGAAACACTATAGCCCGATAAACCTGCTTTAGGTTTGCCACCACGGCCAGTTGCGCCTTCATCGCGAATTTCTCCACCAGAACCCGTCGCTGCACCAGAAAATGGCGCTATAGCAGTAGGATGATTATGCGTTTCTACTTTTATGAGTATTTCAATAGCTTCATCATTATAACCGTATTGATGATCAGTTTGAGAAGGGTAAAAACGTGCAGCTTGACTGCCAACGATGACCGCAGCATTATCTTTATATGCTGAAAGGACATTTTCTCCACCTAGCGCATAGGTATTACGAATCATGGCAAACAAAGATTTCTCTTGCGCCTGACCATCAATATCCCAAGATGCGTTAAAAATTTTATGCCTGCAATGCTCTGAATTTGCCTGTGCAAACATCATTAGCTCTACATCAGATGGGTTGCGAGCTAAGTTTTCAAAACTTGTAACAAGGTAATCAATTTCGTCATCAGCAAGTGCTAAGCCTAAATCTATATTCGCTTCAACTAATGCGGATTTACCCTTTTCGAGAATATCGACACGCTGCATAGGGGCAGGGGCTGTTTGCTCAAATAAAGCACTTGCCAAATCAATACTATTAAAGACTTGCTCTACCATACGATCATGAACAATCTTTTCTACTAATAGCATTTCTTGAGAACTCAAGTCGCTCTCTGCTTTTATATAAAAAGCAGTACCACGCTCAAGGCGTTTGATTTGCGATAGACCGCAATTTTTGGCAATATCTGTAGCCTTACTAGACCAAGGCGAAATTGTGCCGAGCCTAGGGGTGACAAACAACATTTGACCCGAAGGATCTTCTTTTGTTACATTTGGTCCATATTGCAATATATTTTCTAATTTTATTTGATCTGATTCCTGTAAAGGTTCTGATAATTCAATTAGATGTATATACTCGGCATAAACGGAGCTAATTGCTGGCACTTTTTGTTGAAGCGCTGCTAAAAGCTTTAGTTTACGGAATAGGGAGAAAGCGGGAGCACCGCGCAATATAAGCATTTTAAGAGTAATCCTCATGGGCAAAACAAAGGGCAGATTTTGCCGAGTATTTTACCTTAGACCAATCAAATAGAGTACTAGAAAAAGTTTATTATGATCCGAAAAACTCATTCATTTTACTATATAGCTTTTATTCTCAGCATTTGCTTACTAATGCTACTCACTTTTAAGCTGGATAATCAGCAAAACACACAATTGGTGAGCATACTTAAAAATAATACTCTCAGAGTTAGTAGCACTAACTCTGCTGATACCTATTTTTTAGACAAAAACAAACCTGCGGGTTTCGAATACGAGCTAGCCGATGCTTTTGCTAACTCTTTAGGGGTAACGTTAGATTTCGCCATTAAAAAAGATATTGAACAGCTAAGCACTGATTTAGTTAATCGAGACAGCCATATTAGCATTCCTGGGCGTTCGAAATCAGCAAAGCCAAATAGCAAAATACAACTCAGTGACAGTTATACCAGCAACCAGACAGTGGTTATTTACCGAGAAACGAGAGGTATTAAATATCCTCGAGGCGTTATAAACATAGTAGATCGCAGTATTATTCTCGCTGCAGACTCATTACAAGAGCAGCAGCTAGAACTTCAATTAGCTGCGTTCCCAAACCTTAGCTGGATAAGCTCTCACAATCTAACCACTTATGAAATATTAGAACGTGTATTTAGTAAAGAAACTGACATTGCCATTATAAGCCAAACTGAATTTACCGCGATAGGTCCATTTTTTCCAAGCCTAAAAGTAGCTTTTGAACTGGGTGAGCCACAGGCTATTGCTTGGCAACTCGCTAATAAAACTGACACATCTCTAAAAAACGCATTGAATAAGTTCCTCAGCAAAGAAAGCACAATCGCTTTCATTAAAAGCCTAGACAAGAAATACTATCAAAACAGCAATCCCCTAAATTTCTTTGACACTGTCACTTTTAAAAACGACTTCAACAACCGCCTTCCCGATTTAGAGCCTTATTTTAAACTAGCCGCTAAAAACACCAACATTGATTGGCTACTTTTAGCAGCTATTGCTTATCAAGAATCACATTGGAATTCTAAAGCAGTTTCTTCAACAGGTGTAAAAGGCATTATGATGCTGACTAAAGCTGCAGCAAAGGAAGTAAAAGTAACGGATAGAACAGATCCTAAGCAGAGTATTTTAGGCGGCGCACAGTATTTGTTAAATGTAAAAACGAAGATTCCAAGCCGAATACAAGATCCGGACCGTACTTTTTTAGCACTGGCTGGATATAATACTGGGTTCGGACATTTAGAAGACGCCCGCATTTTAACCAAACGAGCTGGATTAAACCCTGACATTTGGGAAAACGTAAGCAAAAAATTGCCGCTACTAACAAAAGCTAAATATTACAATACAGTAAAACACGGCTATGCTCGCGGATATGAGCCAGTCAACTATGTTAAGAACATCAAGCAATATTTAATAGTATTAAGGTGGGAGATAGAGCAACAACAATTAAAAAACGAAAAGAATATTGCGCCTATCACGACACAAACAACTAGCGGCGACAACAAAGAAGAAACCATTACACCCACTGCCCCCTCTACTTTATAAGAACCTTCTCTAGCTGTTATTTTAAAACTTTAGCCGCTTTCTTTTCTAAACGACGACGACTAAAGAAGCTTGAGATTGTTTGCCCACACTCCTCTTCACATACACCCGAAAAAACCGTGACTTTATGGTTCATACAGCTTTGATCAAGCAAGTTTAAATTACTTTTGACAGCACCAGCTTTAGCTTCATAGGCACCAAAATATAAATTTCTAATGCGACTATGAACAATTGCACCAGCACACATTGCACAAGGTTCCAATGTTACATATAAATCAGCTTCTGTTAATCGATAGTTATCAATAGCTTTCGCAGCTTGGCGTAGCGCTATTATTTCAGCATGAGCAGTAGGATCACTGCTATGAATAGGACTATTACTACCCTTACCTATTATCTCGTTATTTAACACAACTATAGCACCGACTGGCACTTCATTGTTTGCAGCCGCTTCTTGCGCTAGAACTAACGCTTTCTCCATCCAATACTCTTTTGATTTAACCAACATCCCACCCACTCTTATTTCTAAAACACAAAAGAAAACTGTTAATAGCTCTATATGATTAAATTTTAAAAAAGGTACTATTTTTTAGAAACTTTAGATGTAGGAAGACACTGAAATGAAGGTATTTTATGCATCGAATATCGAAAAGAATACCGTAGTTCAGACCCATTAGCTTAATAAACATAGTAGCGTGTCATCGCACACTACTATGAAAAAACTATTTCAGGCTAAACTATTGGAATATTACTCCCACTCAATTGTTGCTGGCGGCTTACTTGAAACATCGTATGTAACTCGCGAGACTCGCGAGATTTCATTGATTATACGTGAGGAAACAGTCTCTAATAATTCATAAGGCAAATGCGCCCAGCGAGCTGTCATGAAATCTATTGTCTCAACAGCGCGTAATGCAATAACGAACTCGTATCTTCGCGCATCACCTACAACACCCACTGATTTAACTGGCAAGAAAACCGCAAAAGCTTGACTAGTCTTTTGATACCAACCAGCATTATGCAGCTCTTCCATGTAAATAGCGTCTGCTTCACGCAAGATATCCGCATATTCTTTGGTGACTTCGCCTAAAATTCGCACTCCCAAACCAGGCCCAGGAAATGGATGGCGATATACCATTGTTTCAGGCAAGCCTAACTCTATTCCTAATTTACGCACTTCATCTTTAAATAACTCACGTAAAGGCTCAACTAGCTCAAAAGCCATGTCATCAGGTAATCCACCTACATTGTGGTGAGATTTAATGACATGCGCCTTGCCTGTTTTAGCAGCTGCTGACTCGATAACATCTGGATAGATGGTACCTTGCGCCAAAAAGTTTACATCTTTTATCTTAGTCGCTTCATCATCAAATACCTCAATAAAGGTATTTCCAATAATTTTACGCTTTTGCTCTGGCTCGTTAATGCCTTTTAGTCGACCTAAAAATAATTCACTAACATCTGCGCGAATAACTTTCACGCCCATGTTTTGTGCGAACATCTCCATTACCTGATCGCCTTCATTCTTACGCAACAGACCATTATCAACGAATACACAAGTAAGCTGATCACCGATTGCCTTGTGCAATAATGCCGCAACCACCGAAGAATCAACACCACCAGATAAACCTAACAATACCTTGCTATCGCCTACTTGAGCGCGTATTTTTTCAATTTGATCTGAAGCAATGTTAGCAGAATTCCATAGCGCTTTAGCACCACAAATATCTAACACAAAACGCTCTAAAATTGCACCACCTTGCTTGGTGTGTGTTACTTCAGGGTGAAACTGAACACCGTAATACTGCCTTGATGGATCGCACATTGCCGCTATAGGCGCCGATTCAGTTGATGCTATAACACTAAAGCCTTTCGGCAAATCAACCACTTTATCACCATGGCTCATCCAAACATCTAACAATGAAGATCCGTTGTTTGCCAATTGATCTTGTAAACCATCAAATAACTTACTACTACTATCAGACAATCTAACTTTTGCGTAACCAAACTCACGTAAAGAAGATGCTTCTACAGCACCACCCAATTGAGCCGCCATTGTCTGCATTCCGTAGCAAATACCCAAAATAGGCAATGCAGAATCAAATACAATTTGTGCTGCTCTAGGTGATTCACCTTCAGTTACTGATTCAGGACCACCAGCCAAGATAAAGCCTTTTGCATTAAAATCTTTAATATCTTGTTCAGGGCAATCCCAAGGATAAATTTCACAATAAACCCCAATTTCACGCACTCTTCTCGCTATAAGCTGAGTATATTGTGAACCGAAATCTAAAATTAAAATTCTTTGTGAATGTATATCTGCGCTCATATTGGATACTCCATCGTCTAATATTTGGTTTTAGCCAAAAAAAAAAGCGGGGCACTTTAGCACCCCACTTTTGACGAATAAATAAATTTAAATTCTGTAATTTGGTGATTCTTTAGTAATGCTTACATCGTGCACATGGCTCTCATTCATACCAGCACTCGTTATACGTACAAACGTTGGTACCGTGCGCATTATTTCAATATCTGCACTACCTGTATAACCCATAGAAGCACGAAGACCGCCCATCAATTGATGAACAACACCTTTCATCGTACCTTTACATGCAACACGACCTTCCACTCCTTCTGGCACTAATTTTTCAGCACCTTCTGCAGCATCTTGAAAATATCTATCTGATGAGCCAGAGCTTTGTGCCATAGCACCGATTGAGCCCATTCCACGGTATGATTTATAAGCACGTCCTTGGAATAATTCAACTTCACCAGGTGCTTCATCTGTACCTGCTAGCATAGAACCTACCATAACAGCAGAAGCTCCAGCTACGATTGCTTTAGCAATATCCCCCGAAAAGCGGATACCTCCATCTGCAATCAATGGAATACCACGACCTTTCAAAGCTTCTGCTACATTCGCAACAGCTGAAATCTGAGGAACACCGATACCCGAAACGATACGAGTAGTACATATTGACCCAGGGCCTATGCCCACTTTAACACCATCTGCTCCCGCGTCAGCAAGCGCTATAGCCGCAGCTGCCGTGGCTATATTGCCACCAATAACTTGCACCTGTGGGAAAGTTTGTTTAATCCATGCAACTCTATCAATGACCCCTTTAGAGTGTCCGTGAGCAGTATCGACGATAATTACATCAACACCCGCCTCAACTAAGACCTTTACCCTTTCAGGTGTTTCTGGGCCAGTACCTACTGCAGCACCGACTAACAAGCGACCTTCAGCATCTTTAGATGCGTTTGGAAAAGCTTGTGCTTTATACATATCCTTAACTGTCATCATGCCTTTTAGAGCAAAGCTATCATCGACAACTAATATTTTTTCAATACGGTGCTTACGTAATAAGTTACGCACCTTATCTTGTTCTACTCCCTCAGCAACCGTAACTAACTGTTCTTTAGGTGTCATTATTGAAGAAACTTTAGCGTCTAAGTAATTTTCAAAGCGCATATCACGGCTAGTGACTATGCCTACTAACACGCCATTATCAACCACTGGAAAACCAGAAAAGCCCAAGGAATCAGCCATCGATCTAATTTCACCTACTGTCATATCCGAATGACAAGTAATAGGATCGCTTACAACGCCCGCTTCATACTTTTTGACTTTAGCAACTTCAAGTGCCTGTTGCTGCGGTGTGAAGTTTTTATGAATAATACCAATCCCACCTTCTTGAGCCATTGCTATAGCCAAGCGAGATTCAGTCACAGTATCCATTGCCGCAGAGGCAAGTGGAATGTTAATAGTAATTTCTTTGGTCAAACGTGAGGAAAGAGATACGTCTTTAGGTAATACCTCAGAGTAACCAGGTATTAGTAAGACATCGTCAAAGGTCAGAGCCTCTTCATCTATTCGCAACATAATTAACAATCCCACCAGGATAAATTGAGCGGTTAAAAATAAGCGCTAAATTATACCTACATTTACTGCTCACAACAATCACAATTAAGCCAACTTATAAATATTTCCAGTTGTTAGAATTCTATTAGCTTTCTCAATTGTTTCGTTTAGTATGTGCTGATGAATACATTCAATAAGATGCAAGCAAGCTCAAGAACAACACCCTCTATGAACAGGAACATTGGAGCTGATACTAGTTCTATCACTGTGACTCAGCTTAATCGCCAAGTTAAGTCAATGCTCGAGAATTCTTTTTTAAGCATACGAGTACAAGGAGAACTATCTAATTTCGCCAAACCTAGCTCAGGCCATTGGTATTTCACACTCAAAGATGCCAAAGCTCAAATCCGTTGTGCCATGTTCAAAGGCAGCAATCGACATCTTAGCTTTAGCCCAAAGGAAGGCGATGCAGTTATCGTACAAGCAAAAGTTAGCTTGTACGAAGGTAGAGGTGACTACCAGCTAATATGCGATAGCATGGAAGAAGCTGGATCTGGCAGATTGCAGCTTGCTTTTGAGCAACTAAAAGCAAAACTTCTTAAAGAGGGTCTATTTGATAATAGCTACAAAAAACGCATCCCCGATCTTGTAAAACATTTAGCAGTTATAACGTCCTCCAGCGGCGCAGCTATCCATGATGTACTTAGCGTCCTTAAAAGGCGCTATCCCGGACTCCCTATTACCATTTACCCGAGTCAGGTCCAAGGCCGCGAAGCCAGTACAACCATCATCAGAGCTTTAGAGCAAGTACAACAAGGAGATTGTGACTTAGTTCTGATTACCAGAGGAGGTGGTTCTTTAGAAGATCTTTGGCCCTTTAATGAAGAAAAACTAGCCAGAGCTATATTTAACTGTAACTTGCCTATTATAAGCGCCGTAGGTCATGAAGTTGATTTCTCTATATGTGACTTAGTTGCGGATTATAGAGCACCCACTCCCTCTGCTGCTGCTGAGCTCATTAGCCCTGATCAAGATCATCTACGCATCAAAATAGATCAGTTACAGCACAGACTGAGCTTACAAATAAAAGCTCAGCTTCAAGCGAGAAGACACACTTGCGCTACTTACTACGCAAAATTAAAGTCACCGCAACAACACCTTGCATTGCAAAGATCACGTCTTAACACTCTGTCAACGCGCCTCCCTATACCTGTTAACACTCAACTAGCCACTGGGCACCAACAGCTAAGATTGCTTAAGCAGAGATTGAATAGCAATAACCCACAGTACAAAATAAACCAGCACAAAACACAATTGGAATACTTACAAACCAGAATACATCAACTCATACTACAAAAATCACAAAACAAGAACCAGCAACTCAGAGCAGCAGTCGCTATACTTAACAGTGTTAGCCCTTTGGCCACATTAGAACGAGGCTATTCTATTACTCAATCAAGTAACAAAAAAGTACTTACCACCAGCTCTCAAGCAGTGATTGGAGAGACGATTGTGAACAAATTACACAAAGGAGAGATCCACAGTATAGTTAGCCATATAGAGAAGTAACTACAATATCGAAACTCACCAAACCCCATTATCAGAGACTACTTAGGCTTAGCAATTCAGATAAAACGTTACCTATTAACGAACTCTTTATCAGCTCGCTTAAGCCAAACTTCGAAAATTATTTACTCACCTGTGCTATACACTTCAAGATAGAATACTTCTACATTAACTATTAACGCTAGTAATACAGTTACGCTAGAGCCCTAACAATTTCTATGTTAGCCTTCACTTTTAAACTCTTTATAAAATACGGTATAAAATGTCTGATTTAAAAATTGAAACAATGGAACAATGCGCTAGTTACGGAATTGGCCGTCAAATGGGCGATCAACTAGCTCAAAATGGCTTTGATGGCATCGACTTTAACGTACTATCTTTAGGTATCCAAGACTCTTACGATGGCCTTGAATTACGTATCGCCGTTGAAGAAATTCAAGATGCGTTTTCAAAACTTAATGAAGTGATTAAGAAGCAGCAAGAAGAGCAAAATACAGCGGCTAGTGCTGAAGGCATCGCTTACTTAGAAACGAATGCTAAGCGTTCTGAAATCACATTACTTGACTCAGGACTACAATACGAAATAGTTGAAGAAGGTGATTCACAACTTGAAAAAGCAACTGCAGATTCAACTGTTCGTTGTCATTATCACGGCACTTTCATTGACGGCAGCACTTTCGACAGCTCATACGAAAGAGGCCAACCAGCCGAATTCCCTGTTAACGGCGTAATTGCTGGCTGGACAGAAGCTTTGCAACTAATGAACGTAGGCGCTAAATGGAAACTACATATTCCATACGAACTAGCATACGGCACAAACGGCTCGCCGGGCTCAATTCCTGGCTGTGCAACTTTAGTTTTTGATGTTGAATTACTAGCAATAGTATAATCAATGAAGCTAAATTATAAAATAAGTGGTGCTGGCGCACCACTTATCATCCTGCACGGGCTTTTCGGCACCTTAGAAAATTGGGGCGGTCAAGTAGCAGTTTTAAATCAGTCATTCCAAGTTATTAATGTCGACTTACGCAATCATGGCCGTAGCCCTCATAGCAACATTATGAACTACCAAGTAATGGCGGATGATATTATTGAATTGCTTGATGAACTAGAAATCCCAGCAGCAAGCATCATTGGTCACTCAATGGGCGGCAAAGTTGCAATGCAAATTGCTCTCCAATACCCCGATCGAGTCCACAAACTTGTAGTAGTAGATATTTCACCTGTTAGCTATCCGACTACCCATCACGATGAAATTTTTAAAGGTTTAACAGCTATTAACCTAGAGACACTTAATTCTAGAACAGCTGCGAATGAGATACTGCAAGCTTATGTCACAGACCCTGATATCAGATCTTTTTTACTAAAAAACCTCTACCGAAACGAAGACAAAGCTTTCAAATGGCGCCCCAACTTGAGCATTCTTGAACAAGAATACACACAGCTAAGCTGCGCTCCTATTTCTAAACAAGCTGCTTTCGAAAATGCTACCTTATTCATCAAAGGCAAGAATTCAGACTACATGCTAAAAGAGCACCAAGAGATAATTGATGCTTTATTTGAGTCGGTTCAATTTAAAATGATAGAAGGGGCAGGTCACTGGCCACACGCAGAGAAACCAAAAGTATTTAGCGCCATTATCCATAAATTCTTGAGTTAAAATCCTATGCCTATGCATTTTTTAATCACTAAAGCATTTCCAGCTTGCGCTATCTTATTCATTTACTGGATAGGTTCTTTTAACTTACCTAATGCATTGTTCTTACCTATAGCATTAAGCGTTGCCGTATTAGTTTTTTATATCACGAGGAAATATGGGAGCAAACAAGGCGCTCAAAAAGAGAAGAGCTAATCTATTAGGATCATATAAACCCTGCTAGCTCTTTTTAGACATCTGTATTAACTAAGCAGTTTGATCAATTAAGAAACCTTCTGGAAAAACTTTAGAAAAAGCACCTGAATCAACAAGCTGAGTATTCAGTCTACGTAGCTTTTCCTGTATTTCATTAATTTGTGAATTATATTCTTTAAGCACTTCAATAGAAGCATCAGCGCTTTGCCTACGCGCTTTAGCTAGTGCTTCATTCTTATCTTGTTTAGCTTGCTGCAATTCTACTTCAGCGAGGTATTCTTCTCGCTCTAACTGTTGTTGCTCGATTATTACTTGGTTATCAGAAAAAGCGCTATTTACTCCTTCTTCAGAGCCACTTCCACGCAATTCTGTCATAGCCCTTAACGCTAATGATTTAGCCTGTGCTGCAACCTGTCTGTCCGCTGAAGAAGGGTCCGAAACAGATAAAGCAGCTCTAATAATTACCTGCGCTTTTTCTAAAGTTGCTTTTGGATCATTCTCTACTGCTGATGTATCTATAGAGACCTCACCTGAAGTTGCGTACAACCTGCCGTCAGGACCACTAGTGTAATCAAAAACAGGGGCTCCAGCATAAGACCCACCAATTGCTGCATGTGTTTGCTCATGCGCTTTCACTTCTCGATCACGAGCTGACAATTGCTGAATAACTTTTAACTCAGTTTGCTCTATTTTAATATCCTGAGACAACTGCTTTGAAGCTTGTAATGTGCTTTGGGAAGTATTGACTTGGGAAGCAGCATTTACTGCAGTGAGATTTTCACTTCCAGATTTGCCTTGAGACAACTCAGATGCAGACCCACTGTAAAGCGCTGCAGCCGCTTTAGATCCTGTTACTAGCTGCCTCACTACTGAGGAAGAATCGCTTGAGAATAAAGATGCTTCTTTTTCAAGACTGTGCACCTTTGGCTTCAACACTTGTGCTGCTGAATTTTTTGCTAAATCTAATTGTTGACTATTTTCTTTAACGGCTAACGATGTAGCCTCGTTAAACAAATTTAGTGTAGAGCTTTGCAATTCCATTTAAGCACCTTCTAATGTAGCAATACAACCAAATAGCTAAACAACTACATCTATGTTTGTTCCAAGTACTTCATTTGCATCAGTGACAACTTTAGTTGATGCGGCCTCAGCCGTCTCCGATAACGTTGTCTCTGTTACCGCTTTAGACAAATCTTTACCAGATGCACTTTCAGCCACCTCAGCTCTACCTGAGCCGTGAAAATCACCTGCAGCTCGAGGGTTATTATCCATCCCTCTGTTTAAACCAATCAGCCCTGTCTGCAATGAGTTTGTAACATTCATAATAATTGATCCATTTAATTATAAAAACGGTAAAGCAAGCTAATAAAACAGCCTAGCACACTTTATTATAGATCAATTAACACACAATACAATTAAATTAAAAAAATACTAAAGTATTTCAGCTATCTGCAGGTAGCTCGCTGCTTTATTTTTACACTCATTTACAATAAAGGGAATCTCTCCTATTAAAGGTGCATTTATTGCCTGCTTTAAAGTTGCAACACTATCTTGTTTCATTTGCATTTCTGGGTCTACATAGTTAGCAACCCACCCCGCCAGCTTAACCCCGTCCCTGGCAATAGCTTCAACCGTCAGTATCGCGTGATTAATACACCCTAACTTAATACCTACGACCAAAATAACAGGCAACGCTAACTCTTTAGGAATTTGTGCCAATGTTTCACGATTATTGAGCGGCACTCTCCAGCCACCAGCTCCCTCAATTAAAACGAAGTCAGCACGATTCATCATGGCCCCTCGACAAAATCCCACTACTTTTTGCAATGTTAAGCTGATACCTGCTTGCTTAGCGGCGATATGTGGAGCTACAGCCAGCTCAAGTGCAATTGGGTTTACCTGCTGGTAACTCAATTTGACACTTGCGGAATCAATCAGCTTCAACGCATCATCATTTTTCAAGCCATCTTCGCTTTGCTCGCAACCCGCTGCTACCGGCTTTAAGCCATAACAACTTAACCCTTGTAGTTTTGCAGCTTCCAAAAGAGCTTGCGATACAAATGTTTTGCCTACATCAGTATCCGTTCCCGCTACAAAAAATTTGTATCTTGACATTAATTCTTCCCATTCAGGCGATGCTTATTAGCTATTATTTTTTTCTTAACACTAAGTAATACACTTCGTAACTCGCTGGCAACTTACCATTGGGCTGTCTAAAAGCTTCATAGCTTGCTTTAAACGTTTTCATTTTAAACCTGCCAGTCAAACCTTTACTTTCACCCACATTCATATTGTGTGCTCCAATATTCTTCAAATCTGAGGTAAGCTGTCCGAGCTTGTCATATTCAACAACTCTTATTTGCTCCTTACAGATCTCTAAAGATAAGGTGACTGGCAGCTGCTTGATTAAACTATCGATGCAAATAAAACTATTCACATGCACCTTTTCATCCACAACTGCCCAAGATGCTCGCAATTCATTTAAACTAGCAGGCCCCAATGTCGAAATAACCGCCATACCGTCTTTGCTGAGCACTCGGTATATTTCTTCAAATAGCATCGGTAGGTTTTCACACCATTGAATAGCTAAGCTTGAAAAAAGCAAATCGATACTATTATTTTGTAATGGGATGGCTTCAGCATCAGCACATAACCACTGCATTTTTTCGCTTTTTCTCGATTGGCGCGCGTGCTTGAGCATTCCATGTGCGATATCTAAACAAACCAAATTTGCTTCTGGAAACAAAGAAGCTAACCGCTGTGAAAAAAAACCAGTCCCGCAGCCTAAATCTAGTATTTTATCAGGGCTATCCTTTTGAGTATTAATCAACTTAAGTAACTCATAGCCGACATCTTGCTGCAGCTGTGCTGAGCCATCATAAGTTACCGCTGCATTGCTAAATGAATTAGCAATGCGATTCTTATTAATTTGTGGTGACATTTAATTTTTACTTTTATCAATAGTATGAAAAAAATCAGCAACCTGAAGACTCACTTCCTCTGGATCGGAGAGAAAGAGCAAGTGCCCCGCTCCTTTAATTTGAAGCGTATTTAATCGAGAATTCAAGGTGGGCAACACATTAACCAAAGCGCTTGGAGCAAGCTGATCAAACTCTCCATAAAAATGCAGTGATGGTTGTATTAAAGACGCTAAATCTAGGCGACTATCAATTTCCAGCAGCGCTAAACTGCCTGCTAAATTACTGTGATTACTCTGTTGATTGATGGCTTTAAGCAATTTTAAAATTGGCCTTTGTTGACTAGCACCCCTCACCTGCAACATAAAAAATCGTGCTAGCGTTTTCTCAGAATCCAATTGCAAATCTTGTGAGAACTGCTTAAATACGTTTTCAGCCATTGCTGTTGGCCAATCACTGCGCTCGACGAAGCAAGGGTTGTAAGCAATAGTAACAACTCCAAGTATTTTTTTTGCTAGCTTCTTTGCAAGCAAAACAGCAAACAACCCCCCTAAAGACCAGCCCAATAGCAAGCTGTTTTGCGGGATCTTCAGTGCCACTTTTTCCAGTAAGTTATCTAATGTGTATTCTTCACTGGTTACAACAGAGCCACCTAAACCTGGTAGGTCAATACAAGTGATTGAAAAACTCTCATTTAATAAGGGGAGCCAAGGCTCCCATATATCACTCGTTGTTCCCCATCCATGCAATAAAACTATTTCAGGTTTATTGTTATCTATTCTGGTAAGTTTAATATTCAATTGAAACTTCTTTTCTAACTTTTGCTAACGCTGCCAACAGCTGGCTCACGTTTTCTCGACTATGCGCTGCGCTTAAAGTAACACGAAGCCTAGCTTGGTTTAATGCAACTGTAGGTGCTCTAATCGCTTTAACTTGAACACCCAGTTCTGCCAGCCTATGGCTAACCTCTAATGCTTTGTCAGCAGCACCTATCATTATAGGTTGGATGGGGGTATTAGAGGACAGTAACTTCAGCCCCAATTGCTCGCATCCTTCTTTAAAAAACTCTATCAATGCTTGCAAATGCTCTCTTCGCCAGCTCTCTTGCTCAATTACTTTCAAACTTGCTCGCGTGGCTGCGGCGATGGCTGGAGGTAAACTTGTGGTGTAGATATAGGTTCTAGAAAACTGTATTAATGTTTCTATTAACGCATCACTGCCTGCAATAAAAGCTCCTGCTGTGCCAAAAGCTTTGCCTAAGGTTCCCATAAGAACAGGTAGTTGCTGCTCGTTTAAATCAAACAACTCACTACAACCTGCACCAGACTTACCTAAACATCCCAGCCCATGCGCATCGTCTATCATTAACCAAGCATCATGTTCTTTTGCCGTTTTAACTAAAGCCGGTATATTGGCAATATTTCCATCCATACTAAAAACGCCATCTGACACAACCAACTTTCGGTGACCGGCTGAACACGAGAGTTTAGTAGCTAAACTCGCTGCATCATCATGTAGATAACGCTGGAACTTAGCTCCACTTAACAGCCCGCCATCTAGTAGCGAGGCATGATTTAACTTATCTTGAAATACGCCATCACCTTTGCCGACAAGTGCGTTAATCACCCCCATATTCGCCATGTAACCACTGCAAAAAAGCAATGCTCTAGAGCGCTTAGTAAAAGCAGCTAATTCTAATTCCAATTGCTGATGATGATAACTGTGGCCGTTTACTAAATGCGATGCACCACCTCCCACTCCATATTCATCGGCGGCTTGTTTAAAACTGGCGACCACTTGTGGATGATTTGCTAAGCCCAAATAATCGTTAGAGCTAAAATTAAGCAGCTTAGCTCCGTCGACAATTATATGTGCTCCTTGTGGACTGAACAGAGTTTGGCGTTGGCGATATAATGACTGTTGTTTTCTTTGATCTAAAACATGCTGTAAATCATCAAAGGACATTATAGATTTCCATCAGCGTAAAAGATTTTTTACTAGAGTGTCGTTAGATTTAACTGACACCTAAACAAACTTACCCTGCAAATACAGGGTATATGCAGAGTACTTAAATAAATTTTGGCTTATGCAGGATAGAAATGAGAACTATCTTGTTCTGCTTGTAAGTCTTTCATTAACATAGCAGATTGTGTTGCATCATCCTCTGAAATACCTTGCTCAGGATTAATACCTAATCGCTTAAAGAGCAATAAATCTGTATTAGTTTCAGGGTTTGGTGTGGTTAATAAACACTCTCCGTAGAAAATCGAATTAGCACCTGCGAAGAAAGTCATAGCTTGCATTTCATCCGACATTGCCTGTCGACCCGCCGATAATCTTACATGTGATTTTGGCATCATGATTCTAGCAACTGCGATTGTCCGGATAAATATTAGATTATCTAAGTCTTCTACATTCTCCATCGGTGTACCTGCTACTTTAACTAGCATATTAATAGGTACACTTTCAGGCTGAGTTGGCATATTAGCTAATTGCATCAACAAACCGATTCTATCTAAAGCAGTTTCACCCATACCTATAATACCGCCACTGCAAACCTTCATCCCAGATTCACGTACATTATGCAGCGTGTCTAAGCGGTCCTGAAAGGTTCTTGTGGTGATTATTTTTTCGTAGAATTCAGGAGAAGTATCTAAGTTGTGATTGTAATAATCGAGACCTGCTTCTGCGAGCTTGTCAGATTTATCTGCATCTAACATCCCAAGCGTCATACACGTTTCCAAACCGATTTCTTTAACGCGCTTAACCATTTCAACCACATAAGGCATATCTCTTTCATGTGGATGCTTCCAAGCCGCCCCCATACAAAATCTTGTAGAACCCGATTCTTTAGCTTGGCGCGCTTTAGCAACAACGGCTTCAACTTCCATTAAGCGCTCACGCTCAAGGCCAGTATTATATCGAGCGCTTTGTGGACAATATTTACAGTCCTCTGGGCAAGCACCTGTTTTAATGGACAGTAAAGTACTCACTTGCACTTCATTAGGGTCAAAATTTTCACGATGCACACAGTGCGCTTTAAAAAGCAGATCATTAAAAGGTAAATCATATAACGCTTCAACTTCAGATTTTGTCCAGTTATTTCTTACTTTCTGACTGGTTTGCATTTAAAAATCACTCCTAATGTTTGTAAAACAGATAATTCGGTTACAGCTTCTTTCTAATAACAACTATTATAAAAGAAGCTTATATACGACTAGCGATAGATAAAAAGGTAGCTCAGCCATTATTTGACTATGATATAGCTAGCATTTAATCTGTCAACTTATGGATACTTATTTTACAAACAACTGGATAAATATCACTCAACAATGTGTTCTTTGTGATATAGCTACGCCCAACACTAAGGCAATTTGCGAATGTTGCAAAAGCGACCTACCTTGGCTAGAAAAACATTGCTTTTGTTGCGCTATACCATTGCCAACAAACGCTAAAGACCTTTGTAAAGCTTGCTTAAAAACATCTCCACATTTTAAACAAACGATAGCTGCTTTCCACTATTTATTCCCGATTGACCTAATACTACCTAAAGTAAAGAAAAGTCAGCAGCGCCACCACTTACGTTGGCTTGCAGATTGCCTTGCTGAAAAAATAATGTCTACACCACAATACTCACTACCACAGGCAATCATCCCTGTGCCTATTTCTCATTTAAAAAAACTACAAAAAGGCTACAACCAAACAGAGCAATTAGCCTTAGAGCTCACCAGAAATCTTGATATCAAAATCGATTCATCTCTAATCGCAAAAAACCGGAACACCCAAGCACAAGCTCAACTAAATGCAAAACTGCGCAGGAGCAATTTAAAAGACGCCTTTGATGTCCGTGAAAACAACTATAGCCATCTTGCTATAATTGATGACGTAATGACGACAGCTTCTACCGTCAATGAAATTGCCAAAGTGTTACAGCAAAGTGGCGTAGAAAAAATAGATGTATGGGTGCTTGCCAGAACACCTGTTTAAGCACCAAGGCTTGAAAACAACCCGCGCCCTAATATTGTGCCTTAGTTACAATCTGCGTAAACTGCGCTTTTTAAAGAACAGAACATGAGCAAAAGATGCACAATCAAAGTACTGCTTTTACATTTAATGCTATTGGGGTAATTAAATCCCCATTTAAAGAGAAATTTGGCATTCCAAGACAACCTGGTTTAACACCTGATATTATTTCATCTATCCACTTATATAAAGACTACAATAGCGCTCAAACGTTAGATGCACTAAAGAGCACTTCTCATTTATGGATTTTGTTTGTTTTCAGTGAAAGTTATGATTTTGGCTGGAAGCCAAAAGTAAGACCGCCAAGGCTTGGAGGAAATAAAAAAGTTGGTGTTTTCGCAACACGCTCTCCTTATCGTCCAAATCCCATTGGCATTTCTGCTGTAAGATTAACTGATATTAGACAGGAAGAAGGAGCTTTTATCATAGATGTAGCAGGTGCGGATTTAATGCACAATACACCTATTCTCGATATTAAACCTTATATCCCCTATTCTGATAACATTGTTGACGCTACCAACTCTTTGGCGCAAGCATTCACGTCATTGAGCCAAACGGTATTTTTTAGCGCTCAAGCTCAGCAAGTATGTGAGCAGTTTTTATTACAACACCATGAGTCTTTAAGCACTCAAATAGAGCAAGTATTACGCTGCGATCCAAGGCCTGCATACCAAAAAAATCAGCAAAGAGAATATGGCCTCAACCTTCATAACTTGAATATACGCTGGCAAATTAGCGACCATAGAATAGATGTTATTAGCATCCATTAACCAACTTATATTTTGCACCTAACTCAAGGATTATATATGACTCCGCAACAACTTGAATTTGATAGAGATAATATTTGGCACCCTTACACGAGTATGAGCAAACCCACTCCCTGCTTGCCTGTCGCTGCTACTCAAGGGGTATATTTACATTTAAGCACGGGCGAAAAATTAATTGATGGTATGTCGTCTTGGTGGTCAACAATACACGGTTATGGTCATCCAAAATTAAATGAAGCAGCGCATCACCAAATAGATACTATGTCTCATGTCATGTTCGGTGGGTTAACTCACGAGCCAGCCATTGAACTGGCTAAAAAGCTAATAGATATTACGCCACAAGGGCTAGATAAAATATTTCTAGCGGATTCAGGATCTGTCGCTGTTGAGGTCGCTATTAAAATGGCCCTGCAGTACTGGCAAGCCAAAGGATTGCAGGAAAAAAACAAGCTAGTCACTATACGCAACGGCTATCACGGTGACACTTTCGGGGCAATGGCCGTATGTGACCCTATCACAGGGATGCATGATATTTTTAGCGATGTGCTGCCTCAACACTTTTTTGCCGAAAGCCCAAAACTGACTATTGACGATGAATGGCATGACAGCGACATCCAATCATTACAGACAATCATTATTGAAAACCATCAGCATTTAGCGGCTTTAATTTTAGAGCCTGTAGTACAAGGCGCCGGAGGTATGCGTATATACCATCCAGAATTTTTGGCAAAAGCTAAGCAACTATGTGAAAAGTACGATTTATTACTCATTGCTGATGAAATTGCCACTGGTTTTGGTAGAACAGGAAAACTTTTCGCCTGCGAGCACGCCAACATCTCACCTGACATTTTATGCTTAGGCAAAGCACTTACAGGCGGTTACATGACCTTAGCTGCCACACTAACAACACAAGTTGTTGCAACCACCATTTCTAACGGTGGTGCGGGATGCTTTATGCACGGCCCTACATTTATGGGCAATCCTTTAGCCTGTGCAGTCGCTAACGCTAGCATTGACCTACTTTTCGAAAATGATTGGAAAACACAGGTTTCTAGAATTGAAACGCTACTTAAGCAAGGTTTTGAACCTGCCAAGGCACTTGATAATGTTCAAGATGTGAGAGTGATTGGTGCGATTGGTGTTATCGAATTAAAAAATAATGTAGATAGCATTAAAATTCAACAGCAATTTAAAGAGGAGGGTATTTGGGTGAGACCTTTTGGTAAATTAGTTTATATTATGCCTGCTTATATAATGGACACAGATACTTTAAATCAATTAACTAGTGCTATTGTTAAAGTAATAGCTAATCATTAATGATTGAACACAGATCCATTCTTCCAAAACAGTGGATCTGAGTTTTTGGCACAAAGCGTAGCATTAACGAGCTAGTATCTTTTTAAACTGTATCTAAACGCAAAGGTAAAAGATCATTCAAGCTAAGCTTTGTGACCGACATATCTACACTATAGCAATAAACTTCCACCCCTTGCTCAACAACCTCTCTTAATAATTGACCGTATTTAGCGTCAATAAAATCAGCAACCGTTACTTCTTTGATTAAACTATGCAACACACAAAAAACAAGAATCGATCTAGCACCATTTTTTTTCATTTCTAACAAATCGCACAAATGCTTTTGCCCTCTAACAGTAACCGCATCGGGAAAGGCACCTAAACCCTTTTGTAAATGTAAAGTAACGCTTTTCACCTCCAAATAGACATCTGCCAGTTTTGGCCCAGATAAAAAGAAATCGACTCTACTTGCGGTTGCGTATTTTACTTCACGTTTAATTTCTTTATATTCTTTAACTGGGGCTATTTTTCCTGCAATTAAGGCCTGCTCAATGATTTGGTTAGGTCTTGCGGTATTAATACATATGAAGCCAGCACTCTCTTCAAGCTCTACTAGCTCCCAAGAATAGCTATATTTACGTTTTAAATTATCACTTTTATAAAGCCACACTTTGCTACCCGGTATAGCACAACCTGTCATTGCGCCGGTATTGGCACAATGCACCGTAATTTCTTCACCATTTATCAAGCGCACATCGGCAAGAAATCGCTTATATCTTTTAATCAACACAGCAGCGACTAAGGGCTTATCGTATTGCATGCTCACCTCGTTACAGTTTATTTATTAACAACTATTTTTATGAAAAACATTCTCTTTGACTACTAATTAACCATATTCATCACTAGATAGCTTAATAACAACAACAATTGATTTATTTTTAACCTACAGGCTAAAAGCAATTACCAATTCGATAATCTAACAATCTATTTTTGAAGGGTTTATCTGCGAATAATACTTAAAAAAACACTAAAACGCAGCTATTTAAAATCAGCGACATAACGGCAAAATCTCTTAACTGAGCATTAACATTGTTCAACCTTTCTCGTTTTGTATAACTTTCTTTGAATTTTTTAATGAAAAGCTTTTCAATCTTAAACAGGTCTGGTATTTTCACCCCCCTTCCGATAAGGATGATCATTTTTTAATAATTTTAAGGATAGAGCGATTATTTTTATCGCCAAAACATTCGGAGAATGAGGCAGCCAATATGCCAGATGCTAATAAAACTAAATCATCACAATTTTCACCCTATGAAATAAAAAAAGGTGAAGAGTACATGAATGATCTACAAAAAGATCATTTTAGAAATGTACTAATGCTTTGGAAGCAAGAGCTAATGGAGGAAGTCGATAGTACTCTTACGCACTTGCAAGAAGAAGTTTCTAGTTACGCAGATCCTAACGACCGTGCGAGTCAAGAAGAGGAGTTCAGCTTAGAATTAAGAACTCGAGATCGCGAGCGCAAATTAATCAAAAAAATTAACGAAGCAATGGAAAGTATTGACGAAGATGATTTTGGTTATTGCGAAGAATGCGATATCGAAATAGGCGTCCGAAGATTGGAAGCCCGTCCTACTGCAACACTTTGCATCGATTGCAAAACGCTGTCTGAAATCAAAGAAAAGCAAAACGGCAAGTAAAGGCAATGAATCAGTTTTATTACTGACTCAGCATTTATGTACATAGGACGTTTCGCCCCCTCACCAACTGGAGTTCTGCACTATGGCTCATTACTAGCAGCTCTTGCTAGCTATTTGGATGCCAAAAGTAGCCAAGGACTCTGGTTGGTACGTATAGACGATATAGACCCCCCTCGCGAAATGCACGGCGCAAGCCAATCCATCCTAGAAACACTGCAACTTTTCGGCTTAGCTTGGGATAGAGATGTTATCTATCAAAGCCAACGCTATCGTTTGTATCAACAAGCTCTTGAAACGCTTACTGCCAGCAAACAAGCCTACCCCTGCACTTGCTCGAGAAAAGAGATTACCCAACGCAGCGGTCACAATCATTATGACGAACACTGTTTTACACACCCTTTTAGCGAAGTAAAATCTGCACACGCCTGGCGCTTCCATAATATTCATACGAAAATCTGCTGGACTGATGGAATTCTTGGAGAACAGCAGCGCTACCACCCTGATCTTGCCGATTTTATATTAAAGAGAAGAGATCGTCTTTGGGCTTATCAACTAGCTGTTACCATTGATGAT
>JBALXS010000031.1:0-47346 GCA_036960485.1 Oceanospirillaceae bacterium
CTGCGAGCATAGACATAGTAAGCAAACAGGAGCTACCCAAGATAAAACTTTTCGATACTTATAGGAGAGGAATTTACGAATTTCAGCCTTTATCGGATAAGCAAGTCACACTGTATGCTTGTGGCCCAACCGTGTATGACTTTGCTCATATTGGAAATTTACGTAATTACTTTTTTGTTGATACTTTGCAGCGCGTGTTAACCTTAAATAACTATAACGTAAAGCATGTGATGAATATTACTGATGTTGGCCACCTTACATCAGATGCTGACAACGGCGAAGATAAAATGCTTAAAGGAGCGCGCAAACGTGGACAGTCTGCTTGGGATATAGCCAAATTTTTTGAAGATGCCTTTATGCGAGATCTCGCTCTTTTAGCCATCAAAACACCTACTGTTATTTGTCGTGCAACGGAGCATATAGACGAGCAAATTACTTACATCTGTGCCCTTGAGGATCAAGGCTTTACTTATAAAACAGCAGATGGGATTTATTTTGATACGCTCAAATTAGATTCGTACGGGCATTTAGCACGCTTGGATATAGCGGGTTTGCAAGCGGGAAAAAGAGTAAGTATTGCACAGAAAAAAAACATTACAGATTTCGCACTTTGGAAGTTTAGTGTCCAAGAAAATGATAGCAGTGAAAGGCAGATGCAGTGGCAAAGCCCTTGGGGATTAGGCTTTCCAGGCTGGCATATAGAGTGTTCAGCGATGTCTGAAAAATATTTAGGAGCTGCGTTTGATATTCATGTAGGGGGTGAAGATCATATTCCAGTACATCACTCTAACGAAATAGCACAGTGTGAAGGGCGACATGGCAAGCAGCCAGCTAACTTTTGGATGCACGGTTACTTCTTGCAAATGGGTGATGAGAAAATTTCGAAATCTGGAAGATCGCTATTATTAACGCAGTTGCAAGAACAAGGTTATGAAGCACTGGCATTTCGCTACTTATTGTTAACTAGCCATTATCGATCAAAACTGCGTTTTAGTTTAAAAGCGCTAGACAGTGCAACTATTGCATTAAAAAGAATACGCAACTTAATGGCTCAGTGGCCAGAAGGCGGCCAAGTAAATGCGCAAGCACAACAGCGCTTTTTGAGTTTTGTTAATGACGACTTAAAAATGCCACAAGCAGTCGCTGTTTTGTGGTCTGTCGCTAAAAGTGATCTTAAAAATGCTGATAAGAAAGCAACCTTATTATACTTTGATGAAGTTTTTGCGCTTTCGTTGGATATTCCAAGTAAAGAAGCTACTAAAGCTTCAACAAAGAACATACCTAGTGAGGTATTAGCTTTGGCAGAGCAACGTTTACAGGCCCGTGAAAATCATAATTGGGTCGAAAGCGATGCATTGCGAGCAGCAATCCTAGCGCTGGGCTTTAGCATAAAAGATAGTGCGCAAGGATATTCTTTAGAAGCGTATATATGCTGATGATTAAAAAAGATAAATAGCACTTGCTTACTAATTCATAGCAGTGCTAAATTCGCTCATTTCAGAGAAATGTATGACAATATTAGTATCTTTAGGCCCCTTATTAGCAGCTTTGATCATCGGCTTTAGTTGGCATATTAAACAGCTTCCAACGGGTTCTATTGATCAAGCTTTGAAATGGCTAACGTTTTCAATGCTTGGTTTAATAGGCTACGGCATTGGGAGCTTAGAAGATCTACAAACTAAACTCTATGAGGCAGGTTTTATAGCACTAGTGTTGTTTGGCTTTATTGGGCTACTAAATATTAGTTTTTTAATGCTTAGTGGCCGTTTTTTCTGTGAGCAACGAAAACTAAATAAAATTGCTGTCGGTAAAGCACCCATATCATTTAGTTGGGCAACCTTTTCTGATTCAATTCAAACCGTGGTATGGGTATTCGTCGGTGGCTTATTAGGTTACTTCACTGATGGTTTTTTTCATCAAGTTGATACTTTTGTTACTTGGATGTTATATCTTTTGCTGTTTTTAGTGGGGCAGCAATTACATCGTGCTAACTATAAATTACGTTCACTATTTCTTAATGTACAAGGGTTAATAATCGCTTTATTTACCCTAGTGAGTACTTTAATAGCAGGTGCTGTAGGTGCATGGGTGCTAGATTTGCCAGTGTATCAAGGGCTTGCTGTTGTTTCAGGTTTTGGCTGGTACAGCCTTTCGGGTATTATACTATCTGATTTGGGTTACCCTCTATTGGGTACTACCGCATTCTTGTTAGATATCGCGCGAGAAGTATTCGCCCTAATGCTGATTCCTTTGTTATCAAAGCTAAACAGCCATTGCGGTGTAGGTTTTTCTGGCGCGACTGCAATGGATTTTACTTTACCGATGTTAGGCAAATTTCATGGTGCTTCCATTATCCCGACTGCCATTGCCAGCGGGTTTGTGTTAAGTATCTTGGTACCTATTTTAATCCCTTTGTTTATTTCATTCGGCTAATACCGTTTTGCCTTTATAAAGGTAAACCAATTCCTAGTGAATTTAAATTGCGCAAGAAACGGATTGTCCGCTAAATGTTATTACCCTATCTTAGTGATTAAATTAATTAATTAATTATGGATTGGTATGACAACAAATATAACAATGGGGCTTAAGCAATGGCTAATGCTCCTTATACTGTCTCTGCTATGGGGCGGTTCTTTTTTCTTTATGAAAGTCGCTTTATTAGAATTACCTACCTTTAGCATTGTTTTATTACGGGTGAGTTTGGCGGCATTTACTCTATTTGTATATTTGAAAATAACCAATAGGGATTTGCCTACCTCCCTTGAAGTATGGCGGCTGTTCTTTTATTTAGGCTTCTTTAACAACATAGTGCCTTTTAGCTTGCTGATTTATGGCATGACAGAAATTGCCAGTGGGCTCGCTTCAATTCTTAACGCTACCACGCCTTTATTCACGATTGTAGTGGCGCACTTTGCGACAGCGGATGAGCGAATATCTGCGTCTAAAATAGTTGGCATTGTATTAGGAATGCTGGGTGTAAGTGTTTTAATTGGCGTTGAAGTGTTTTCTGGAATTAGTGACTCGCTAATAGCGATGTTAGCTTGCTTAGGTGCCGCTATTTCTTATGCTGTTGCTTCAGTTATAGGGCGTGGTTTTAAGCGATTGTCAGTTCCACCCAGTGTAGGTGCTTTCGGGCAAGTTTTTGCATCTAGTTTGCTGTTATTGCCCTTAGTGCTGGTTTTAGATTCTCCTTGGCAACTAGCTATGCCAAGCTTTAACACTGTTGCTGCAATCTTCGCTTTAGGTACTTTAAGCACTGCTATCGCCTATGTACTATTCTTTAGGTTAATCGAGGAAGCAGGGGCAACTAATGCGGTATTAGTTACGCTGTTAGTGCCCGTTAGCGCTATTTTGCTAGGGTGGATTATATTGAACGAGCAACTTTCAAGTAACCACTTTTTAGGTATGCTTTGTATCGGTTTAGGTTTGATCGCAATTGATGGCCGAGTGTTTAATCAGCTGATAGCCAAGGTGTCGCATTAAAGAGCACGTTGTTTTTTTGCTGGCCATTTATATTTAGTGGGCAGCTTTATACTCGCAATGAGTGCTCCCAAAATTATAGCGCTACAAGCTATGTATAAGGTTGAGCTGGGGAGTATGTCGGTAAAGGTAATTAACATGGCAGTGCTAATTAAAGGAGTGGCGTAAGATAGCACTCCTAATAACTGTATGTTGCCTTGTTTTACTCCGTAATCCCATGCAAAAAATGCCAGCCCTAAAGGGCCCAATCCTAAGCTTAAAACCGCTAACCATTGTTGTGTATTTTCAGGAAAATAGCTTTGCTCTAGATAAAAATGACAAAGCCAGCCTAGAAGTGCGCAAACTCCACAAAACAAGCCGACAGTATCAGTCGGTACTTGCTTAACTAACCTAGATAAAACAGTGTAGGTTGCCCAAAGTATCGCGCAGGCCGCCGCCAGTAAATAACCTGTTAAGTAGCTTGAATTAAAATTACTGCCAGCCCCACCTAGTAAGATCCAACAGCCCATTAAAGAAATCATAGCGCCTAACACATGCTTAAACAAAAGCTTTTCCCCTGGAAGAAACGCTGAAAACAGTACGATTAATAACGGCCAAAGATAGGCAATTAAGCTGACTTCTAACACAGGAGCGTTTGCTAGAGCGAAGAAATAACAAGCATGATATAAAAACAAACCTAAACAGCCAATTAACCAAGCTGATAGCGGTTGAGCGGCTAAAACTAGTATTGATTGTTTATATATAGCCCATTTAATCAGCATGAAAATAAAAGCGATACTAAAGCACATCGCCAGAAGTTGAAAAGGAGGAAAATCACCAGCTAATTTAGAAAGTAATGCTAAAACTCCCCAAAGAAAGATAGCAATGCAGCCAATAGCAGTGGCTAAAATACGGTTGTTTGTCATGAGCTGTTTCCACTAAATTAAGAGGTTCGCAGTATATACTGAGCCATACATAATTAGTTTGCCCAAACGGTTCAATTATTTGTTAAAGCGGCGGGTTTTGTAGCGCGTATGTATGTGATTGACTGTTATTAAAAAATCAAACTTATACGAGGATAGCTATTGAGTTAGCGTTTTCGAACTTGCATCGGTGTTTGTGCAAAGTGTTTATGAAATCTATCACTAAAAGCACTAACATTAGAGTATCCACAGCGTTCAGCAATGAACTGGATTTTGTAGTGGTTATTTCTTAACATTTGCCAAGCGCCTTGCATACGTAATTCCAATAAGTATTGGGAAGGAGACATGGCATAATATACCGAAAATAGTTGGCGAAGGTGTCGAGCGCTTAAGCCAGCGCGACTGGCTGCATTGTTAAGAACGTTCTTGTGAGCAAAGTGCTGTTCTAAATAATTGCGTGCTACAACGACTCGCTTGTCAGGTTTTTTGTGAGCATGATGATGGTCTAATAGCTGCACCAGTAGTAGTAGCATTTGGCGTTGAACCAATAAATTTTGGGTATCTAATGGTGTATTTAACTGCCCTTGCAGAAAATGAATATAGCGGTTGAGATTATCATCCAGCTTTACAAAAACAGGAAGCTGAGCGAAAGCGGGTGCAAGTTGTGTAGGAATATCGGCAACGATAAACTGATTGTTGCCTTGGCTTTCAAAAGCATGGTCCTCTTTAGCGCAAATAACAGCAGCTTGGCTGGTGTTTACGACACCCGTTTCTTGACCTATTTCGATTTCTAAACAACCAGTGACGGGTAAAACTAGCTGATGAAAGTCATGCTGGTGGGTATCAACAAAAGGCTGATAGCTTTTTAAGCAGAGGGTGGTAGCTGATTTTGACATAGGCTGATTATTCGATATTGACGGTTAGTGTTGAGAGTTTGTAGCTATTAAGTAGTCAGAGCTAGGTTTTCATTTTCCCTTGTATCATATACCTATGTTAAATATTAAGGAATATGTGACTAATTAGTATGGGTTTCAAGGCATCATTTTAGCGAGTGTCGTTATGGTGGGATGTTCAGCGGTGATTACCCTTTTGATTAGTAATTCAATTAAATTTTGCAGGCGACAACTAATAACATTTCTTCTATAATGCCGCCCTTTATTAATATGCTCCGGTTTTACGTTCCGGTTCGCTGAGGAAGCAATATGTCTGATACTGTCGTTTGTGCAATGTATAAATTTGTCACATTAGAAAACTTTGAATTATTAAGAGAGCCATTACATGAAGTAATGGTGGCCAATCATGTAAAAGGTACTTTGTTACTAGCTAATGAAGGCATTAACGGGACAGTAGCAGGTAGCCGCTCAGGGGTAGATGCCGTACTTGCTTGGTTAGCAGCAGACACGCGATTAGCAAATATAGTTACCAAAGAGTCTTTTGATGAAGCTAACCCTTTTTATCGTACTAAAGTTAAGCTGAAAAAAGAAATTGTTACTATGGGTGTGCAAGGTATAGATCCTAAACAAGTTGTTGGCACTTATGTTAAACCACAAGATTGGAATGCGCTTATATCTGATCCAGAAGTGGTGTTAGTTGATACACGTAACGATTATGAAGTGAAAGTAGGTACTTTTGAAGGTGCTTTGGATCCTAAAACGACAAGTTTTAGAGAGTTTCCACAATATGTGAAAGATAACTTAGATCCAGAGAAAAATAAAAAAGTGGCGATGTTTTGCACCGGCGGTATTCGCTGCGAAAAATCAACTGCCTATTTAAAAGAGCAAGGTTTTGAAGAGGTTTATCATCTAGAAGGCGGTATTCTTAAATATTTAGAAGAAGTGCCAAAAGCTGATTCGATGTGGGAAGGTGAGT
Source organism: Oceanospirillaceae bacterium (assembly GCA_036960485.1). Lineage (GTDB taxonomy): Bacteria > Pseudomonadota > Gammaproteobacteria > Pseudomonadales > Balneatricaceae > Rs1. The sequence goes on from JBALXS010000031.1 coordinate 6,252, forward strand.
GTTTTGTATTTGATAATAGAGTCACTGTTGATCACAACTTAGAGAAAGGTCAATACGATCAGTGTCATGCTTGTCGTCTGCCTTTAACCGCTGCTCAAATGGAACATGAAAAATACGAGAAAGGCATTAGCTGTGAGTTTTGTCATGATCAGCAAAGCGCTGAGCAGCGTGCACGTTTTGCACAACGTGAAAAACAAATGCTATTAGCACAAAACCGCGGTGAAGTTCATTTAGGTGGCGATGCAATTGAAACGATCAATAAGCGTCGTTTAGATAAGAAAAAATTAAAAGAAGCGCAACACACAAATTAATTGAGATCATACTTAGTATTCTAAAATAGCCTCATTACACAGCTATAATCAAGATCGTTCATAGTCACTTGGTTGTAGCTCGTTTCCTTTAAGTCGTTCTATTGAGCAATTCTCATGAAGAACTCGCGTAAACAGTATCAGCTTCCTTATTTAATTATATTTATTGATGCACCATCCGGTAAATCCTGGAGCAGCATTGGGAACACTAGAAAATATTAGTTTATAACTTATTGTTATATAATGTTTTAAATTAATTTTTTGCACCAAATAGTTGGATTCAATTATTGAGCAATAATGATAGTAGAAAAAGTTATTTGACTAATAAGTAAAGAAGACTAAAATATTTAGAAATTAAAAAGTTATTTTTTATAACTTAATTGAATATGTCTTTAAGATGTTTAAAGTGCATATTATTGAATTCACAATTGTTCATGCTTGAGGTTGCAAATGTCTAATATCATCACTGAAGAAGTATTAAGTGTACATCATTGGAATGACACTTTATTTAGTTTTACAACTAGCCGAGATCCTGGGTTTCGTTTTAAAAACGGACACTTTACTATGATTGGTTTAGAGAATGATGATAAACGTATCATGCGCGCTTATAGTATAGCCAGTGCAAACTATGAGGAGTCATTAGAGTTCTTTAGTATTAAAGTGGCGGATGGCCCCTTAACTTCGAAGTTACAAAAAATTCAAGTGGGCGATAAAGTACTGGTTGGGAAGAAGTCGACGGGCACATTGATTGATGACTATTTATTACCTGGCAAAAGGCTGTTCTTGCTAAGTACAGGCACAGGGTTAGCGCCTTTTATGAGCATTATTAAAGATCCTGATATTTATGATCGATATGATCAAGTTGTGCTCACACATGGAGTGCGCTATAAATCTGAATTAGCTTACGCTGATTTCATTGAAAATGAGTTGCCAAATAATGAATACATTGGTGATACTGTTCGAGAGAAACTACTTTATTACCCGACAGTTACCCGTGAAGAGTATCGAAATCAAGGGCGTTTAACGCAGTTGATGACTAGCGGAAAACTAGCTGCAGATTTAGGTATTGCAGATTTTAATATTGAAACGGATCGCTTTATGATTTGCGGAAGCCCTGCAATGTTAAATGAATTTTGTGAATTACTTGATAGCATGGGGTTTGAAGAAGCCCGCCGTGGTAATCAAGGTCACTATGTTATAGAAAGAGCTTTTGTAGAAAGATAAGCAAGTGCTGTAATAAAAAATGGAAGATAGATGAAGAATAAACGAGTATATTTCCCAGCTTATTCTTCATCACATTAGTCACTTAAAATATTTCGCGTAGCCGTCTTAGGCTTTTGATGAGTATTACGCGTGATTCCAGTTGTCAGGATCATCAGAATTATTAGGTGATAAACCGATAATATCATCATCGGTATTTATACCTAAGCCTAAAACCATGCGGTTAGCGTAAGCAAAATAACTAGTGACTTGGTTTATTTCTAAAACTTCACCATCATCAACTCCTGCATTTTGTAATGCTACGACATCACTCTTTTGCATGTTAGAAGGGTCAGTGGTTAGTTTTTTAACGTACTTCATAATAGCGAGTTGGGCATCAGCGAAAACCTGTTCTGGCTTGTCATCAATGATAGCTTGGCGAATTAAAGCACTTTTCTCATTATCCTCTACTAAGCGCTCCATGCCAGCAAAGTGATGCTCAAAGCAATAGTGACAACCATTTATATAACTAACATAAACGCCACATGCTTCTAAAAACCATTTAGGCGTTCTATTTGAAGAATGATGGATAACGTTTTTGTACAACGCCATGTGACCTTCCATACTATGAGGTCTTAAGCTGTGTGCCATCATAATGTTATCAATATTATCGTCTGGGCCTTTTACTCGCTCATAAAGCTTTTTTAAGCGACCAGTCGCATTTTGATAAGCAATCGTATTAATCCAAGTCATAAAATTCCCTTAAAAAGTGTGATGTTGCAGATGCAATATCAATTGATCATATTGGCATCTCTGCTTTTATTCAATACCCTGAATGAAAACAAAGCTTAATTAAATTACTTGTGTACTTCGATTCGTGAACTTTAAGGTCTGTTTTGCGCTTGATAATGCTTTTGTATAAAAAGGTAATTCTGTAGCCGGAAATGCGTAATTATTAAGCTTTAATGACATAAAAAAGTATATTCAGGCTGTGATATATAGGCATTAATTATTAAAAAACCCAAATTAAACAAATATTTAAAAAAATAGATGTTCAATATCTTTTGTATCTGTACAGTGATTAATTAGCGATAAAGTTAAGAAAGTCACCATTGTTCAGTTTCGGTAAGGTATTGGCCCGCTAAACTGCGCCTTGATTAGCATTAGCTGAGAATAATTCCCTATTAGATTTAGGTAGTATATTACATTGATTAAAGTTGCAATCGTCGGTTACGGTCTTTCCGCGAACATATTTCACCTTCCTTTTATTGCTCATAGTGAACAGTTTGGTTTAGTGGCAATTAGCACTAGCCAGATAGAAATTGTAGATAAAAAATATCCACAAATTGACGTTTATCAAAGTGCAGAGCAAATGATTACAAGCTGTGCTGCGGATTTGGTTATCATCACGTCTCCTAATGATACGCACTTCTCTTTAGCGAAATTGGCCCTAAATGCTGGAAAGCATGTACTACTGGAAAAGCCCATGACGACGACGAGTTTGCAAGCATTAGAATTAGTGCAGTTGGCGCAAGGTAAATCGTTGGTATTATCTGTTTATCAAAATAGACGTTGGGATGGTGATTTTCTTACCTTACAGCGTGTTATTAACAGCGGCTTATTAGGTAAAATAAAAGTCTTTAACTCTCATTTTGACCGCTTTAGGCCTTTAGTTAGAGATCGCTGGCGTGAGCAAGCAGGGGAAGGCACAGGTATTTTGTACGATTTAGGTTCTCATTTGATTGATCAAGCGTTGCATTTGTTTGGAGCACCTTTATCGCTTACCGCTAATTGTAAGTCACTACGTGATGATGCCAATGTAACGGATTATTTTCAAGTAATGTTGCACTATGCCAATATGGAAATTGTTTTACAATCTAGCCCTTTTGCAGCAAACCCCAATATTCGATTCCAGTTACTGGGAACCAAGGGCAGCTATATCAAACATGGATTGGATCCTCAAGAAGGGCAGCTGCGTGCAGGTCTTACTCCTGATGTGCCAGCCTTTGGGATAGAGGCACCGGCACACTTTGGTGTTCAATACATTGCAGATGAACATGGGCAGCAACAGTCAGTAAAAAAAATTGAAACAATCAAAGGTTGCTATGCTGAGTTTTACTCGCAATTAGCAATGGCAATTGGTTCTGGTTTAACTGTGCCTGTGAGCGCTATTTCAGCAGCTAAAGTGATAAGAATAATTGAACTAGCGACTAAAAGTAGTGAAGAGGGTTGCACAGTCGCTGTCAATTTAAGCGATTTAAAAATAGCGCTTTAATAACAAGGTTTGGTCAACAGGGACTCTTTAAGTTTATAGCGAAATATAAAGGAGCAAAAATGAATATTAGTACTTTAGCCATTATTATTGATTGTGATCCAGGTCAAGATGATGCGCTAATGTTATTTATGGCGATGAGTGCACCAGAGTTAGATATACGCGGTGTTGTTGCGGTTGCTGGTAATGTGCCTCTTTCTGCAACGGCTTTAAATATTCGAATTCTAGCTGATATTTGTAGCCGCACAGATATTCCTCTATTTGCAGGTTGTGATAAGCCTTTAACGCGACCGCTAGTTACGGCTGAGTATGTACACGGCAGTACTGGTATAGATGGTTTGGCGTTGTATGAGCCGCAGGTAAAGCTGCAAGAGCAGCACGGTGTTGATTTTATAATAGATACTTTAGAAGCAGCGCAAGATAATGAAATAACACTAGTTGCGACAGGCCCATTAACCAATATCGCAATGGTATTAGTAAAAGCGCCACATTTAAAAAATAAAATTAAACAAATTATTTTTATGGGTGGTGCTATGTTTGAAGGGGGTAATATAACCCCTTCAGCTGAGTTTAATATATATGTTGACCCACAGGCTTGTGACATCGTTCTCAGTTGTGGGCGCCCTATATATGCGTTTGGATTGGATGTGACTCACAAAGTGATGAGTAATAAACAAAGAATCGCCCAAATTAGGAATATTGATAATAAAGTAGCCAATGTGGCGGCTGATCTACTGGCATATTTTGATCAATATGATGCGCAAAAGTATGGAACAGAAGGTGCTCCTTTACACGATCCATGCACTATTGCTTTTTTGCTGCAACCTGAGTTATTTAAACTGAAACATTGTGCTTGCAAAGTAGAGACAAAAAGTGAGTTAACATTAGGTCATACCGCAGTTGATTTTTGGCATGTGACCGAAGCTGATGCTAATGTTTATTGGGCTTATGATGTTGATGACGAAGGCTTTTTTCAGTTGTTAAACGAGCGCTTAGCGCTTTATAGCTAAGCGGACTTCGTTTATTCAAAAATATATTGGCTTCCTTAACAAGTCTTAGCGTTTTTAATCTGTTGGCCACCAAGGCTTTAGTTTCAAGGGAACACCGACAGTAGTCACTTGCCCAAACTTAGGCATCATAAGTGTTACATTATGCTCTCTTGCTAGTTTAGATATTCGCTGTAGAGGTTGATACCAAGTGTGGAAGGCTAAATCAAAAGTTGCGTTGTGTATCGGCATCATTACTTTGCCGTTTAGATCGAGAAAAGCTTGTAAGCTTTGTTCAGGTTGCATATGTACATTGGGCCACTGGGTATCATAAGCACCTGTTTCTATTAGACATAAATCAAACGGGCCACACCGGATACCTATTTCTGCAAACCCTGAGAAGTATCCGGAATCTCCGCTAAAATAAATTTTTTGCCCAGCATATTCTAATACCCATGAACCCCATAAGGTAGAGCTATTATCTTTAATCCACCTTCCTGAGTAATGATGTGCTGGTGTGAAAGTCAATGCTACGTCTTTTACACGGTGGCTATCCCACCAATCAAGTGTTGTGATCTGGCTAGGTCTTACTCCCCATCTAATAAGATCTCCATCAACTCCTAATGGCGCCAAGAAAAACTCTGTTTTTTTAGATAAAGCTTTAATGCTAGCTTTATCTAAATGGTCATAATGGTTATGTGAAATTAAAACACCCTTGATATATGGTAATTGTTCGATGCTTATTGGTGTAGGGTGAAATCTTTTAGGACCAAAGAAGCTAAAAGGAGAAATACGCTCAGAAAAGACCGGGTCTATCAGCCAAAAATCACTCCCTAGTTTGAGTAAAATAGTTGAGTGACCTAAGCGAAATACATGAATTTGTTTATCATCCAGCAAATATAAATCAACTTTATTGATGTAATCAATGGGGATAGGGGATGTAGGAAAGGAGTTAATTTTTTTCTGGTATAATAAGCGTTTAAAATAACTGAGCAAAGCTGATTTTCCTTTTCTGGGATGTTGATTAGTATTTTGAAATTTACCATCACGAAACTGTGCAGATTGCAGCAGCTTAGTTGTATCTTTAGGTAGTTTTGCATTTAACCAACGAAAAATCATAGAATTTAAATCACCTTTAATATTTAACTTGAAAACAACGCTTTCTCACAAAAAGGTAGTGAGTTGTGGGGCTAAATTTAAAATTAGTAGCCGTAAGACTAAGCGATACCTGGAAAGTTGCACAGTAATTATTTTTAGTTATTCCTTTTAGTTATATATTTGTGACTTTATATTACTTTTAATTGAAAGTAATGCGCCTATAATAACATCAAAACCAATTATTGAATCATTAATACCTAATATTAGCCGGAGGCGATATGCTAAATCATTTAAAAGTGACTTATTCTAACACTACACCAGATAACGTTGAATTCATGGCTAATAAAGTTATGCGCACTCATTTAGAAGCGACAGCCATCCGTAGTAAGCCAATAAAAACTCGCACAGAGTTGCTTGATAGCAAAGCATTATCCGTTGACAAAGCGCCGGAGCAGGAACCAGAGCTTAACGAACAGCAAGTGAGTTATGATTTTGTGGGCGTAGCGGGCTAAAATATTATTTTGGGTTAAACGGTCGATTCTTAACCATTATCATAATGATAATGGTTTTTTGATTTTAAAAGACTGGTGTGCAAAGTAATTGTCAGATTAAAAAGAGTACCGTAAACAGTTATACCTTCAGTTAGCATCCCAGCAAATTTTTCATGTCTATTATCTTTAAAGCACAATAGTGATGATTAGTTTCGACTTCATATTAGCCACAGCTTTTTTCGTTACTAGTCAACACTTTATTAAAGCTAAAAGTGTGTTGGTCGTATAGATAGCTCAATTATTTCCCTTCATCTTTTGTTGTTAATTACTGTGACTTGCGTTGTAGACTTCCTGAGTAACTATTATTAATAGTAAAATGAACTTTTTCTAGTTTTGAATGTTACATAATGACAAGCAATTATCTTTAATAATTACGCATTTTAAAGATTGATACAGTTGTGTGGTCTTTTTTATAAACTTGTTAATGGGTTAGGTAGATCGCTATTGCCTAAAGCTTGGTTGGTAGCACTGGTGGATTTTCTTTCTTTATTGTCGTTGTAGGTTGAGATAATAAAGCTTTGCTATGCCTATACTAAGCCGAAATTGATTGGGAAAGTTTAAGAGTAAATGATTAACAAAAAGTACTTTTTAGTCAGTCGAACTTGCAGGCCTGACGAGTAAATATATTGATAAGGATACTGCTTTAGATCAATAAACAGTATACTCACAGCGAGTTATTAAATTTAAACTATTAATAGGTATTTATGCGAATTTTAGCTTCAACATTGAGCGCTTTTATTTTGTCATTCACAGGTTCTCTTTGGGCTGCGCAGGATTATGGGGTTTCGAAAGGCAATGAGGAGTTGTTGCTTAAAGGTTTTGAATCTATAGCAGAACAAAAATTTGATGTTGCTTTAGAACAGATGAAAAAATTGGTTACTATTCGTCCTGACTTTCGTCTTGCTCAGCTAGTGTATGCTGATTTGCTAATTGCCCAGGTAAACCCGTTATCTCAAATGGGCAGTAATTTCACAGGGCACGAGCAAAAAAAATTAGATGGACTAATTGAAGAAGCAAAAGCACGTATTAAATTGCGTAAAGTAAAACCTGCCGCGAATCTTATACCTCAAGATATTGTGTTACTTAGTAAAAAACAAAAATATGTGATAGTTCAAGATATGAGCTTATCGAGATTATTTGTGTTTGAGAATAGAGCAGGAATTCCTTACCTAATAAAAGATTTTTATGCATCACATGGTAAAGGGGGGACAAATAAAAGAAAACAAGGAGATAAGAAATCCCCAGTAGGCGTTTATTTTACAACAGGTCGTTTGTTGGATGAGAATCTACCTCAAAGATATGGAGCAGGTGCACTGCCTTTAAATTACCCTAACGCATGGGATTATAAGAATAATAGAACTGGTAATGGTATCTGGTTGCATGGTTCTCCTGTCGATACTTATAGTCGCCCGCCATTGGCCAGCTTAGGTTGTTTATCACTTACTAATCCAGATTTTCAAGAAGTAGATCAACTGATTGCTAATGGTACTCCCGTGATATTAGGTGAAAATCTGAAATGGCTTTCAAGAACGGCTTGGAAAAAGCAACAAGAGATAGTGTTAGCGAGAGTTAAGGAATGGGAAGAAGATTGGGAAAGCTTAGATTACACGCGTTATATTAAGCATTACTCACGCAGTTTTAGTGATGGAAAAACAAAATATCAAGCATTTGCTGATCACAAGAAACGAGTCAACAATTCCAAATCTTTTATTCAAATAGGTTTGAGTGACTTAAGTATTTTTACTTATCCGGATATAGGTATGATGGTCGTCTCTTTTGACCAGCAGTATAAATCCAGCAATTACAACGGATCGGGTTTGAAAAGGCAGTATTGGCAGAAAGAAGCCGCTAGCTGGAAAATAGCTTACGAAGGTGACCCATCTAAAGGCAAGCCTTAATTCTAGCGTATGAATGTTCAGCAATGGCTTAGCTTCAGTATTTAGGATGAACGCATTGGAAAAAACAGAAAGTAAGCAAAGTGTAGTAAGAACAGATTTTACTTTGAAGTATTACCAGCTTGAAGAACTGTTAAACAAGCATTCTAAGTTGAAAGTAACCGGTGCTGAGTCCAATATTTTTGTACGCAGCTGGATCGATTATAGCCTTGTTCGTGGCGATAACATTATCCACTGGCGCAAAGGCAGTTTTGCAGATTTATTAGTGGTAATTAGTGATTTTTTCAATCAGTCATTTGATGATGTCGATGCTTTAATCGCTTTTTTTAAGGGTAACGAAAAGTATAGAGCAGTTATTTTTGTTGTTAGTACGGCATCTGTACCTGCACAAGATTTAAAAACCCTGTTGAGCTTGTTAGAATCGTTGCAATATGGCAGTGAAAGTAACGCGATTGACAATGAGCTATCTGCTAGCGAACCAGAAGCTGTTGATTGTGAAAGTGAAGAAGATTTAGATGTTTCTTCACAAAACCCACTAATAGATAAAAAAGGTTTTGCTAAACCGTTTTCCAGTAAAGTAGTGCTGTGCATTACAACTAAAGATAGCGCGTTATCAGGGTACTCATCTATATTACAGAGCTTTGCAACTGCTTTTGAGTTAGGTGGAGAGAATCAAGAAAAAGCGGGTAAAGAATCAAAGATATCTATCTTGGTTGCTTTAGTGTTATTAGCTGGCGCAGGAGTCGGTTATTGGTTCAATTTTAGCGAAAAAGTAGAGCCGCTAGTAGAGGAAATACAGGTGAGTATTTCTGAAAATATGCCAATTAAAGAAATTCTAAATGATGCAAAGTTAACAAGTATTAGCTCAGTTAATCAAGAGCCTAAAAGCGATGATGTGAATTCTTTAGTAGAGCAAGCAAAAACAGAGCAAAGTGTTGTTGCTACTGATATAAAGAAGGAAACAGTTACGCAAGAGTTGGTAGAGAACTCTGAAAAATCGCAGCCAGCTCAGCCTGAAATTGTAGCTACACCAGAAAGCTTACGAGAAAAAGCTGTAAAGAATATCAATGCCGATTTGACTCAAGAAAATGGACCAGTAATATTACCTGATCACTCATCTAAGAAGCAGCTCGAACAAGTATCTATTGTAGATGTCTCTAGTGCCAAGGTGATTAACATAGGCTCTAGCATCAATACTTTAAGTTCTAGTCAGGAGAGTGTAACTTCTATTGGTGAGGTTAGTGCAAAGAGCGTAGGTTCTAGAAATACTGACCAGGAAATTACTAAGATAGTCGATGCTTGGATGAATGCATGGCAATCACAAAATTTTGCAAACTATAGTCAGTTCTACAGTGAAAACTTTAAAGGGAAGCAGTCTACTCATAAAAAGTGGCTAACTTGGCGTAAAAAACGCATTGAAAAACCAGCATGGATTAAGCTTTCGCGATCAAATATAAAACGCTTATCAAAAGAATTAAATGTATATTCGGTTAGTTTGACTTTAAGCTATGCATCACCTCGATATAAAGATAAGACTTTCAAAAGAATGACTTTTGATCAATCTTCATTAGGTTATAAAATAACTAAGGAAGAAAACTTGAAAGTTACTAAGTTAAAATAATAATCACATAGCCTAGCGTAAGTCTCTACGAGTATATGAGGGTTAAAATAACATTAGCTCCTGTTTCGTTAGTTAATGGGCTGCTACAGTCAATAACGGTTATTGTTTTTTTACTAAAATGACAGTGCGGTGGGTAATCCACATAGTTATAAGTACTGCTGCTGCAAACCAATACAATCCTAAATGTACTTCTACTCTCGCAATCGCGCCTAGTTTAATCGTTACTAATAATAGCGCTACGACTAATACATCTAACATTGCCCAGCGGCCATAATCGTGAATTAAGTTAACTAATTTTACCAACTTAACTTTGCTGTTTTCAATTTGTAAGACCCATGCAAGAAGGACTATTTTCATCAAGGGTAGCAGTACACTGAGTATAAAAATAATTGCGAATAGAAAATATTGCTGCTGTTCAATTAAATCAATAAGACCTGATAGTATTGAAAATTCGCTTTGTAAAAAAACCAGCTGAGTAACCGTCATGATGGGCGTTGATATCCCCGCAATGAATAGTATTAAAGTGATTGATAGTAATAGTTTAAGAAAAAATTTCTCTGTTAATAAGAAAGGTTTTATATTAGTCATTAAGTATCTTACTGCTTAGTTGAAAGTGCTGCAGTTTAACATAGGTATTCAGCTGAGGTATGAGGATCGATAGCAAAATATTACCTTGTTCGTCACAGATGCTGATTAGTATTATGTGCAGTATGAATAGTTAATTATCGTTATAAATAGCAAAAACATAAAGTTTAATTTCGAAATTACAAAACTAGGCATATACTGACAGTAAGCTAGCAATTTTAATCAAGGTTTTACAGGTATAATTGTTGGTGAGTGGATTTGAAGTAATTGACAGTGAATAAATATTTAAAAAGCGATGGAGAGTTTTTTATGTTGAGGTCAGTGCAAGCTAAAGATCATATGTCCGAAAAATTTTTGAAAGTTTCAGCACAAACTGATTTATTTGATGCTATTGATATGCTTTTGGAGTATCGGTTATCAGCAGCTCCAGTCGTTGATGAAGAGGGACAAGTTGTAGGCGTAATTTCTGAAGGAGATTGTTTAAAAGCAATTTTGACTTTAACGTATCATGAGGAAGAAAAAGGCGGTACAGTAGAGCAATATATGGCAAAAGATATTAGTACTGTAAATATAGAGACTGATATAATTGCTGTATCTAATCTTATTATAGAAAAAGATCTCTATTGTTTACCTGTTACGCAAAACGGCAAGTTAGTTGGTCAAATTAGCCGTAGTGATGTGTTGCGTGCCGTAGAAAATTATTCGTTGCATGATTAATTAAGTTTTATGCTATTAAAAGAGTTTTAATTATCGCCTCTATTTGTGCCTTTGTTAACATGGCATTGTGAAAATGTTGTAAATTTATTATCGTTGAGGATACATGAGTTTTCCTGAAATACCTCTGTTGGTTTATCCATCTCTTGCACGCCGATATGGCGTGGAAGAAGCTTTGTTGTTTTATATCTGTAAACAGTTATTTAATAGTCATAATATTTTAAGCGCTAATAATGGTAGCGATCTTAATTCAATTGATATTGCTCGCGTAGTTAGCAAGCCGGTTGTCGTTAGTCTAAATAGTTGGGCTTTAGCTACTCAAATATGGGATAAAGAAAAGTTAGAACAGTTATGTAATAGTTTGCATAGACAAAATGTGATGGCGATTGATATTCAAAATAACACTGTGGCGATTACTGACATAATTGCTAATTTTGAAAATAATTCGGTTGATAGTAACGAGGTAATTGGAGCGGCTAGAAGTGCTTCTTTAAAAGATTCCTTAACTAAGCAAGCTGAGCAGTATAATGTTAATGAACTTGTTCAGGAGCCCGTAAGTCATTTGACTCAAAGTGCTTCAGGTACGCAAGTGCTACCTGTTTATGATGCGCCGCCAGTTCCTCCTGCAATGCCTTTGCCTAGAAGACGTGAAAGTGAAGTTGTTGCGCAGCCCGCTATGAACAATACTACTGTGCTAAAAGGAATAGGCCCAGCACCGTCATTTGGTGGTAGTACTGGTTGGAAAAAGAGAACAGGGGATGCTTTGCATACCCTCTTTGATCAGCAGGAAGTTTTAAATAAGCAATTGCAGAGCATGAGTATGGATTGGAAGCCATCAGCTATGTTTTATTCAACTCTAACGCGAAACAATATACCTCAAGCTGTTGCTAATAGTTGTTTGGATGAGTTTATTTTATTTTATTGTGATAAAAATACTAAAGAGCGGAGCTGGGATCAGAAATTTTTAGCTTGGGTTAAACGTGCTTGGGTTAAACAGCAAAGTAACGATAATAGAGTTCAAAGTTCATCGCAGAAAACAGGTTCAGGTCATGAAAACAGCCAAAGAGATACTCGAGAAAAACGTAAACGCATTACGGCCGCAATCATGGACATCCACGACACCAATTGGTGATGACAGCATACAAGCTGAGCGAGCTGGCAAAAACGAAATAAACCAAACGACTAAAACCTTAATCAATATGGTTTTTACTCGTTTTATGGCTATTTATGGGCACAAGTTTAAAAGCAGCTTTGAGACAGAAGCTGAAATGCGCATTGCTAAACGTGAATGGGCGATGAGCTTAACGGCGTACTCTGAAAATGAGCTAGTGAAAGCAGTCAGTATTTGTAAAGAAACACTGGCGTGGGCGCCAAGCATAGCTGAATTTATTGGCATATTACAGGGTTTGAATGATGCATTAGGTTTGCCTGATGTGCGAAGCGCTTATCGAGAAGCTTGTTTTCATGCCTTAGTGCCTAGTAAGCATAAGTGGAGCCACCCAGTTGTTTATCATGCAGGGCGTGCTGTTGGATGGTTTGAGCTGAGATCAGAGCAAGAGCAGCAAACTTTTCCACTGTATAATTACCAGTATGAAATTATGTGTCGACGCTTTCGTCAAGGGGAAAAGCTAGACCTGCCAGTTGCTGTGGCTATAGAGGATAAGCAAACAACGACACTGTGTTTGTTTATAAGTGAATGGTCTAGCGAACACGGATTTAGTTCCGAGTTTGGTAGTACGTTGCTTTATTATATGACTAAGCCTAAAGGTTCTAAAGCAAGATTAAACTTTAAAGCTAAATCGCAAGCTAAGCTCGATGAACTACAAAACGATACATCATTGCCAGATTAAATATTGTAACCAATCCTTTCTGCAAAATAGTATGTGTTATGCTTTTAGGAAAAGCCGATTTAAAAATTGGCTTTTTCGATATCTGATATATAGCTAAAACGTTGCGCTCTTATGCTTCAGCTTTGCTTCTCAATTCAAAACCTTAGCTTTAAATCGTAAATTCAAATCACTTCGTTCTTTGGTTGTGTTTAGAACAGTTGCGGATTATTTAAACCTTGCTGTTTGGTATGGATTTATCGCTTTTTTACATACATGATATTTAAAATTAGTTGGTTTTAGGGTTTTTAATATTAAATTTCAAGCGCTTCTTTAGCAAAATTGGCAGGATGTATAGTTAAGGTAATTGTTATTAAATTATTGTAGTCAATTTGCTATTGTTTAAACGTTCATTGCAAAGCTGAAAAAGGTTAAACTTGATGTGATTGAGATAGGTAAGTTTGGACAATTTCGCTATGAAACGTTAGCATAGCGGATCATTATTTTATGCTGTAAAGCTACTTTTAAATAATTGAAAAACGTCATTACTTCGATGTAGTACACCCTTAAAAATAACCTTAGCTGCGATTTAGGTGCAATAATTTTATGAGCTATCAAGTTCTTGCTAGAAAATGGCGACCAAAGCAATTTACTGAAATGGTTGGTCAAGAGCATGTTCTCAAAGCGCTCGTTAACGCTTTAGATGATAACCGTTTACATCATGCATATTTGTTTACTGGAACTCGAGGGGTCGGCAAAACTTCAATAGCGCGTTTATTTGCTAAAGCTTTGAACTGCGAAGAAGGTGTTTCTTCGGTACCCTGTGGACTCTGTAGTGCTTGTGTTGAGATAGCAGAGGGAAGGTTTGTTGATTTAATAGAAGTGGATGCCGCATCTAGAACGAAAGTAGAAGACACGCGAGAATTATTAGAGAATGTTCAGTACGCTCCTACGCGTGGGCGCTTTAAGGTTTATCTTATTGATGAAGTTCATATGCTTTCAAAAAGTTCTTTCAATGCACTATTGAAAACTTTGGAAGAGCCGCCTCCGCACGTTAAATTTTTACTTGCCACCACTGATCCGCAAAAATTACCAGTGACAGTGCTTTCGCGTTGCTTGCAATTTAACCTTAAAAATATGATTCCTAAGCGTATTGTTGAGCACTTACAGCAAGTTTTAAGCGCTGAACAAATAAGCTTTGAAGAGGGTGCATTATGGCTATTGGCAAGATCTGCTGATGGCTCGATGCGTGATGCTTTAAGCTTAACTGATCAATCGATCGCTTTTGGCGCAGGTAGTGTTAAAGAAGCTGATGTAAGAATTATGTTGGGAACTATCGACTTAAGGCTTGTATATCAGATGTTATCAGCCTTAGCGGTAGGAGATGGTTTAACGCTGCTAAAAAGCGTAGAGGATTTAGCGCAATTTTCCCCTGATTACAATGCTGTATTGGGTGATATTGTAAGCTTGTTACATAGAATTGCTATTGCACAGACAGTACCCGCTGCGCTAGATAATAGCTTGGGAGATCAAGAGCAAGTTATGCAATTAGCGGCGCAGCTAAGTGCGGAAGATGTGCAGCTATTTTATCAAATTGCATTGATGGGAAGAAAAGATTTGCCTTTAGTTCCCGATGCCCGTGAAGGTTTAGAAATGACTTTAATGCGCATGCTAGCTTTTAGGCCTGCCCAAAGTAGTCATCTGCAGAGTGTTAATTTGCAAAGCCAGGATCAAAACGCACAGGCACCCTTAAAAAAAAATGATGTGGTAGCTAAAAACTCTGAATTATCAGCTAACGATGCTTCAAGTGCCCAGCCACAAGGTGAGAATGAGCAGTTTTTAGTTAGTAATCAATCGAATTTAAGTGTGGCGATAGAAAGTAAAGAGCTCACTAGTGCAATGGAAAAAAAAACTGCAATAGTGGTTTTGGACAGTCTTGCTGAAATAGAAGTAAATAGCGTAGTTGATGACATAGTCACTGAGAAAAAAGTAGGCGCTTTAGCGGCGCCCGTAAATGTTGCTTCTCAGAAGGTTACAAGAAACACATTGGAAACTGAAACTGCAGTTATAGATAGCGATAATGTAAATTCAGGCGTTGTTGAAGTGAGTGCTTTGGAGGCAAGATCTTCAGGAATAAACGCTATTAAGAGCATTGACGAAAAACCGCAAACTCTTTCATCAGTACAAGGTAATGTAAACCACAGTGCGAAAAATATAGAAGCGGCCTCACCAGGTGCAGAGAATCTGGATTGTTTACACCAGCAGGATATAGCACCATGGGAAGATGCCTCTCTAGATTGTCAGCGCAGCGAGACGTTACCGATAAGTAAGGTTGCGGATCAAAGTGCAGCAGAGAGTAATCAAGTAGTTGAGTCGCAAATACTAAGGCACCAGGGTGTACAGGCGGTTCCTAGTAATTTGACGGAGCAGCCTGCGGCGCAAGCTACATCAGAAGCAAATACAAGTCAGATAAATATTAGTAAAATGCTCGCTCCTCCAGTGACAGATATTACACAATTAGGTTTAGAAGATTGGCCTGCTTTGGTGGGAGTGATTGGTTTTACCGGTATGACAGCTCATATAGCTGAAAATCTATCGTTAGAGCTAGTTGAGGGGGCTAATTTGCAATTCAATGTTTCTAAAGTGCAAAAAAATGTATTGGATCAAACTCAAGAAAGCAGAATTGAAACTTTATTATCACAGTACTTTGTATGTGATGTGAAAGTAAGTTTCGATAGTAAGCAGAGTACCAGAGAAACGCCTTGGCAATGTTTTGAAAAATTACGCGCTAAGCGTTTGAGATCAGCGATTACTCTTTTTCAAGGGGATGAGATTGTTCAGAAAATAGCAGCTGCATTTTCAGCAGAGATTGATCGCTCTTCAATTATGCCAGTAAATTAAAATTTAAACAGATATAGAGAAGATAGAAATTATGATGAAAGGTGGAATGGAAGGCATCATGAAGCAGGCACAGAAGATGCAAGCTGATATGCAAAAAGCACAAGAAGAAGTGGCTAAATTTGAAGTAACTGGTGAGTCGGGCGCAGGTTTGGTTAAGCTATCTATGAATGGGCGTCATGACGTTAAAAATGTAGATATTGATGCTAGTTTGATGACAGAAGATAAAGAGATTCTAGAAGATCTTATCGCTGCTGCAATAAACGATGCAGTGCGTAAGGTAGAAGGGTATTCAAAGGCAGAAATGGGTAAAGTTGCTGGTGGCATGGGGCTACCACCTGGCTTTCAAATGCCGTTTTAATTATGTCTTTATCACCTTTGATACAGCAGCTGATTAATGCGTTGCGTTGTTTGCCGGGCGTTGGGCCAAAGTCGGCACAGCGTATGGCTTTTCATTTGCTTGAGCGGGAACAAGACGCCGCTTTAGAATTGTCCAAAGTATTGGAAATAGCCGTTAATCAATTGGGGCGATGTAAAGATTGTTCAACACTGAGTGAAACAGATCTGTGCCCAGTATGTGCTGATCAGACCAGAAATGAAAAATTACTTTGTGTTGTTGAAACGCCGATGGACGTTCTCGCGGTAGAGCAGACCGGAGGGTTTAATGGATTGTATTTTGTATTAGGTGGGCATTTATCTCCTTTAGATGGCGTGGGGCCGAGTGACATAGGTATTGATCAGTTACTTGATCGACTGGCATTACAAGTTGTTGAAGAGCTTATTGTTGCTACTAACCCAACAGTAGAAGGAGAGGCAACAGCACACTACATTGCAGAGCAATTAAGAGATTTGCCTTTAAGGGTTTCTCGAATAGCCCACGGAGTGCCTATTGGCGGGGAATTAGAATATGTTGATGGCGGAACTTTGGCGCACGCAATTGCTGGAAGAAGAGTTCTATAACATTGTTTCAAAATCTTTTGATACTGAAAAATAGGTAAGGTATGCAACCGAACAGTTACGATTGGCAGCAGCTAGAAGCGAGTGCTTTAAAGCCAATTTATTTAGATACGCATGAAGCTTTAGAGGAGCGCTGTCGTCACTGGCTTAAATTGCCAATGATATCGATAGATACAGAGTTTCAGAGAGTAGATACATTTTATCCAATCGCCGGTTTGATTCAAGTGGGTGATGATCAGCAGTGCTATTTAATAGATCCATTAAAAATTAGTGATTATAAGGCGCTGATTGAAGTTTTCGAAGCCCCTAGCGTCTTAAAAATTATTCATGCTGGAAGTGAAGATCTTGAGTTGTTCAGGCAGTTAATTGGAGTCGTTCCAAAGCCTTTATATGATACTCAAATAGCTGCGGCATTTTTGGGTTGGGGCTTTACAATGGGATTGCAAAGGTTGTTGGAGCAAGTGCTCGACATAAAGATAGGTAAAGCTGAAACAACCTCTAATTGGTTGCAAAGACCACTTACCAATAAGCAAGAGTTGTATGCAGCGCTTGATGTTGCTTATTTACCTGAAGTTTGCCAACGACAAATTAAGCAAATGCAAGACCGTGACTGTTATAAGTGGTTTTTAGAAGATAGTGTTAAAACAGTAGAAAAAGTTGCGCAAGTTGATGATGAGGTTGATAGCGAAAATTACTACCTTCGTTTTGGGCAGATGTGGAGCTTGCCGGATTATAAGCTAGTGGCACTTAAGGCTTTATCTTGCTGGCGAGAAGTGGAATGTCGTCGCAGAAATATGCCGAGAAACTGGGTGTTAAAAAACCAAACTATTATTGCTATTATTAATCAATGGCCAGCTTCTGTATCAACATTAAGTAAAGCGGACGATATTCGCGGTAAAAATATACGCGAAGATGGTGATGATATTCTGCAAATACTTTCGTCCGCTAAAGAGTTATTAGCAGAGAAAGGTACTGTAGCGCCGATTAAAAAGCCGCTAGATCCTATTTGGAATAAGCGTTTTAAAAAAATTAAGCAAATAGCTATCACTGCAGCTGCTGAGCAAGGAGTTGTGCCTGAAATAGTTCTGCGTAAAAAGGATCTTGAAGCTTTAGTTAGAACTAAAGAAGAGTTCGGTGAATATAAGATACCGAATAGTTTAAAAGGTTGGCGTGAGCAATTATTTGGTCTCGAAATACTCGCACAAATGCAGCATTTCGATTAGTAGTTGCCTGGTAGCTGCAATTCACTTATTCAGTTAAAAAAGATAATGTTATGAAAATAGTTTCTATATATAAAAGTTCTAAAAAAGATGAAATGTATCTTTACGTGGAAAAATCGCAAAAACTAGCAAAAGTACCAGAAGCTTTATTGCAGATGTTTGGTACCGCTGTGCATGTGATGGATATGCCGTTTAAAGCTGATAGGGCGTTGGCGAGAGTGGATGCAAAGAAGTTAATGTCAGCGCTAGATGAGCAAGGATTCTATTTGCAGATGCCGCCACCAAAAGATGATTATATGTTAGATTTATTTAAAGATAGGCCGACAACGGGAGTTCGGTAATGCGAGTATATAAAATTAATTGCTACTGCTCTTTAAATGCGGTCTTAACAGGGCGAATGGTGTAATGGCGCAGCAAGTATTTTGGCAACGTAAAACGCTACAGCAAATGACACCTCAAGAATGGGAGTCATTATGTGATGGTTGTGCGCTGTGTTGTTTGCAGAAGGTAGAAGATGAAGACACGCTGGAAGTACATTACACTTCAGTGGTTTGTCATTTGCTGGATAAAACCAATTGTTATTGCACCGAGTATCAAAATCGCAGCGTGCTTGTGCCTAACTGCGTTAAACTCAGGCCTGAGGATGTTACCGAGTTTCACTGGCTGCCTCCTAGTTGTAGTTATCGGTTAATCAACGAAGGCAAAGATTTGCCAGAATGGCACCCTTTAGTAACAGGGAAGTCAGACACGGTAATTAAGGCGCATGCTTCTGTTTTAAGTATTTATGAGGTAACAGATAAAGATATATCTGATGATCAGCTTTTAGATTACGTTTTACTCTAAATCAAAACAAAGTTATTAATCATAAAAACTAATTCTTATCGCCATTAATAAAGCCCCTTTCAAATAACCGAGTACTTGAGCCGCTTTAAGTTTTTTGCAGATTTATTGGGAGAGAGTGCAAGGATTTGTTGTAGGTTCTTTTAAGAAAGCAGAGCTATATAGAGGTGTTGTGCAATTAATGTTAGCTTGTGGCATAAAGCCACAAGCTAATTATAACTAAGACAGCAAGACTGTCTTAGTTATGACAGGCAGCAAAGACTAGTCTTTGTTAGCCATTTGAGCTTTGATTAGATCACCGATTGTAGTTGGACCAGCGGTCTTAACTTCAACGTTACGAACAGCCGCAATTGCAGCTTTTTCGTCAGCTTGATCTTTAGCTTTAATAGAAAGTGTGATGTTGCGGTTACGACGATCAAGGTTCGTGATCTTCGCTTCTACAGCATCGCCTACTTTCAATGCAGTTGACGCATCTTCGATACGCTCTACACTGATTTCAGAAACTTTCAAGTATCCTTCGATACCTTCAGCTAGCTCGATTACAGCACCTTTAGCATCAACTGATTTCACAGTACCATTAACGATAGAGTTCTTATCGTTTGTAGTTGCGAATGCAGCGAACGGGTCGTTATCCATTTGCTTGATACCAAGCGAGATGCGCTCTTTTTCTGCGTCGATAGACAAGATAACGGCTTCAACATTGTCGCCTTTCTTGTATTCGCGTAAAGAGGCTTCTGGATCGCCTTCCCAGCTAATGTCAGACATATGAACTAAACCATCAAGCTCATTTTCTAGACCAACAAAGATACCGAAATCAGTGATAGTTTTGATAGAGCCAGATACTTTATCGTTAGTTGCATATTGTTCAGAGAATGCAGTCCAAGGATTAACAGTACACTGCTTGATGCCTAGAGAAATACGACGACGCTCTTCATCAACATCTAAAATCATAACTTCTAAAGATTCACCGATCTGTACAACTTTAGATGGGTGGATGTTTTTGTTAGTCCAAGACATTTCTGAAACGTGAACTAGACCTTCAACACCATCTTCGATTGAGGCAAAGCAGCCGTAATCAGTAAGGTTAGTGATTTTAGCTTGAACTTTAGAGCCAGAAGGGTAGCGCTTCTTGATAGCTTCCCACGGATCTTCAGAAAGTTGTTTAAGACCAAGAGATATACGACCAGAGTCTTTGTCAAACTTAATGATTTTAACTGAGATTTCATCACCAGGATTAAGCATTTCGCTTGGGTGAGAAATGCGCTTCCAAGCCATATCAGTGATATGTAGAAGACCGTCAACACCGCCTAAATCGATGAAAGCACCGTAATTAGTTAGGTTCTTAACGAAACCTTTAGCAGTTTGACCTTCTTCTAGTGCAGCAAGAATCTCATCGCGTTGAGCGCTGTTAGCTTCTTGAAGAACCGCACGACGTGAAACAACAATGTTGTTACGCTTAGGATCTAGCTTGATTAGTTTGAAATCTAGCGTTTGGCCTTCTAAATGATCAACGTCACGTACTGGGCGTACATCTACTAGTGAACCTGGTAGGAAGCCCTGAATGTTATTAACGTTAACAGTGAAACCGCCTTTAACTTTACCGTTGATGAAACCTTGTACAGTTTCTTCAGCGTCAAATTTAGCTTGTAGTACTTCCCAAGCTTCTGCACGTTTCGCTTTTTCGCGAGAAAGTTTAGTCTCACCGAAGCCGTCTTCAACTGCTTCAAGTGATACTTTAACGCTATCGCCGATTTGAATTTCTAACTCGCCTGCATCGTTGAGAAATTGAATACGTGGAATGACTGCTTCAGACTTAAGTCCAGCGTGTACCGTTACCCAATCGTTGTCAATGTCAACTACTTCACCAGTAACTAAAGTACCGGCTTTCATATCTAGCGTAAGAAGAGATTCTTCAAACAGTTCAGCAAAGCTTTCGCTCATGAAAATGTCCTATTTTTGGGCCGCAGCAGATGATTTTAAATAAATCACCTTACTGAGCACATAACCTGTATCACCAGCGACACAGGGTCAGATTATAAGTAAAATTATGCATACTAAGGCTGGAAAATACACATTTACTAGAATATTGAGCGCGCATTATACAGGACTAATTTTTTTAGTGCAAAGCAAAGTTAATAGCCATTTTGAATTAGATGGCTATTGTTTTATAGGGTAATTAACAGAGAATGAACATTGCATAATTTAAAAATATGTCACTACTTATCAAGCATCGAATGCTTATTGAAAAAGAAAAATTGCTAGTTAGTATGAGATAGTTGCATGAACTATTAAATAGCTAAATAACTATTTAATAGCTCAAAGTTCAAAGAAATGATTAGGTTGTGTCCTTTAGGCTTTTATCTAGCTGTGCCCTTAAAGAGTTTTGGCAGGGGGTAATTACGGTGTCTAGATCTTTTTGTAGCTTTACAGGGAGAGCTAAAGTAACTGTGCCTCTGAATTTCTTTGCCACTAAATCAAACTCATGCGCATTATTTGCAGCCAGTTCTATTCCATCACCTACACAAAAAGCATAGCCAGGTAGAAAATCTATAGCGAGTTTTTCTCTTTGTTGTTTGGTGACCATCAAACGGTTGCGTATTATGTATTCTTTGTACTCCATTGCGCTCGCTGCTGCCATTATTTCAATTTGTATGGTGCTGAATCTACCAGCATCTTCAGAGTTTAGTAAAAACGATTTCACTTTGCTTTCAACGTCTGCCATTTCGTCTTTAAGCCGTTTCGGTGCAAAGCGTTCGTTTGTTAATTTGTACTCTTCTAAATCATCAATTTCTTTTTTTAAATTTTCTATTTGATTTTGCAGTTCTATAATCTCTACACTTAGCTTAACGTTGTCTTTTTGTAAGGAACGTACCACTCTCTTAGAGGGTTTCATATCTTCAGATATTGTTGGGGCCATTTGCTCCGCAGAAAGCTCGTCCTCTTTAGGTTTGTGAGCATTTCCTACTAGAGCGTCACCTGCACTTTCTAGATTTTTCATGTTCTCTTCTGTTTTAGCTTGTAGCATTGTATATGCAAAGTAGCCGCCGCCGCCGAGTAAGGCGACCACAACAACTGAAATGACTATGGCTAATGGTTTTTTTTTAGCGCTCATAAAGTAATATTTTAACTCTTAGTTTGTAATAGTTTTTTCATGTCAATTAAGATTTTGACGCTTTCAGTAAGTATTGCTTGAGTTTCCGGATTAATGGGCCTGCCAAGTTTGTCTTTTTCTTTGGCGTCTTCTAATTCATCTAAGGAAGAAACAGTGGGTAAATTAACGGCCATGCGGCGTTTGTTTTCTATATCAACTAGCCATTGTTTTTCCGTTGCTAAGTTGCTTTTATATTTGCTTTTATTTAAGGAGATAGTGGTGTTTTTCTTAAGTTCAGCACGGTGTGAAATTTTAGATTTCATGTATTTGAAATCGGCTAGTTGATTAGTTCTTTCTTTATTTAGTTTAGTGATTTTATTGAAGAATTTATCGAGATTTAAATCATTAAAACCTTTTACTGCAGTCACAGTATCCCATGGGAGAGCGTTATCCAAGGCGCTTTCACCATAATCTTCGATGTTTAGCATGGCAGGTAGCGAAACATCAGGTATCACACCTTTGTTTTGGGTACTTTCTCCAGATATTCTATAGAATTTAGCATGAGTTAGTTTTAATTGGCCATGTTTTAAGGGGTTTAATGTTTGTACAGTACCTTTGCCAAAGGTTTGGCTACCTATGATAATTCCACGACGGTGATCTTGAATTGCTCCAGCAAAAATTTCTGATGCAGAAGCGCTTTGTCGATTGACGATAACGCCTAACGGACCCGAATAAGCAATGTTAGGATCATTGTCATGAAGCGGCCCTACGCTTCCGTTTGAATATTTAATTTGAACTGTTGCGCCTAGGCGAATAAATAATCCAGCAAGTTCATTAGCTTCTTGTAAAGCACCGCCGCCGTTATTTCTAAGGTCAATTAACAAACCATCAACATTATCTTCTTTTAGCTCGTTTATGAGCTTTTTTACATCGCGAGTGGTGCTTTTATAATCTTTATCGCCTCTTTGCAGTGCTGCAAAATCGATATAGAAAGTGGGAATATCTATTACCCCAATTTTATACTCTTTGCCATCAACAGTAGATTTAATGATTTTTTTCTGCGCTGATTGCTCTTCAAGTTTAACTTTATCTCTAGTAATTAAAATTGTTTTACGTTCTTGTGATTTACTATCTTTTGCTACCACTTCAAGTTTAACGACTGTGCCTTTTTTTCCTCGGATTTTTTGTACAACATCATCTAAGCGCCAGCCTACAATATCTTCAATATTGCCGTCTTTGCCTTGAGCTACCCCAACGATTTTATCGTTAGCTTGCAATTTCCCTGTTTTATCGGCAGGTCCCGATGGGATTAGACGGACAATTTTTGTGAATTCATCTTCACTTTGTAAAACAGCGCCAATACCCTGTAGGGAAAGGCTCATATTTATATTAAAATTTTCTGAATTACGTGGCGAGAAATATGCAGTATGAGGGTCATATAATCGAGTTAAATTATTAATATAGGCTTGGAATACATCTTCGCTATTGGTTTGTAAAACGCGTTTTACTTGGCTTTTGTAACGTTTTAATAGTTTGCTTCGTGCCTGTGCGTTAGTTTGATCATCTAAAGTAAGATTTAAAATAGAGCTCTTTAAGCGCTTGCGCCAAAGATTGTCCATCTCTTCTACCGAGCTTACCCAGGGTATCGTTTCTCGATCAGTTTCATAAACTTCATCTAAATCAAAATCGAATTCTTTAGTGGATTCTAATCTATCTATTGAATATGAAACTCTCTCCATAATTCTTTCTTGCAAGCGATTATAGATTAAGTAGCCACTTTTGACTTCATCCCTGTTTATTTCATCATCTAGTTTGTTCCGTAAAGCTTCAAATTCATCAATATCAGATTTGTAAAAGTAAACACGAGATGGGTCTAAAGAACTAATATAGCTATCGAGCAAGTTGCTTGATAGTTGATCGTTAATCGCTATTTTATTGTAATGCCTTTTTGTTAAAGAGTTGACGACTTCTTTAAGTGTAGACGAATGTATTTCTTCAGCTGATAAAACACTAACAGAGGGAGCTGATTTAGCGAAGCTAAAAAGAGGAAGTAATATAAGCGGTGTAATTGCAAATTTAATATATTTATTCATAAATGCATCTTCTAAGTTATTGATATTGGTATTATGTGAAGGTAAATAGTAGCTTTAAGAGATTATTATCACATTTTAGTTCCAACGGGTACTAGATTCAGTGTAGCGATACCCGAAGATATTGTAAAACGCTAACCTTAAGTAATTGAAGTTTAATGCAGTATACATTTGTGCTACTGATAGAGTTACTGGAACCTTAAAGCGTGAATATTAAAGTTGCTATAACTTATAGCCGTTATACCAACTGAGAAAAATAGTGCGCTAAGTTTAACGATACTCACAAAATGGTGTAAAAGAATGGAAATTATTTTTTAGCTCAGCATAATGTGCTTTGCTTCTCAATTTATTAGGATGTTTCATTGTATTTAAAATCGTTCAAACAACAAGTTGTGAGTATCACAATTAGTGGTAAAAATTTTTCTAAAGTGTTTCTTCTTGCGATGTTTTTAACTGGTTGCGGGGATAATGCTGAAGAGGCTGCCTTTCGTGCTTCATTAGTAGATAAAGCATTAAATGATGATAACAGTAAGCTAGGTGAACGCTTTTTACAGGAAAATAGATTAAAAGAAAATGTAGTGCAAACCAAATCAGGGTTGCAGTATGTAGTATTAAGTTCAGGCTCTGGCGCGCAACCTAAAATACAAGATAAAGTTGAAGTGCATTATGAAGGGCGCTTAGTTAATGGGGATGTTTTCGATAGTTCATACAAGCGTGCTAAAACATCTGTGTTTCCTATAAGAGGAGTAATAGCTGGCTGGAGGCAAGTATTGTTACAAATGAAAGCTGGTGATCATTGGCAGGTTTTTATACCGGCAAAGTTGGCTTATGGGGCAACTAGCCCTTCTTTGGGAATAGCTGCTAACTCAACGCTTATTTTTGATATTAAATTGATAGCAGTGATAGGTGAAAAAAGTGAATAAAGAGCAAACAATTGAGCAATTAATAACTTTTATTAAAAAAGCTGTAACGCCTTACCATGCTGTTGCTGCAATGGTCTGCCAACTTGAAGATGCCGGTTATATAGAATTGGATGAAAAGCAAAGTTGGGATATCAAAACGGGTGGGAAGTATTATAGCACTCGAAATGGTTCTAGTATTGTGGCTTGGCAAATGCCGAAGGATAAAGCGCTAACACAAAGCGGGCTTCGTATGATCGGTGCGCATACTGATTCTCCCTGTTTGAAAGTTAAGCCGAATCCAGAAATACAAACTAAAGATTATTTACAATTAGGCGTGCAAGTGTATGGAGGAGTGCTGTTAGCTCCTTGGTTTGATCGAGATTTATCGTTGGCAGGCAGAGTTACCTTCGAAAACTTGGAGGGCTCTATCAAATCGATCTTAATTGATTTTTGTAAGCCGATAGCCGTTATCCCTAGCTTGGCAATTCATCTCAATCGAGAAGCGAATAGTGGAATGAAAATAAATCCACAGACGATGGTGACGCCTTTACTTGGTCAAAATGCATCAGGAAAAAAAGATACTGTCTTCAGTTTCCGTGGGTTATTAAAAGATCACTTACAAGCTTTAGGTGAAGAGGTTGAACAGGTATTAGACTTTGATCTAAGCTTTTATGACGTACAGGCGCCCGCAACAATAGGGCTAAATGATGAGTTTTTTGCATCGGCGCGCTTAGATAATCTGCTGAGCTGCTTTATGGGTTTGATAGCATTGCTTACAGCAGATTCAGAGGAAGGTGTTCTGCTTGTTTGTAATGATCATGAAGAAGTAGGCAGTATGTCAGCAATAGGTGCTCAAGGCCCTATGTTAGAGCAAGTGTTAAGCAGGTTGACCTCTACGGTTGAGCAAAACACGCGCATGATTGCTAATTCTATGTTGATATCTGCTGATAACGCCCATGCCGTTCACCCTAATTTCATGGATAAGCATGATGAAAACCATGGTCCTTTATTAAATGCAGGGCCCGTTATAAAAGTGAACGCTAATCAGCGCTATGCTACGAATGATATCACAAGTGCCATGTTTAGGCAGTTTGCAGCAAAAGTGGACGCTAGTGTACAAGTTTTTGTTGTTAGAGCTGATATGGCTTGTGGTAGTACCATAGGGCCTATTACCGCTGCTGAACTTGGGGTTAAAACATTAGATATTGGTGTGCCTCAATTTGCGATGCACTCAATTAGAGAGCTAGCGGGATGTGAGGATGTTTTAAAGACCATCGAGATTTTAAAATATTTTGTCAAGCAAGAGGAAGTATAAGTAAATAATATTACTGTAAGGTCTCTCAATAAATGTAGGGAACGATAATAAAGTAAGGAAACAAGCCAAAAGTGAGTTTTGAAAATGGATTTCGTGCTGCATTATAGAGCGCCGCAGTTATGCTGGGAATTGATCGTTTATATTTAGTGTTCTGAGAATCTTAACAATAATATCAGTAAACAATAGTATTATTGTTTACTGATATTAGTTAGCGAAAATTATATGTTTGAGGCTCTAATTACTGAATGATTAAATTAGTGCTGATTTTTCTAAGAATGTATTTTTAGCTCTCATCCACACTCCAGCTTCAATATTATCAAGCGTTTTTAGAGTAGGCATTAGCTGCGTACAAAAATCTTCGCTACTCTCTTTTGGTAAAAGCGAGGGTAGGTGATCAATGGCAACTAAACTAACGTCTTTACTGTTTTCTAGCACAACACTTGGGTCATCAAAGTGCGTGCATTGAGTATAAATAGGTACTGGGTTGTAAGCACCAAATGGGTCGCAACTAACATCGCAAATAACTTGTAGGCTACCGGTTTTTTCAGCCAGCATCTCTCTGGTGATGAAAGGTGGGATCATTTGTTGTACGAAAACACAGTTTACAAAAATATCATGCGCTAAGATTTCCCTAAAAGGCCCGCCTTTGGCTGTTTCTTCTGCATCCCAAGGGCTAACTTCAATACCTAAAGACTTCGCTAAATCTAATGCACCAGAACCACATCTGCCTTTAGCTCCTATAATTATAACTTTTGGTTTGCCGCTAATTTGCGCAAGCTGTGATTTAAGTTCAGCTATTAGCACATTTCTATCTTCATAAGAACTTAAAGGGCCTAATGTTTTTCCTGTTTGTTTGGCTATCCATGTCATCACAGAGACTGCACAGCCGCTGTAACCAGCCCAATAACCAAACGCAGCTACACGTCGACCCTGTTCGTTTACTAAAAATTCAATATCGTAAAGAGTTCCATGGCCGCGGGTGAATCTTGATAAAACATCTTTCCACCCCATCTGTTCTTTATAAGCGTGAGCAAATTGAATGTGTTTATGCGTAAGCGGGAAAGTTACATCAGCACTGAATTCTTTCAGTCCTAAGATGATTGCGTCACTGGGCGCATCGGTTTGCCAGCTATGTGCTGGTGCGATTTCGCAACCTACTTGCTGATAACTTTCAATTTTAAATATTCTTTGATTGCAATGTTCTACTGTTATTTTAAATCCTGCATCAAGTAATATTTTTGCATGCTGTGGTGGTAGAGCAGTACGCTCTTCCATTGGTTTAGTTTCAGCGCGTAACCAGAGATGAACTGACATGATTATTCCTGTTATTTTTAATTTGTTGCAGCATATCGACAGTAAAGAGCTCTGTCCACGTAGGAATTGAAAATAATATAATTAGTTTTCGTAGGTCAAAAAAAGGCAGATAGGAATACATTTTTCAATTGAAGCTCATTAGTTCTAAATAGTGCGATTTGAAATGGCTAAAGACTGGCAGGCTTGAATCGATAATAGATACAAGTTAGGCAGCTTTGATTGTTTATGCATGTAGCAAAAGTTAAAAAGGTACATATGTTCATGGATATTGGCATGCATTCTGCTTGGACCACTTAATGTCTTAAAATATTAGCTTTTTGTTTTATAAATAAACAATTATGCACTGAGATTATTCAATGCGTTTTTTTAGCACTACTTTGGTGCATTTTAGGAGGAGTTTCAGTGGAAAATATAGCCGTTGCTATCGATAATTTAGTGCAAAGCACAAATACTTTTTTCGTGTTATTTGGAGCAATTATGGTTTTTGCAATGCATGCTGGTTTTGCTTTTTTAGAAGTGGGAACTGTTCGTTATAAAAATCAAGTTAATGCATTGGTGAAAATTATTACTGATTTTGCTTTTTCTGCATTGGTATATTTTTTTATTGGATATTGGATTGCCTATGATGTTAATTTTTTTATGGAAGCTAAAACACTGTCACAAGCTAGTGGTTATAGTTTGGTAAAATTCTTTTTTTTGATGACGTTTGCGGCAGCGATACCAGCAATTATTTCCGGTGGAATTGCTGAAAGGGCAAAATTCTGGCCAGCATTAATAGCAGCTTCATTGTGTGTAGCATTTTTGTACCCTGTGATAGAGGGTATTGTATGGAATGGTAATTGGGGGGTGCAAGATTGGTTTGACAAACAGTTTTCTGAGCCATTCCATGACTTTGCTGGTTCTGTCGTAGTACACGCAGTTGGGGGATGGATTGCATTGGCAGCCGTTTTATTGCTTGGGAATAGGCGAGGGCGTTTTAGAAATGGCAAATTGGTTGCGTTCCCGCCGTCTAATATTCCATTTTTAGCTTTAGGCGCTTGGTTATTATCTATTGGCTGGTTTGGCTTTAATGTGATGTCGGCACAAACGATTGAAGGTATTTCTGGGTTAGTTGCTATGAATACACTGATGGCAATGGTGGGAGGAATTATAGCAGCTTTGATTGTGGGTAAAAATGATCCAGGATTTATTCATAATGGACCTTTAGCAGGATTAGTAGCTGTGTGTGCGGGCTCTGACGTAATGCATCCTTTAGGTGCATTGCTAACAGGAATTATTGCAGGAGCTGTATTTGTTTGGTTGTTTATTGTTCAGCAAAGTAAATGGAAAATCGATGATGTACTAGGAGTTTGGCCCCTGCACGGTGTTTGCGGGCTTTGGGGTGGTATAGCGGCAGGTATTTTTGGTTTGGAAGCTTTTGGTGGAATGGGAGGAGTGAGTTTTTTATCCCAGTTAATAGGAAGTGGATTAAGTGTTTTAGTTGCATTTACCGGTGGAATTATAATTTACTCGATTATAAAAGTAATTTTAGGATTTAGACTGTCTGAAGAAGAAGAGTTTATGGGAGCAGATTTAAGTATTCATAAAATAGAAGCGAGCTCAAAAGATTAAGTTAATAGAAAATAATATAACTGAATGACAATCTATCTAGCTAAATAGCAGTCACGAGAAGTTATATTTATTGAAGATGAAAAAGATTAGTGATAATTTTAACTTATATTGAAATAAATTATTGGGGAAATAATGAAACTGTATTACACACCTGGGACTATTTCTTTAGCAGTGCATATTGCATTAGAAATGAGCGGTGAAAAATATCAATCTATAGCAATAGATTTTAGTAAGTCGGAGCAGAAAAGTGCAACATTTCTAGCATTAAATCCCTTAGGAAGAGTCCCTGCTTTAGTAACAGCTCAAGGCGTTATAACTGAAGCTTTAGCAATCTTAAATTATATTGTAGCTCAGGGCGTTAAGAACCATTCAGAGTTAGCAGCAAGTAGCCAGTGTGGTAATTTTTTTCAAGCAAAAGTTGATTCATTTAATAGCTATATGAGCTCTACTGTACATGTTGGGCATGCACATTTACGCCGACCTGAGCGCTGGGTAGATAATGAATCCTCTAAGGTAGATATGGCAAAAAAAACGCCTCGAAACATAACCGAGTATTACAATATTATTGAGAATGATTTGTTTGTGGGACCTTGGGTGCATGGAGAGCAGTTCAGTAGTTCAGATATTTACTTGTTTGTGGTAACGCGCTGGCTATTAGGGGATGGGGTTGATCCGCAGCAGTTCAAAAAAGTGTATATTCATTTTGAAAAAATGTCAGAGATGAAGGAAGTTAAAGAGCTGCTCGTTGGGTATTATGCTTGACTTATTATAGTAAAAGTAGCTTATGATTAGAGCGTAAGGAATTAATTTATATTAAGAAGTATTGTGTTCAAATATTTAATATTTGAGCTGTATTAAACTGGAAAATTACTACGTTGTGCGTTTAATGCCAGTTTAAATAGACCTGTTGAGAAGTAGCGCGCTGTGTAAAAAGGACAATTTTTTATGGATAAGTTAGTGGCGATGAGAAGTGAAATTGATGTAATAGATAAGCAATTAATTTCGTTCTTGGGACAGAGGTTTCAAATAACGGAAAGAATTGGCTTGTATAAAGCTGACAATGCATTGCCTGCTAGTGATGAAAACAGGGAGTTAGGTCAGTTTTTTGAATACAGAAAACTTGCTTTACAGCATGATATTTCTGAAGAGTTAGTTGCTGATATCTTTAAAAGAGTGATTGAAGAAGTCATCTTAAGGCATAAGCAGTTAATTAACTGAAAGCCAATATAGGTTGTGCGTCTTTAGTTTCAGCATGTATATCAAGAGCTGTTCTGTTTGGTTATTAATAGCCGAATTGTATCAATTTATCCTTTATATTTTAAAATACCGAGAATCAAGCCTATTGCGTGTAATATAACGCTAGGCACAGATTTAATTCTCCTATTGATTCGCAGTTGTTGTCTTTGGAAGTAGCTGATTCTAAAATATTAATGGCTTCTCTGGCATTAAGCTCTATTAAATTACCAATCTTTCCTAATGCCAGATCATCAGTAATATTTGGGTAACCAGTACAGATACTTGAAATAGAGTAAGCTTTAAGGGTGTCATGTCTTAACATTTGTTCGCTAAAGCTAAATTTTAATATTAGTGTGCTTGCGCTATCTGTTGATTACCTTTTCGTGCTCTATTGCGCTAAAGATCTCTCTCTTCTTGTATTGCCATATTAAATGCTAACTCAAAGAGCTGCCAGTTTATTTTTGCTGCTAGTTGTTGCGTCTCTTGCATTGGGCTTAATGTTTTGTTAATGCCTAAATAGCAGTTTATTTACCAAGGGTTTACGGTGCACGTAATTATATTGATTGTTCGTGAAAGCCTTATTTATAAGGTGCAGTAAAAGCAATTTGAAAACCTGGAATAGAATTAACACCCTAGACTTACGGATGGTATAAAAGAAGCTGATAAAACTCTAAAAATAATTGAAACTTGGCCATAGTCAAAAATTTATTGCTGCTAGACATGCTACATACTCACAATATAGTTACTTATAAACTAAATGTTAGTAGTGAGATTACAGTAATGTATAGCAACCTAAGTAATTCAATTAAAATGGCTGCGATATAAAGGAATGTATGATTATTATTGAGCTAAAGAAGGGGAATGCCATATTGAAATTAAATAATGGTTGTTTAATTCAATATGGCGCATCTAATGTCAAAAGTGTGAGCTGTTACGCAGCTAAGCTGCCCAGTCCAGATTTTATCTGTAGCGCTTCTGATAGATAATCTGTAGCTTGTGTTTTAATACCTGCTAATTTAGCAATTTCATGTGGAAAACGCTGTAAGATATCTTCTATCGCATCTCCAGATTTAGATTCTCTATTTATAAGACATGCTAGATACAATATAGCACTTAGTTGTGGGTTCTCTGCTAAATCACTAGGATTGTTTTGGTACTTTACAGCGTTTGAAAGAGGTTCAGGAAACTTCCATAAATCGAGTAGTGCGTGCCCGGCATCGGCGGTTGTAAAACCAAAACGTTCTAGTTCAGCTTCATGACGACTAGTGTTTGATGATTCAACCAATGTGTTCACAGCTTTAGCACGATTGGGTTGAGCCATATGCAATAGCAGTTGCCCGATGTTATGAATGATGCCGGAGGTAAAAGCTAGATCAGCATTAACTTCTTCATCGGTCATTTCTGCTAACCATTTAGCAAGTTCTGCAACTTGAAATGAATCAGACCAAAACGTAGGAAGATCAAGTCCTTCAACATTCGAAGCACTGTTAGCGAATCCAGAAGCAATGACTAGGGTTTTTAGCTTTCCCATACCTAGCATAATGACTGCTTCATCAATAGAAGCGACTTTTCTGCTTAATCCAAAGTATGCAGAATTCACTAATCTAAGAATCTTTAGTGATATTGTTTGGTCTTTTGCAACTTTTTTTGAGATATCCCCGTAATTAGCATCTGGGTTATTCAATGTCTGAATGAGTTCACGAACTACCTCTGGTATATTGGGTAGCTTGTCAGTCTGGCTTAATAAATCTTTGATTTCCATGATTTTCCTTGTAAAAATTGCGTTGCTACATCATTTTTTGATTTATGAAGCTGAAATAAAACCAGCTATCAATGTAGGAATCAATATAGTTAAAAATGTGCTAAAATAATTGCCGATTAGCATTGTTGTTTAAATATTGTGCCTATAAGTTAAGTACAAATTCTTCAATTTTGCTACGCAAAATTTCATATTGTCCATCTTCATCGGGCAGACAGTAAAATTTGTAATAACACCTTTCAACAATAGAAGTTTTGTTATTGCTATGTACATCATTCACATGTGCGTAAGGGTAAGCCATCTGTAAATGCACGACTCGAGTATGTACAGGTACACTAAATTCGTGATCTTCTAGGTCAAAACGAACTCTTTTCTCTTTGATAGTGTAAAAAGAGACTTCTGCAACTTGTTCTAAATTAATTAAAAAATTTGAGGTTACGGGGACTAAATGGCGCTTTTCTAGGCCGTTATGCTCCATGAATACGCCTGAATTTTTCTTTACTTTTATAAACATAATGAAGACCTTTTTTTTCTTACTGCTCAATGACATATAATTTGCTGTGGTATTAGCATAACAAATAACAGTACTAAGAATAAGTAAATTTATAGATGTCTTATAGAATATAATATGAATGGGATATAGTGCTATAAAATTATGCTTATTTTTAAAGAATAAAGATTAAAGTTAAGTTGATTAAAGTATTTTTAAAGCTAAAATAAGATAAACATTAATATTAAATTATTTGGTTCCTAAACACTGGAGGAAAAAATGTCTGATTTGAAAAACTTAGTGAAAGATGTTGCTGGGATACAATCTGAACTCAGTGGTGGAAATGGTCATAATTATGATGCTGCAATTTTGATTCAAAATAATGGTGTTGAATCTTATATGTCAGTGCAAAGAGCAGTTTTATGGAGTCTAGGTCGTCATAAAAGCATGTGCTGGGAAATTATCGATCAAGAGGTGCATCCGCACAATGGTCGTAATATTGATGTGTTGACTATTGAAAAACGAAAAATGGATGATACAGGGTTAGTGACAACTGGCACTCAGCAAGTGTTTTTTGATATTACTGAATTTGATGAATGATAAAGCAGCTATCACCAGTAGTAAAAAAGAGTCGCTAAATAAGGAAGTTATTTTGAAATTACTAAAGTACAGTACTGTTTTGCTAATTAGCTTAGGTTTATCGGGTTGTATCAAAGAGGAAAATTATGGTCAAGCTTTGTTAGCCGGCATTACATTGGTTAAAGCGGCAACACTTGCTGAAGGAGAAGTAAAAAAGACCGCGCGGTTAAGTGCTGTAGAATTAGATAAAAAAAGTGTTATAGCGCCTAGGAGCAGTTCGTATTCAAAAAGGCTAGCACGTATAACGAATGGTTTGGCGAATGTTGATGGATCACAGTTCAATTATAAAGTATATATTAATAAAAATATTAACGCATTTGCAATGCCAGATGGAACTGTCAGGGTATACTCTGGATTATTAGATGCTATGCCTGACGATCAGGTATTAGCGGTTATAGGGCATGAAATAGGCCATGTTAAATTGCAGCATTCTTATAATCAGTTGAAGAAAGAGATGTTAACTAGTGCTGCTTTTCAAGCAGCAAGTATTACCACAGGAGCTGTTGGTCAACTTAGTTCATCCCAGCTTGGTGCTGTAGCGTATAAGGCGATTAATGCTCAATTTTCTCAAAAAGATGAACTTCAAGCAGACCAGTACTCGCTATCGTTTTTACGCAAGCGTGGGAAAAACCCAGCATCAATGCTGAATGTTATTTACACCTTTAAAAATAAGTTAGGCGGTAAGGGGAGTTTCTTAAGCTCGCACCCCACCAATCAACAGCGAATTGATGCTATTAAAAAATCGCTTTAATTAAGGCCTGCACTATAAATAACAAATATTTAAATTATGATGTGGGAAATGGAAGGTAAATGTAGCACTTGAGTAATTGCATTAGCATCCGAGCTGATTATGGTTGCTCTCTAACTCGTTGGTTTGTGTTAATGAAAAGTATCATTTTGCTGATTAATTTTGTTTCTAGCATCGGAGGAAAATACTGATTAATGGGTTGTAGGGCTTATATTTATTAACCGAACAGCAGTGGAATTAGTCGTTAATAGTTTGATTCCTATTGGTATATGATGAAATAGCATCCACTAAAAAGTCGGTGGATGCTATTTAATATCAAACCTAATAAAAGAACTAAAGGGAGAGATTGTTAAGCCGGAACGATGTTAATTGCATGAGTGCCTTTTGGACCTGGTTCTGTCTCAAAATTGACTGGTTGTCCTGCTTTTAAGCTTTTATAGCCTTCTGTTTTAATTGCTGAATAATGAGCAAATAAGTCTTCTTCTTGATTGCTGTCGGCTAAAATAAAGCCATAACCTTTAGCGTTGTTAAACCATTTTACTTTCCCTGATTGCATAAATCTCTCCACATCTTCCTTTGCGAACAATTTTCGACCTATACTAT
Source organism: Oceanospirillaceae bacterium (assembly GCA_036960485.1). GTDB lineage: Bacteria > Pseudomonadota > Gammaproteobacteria > Pseudomonadales > Balneatricaceae > Rs1. Next base: position 41,021 of record JBALXS010000031.1, read on the forward strand.
TACTATTACTATTGTTATGTATTGATCGGAACCTTTACTGTTTATAATTTTCTAAAAATATAGAGAAATATACAAGGTGTCTATTTCTTAATTTATAAAAAACTAAGATTTATATCCTTTTATTTACAAATACAATTAGCCTCCACTGATGTATGATATCAGTTGTAAAAGATTTTATATTGGATTAAAAAATGTCTAAATTGAGTTTGCGTGAAAAGTGCCAAAATGCGGAAGATGAATACTCCCACGATCATGATATCGTTGTACAAGAAGCAAAGCCTAAATTAAAAAAACCATCGTTGTATAAAGTAGTTCTATTGAATGACGATTACACTCCTATGGAGTTTGTTATAGATGTTCTTATGATGTTTTTTGCTATGAATCAGGACAGCTCAACTCAAGTGATGTTGGCTGTTCATACCAAAGGAAAAGGGGTTTGTGGAACGTTTAGCAAGGACGTTGCTGATACTAAAGCTGCCCAGGTTAATCAGTTCGCCAGAGATAATAAACATCCGTTGCTATGTGAAGTGGAAGCCGTTTAAGGGAAAATAATTATGCTAAATCATGAGTTAGAAGAAACACTCAGTAAAGCGTTTCGGGATGCAAGGGATTTGCGCCATGAGTTTATGACAGTTGAACATTTATTATTGGGATTATTAGATAATGCCGATGCACATAAAGTTCTTGCTGCCTGTGGCGCAGATATGAACAAAATGCGTTCGAGCCTAGAAGAGTTTATCAGTGAGACGACGCCTTTGCTCTCTGATAAAATTGCCGGTGTTGAAACGATACCTACTTTAGGTTTCCAGCGAGTATTACAAAGAGCAGTATTCCACGTTCAATCATCAGGTAAAAGTCAAGTAACCGGTGCAAATGTTGTCGTAGCTATTTTTTCTGAGCAAGAAAGCCAAGCTGTATACCTAATGCACCAATTTGGGATAGAGCGCATCGATATTGTTAATTATATATCTCATGGAATACTTGATAGTGAAAAAAGCGATGCACTAGATAGCGCGACCTCAAGTGAGGGCGAAGCTAAAGCTGATAAAACTGCCTTAAGTAAGTATGCAGTTAATTTAAACACAGAAGCTAAAGCAGGGCGAATTGATCCTTTAATAGGTCGGTCTTCTGAGGTTGAACGGGTTGTACAAATACTCTCTCGTAGAAGAAAGAACAATCCTTTGTTGGTGGGAGAAGCAGGAGTTGGTAAAACAGCGATAGCCGAAGGTTTAGCTAAGCTTATTGTTGAAAACAAAGTACCTGATATTATTAAAGATCATACGCTATATTCGTTAGATTTGGGCGCGCTATTGGCGGGCACCAAGTATCGTGGTGATTTTGAAAAGCGCTTAAAATCTCTACTTACAGAATTAAAGCAGCAAGATAAAAGCATATTGTTCATCGATGAAATCCATACCATTATTGGTGCTGGGTCTGCATCCGGCGGTTCAATGGATGCATCTAACTTACTAAAGCCAATGCTCAGTTCCGGCGATTTAAGTTGCGTAGGCTCAACTACTTTTCAAGAGTTCCGTGGGATATTTGAAAAAGATAGAGCTTTGGCGAGACGGTTCCAGAAAGTAGATGTTTCGGAGCCGAATGTCGAAGATACTTATGCGATATTATGTGGTTTAAGAAACCGCTTTGAAGAGCATCATGATATTAAATATTCTGATGAAGCACTCCGTGCAGCCTCTGAGATGGCGGACAGGTATATTAACGATAAATATATGCCAGACAAGGCCATAGATGTTATAGACGAAGCGGGTGCATACCAGCGTCTTGTCGATGAAGATAAGAGAGTTGATATTATTAGTGTTTCTGAAATAGAAGAAGTCGTCGCTAAAATTGCTAGAATTCCTGCTAAGACAGTCTCCGTTTCTGATAAAGACCAACTACAAAAATTAGATGCTAACCTGAAGATGGTGGTACTTGGTCAAGAGGAAGCTATTGCTTCACTTAGTTCAGCGATACGCCTATCGCGAGCAGGTTTAAATGATCCTAGAAAACCGGTTGCAAACTTTCTATTCGCAGGACCTACAGGAGTTGGTAAAACAGAGGTAACTAATCAATTAGCTCGTATCCTAGGTATTGAGTTGGTGCGTTTCGATATGTCTGAATATATGGAGAGACATACTGTTTCCCGCTTAATAGGGGCCCCGCCAGGATACGTAGGTTATGATCAAGGTGGTTTGTTGACTGAAGCGGTGAACAAAAATCCACACTGTGTGTTGTTATTAGATGAGATAGAAAAAGCGCACCCTGAAGTATTTAATATATTACTACAGGTTATGGATAATGGCACATTAACAGACAACAACGGTAGAAAAGCTGATTTCAGAAATGTGATCTTGGTGATGACAACTAATGCTGGAGCAGAAGATATTAGTCGCCGATCTATGGGCTTTACACATCAAGATCATAGTTCGGATGGATTAGAAGCGATTAAAAAACTGTTTACCCCAGAATTTAGAAACCGTTTAGATGCCACTATTCAGTTTAAATCTTTAAGCACAGAAGTAATTGCAGGTGTGGTTGATAAATTCTTAACGGAATTACAAGCTCAGTTGGATGACAAAAATGTCGTTTTACATGTTGATGATAATGCGCGAACTTGGTTTGCTGAAAAGGGATACGATGAGCATATGGGTGCAAGGCCTATGAAAAGGCTTATTCAAGATGCTCTTAAAAAACCATTAGCAGAGATGATTTTGTTTGGTGAGCTGGCTGAAAAAGGAGGAGAGGTTGAAGTATCAGTTGATGAAAATGGGCAAATATCAGTGAACTCATTAGTAGAGGCTTGATTATATAAACAAATTGTCTTGAAAAATTGCCAGCTTGAAAGGGTAGTTTGATGAGTTAAGTTTTTACTATAAAAACGTAGTATTAGATTCTAGTGTAAATGGAGTAACTGATATTTTGGTGACGCCATCATGCAGTTTCTAGTACTACAATTTCTCAAGAAGATTGAATCTCTATCAGTATCTAGTACTACGCTAGCTTCGAGGTGCTCTAATTAGGTTATTGAAAAAGCTGAGCTTTACTTTAAAGGCTAATTATCCATGATAATAATTTTGCTATACAATCACCTTAAAAACTATTCTAAGCACTCGTGCTTGCCAGTTATCACTTTAAAATCAAGCTAAGAGTAAGTTAATTAAAGAAAAGAAAAGAATAGATAAAACAATTAGCCGCAGAAGTTCGATAGAATTTATGCTACTTTGTCGCTTTTTATGTAAATAAAGTATTTATGAACGAAAATAAGGATAAAGGGCTGCACGTAGAGTCATTGCAGAGCCCGTTAGAGTTTACTCAATTAGTTGCTAGGATTATTAAAGACTGCGTCTTACTGTTGTTAATAGGCACTAATGTGTTTTTTTTAATGGCAATAATAGGCTACGATGTTAAAGATCCAGGTTGGTCGCATTTGGCATATCATCCTGTCGTCAGTAACTGGACCGGTGTGATTGGTGCTTTATTGGCGGATATTGCATTTTCATTCATAGGCCTTTCTGCTTGGATAGCGCCCATTATGTTCGCGTTGCCATGTTTTAGGCTATTAAAGCGTACAAAAATCTCTCTAATTGAAAGCCTACCTTTTGTAATGCTTCGTTTTATCGGTGCGTTAATTTTTGTGTTTGCTGGTTGTGCTCTGTTATCACTGCATCTAAGTAACACGACTATGAACTATCCATTCACAACTGGCGGAATTATAGGTCAAGCGTTTTCGGAATGGATGGTTTCTTGGTTTAGTATTCAAGGTAGCTCGGTGCTGCTTTGGTTTGGGATTGCTATTGGACTTACTTTATTTATTGAGATTGCATGGCGCGATCTAGTAATAGGAGTAGGTGGCGGGCTATTGTTTTGTTTTAGTGCTTTAGTTAATAAGTTTTCTACAAAAGAAATGCCTGATGACGATTTAAGCTCAAGTGCTACATTAGACCAGCAAGGAAGAGCGATTTATGAACAGCGAGACGAGGAAATAGAGCCGGCACTAGGGGATGTTAATTCTCGCTATGATTTAAAAGATACTGTTGAAGGCTATACAATTAACTCAAGTAAAAAAGATTCCCAGGAAAGTGAAAAGCCAGGTTTTTTAGGGATGAGTGCAACGAATACCAGTGCCTTAGATGTAAATCACCAGCAAGAAAAAAGCGTATTCAAGCGCTTAATGGGTGGTCTATTTACGGCTAAAGAGAAACCGGTAATTGTAGACTCAAAGATTGTAATAAATGACGCTCAAAAAGATAGCAGTAATAGTGATCGATTGGACTCTAGTGCAGAAATGTTAGCGCCGACGTTAAGCGAGCTAAAATATAGAGAATTGAGTAACCAAAAAAACATCCAAAAACAAGTATCAAGTATTCAGGGAAGTACCAATACTATTGAAGGAGTTGGAACTCAGTTTGAGAGTGAAAATAAAGACGATTCAAGCACTTCTGAAGCTACTCCAGTAGCTGATGTGGTATTAGTAAAAAGTGAATCAGAAACAGAATCTGCCAGTTTCAATAGCGTGTCGGCAAGTACGCCGCTCAAAGATAGTGTATCAAGTGTTATACCGCAAACTACACACATAACGACACCAGCAGCAGGTATAGTTAACAGCGATCAGCTTGAAAAAGAGCTAAATGTGCTTAAGCCTAAATTGAAAATCGTCCCTCTATCTGAAGCACATAAATCAACGCTAGAAGAGGATAGTGTGTTCGGGCAAGCTAGTGCACCTGTGCAATCATTTCCGCTAGCGCAAGTCCCAGATGTCAATCTATTAGATCCTGCAGAGCTACAAACTGAAACAGGCTACACTTCACAGCAGTTAGAAGATATGTCTAGGCTTTTGGAAGTTAAACTGAAGGATTTCGGTGTGATAGTGGAAGTAGTCGAGGTCAATCCAGGGCCAGTAATTACTCGTTTTGAAATACAGCCTGCACCAGGTGTTAAATCGAGTAAGATTGCTAATTTAGCCAAAGATTTAGCTCGATCTCTAGCTGTGATGAGTGTTCGAGTTGTCGAAGTTATTCCTGGTAAATCGGTGATGGGAATTGAAATTCCCAACATTAACCGCAAAATGGTAAGGCTTTCAGAAGTACTTACTGCGCCAGTTTACCAGGAGGCGAGCTCACGACTAACATTAGCTTTAGGAAATGATATTGCTGGTAACCCTGTTGTGGCTAACTTAGCAAAAATGCCACATTTGTTAGTTGCAGGCACCACAGGCTCAGGTAAATCAGTCGGTGTTAATGCGATGATACTGAGTTTGCTATTTAAAGCAGGTCCTCAAGATGTCCGTTTGATGTTAATCGATCCAAAAATGTTAGAACTATCTATTTATGAAGGTATTCCACATTTATTAACACCAGTGATAACAGATATGAAGGAAGCCGCTGGAGGTTTGCGCTGGTGTGTAGCTGAAATGGAGCGGCGCTATAAATTAATGTCAAAAATGGGTGTGCGTAACTTAGACGGCTTCAATGACAAAGTGCGTGAAGGCATCAAGGTTGGCGTCCCTTTATTAGATCCAATTTGGGATCCTCAAGAACATGGTGAAAGTCCAGGAACTCTAGCTCCTCAACTAGAAACTTTACCGTATATTGTCGTTGTCATAGACGAGTTTGCCGATATGATGATGATAGTAGGTAAAAAGGTAGAAGAGCTAATTGCCCGAATTGCGCAGAAAGCGCGGGCAGCCGGTATTCATTTAATATTGGCGACACAGCGACCTTCTGTCGATGTTATTACTGGGCTTATAAAAGCAAATGTTCCAACACGTATCGCATTTCAGGTATCTTCAAAAATTGATTCTCGTACTATCTTGGATCAAGGAGGTAGTGAAAACTTACTAGGAAATGGGGATATGTTGTTTCTTCCTGCAGGAACAAGTGTGCCTAGCCGTGTACACGGAGCGTTTGTCAGCGATGATGAAGTGCACCGTACGGTTGAAGCGTGGAAAAAACAAGGTAAACCAGAATTTATTAACATTCAGCTTGCCGATGAGAATAGCAGCGGGGCTAACGGTGCTCTCTTTGAAGACGATGAGCAAGATGCTTTATATGATGAAGCAGTTGGTTTTATAACTACAACCCGTAAAGCATCTATTTCAAGTGTGCAGCGAAAATTTAAAATTGGCTATAACCGTGCAGCTAGAATAGTTGAATCAATGGAGGCTGCTGGTGTCATATCAGGAGCAGGTACAAATGGTCAGAGAGAGGTTATTGCGCCTCCACCGCCACCGCGAAATTAAAATAAGGAAAGTAATGAAAATATTTAACCTGATCAAAGCTGCGATAGCTGCTGCTAGTTTAGTGTTAGTTTCAAATTATAGTTTGGCG
>JBALXS010000245.1:0-3690 GCA_036960485.1 Oceanospirillaceae bacterium
CTCCAAGCCATACCTAAAGGTCAATACGAGGCAGCTACAGCTACCGGCTTAAGCTACTGGCATGCTATGTTTATCGTTATATTGCCCCAAGCTATTAGCTTAGTGATACCGGGCATTGTCAGTGCATTTATTAGCTTAATTAAAGAGACGACGTTAGTCTATATTATTGGCATGTTCGATTTTTTAGGCATCGTGCAGTTTACAGCTAGCAATTCAGAGTGGATACGCTATACCAAAGAAGGTTATATTTTTGTTGGCGCTGTGTTTTGGCTTATATGCTATTGCCTCTCGCGCTACAGCCGCACCCTCGAACAGAAACCATCACTATAATTTTCAATGTGAAATAGATAACAATGACAGAATTAGTAGATATAAAAGTTAAGCTTAAACAATTTGCCAAGGAGCGTGATTGGGAGCAGTTCCATTCTCCCAAAAACTTAAGCATGGCGCTAAGCGTAGAAGTAGCCGAGCTAGTAGAGCATTTTCAATGGTTAAAGGAACAAGACTCCTACCAGCATCAGCACGAAAAACAGCAGGCGATCGCAGAAGAGATTGCCGACATACAAATGTATTTAGTATTACTCGCCGATCAACTCAATATCGATATAGCGGCTTCCGTTAATAAAAAAATAGAGAAAAATAAAGAACGGTTTCCTATCGAAAAAGTCAAAGGCAAAGCACACAAGTAAAGTATCTCAGTTGAGCACAAGCTGCTAGATCCTTTCACATACCTTTATTTTCAATCTTTAACGTCAGTACAACCTCAGCAACTTAACTGTTGTAATACCAGAAGTCACTGGCTGTTATCGGGAGTGGGTTGTTGCGAAGCGACTTTTTCAAGCAGCTTATCAATCGATTCAGTCAATATAGGGAAAATTAGCTTACCACCTACATCGTCCTCATAAGCTGTAAATCGTTGAATATGATCTGCGGTTATAATGGTATCTTTAGTTAACATTGCGAGTCCGGTATCAGACACCAGAACTTCAGCCAAAACCATCCCTTCTTTTAATTCATGTAGAGACAATGACGATAAGTGACTGCGATAATTTTGTAAGTGTACGTTATAGTATTCCTCGAATAGATCCACAACTCTTGCGTCGTAGTTTTTTCCTGACATTTTTTTAATGTACTCAAGCGCCTGTTTTGGGTCAGATATTTTTTTCACCAAGCGATTACTTTCTAATTTTTGAAAATCACTAGCCACACAGATAATTTTTGAACCTAGTGGTATATCATCTCCCTTGAGCTTGTCGGGGTAGCCGTGGCCGTTTAAATACTCCTGATGAGAACGGACTAATTTTGCGATAGTTTTTAATCCAGTCATACCTGAAAGAATCGCTTCGGCATGAATAGGGTGCAGGTGAAATATATCTAACTCAACTTTGGTTAACATATCCATCGGTACTTGACGCATTAGCTCAGGCAAGGAAAACTTGCCTATATTGTGTAACAGAGCGGCGATTCGAATCTGTTCGATTTCTATTGGCTTCATTTCTAATGCTTTAGCAATATCAACGCTGGCATTGGCAATCATCTCAGTCTGATTTTTGTCTCCGCCACCTTGCATTTCTATGAGGCCAGTAATCAAAGACAAGGCATTGTGAAAATTCTTAGTAATGCGATGATTCGATGCCTTGATACTATCGACTGCCAACTGCAATTCTTTTGTTCTTACTGTCACTTTTTCTTCAAGTGACATATTCACTGTAGCCAGTTCTTTATTTTTTTCTGCAACCTCTGTCACTAAGCGCAAGCGCTGATCTTCTTTCCTCTTAAAATCAAGGGCGCTATTAATAACACTTTCTAGCATATTGTCATCCCAGGGCTTATTGAGATAATTATAAATTTTGGCTTCATTGATGGCTGATACAACCGCTTCCATATCAGCATATCCCGTTAATAATATACGCACAGAATTTGGTGAAGTGATTTTCGCCTTTGCTAAAAATTCAGCGCCATCCATATTAGGCATACGCATATCAGAGATGATAATGTCGACCTTTTCGGTATTCAGTAATTCAAGACCTTCCCCACCACTATTGGCGCGTAAAGCATCCCATTTACGCTGCCTACAAAAGCGATACAAAGAGTCTAATATTGACTTTTCATCATCGACTAACAAAATTCTGGGTCGTATCACATCGTTCACGTTGCCTTCTCCCTGCACTTTAGATCTTATGTCTATAGCTTTTCTTAGCATCACATCAGTTGTATTTTAATTAGTAAAGCTTCACTTAAGTATAGATTCAATATGAATTTCTGCTTATTTAATCCAGATATTTATTGATTTAATGATCAAAAATGTGAGGTGCGCGAGCGAGCGAAAAATTCAGCGCGATATATTTTCAATTAACAATATAACTTGCAGCTATTACTTCGCTCTATTTCAAACTAGAGCGATAACGTCAAAGAAAGTGCAAGCCCATAATTTACTCGTCAGAGATTTTATTCGTGTCAGCGTGAAGTTATTCCTTACTGTATACTATTAAGTAATATCTGCTGACACAGCATCACCCATCGTCGCACTATTTGTTAACATAAATCATCGAGAGCTGGAGAAGTTCAAGTCTGAACTTACGCATTAAAATTACTAGATTAACATTTAGCCTTTGTCGATACTCTTTTAGACGCTCTAAAAAATATCGAAACCCATTACACTGGCATAGTCGCGCTGATGCTTCTGTTCGGCTCCACTCAAAATGGTGCTGATACCTAGAGCCTTTGCATCACCGATCATTTTTAAGCGATTTTCAGTCAATAAGCCATTATAAGTTGTTACAGATCCCCCACTCATTTCTAAGTAAATAATCGGCGTTGACTCTAATAAATTAACATCAATTACATCCATACCGATGTCTATTAAAAAACTAATTTTGTTTCTATGCGCTTTCTCGAGTAACAAGCTAAAGGACTCTTTATTCAAACAATCGTAGGGAATACGAAAAATAAGATCATCGTTATTAATTAACAAGTCATCTACCAGCCTCTGGGTCAGGTCGTTGTAATAAAACCCATGGCTAAAGAAATCAACTACAAAAATTTTGGACATATTTGTATTTTTTTTACAAAACGTGCTGATGCTAATCATATACCAAGTGAACAAATCATTCAGATAGCCAGAGTCATTAGCTATATCCACAATATTTTTATGCTCATAACGCAGAAAGTCCGACCAAATGTCTAGGTAGCTAAAGATCTTATTATTGGTTTGATGAAAGCACGGCCTTTCTTTTAACTCTAAGGCATCATTTTTTATTTTTGCTTCAAGGATCACCTGAGGTTTAATCAAGGCTTCTTTTTTTGTATTGAGATTTATTCTGTCAGTATCCTTCGCTCTGCTTTGGATTGACGTCTGTGGCTCTACTATCATCGATCGCGGGTGTTTTTTAGAAAACTGTTTGGCCATGGCTAGAAGGTGCTCCTCATTCCAAGGCTTTGCGATAAATTGATTAACGCTGGCGTCGTTGATCGCTGCAGTTAAGTCTTCTACATCACTATGCCCCGAAAGCATTATTCTGCCAGTATCTGGAAAGCGATCTTTGACGATTTTAAGTAACTGCGTACCTTTCATATCTGGCATCCGCTGATCAGATATAATTAGATCAATATGAACATTATTAAGCACATCTAATGCTTGATGGCCGCTATTGGCCTCAAACACATGGTATTTATGTTGTTTAAAGGTAC
>JBALXS010000246.1:0-1433 GCA_036960485.1 Oceanospirillaceae bacterium
AAAGCTTGCTTCGATTCAGTTATGACTATGAAGATAGAAATAGCAGAGATTTGATGGGTGAGTGTCCCTGTTATTTGTGCTGTTCTTTTGTGTTTCTCTGTTCTTTTGTGCCCACATGCTCGATTGGCCAAACTTGATTGGCTTTTGATAGATACGCTTAAATTTTTGAGTGATTACAAATGAGCTAGGCATTACCTGGAGATTGAGTTTACGGATGAAATTTTACTGCCATCCCATATCATTTCATAGTGCTTAGTTTGAATAATATTAGTGATTTCCTTAGGTGTAAAAAGTGCATAGCAAGTACCACCCTCATGCCGAACTGAGTTATATTTAATACCGGAATACCTACCCTCCTCCCGTACTTTTTCACCAAGAGTGCGTGAAGAAGTGTAATTATCGGGCGCATAAAGAGGATCGTGCATATCAAGGCAACATAGATCTAAACCTGTGTTTACACCAAAGCTACAGAACAACTCTTTAAAAACAAACCGATCATAATTAAGCCCCATCACTTTATTCCAGTAAATCATTTGATGGTGTCTAACTTCTGCAATAGCTGTACTCGTTGAATCGCCAATATACATAAGGCCGAAGCTACCGTCTGAGAACCTGCTTCCATCAGGATTGACATGAGTAAAAGAGGCCACAGCATAGTGGGCTCCATTTATACCAAAGGGGATATCTTTTGTTCTTAAAAGAGATAAGTTTCCCATCTCCGTCTGCAGCCTGGGATTAGTCAAAGTTTGTAGAGCGTAAAGTTTGTCAAAATCACCTGCTGAGGCCACATCTTCAAAAAGCGGTATGGGAGGAAATTTTGCATTTAGAAGTCGGTGCCCGGTAGTGGCTGCAACAGAGAAAGAACGGTGATTAGCCTCAACGGAACTCAAAGACCACCACCTCTTAGTGAATCAATTCGCTTGAAGGTTTCGTAGAGCGCGCCAAAATTACCATTAGCAATAATCTCAAGAGGCGCACTTCCATTAAAAAACGGATTGAAGTTTTGCATCGACATAAACCCATACACGTTTGTAGGGTTATCAAATACAACTCTTAACGCAGCATGTATGTTTAGAATATAGCTAATTCGCTCTATTTGGTCGCGAGAAAGTTTGGGTGTATGCGCCTTATCTTTGTTCTTATAATAGGTAGACTTCTTCATGCCGAGTATGTGCCATGCCGTATCCGGCGAACATCCCCACCTATCCAAGATATTAAAAACCGTTTTTAACCCTATGGTAGCCACTTCAGGTGAAATCTGATCTGCCGCTGATATAGTTAAAGGCTTATTCATAAGTCACTCTTCGATGTAAATGAATATGAGTCCAAATATACACCAAAGTATAAAATTAGTCTATTTGTGGATTTTATGAATGAGATACGGTTAAAATATAGTGTGGATATAGGTAAAGTATAGATTGAGCAATAGAACC
>JBALXS010000246.1:1443-3671 GCA_036960485.1 Oceanospirillaceae bacterium
GCTGGCGGCATGTCTTGCCGCCAGCGTCACCTCATTATGGCCAAGGTGAAAACAATTTATATATTATACTCACACTGGCATACGCCTACTAAATGTATCCTAAATGTATCAATGCATTAATGTATTTATCAGCTTGTCATCATAAAATACACCCAAGATAACCTAATAATACGATGCAAAACAAATAGTTAAATGCATAAGCTAGAATCACTTAGCAAATATTCTGTTGAACCATCAACCTGTAATTAGATCTATTAAGGCATCCAACTGATTATAATTACCAGTCACCGACACTTGTTAGCTAACGTTGCATCTTTTGTCTTTCAAATTGATTTTTGTAGTTGCTTGAACTGCCCTGCAATTGAGGCCTTCTCTTGTAGCGCCAGTTTGTAATTATCATCTAATAAAAACAGCTTATCTTGCAGCGTTATTAGTTGAGACTGCTTGTCTTCAAGATTTTTATTCAGACGTTCTAACTCAGATACAACAGATAAGTGATTGGCAATAGCCTTGTCATGGTCTTTTTTAGTGCTTTCATGCTTCACATTCAACTGCTGATAAGCTTCAACGCTCACCACTATTTTGGCGTGCAACTCGTCAACTGTCGTCGATGTAGTTGCCAGTGTGTTTTCTAACTGCTGTTTTTCTGATGCTAGTTTATAAAACTCGCGATCTTTTACGTTCGATAATTGTTGCTGGTCATGCAGCTTTGAGCTCAGGTCAGAATTCTGTATAGACAATTGTTTAATCTGATCTTGCAACTGCTGCGTTAATTGTTGCTGCTGCTGGCTCGAGGACTGTCGCTCTTGCGCTACTTGTGTTTGATAGTGCTCAAGGCGCGCTGTGGCTGCCCTATTCTCTTCTTTGGCTTCTTTAACAGTGTCTTTTAAGCCTGCAATAATCGATGCGTTGTTGACTGCATGTGCTTCGTGCTTTATCTCTTGAGCACGCAATATCTCTAACTCTTCGGTGGTGGTCTGGTTTAATAAGGCAAGTGCATTGTTTTGCTCGTCGAGTGAAAGATTATGTTGCTGTGCTGTCAATAGCTGCTGCTGTAAATGACTAATTGTTTGATTGAGGCTTGATGAAATTTCTTCAATTTTTAACTCTGCATCCTGTTGAATTCTCTCATACAGTGACTTAACTATTTCTACTAGGTCGCTAGGTAGGCCGCTTACATCGCTAGCGACTGTATTTTGCGCCTTCCATTGCTTCAATAAAGGCGCAATTGTGCTTTTGCTGCCTGTACCTAGCTGCTCCCTTACTCGGTCAACCGTAGGTTCTAAGCCACGTTCTTTGATAGCTTCTGCTGCTTTTACAACATGAATATAGTTAACGCCTGCTCTAGCCATGACTTGCTTCCTACAAATTAAATAATGTATTACGTATTACGTAATATTACATAATAAAGTAGATATTTAATAGTTTTAAATTTTTAATTATAACTCACGATAATAAATGTTATCGTGAGTTATAATATGGCTTATGGTGATTAACCCTGTAATGACCTCAAAAACATCTGGTTTACTAAATGCTACAAACATGACACAAATAAAGAGCTATACGCCTACTTCTCAAGCAAGCCCGCGTACTGTAGAAAATGATAAGAGCTTATCGACTGTCTACTCTCAGCAGTATTACCTAAAAGCTGCAACCTCAGACAACACTCGCAAAGCTTATCGGTCGGCTGTAATGCAATTTGAAAAGTGGGGTGGTCGCCTCCCCTGCTCCGAGAGCATTATTATTGGGTACCTACTCGATAAAGCTGTCGTATTAAACCCGAGAACCCTAGATCTTCATCTATCAGCAATTAAGCAATGGCATTTAACACAGGGTTTTAATAACCCGACACAAAGCTTAAACGTCAGTAAGACCATAGAAGGTATTCGACGAGTTCATGGCAAGCCAAAACAAAAAGCGAAAGCATTACGACTAGAACATATCGCTGCCCTAATTCAGGCGTTATATAAGAAACCCGAATCCAACAAGAAAAAACGTGATGTAGCACTGATATTAATTGCCTTTTTTGGGGCTTTTCGTCGCAGTGAATTAGTGGCTATTACGTATACTGATATCAATTGGGAGCCCGAGGGAATAGCGATTACCCTACCTCAGTCAAAAACAGATCAGACGTCTGATGGCATGGCGCGTTCAATTCCTTATGGTAGGCAGTCATTCTGTCCTGTTCTCGCCCTAAAGCACTGGTTAAACGGCGCGAATATTCTATC
>JBALXS010000247.1:0-3608 GCA_036960485.1 Oceanospirillaceae bacterium
TGAGCTGACGCGGGAATTTACGTTCATTGCCAAGCTCAGGTTGGCGTGCAATCAATAGCCAGTGCGCGGTCCATAGAATCGCGCCCCAAGCCAGGAGGCTAATGACAAGTGGGAAGAAGTTAATCGCTATTTCGTTCATGCAGGCATTCTGCCTTATCCTTTTTCACAATGCCAATACAGGCAGGCCGGTATTTAAAGGCAGAGTAGAGATTCTCAACTAAAGCTTTCAGCCAACTCAGTTGTTAGCGGATGTTTCGACGGGAAAGCATGGCAGGTCATCTGCTCAGGGTTCTTCTGACGTCTTTTTGATCATTGAGTAGCATTATTTTTGCGGTAATATTTTGGGGGGGAATTACCGTGCTAGATTTTCGTCGGGCACTACAGTTTTGGGTGGGGGTGAGAATATATGATTATTTTAAGGTGTTGTTTTAAAGCATTGATCAAAGGCAGTCTCACCAATACAACGATAGCGATGCCCCAACCTCTTCCGTTCTATTCTTTTCGTAGGAAAGCCGTATATCAACATTGCGAGCCAGCCGATAGCGAACATATACGGCATTAATGAAATCTCCGCTTTGAATACTGTCCAGATATTCACGGTATTCTGATGTGAATCGGACTCTGAGATCAGAATTTAGCTCAGCATTGGCGAAAATACTTGCTCTGGTATATAACGCACCTAGTTCATTTTTGTCTTGCTGGAGACTTCCACCCAAATATCCTCCGACGACCATGTTGTTTTTGATTGAGAAGGTATGGCCTATGTCACCCTGTAACGATGCAACAAGACAGCTTTCACAGGCCAGGGATTGTTGCTGAAATCCAAAACGTAATTTCCATGCTTGGCCGGTATCTCCAGGTAAGCCAGTAACTGCATTATTGATGCTTTCGATATTTACTATGTCTAGGCTACGTAATTTGATGTCACCATCAAACATGACGAGGCGAGCTTCTAACATTGATAACGATGCGTTTTTTATATGACCAAAATCAGCATCTAGGGCATCATAATAGGCAGGCCGGAATAGGAAGCTGGTTCCACTTCCAAATTTATTATTATGTACAGCGCCGAGATTAACCAAGCTCGGCTTTCGACCTTTGTGTGGCGAGTTTTCTGGGGTGTTGGCAATGCTAAGTTCACCTGCAGGTATTTGATATCGTTTGGCGAGCACCTGGCGGTAGTAGGTATTATTGACATCTTTTTTGAGTAAGTCGGCGTTACGGATGTATTGGTAATAGTCGAGCAAGGTATCGAGTATTGATTGTTTGTCGGTAACTTCCAAGGCAGAAAATGTGTCGCTTTCGAGAACTTCAATATTATTGACTGTCTGCTCGATGACTTTCTTCTGATCAGCGTTGAGTGATGCGAATTTTTTATACAGTCGACTCTGTCGCGAAGGATGGTATATAACGTTCTTCACTAATGGCTTACTTCCATGACGTGCCCGTGCAACTTTTTGAACCAATCCCTGTGGTACTATCCACAAAGGATTGTCAGGAATAATATCTATACCCTCTACTACTTCCAAAAGCTCGGCTAAACGGTACGCGCAGTTCCTTTTTGCGAAGTAATAGGTGTATTTTTGCCCGAGCACCTCCCATGCATGTCCTAATACCAGCCCCAGTTCTGCTGGTGTTAGGTTGATTTCATATTCCCATAAATCTCTAAGCTCATTTTCACCATAGTTGTGATCATGAAAATAATATTGGATATGAGAAAAGCCTGCGTCATAGCCACCAAATAGCCCTTTCAGGATATAGGGTATTGGGCCTTCTCCGGGAGGTACAATTGCCCCGTAGTTAACAGTGACATCTTCCAGTTTTGTTGAACGGTTCTTTTTATGGGAGTTCATTTTGAGCAGGGTATGCCCATAGTAGGAAGCAGGATTCCCCAAATACCCAGTAGCGAAAATAATGCTGATGGATTCAGTCGAGCCATTTAAAGACCAGAGGTCATACTCTGGACAAGTAACTTCAGGAAGGGTGGTAGTGGAAAATTTTAGTTGTTCACGCAACCAGATATATCGGCCTCGGAACTTGCATTGGGCATGGGTATTGCTGTTGTCGCCAGCTGCCCGGGTAAATGCCTCCAGGGTTGCCATTAACTCTGCTCTGGGGTTGGTTGCGCCATCCAGAGAATTAAAGAAAGTGTCGCTATGAATCGAACTTTTTAATACGGGTGTGAACTGACTATCCTTTTCATAGTGAAGCAACTTAAACCAAGTTGGATGCTTGCTGAGCTGTAAAGCCTCCGCCTGGTTACTTAGCGCTTCCAGGGACCATGATTCTTTAGAGTAAATCGGTGTCGATAGAGCAAAAAGTACTATCGTCAGTAAAACGCAGCATCTATACACAAATAGACCCAGAGAGTGTGGAGGAAAGGAGTTGTGGGAAAAGCAAAGGCGGAGGTGAATCACCAGCCGCCGTGTACGGTTAACTTAGCTATTAATTACAGCTTTGTTAACAAGGTTGTAGTAAGCGCTGGCTTTTTCAACTTGACTGAGGCTGTCGTAAGCTGAAGAGCTAACTTGAGTAGCCATTCCTGAGCGAACTTCAGCAATAATGGCGTCTCGTGTGTCAGCATTAGCTTCGAGGATATTTAGCAGAGAATCGATGTGCTCGCCTTGGCCTTTTGCAGTCTCTTCGGCTAAATTATCAAAAGTATCATAGATAAACGCAGCGGCTTCTACACTTTTACCGTTACAAGTTTCAGGACTTGCAGTAGCAGACGTAACAGCCGTAGTACCGACATCCCAAATAACGTTAGAAGTTACCGCAGCCCAGCCGATATTAGAAAATAAAGCCGCACCTATTCCACAATCAACAAATGGGTTAGGACCAGTACCAGGTTCTCCTTTCCCCTCGGCAATCGCGCCGAAAGAAATAAGCGTTGAAGCGGCAACCGCGATAGTTATTTTTGCAAATTTTTTCATGAAACTCATCCATAAGATTAATATTGTTTTATCAGGGTCGGCATAATATTGTCTTAGCTTTGCTAAGGCAATATCTTAGCTAAGATAGAGTTTGTTAGCTGTTAATTACAATGAAATCGACCTGTTGGTGTGCTTTTCTTGAGTAAAGTAAATATGGCGACAGGGTCAGAATATTCTCAAGGATGGGTATGGTTTGTTTACATAGTGTTTGGCGCAATACGGTAGGCCTCACATAGGGTTCGTTGTCATATATTGGTTGATTGCTTTTCGTACTAAAATTATCGGAGTGGAAGGTTTGCAGCTTGAGCCATTACCCCGCTTTGTTTTGGTAACAACTTCTGTCTCTATATTGAGTGTTTTGATCTATAGATGGAGTCAAGTTGCCGAAAAGGTTATTCAATGAGTTACTTTAGAAGTGATGGAGGGTCGACTTGGTTAACTTTCCTTTGCTAGCAATTCGAGCATCGCACTAGCGGCATTCGAAAGCGTACGCTCGGTATGATGAATAGCTCCCAGCTGTCGCTCCAGCTGAAGATTCCCCACTTTTAATTCACAAAGCTGCTCATTTAATAAGGTAATGGGTAACACACTCCAGCCCAGCCCCAAACTCACCATCATGGCAATCGTTTCCAGATAGTTGGTGGTCATGTTGACGTTAAGGTCTAACCCTTCTTC
>JBALXS010000248.1:0-3546 GCA_036960485.1 Oceanospirillaceae bacterium
TTCGCTTAGTTGAACTAAGTCTTTAACCGCTAGGTTTGGTTCAATGTGTCAGGGATTGTTTTGGATAATGGCCTTTCATTTCTTTTTAACGTCGTGATAAGAGGAGGAAATATTTGGGCCAGATATTGCTTTTTACTCTCTGAAAAATACAAAAGGCAAGACCTAACCCTATCGTTACACTTGCTGTTACAGAAAAATGAAACTGCCTTCTACGCCATATCCCAAAGTAAACAGAACCAGCGCGGAGTACGTGCCGATAAATTCACTTAGCGTCGCATTCGCTACTACTTACATAGGAATTAGTGCGCCCGTGGACAATAATATTGTCAGCTTCATTACTTCTCTCCTCAATCTATTTACTGGTGTTACTTGCTGACCTCTGACGTAAGTCAGAAACCAGCTCGCCAGCGATCCCCCAGTTATCCATATTCACTTCATCAATGACAACAACCGTTGTCGCAGGATTCTTATCAAGCACATCAACCAGAAGCTGGGTTGCTCCTTGAATAAGCTGCTCTTTTTGCTCTCTGGTAACGCCTTCATCGGTCACTTTTATATTCACGTATGGCATGGTTACTTTCTCCTAAAATAATGATAAAAATTCTCTTAACTTGTCTTCTTGTTAACTAATAAATCTTTGTTGATGACACTGCGTAAATATCGCTCGAACATTTCTACGGAACAGAAGCCTGAAGCAATATTTTCACCATTGAATAAAAAGGTCGGGACACTCTTTATCATCAGTGCGTTCACTCTTGCTTGTTTTACTTCTAACTCTTCCGCCAGATTTCCTGACATCAAAGCCTGTTTTGCAGCAACAGAATCCAGCCCAACCTGATCACATAGCGCAAGTAATGTTTTGAGATCACCCATATCAAGACCGTCGGTAAAATAGGCCTTAATCAATACTTCATTTAATTCCGATTGTTTTCCAAATTTTTCAGCCCAGTGAATCAAACAATGTGCGACAAACGTGTTGTAGTAATGAGTACGCTTTGTAAAGTCAAAACCAAGCCCTGCATCGGCTGCAGTTTCAATCAGATTTTTTCGATAGCTCAACACCTGCGCTGTGCTCCAGCCATTCCTTCTTATAAGGTGAGCAACAATCTCTTCACCTTCCTCAGGCATGTCGGGGTTTAACTCATAGGGTAAAAAGCGAATACTAGCCTCTACTTCTCCCTGAAGATTTAACAAAGCTTGCTTCAAGTTGTTATAGCCAATCGGGCACCATGAGCAGACCACATCATGAATAATTTCTATTTCTATCTTTTGCATAATGTTCCTCCTCTAGCCATCTCCTGCTTTTAACCGCTCTGCATACATTTTATTGACGATGGTCCAACGATCGTTTTCTTTAAGAAACCCAAGGTGATCAACATAGTCATGGCCCAGCAGAGGACAATCCACAATCGCCATTGCCTGCTCTCCTATCACTTCCAACGAGCGGATCTGATATCCATAAGAATCCCCTTTCTGATCAGGTACGGGACGTTCTGCCACATCCTTTATCCAAGTCGTTTTATCGCGCCGAATACCCGGTGCTTTCAAAATCACATCATCATGAAAAATGCGGTTTAGCTTTTCTATATCCGCATAGTGAAGGCCATCAAAATAATCCGTGATCATCTGCCGAATTGTTTTCATATCGTGATCGCGCTCCCGAGCGAGACCAAGTTCATGATCATTCATTAGGCAGCAACCTGCGCCTGTTCTTCTGCAAGAGCACGTTGAAAAGAAGGGCGATTGATCACAGCCTGGGTCATCTCTTTAACCTTATCGCCGACCTCAATGTCTATCGGGAAAAACTCCCCCCAACGCGAATAAACGCTCAATAATATGTCTGCACCTGAAGGATGGTTTCCTCCCAGATAAGGCTTGTCCTGTAGTTGATCTTCAACGACTTTCCACAATGCAGAGATTGAATCTGCCGCTGCTTTAAATGCCTCTGTTCTAGCATTCTGATCACTAATATTTTGCGCAATAAAAAACAACCGACCATAAGCAGGATGCATCGTCGCATTGGCAAACATGATGTGTTGTATAGCCTGCGTTCTAGCGTCGCCACTCTTTGGCAACATAGAACTATTATGTTTATTCAACAAATAAATCATCACCGCAGCGCCTTCGGTCAGATTTTTTTCACCGTCGATTAATACAGGAACTGTGCCGACAGGATTTATCTCAACAAAGTTTTTCGCCTGACTTTTTTCAATGATTTCGACAGGTTCACCAAGTTCATGCAGTACTGTTTGCGTTGCCAGTGAACAAGCGCCATTAACGTAATAAAGTGTGTACATATATCGTTTCCTATTTGATTGTTGGTCATTTTTTATCGAGGCTAACGGCTTGAATGGCCTCTAAGGATTCTTAGTCTAGGCAGTTGGTTTGTTTTCATATATAGCTATAATAAGAACAAACTATTCTCAATTTGGAAACACTATGGATAAGCTTCGCGCGATAAAACTATTTGTTCGATTAGCAGATTTGGGTAGCTTCACCAAGGTGGCGGAGGAAAATAATGCGTCCAAATCCATGATCAGCAAAGAGATCAGTCGTCTGGAAGAGGACCTGGGCGTTCGCCTCCTACATCGTTCGACGCGCAACCTAACACTCACCCAATTGGGCGAAGGCTATTTACAGCGCTGTCGGGAAATTCTGATCAAGATGGATGATGCCGAATCTTATCTGCAAGACTTACAGGGGAGTCCGCGAGGGAAGTTAAAAATCAACGCGCCGATGGCCTTAGGCTTGCTTGGTCTGGATCAAATGTTCTCTGCTTTTATGCAGGCCTACCCAGATATAGAGCTGGATATTCACCTAGGCGACGAATCGATTGATCTGATAAAGAATGGTTTCGACCTGGGCTTTCGCGCTGCAAGCCAACCTTTCGATTCCAGTTATGTGGGCCGCGCACTGACAAGCTTCAGTTATAAAGTTTGCGCATCATCAGCGTACTTAGCCCGACATCCAAAAATTACAAAACCTGCTGATCTGCAAATGCACAACTGTTTTGAATACAGCTATTTTCGAGGAAAGAATGTCTGGCCCCTAGATGATGGGATAACCATCAGCGGCAACCTTAAAGTCAATAGTGTGATGTTTATGCAACAAGCGATAAAGGATGGCGTAGGCATCGCCTTTCTACCTGATTTTATCTGCCGTGACGCACTCGAGCGTGGCGAGATGGTGGAAATTCTGCCAAAAGCAAAACGCCCGCGCTTAACCCTTCATGCTTTATATCCAGCAAGACATTTTGTACCACCCAAATTGACTAAGTGTATTGAGTTTCTGGATGAGTGGTTCAATGCGTCTTCTAATGTCTAACGACCCTGAGCTACGCAAAAAGATAAACTCACTCCAAACTAAGTGAGGTTGGAATAATTCGAGTCAGAGTAAAACTCATAAGCCCTCGCTAGAATTTTTACTCAGACCCCAATTATTTCACTTTATTTCCAACTCCCAATCAAACACGCCTTTTAACTTTCCCTGTTGCAATCGCAACCAGCGGATCATCAGGCCAGGGATGTTTTGGATAACGGCCTTTCA
>JBALXS010000032.1:0-44858 GCA_036960485.1 Oceanospirillaceae bacterium
GCGTCGCCCTTACAAGGCGAATGTCGGGAGTTCGAACCTCTCCACTCCCACCACTTATAATTACCTTCATTATTTCATCTACTGTCAAATACAACAATTCAATTGGATTATCTGTATGGATTTTCGACAGTCTATCAATTTAAAATGCCAAATCCTCGATTGTGATTTATACCGTAAAAAACAGCTAACAGTACATTTGATTCGTTCGGATCAAGCACATCTAAATGTTAGTGGTAATAAATGGTTTAAACTTAAATACGCCTTACTTGCAGCTAAACAGCAGCAGATCAAAACGGTAGTTAGTTTTGGCGGTGCCTATTCAAATCATATCCACGCACTTGCCTATGCAGGACAAGCTTTACAAATTCCTGTTGTTGGTTATATACGCGGCGAATGGACAGTAGATAACCCTACCTTAAAAGATGCCCAAGCTTGGGGTATGCAGCTAAAAAGTTTGACTCGTGAAGAGTATCGAGAAAAATCCTCCGCTGAATTTTTACAAAAAGTAGCTCTTGAGTTTCCGCAAAGCATGGTTATTCCTGAGGGAGGAACTAATCAATTGGCGCTACAAGGTGTTAATGAGCTAATGACAATGATAGAGCAGCAATTACCTGCTTTAGATCATTTAGTAGCAGCTTGCGGTACCGGTGGAACTTTGGCTGGTTTGATTTCAGGTGCACGTAGTACTCGATCAATACTAGGTATTCCTGTGTTAAAAGGTGCTGGTTTCTTACAACAAGATATACAAGCTCTGCTTTGGGAATACGCATTGGAAAATACTTCTGATCTACTCAATAAAGAATATGGTGATTGGCAGCTCGACCTTGAAGGGCATTACGGTGGCTATGGTAAAGTTAAACAGCAGCATCTAGCGGCTATGCTAGCACTCGAAAGTGAGCATAAAGTTGCGTTAGAACCTATTTACACTGCTAAAATGTGGCGCAGATTTGATGAGTTAGTAGCGCAAGACTATTTTAAACCAGGTAGCCAAATTGCACTTTTACACTCCGGTGGTTTACAAGGGCGTAGAAGCTTTGCTGTTTGATTTGATTAATCAGTCGTCACACTAAGATAGATTCAACATTCCCCGTAAGTAGTACATTTCTCATATCTTATAAAACTCAGTATAAATCCTTGGCATGGCTAATTTAAAAGTTGCTAAATTGTTACTGATGCCTGCTAGCTGCGTTGAATTTTTTACTCTATAATCTTGGCTCTATTGATTAACCTTGGTGTTTTATTGATGACTAAATTTCGTAACATTGGCTTGATAGGTAGGTTAGGTAGTAAAAAGGTGGTGGATAGTATCAAAAAAATGATCAGCTATTTATCTACCCAAGATTATACTATCTTTTTAGATCAACGCATTGGTGAGTTAATGCCTGGCCACGGTCTAGCAACCTGTAAACAAAAAGCTATGGGTGATCTATGTGACTTAGTTATTGTTGTGGGTGGCGATGGTAGCTTATTAGGTGCTGCTCGTGCACTCGCTAGATGTGATGTACCAGTACTAGGAGTTAACCGCGGTCAGTTAGGGTTTTTAACTGATATATCACCAAATGAATTTGAAGCGAAGTTTAGTGAGATACTCGCCGGAAAATACACTGAAGAAGAACGCTTTCTACTAAAAATTATTGTGAAGAGAGAAGATACCATTATTGGTGAAGCAGAAGCTTTGAACGATATGGTACTACACCCCGGTAAAGCGACAAAAATGATTGAATTCGATCTTTTTGTTGAGGGTAATTACGTATACACCCAAAGATCAGATGGCCTTATTGTGGCTACGCCTACTGGTTCTACAGCATATTCTCTATCTGGAGGGGGGCCTATAATGCACCCTAAATTAGATGCTATTGTGCTAGTTCCTATGTTTCCACATACTTTATCGTCAAGGCCTATTGTGGTAGATGGTAATAGCGAGTTACGCTTAATAATCAGTGAAGAGAATGAAACATATCCTATCGTGTCATGTGATGGCCAAGTGAGTATTAACTTAGCACCAGGGGATGTTATTCATATTAATAAGCACATCCATAAACTAAAGTTAATCCACCCAGAGAGCTACAATTTCTATCGTACTTGTCGCGAAAAATTAGGTTGGAGTGCCGGTCTCACGGCTAGGAATTTGAGTTTATAACTATGATTAAGCAATGTGATGCATTAGGTTACGATATCATTGGCGATGTGCACGGCTGCGCTTTAGCTCTAAAGCTGTTGCTAGTTAGGCTGGGGTATTCAAAGCGCAATGGTGTGTATTTCCATGCGAAAAGAAAAGTAGTTTTTTTAGGCGATATCATTGATCGTGGTCCGCGTATCCGTGAAGCATTACACTTAGTGCGCGATATGGTGGACGCCGGCAACGCACACATAGTGATGGGTAATCATGAATATAACTATTTAAGCTATAGTACTTCTGGCGAATTGGTGCATATGCCTTTTCTGCGTGAACATACTTCAAGGCATCAGCGCATTTTACAGGAAACGATCAATCAGTTAGCGAATCACCCGCACGATCAAAAAGATTTTTATCAGTGGATGATGAATTTACCCGTCTTCTTAGAGTTTGATACATTCAGGGTTGTGCACGCCTGTTGGCATAAAGAAATAATAGCTCAAGTGCTGGCTGAAAGAAGCTCAAATATTATTGATGCTGAATTTCTATATCATTCAGCGGTGCGCGACACTTATGAATGGACGGTAATGGATAGATTGCTCAGAGGCACTCAAATCAAATTGCCAAATAATGAAACCATGACGTGTAGAGATGGTTATGTAAGGCAGTTTTTTAGGACTAAGTTTTGGATGAAAAATCCAGAATTATACGGCGAAGTGGTTTTTCAGCCAGATCCGCTGCCTAGTAATATGCTACACAGAGTGCTTTCGCAAAAAGAGTTACAACATCTATATTATTACGGTCCCGAAGAGAAGAATTTATTTATCGGACACTACTGGTGCGAAGGCATACCTGCACCATTGACCAAAAATATTGCCTGTTTAGATTATAGTGCAGTAAAATTTGGCCAACTTGTAGCTTACCGTTATGATTTCGAAGAAAACTTACAAGCTGATAAATTTGTTAGTGTTAATGTTCGCACCGAAGTTTAACCCATGCTAATTTCTCTTTTATAAAGCATTAACGGATGAAATTCGAAAATGATCGAAGTGTTCAGTACCGCCTTAAGTGAAGATTTAACCGAGTTTACTCAGCACTTGTGGAAGCTGAAAATAGTACACCGTGTGGTGTTTGATGATCGCCAGTTGTTACTGGTTGAAGATCATTCAAACGCACCTATTGTATTAGAACTGTTCGAGCACTGGCAGCAACAAGGCTCATTTGCGCAAGACCTTGATGCACAGTTACAACAATCCTCTCGCAAGCAGCAGTTTCTAAAGCAGCGAAGCTCGGTCAATTTAAAAAAAATCCCTATCGTACTTGCCTTATTGCTCTGCAGTATCTTGCTGAGCTTTATTACGCAATTTGGCAGTGATTTAGAAACATTAAGCTTGTTCACCATCACCGATTTTAAAGTTAACTCAAACAGTATTAATTACTACTCTTTAAGCCAAAATATTGAATCGTGGCAATTATGGCGCTTTATAAGCCCAATATTCATTCATTTCAACGCCCCGCATATAATATTTAATAGTTTATGGATATGGATCGTTGGCAGCGCCATTGAACAGCGCCAAGGCAGTTTACATATATTATTTATAGCACTCTTTTCAGGTATCGCTTCGAATGTTGCCCAATACTACGAAACAGGGCCTGTTTTCGGCGGTTTATCAGGAGTGGTTTATGCTGTGATTACCTATGCATGGCTGTGGGATAAACTAGCTACAAATAAATTTTCGGTAGTATCAAATGCCCTTTTTGGATTTATGATAGTCTGGTTACTATTGGGTTATAGCGAAGTATTAGACGCATTAGGGCTTGGAAAAATTGCTAATACAGCGCATTTAGTTGGCTTGTTATGTGGGCTACTGGCGGTACCGAGTGTCTTGATGCTACAAGGAAAATTATTTAGCAACAAAGGCTAGATTTTCCTAAGTCTGGCATTAAATAATATTAGATATAGCTTTCAATATTAATGCTCAAGTCCCAGTTGTTGGGTTTTAATATTATCTGATAAATTACGTTATTGAGTAAATACAAAATAGAGTGAGTTATGAATTACGAAGAATTGATACACAAAATGACGCCGCAAATGCACAGCTCAATTAAAACAGCGATTGAATTGGGTAAATGGCCTGATGGCAAAAAAATGACGGCTGATCAATTAGATATTTGTATGCGAGCAATCATAGCTTACGATCAAAAACTGCCACAAGAGCAGCGTACTGGTTTTATAGATAGAACTAAAGCAGATGGATCAATCAAGGGAAGTAATCCTTTAGAGCAAGTGCTTAAACTACACTGAGTGCGTTGTGTTTTAGTGAAGGTAGTATGCAAAACAGCAATTTTAACACTATATAAAATTTTATAATAAACGGCAACATAGTCGTTAGTACTTACCTTATGTATATATTCAAAGTGTTTATAAAAGCAAAGCTAAATAATACACAAGATAAGCACATATAAAAAATCAGAGATCGAGCAAAAATGACAATATTGAGAACCGGCAGTATGCAAAAAATGCGTACGCAGCTAGACAGTGAAATTAGCTATTTCTTAGAACTAGATGATCAGCCACTGCTGATGAATGAGCTAATAGGTAAAGAAATTTACTTAAAAAATCTAGGCGAAATCCACTGCAGTCACTGTGGTAAATTAACTAAGAAAAGTTTTAGTCAAGGATATTGCTTTCCCTGTTTTAAAAAGCTACCCCAGTGCGATCTCTGTATGATGAGCCCTGATAGGTGCCATTTTCATTTAGGCACTTGTCGTGATGAAGAGTGGGGGAAAAGTGTGTGTTTTAATGAGCACATCGTATACCTAGCTAATTCATCCGGTATTAAAGTAGGCATTACTAGAGCTACACAAGTGCCAACCAGATGGATGGATCAAGGAGCCGTTGCGGCGCTGCCTATTTTTAATGTGAAAACGCGACAGCAGTCAGGCTTAATTGAAAAAGTAATCGCTGAGCATGTTAGTGATAAAACCAATTGGCGCAAAATGCTCAAAGGTGAAGTGGAACAGCTAGATTTGCTGGAGATTCGTGATGAGTTATTAGCAAAATGTGCAGATCAAATAGCGCAGCTAACAGCGCAGCACGGTATTCAAAGTATTCAACCTATTATAGATGCGCAAGTTGTGTCATTGAACTATCCTGTTTTAGAATACCCGACAAAAATAACCTCGCACAATTTAGATAAAACCAGCGAGATTAGCGGTGTTTTAAAAGGCATTAAAGGGCAGTATTTGATTTTAGATACAGGCGTTATTAATTTACGAAAATATACCTCCTATGCCATTGAAATTGGCTTGGTTGAGTCTTAAATAGTAGTAATGTAATACAGCGTTGTAAGCACCCATCAGCTTGCAACGCCTTTAATTACTTAAATGAGATCTTTGCAATAATACTGAGCAACATAAGTATGCAAACGTTCTAAATATTAAACAGTATTATGTATAGAGGTGTCACTTATGTCCGAACCTAAAGTTATTTACTTAAAAGATTATCAAGTTCCAGTATATCTTATTGATCACACTCAGTTACATTTTGAATTGTTGGCAGATTACACGCAAGTGACCACGCAATTAAGCATGCGAGTAAACCCAGCTTCACAAGCGCCAACAGATCAGCTGTTTTTACACGGTGATAAATCCCTTGAACTATTAGAATTAAGTATAGATGGTCAAGTACTCAAGGATGATCGCTATCACCGTGATGATAGTGGATTAACACTCAAAGGATTACAGGGCAGTTTTCAGCTTCAAGTTATCACTAAAATATATCCGGATAAGAACACAGCATTAGAAGGGCTATACAAATCAGGTGGCATGTATTGCACACAATGTGAAGCTGAAGGCTTTAGGCGCATTACTTTCTACCAAGATAGACCCGATGTTATGTCGGTGTTCGAAACCACTATTAATGCCGACAAAGCACAATTCCCAATTCTACTTTCCAATGGTAACCAAGTAGACCAAGGAGAGTTAGAAGGTGGGCGTTACTGGGTTAAATGGCAAGATCCATTTCCAAAACCCGCTTATCTTTTTGCGTTAGTTGCCGGTGATTTAGCATTTATTGAAGATACTTTTACCACTATGTCCGATCGAGAGGTCACTTTAAAAGTATTTGCTGATGAAAAAGATCTTGATAAGCTCGATTACGCGATGCAATCCTTGAAGAAATCAATGCTTTGGGATGAGCAAACTTATGGTCGCGAATATGATTTAGATTTATTTAACATTGTCGCAGTCGATTTTTTCAACATGGGTGCAATGGAAAATAAAGGCTTAAATATTTTCAATACTTCTTGTGTCTTAGCGCATCCAGAAACCACTACTGATGCTAACTTTCAAAGAGTAGAAGCGATCGTTGCTCACGAATATTTTCACAACTGGTCAGGTAATCGAGTTACCTGTCGTGATTGGTTCCAGCTGAGTTTGAAAGAAGGTTTCACGGTTTTTCGTGATAGCCAATTCTCATCAGATATGAACTCAAGTACGGTTAAGCGCATAGAAGATGTAAAACTGCTGCGTACAGGGCAGTTCGCAGAAGATGCAGGGCCAATGGCGCACTCAATTCGCCCAGCTTCGTTTATCGAAATTTCTAACTTCTACACACGCACAGTCTATGAAAAAGGCGCTGAAGTGGTTGGCATGGTGTATACCTTATTGGGTGCACAAACCTTTAGAGCCGGTAGCGATTTATATTTTGAAAGGCACGACGGGCAAGCGGTAACCACTGATGATTTCTTAAGTGCTATGCAAGATGCCTCAGGTAAAGATTTAACCCAGTTTAAAAACTGGTACAGCCAAGCGGGTACGCCTTTACTAACCATTACTGATAGCTATGATGCGGAGCAACAATGCTATCACTTAACGATCGGGCAAAGCTGCCCTTCAACACCTGGGCAAACTGAAAAACAACCTTTTCATATGCCGTTTGTGCTAGGTTTACTGGATGAGAGTGGTCGTGATATTGAGTTAGAAGGTGAGACTAGTAAGTTACTGGAAATCACCCAAGCCGAGCAAACGTTCAGCTTTGCAAATATTGCAGTAAAGCCTGTGCCTTCGCTACTACGTGGCTTTAGTGCACCAGTAAAACTAGATTACCAGTATAGTCGTGAACAGTTGGTGTTCTTGATCAGTCATGACAGCGATGGTTTTAATCGCTGGGAAGCTGCGCAAAAGCTTGGCGTTGATATTATCCTAGAGCTAGTTAAAAACCTAAGCATGGGAGCTGAGTTAGTACTTGATAACCACTTAGTGAACGCTTATCGAGCGGTGTTATCTGATAGTAGCCTTGATAAAGCGATGATCGCACAAGTGCTGACACTACCTTCTGAGCAATACTTAGCTGAGCTGTGTGAAACAGTGGAAGTAGGCAGTATCCATAAGGCGAGAAACTTTGTGCGCAAAGGGTTGGCAGGCGCTTTAGAAATTGAATTTCTAGCGGCATATCAAGGTGCTAGAATTGCAGGAGAGCCGTATAAACCATCGGCACAGTGCATTGCGAAACGTCAATTACAGAACTTAAGCTTAAGCTATTTAATGGCGCTAGGGCGTGATAGCTATTTAGAGCTATCGTTACGTCAATACCGCGATGCGGATAATATGACTGATAGCATGGCAGCATTTTCGTTAGTGGCACATTCGGCTTTTGCACAAGCGAGCGATAAAATAATCGCGCAGTTTTATGATAAGTGGTCAGAGGATACGCTGGTGGTAAATCAGTGGTTCGCAGTGCAGGCAACTGATCCAAAAGAAGGTACTTTAGCTAAAGTGCAACAGTTAATGCAGCATCCAGCTTTTGATTTTGTTAACCCCAATAAAGTACGCAGTTTAGTGGGGGCATTTAGCATGAATAACCCAATTAACTTTCATGCAGAGGATGGCAGTGGCTATGAATTTTTAGCGGATCAGATTATCGCTTTAGACAAATCTAACCCACAGTTAGCTGCGCGCTTGATTGGACCACTTTCAAGCTGGAGAAACTATAGCAAAGGTAGGCAAATGCAAATGCATAATCAATTACAACGTATCATGGATAGCGGTGATTTATCTGCCGATGTTTTTGAGGTGGTAAGTAAAAGTTTGCTCTAGTTTTAGCTTTTAATTGAATTTAATCAATAAAATAGTTTTATAGGATTGATAGAACTTTGTACATGAGATAAGGTCAATTAATTAATATTTATCTCTTCGATACAGGAGAGATATAGAAATACGCCATCTCAGGAAATGATTTGGCTTTTAACAATTTTAAATGGATGGCAATATGGCTCGTACAATCTCCAATGATGATAAATTCGATTTACAACAGAATTTTCGTCGCTACATAAAATTTCACGATTTGTATAAACAACACAACGAGTTATTTAAGATGGCTAAAGCTAGCAGAGTATGGATTGCGGCTATTGTTGCAGTTATTTTTGCGATGGGATCAGCTTTTTTCATGGGCGTAGCAGCAGGTTTGTTCGGTTTATATTTTTATCGCGTTATTAGTGCCAGCCTAAAAAAGGGCAGCGCTGAAGAAGGGCGAGAAAGTGCAGAACGTTGGTTTGCAGCGAAAGGATTAAGATTTGAAGGGCGCGTGTTGTATCACAGTGCTGATGAAATGCTTGAATCTCCAGTTGACCCTTTTGACGATAGCATTTACGGCTAATTAAGCTGGGCGTAGTTGTTGCTATTTAAAACATTCAATGGCGCGATCCATTTCTAGCACAGCGCGCTTGTTTAATACTGGTGTGCTGGATGCAAAAATACCTTTTTTGATATTATTAGCAGATAGCTACTATGGCGAGAACAGAATTTCAGGGTCTAACGCTACGTACTAAAAAAATGTTAGCGACCATGGAAAGTCTCAGTGTCGATTTCAAACGCGAAGCTTGTGGGGTGAAAAGCAGCGACTTTGTTGCTTTTGCCAATGCGATTGAAGGTGGTACATTATTAATTGGTGTGGATGAATACACCGCAAATAATGGCCTGCAAAGAGGCCGAACTGTCGGTTGTAAGGTAAATGATAAAGCACGCTTAGCACTGGTTAATAAAGCACTAGAATGCACACCAAGTATTGAAATTATTGTGTTTGTTGAAAATCTAAAACATCGTCCAATAATGCGCATAGAAATTCCTGCCCAATCTAACCGTCCCTTTTGTAACTCGCGTGGTGAATACAGCATCAGAGCGGATGGCCGCAATAGAGCTTTATACCCGCATGAATTACTGCAAATATTCTTAGAATCAGAATCCGAGCTATTTTATAATCGCTTTCAAGGGGTTGCTGCTTTTCTAGAAACACAAGTAGAGCAAATAAATACACAGTTAAATAATGATGTGCTCAATGTAAGCCATAATATTGAATTGCTTGAAAAGCAATTAAAAGTGGCTTTTGGGCGCATTGGTCAACTAACTGATAGCACTAAAAAGCGCTCTAGAAATTTGCTAGACAGTGTTAAGGATAACCAGCTATCGTTAGATAATTTAGAAAAGGCGATGGTTGAAGATATTAGCGCACAAATGCATGAAGATTACTTTGAAACACTTGCCAGCAAATTGGATAAGTTGCTCGGTTTAATAGAGACACAGCAAGCAAGCAATAGCCTTGTCGAGAACAGCACGAACAAGTGACAGCTTTAATTCCTTCTTCAAAACGAGATGATCAGAATGGCACATGAACTAAGTCACAAAACTGCTTGGATATTTGATCTAGACGGCACGTTAACTATTCCTGTTCATGATTTCGCGCATATGCGAAAAGAACTTGGTATGCAGCCAGATGCCGATATTTTACAAACCCTAGCTGCAACTCAAGGAGAGCATAAAAAGCGCTTAACTGCGCATTTAGACGAGCTAGAGGCTTTTTATGCGGAGCAGGCACAAGCAGCACAAGGTGTTGAAATGCTTATTAGCCGTTTAGCTGAAAAAGGCTGCCAAATAGGTATCTTTACCCGTAATACTAAAGAGATGGCTATTTTATCTTTAGAGGCAATAGGAGTGGGCCAATACTTTAATAGCGAAACCATTATTGGACGCGACCAAGCGCCACATAAACCAAACCCTCAAGGGCTATTAGCTATTTTGCAGCATTGGCAAAAGAATGTTGAAGAGTCAGTGATGGTTGGGGATTTTAAATTCGATTTAGAAGCGGGAAGAGCAGCAGGTTCTGCAACAGTGCATATTGCTAAAGATGAGCAACGCTGGCCGCAGCTAACAGATTTTTGTTATAGCTCGCTGGCACATTTATGCGATGATATCGCTTAATTTATATAAGTTATATCACCGTACTTAAGAAAAGGAGCATTCTATGAATGCTCTTTCAAGACTATCGCTGAAACGGATAAACAGAACCTAACTTCAGTATTTTTGTCAGCTCATCAAGCGCAGTTCTCGATTCAATTAATAGCAGTGGATCAGCGAGATCAGCTTCAGTTAAACGATCTCGATAATGGCTTTCTACCCAAGTACTTAAACGGGTATAGAGCGCTTGATTCATAAAAGTAGCTTGATTGGCTGCGGCTATTTCAGCCTGGTTCATTACGACTCTTAAACGAAGACACGCAGGGCCTCCACCGTTAGACATGCTTTGCTTTAAATCAAATACTAGCGTTTGATCTATCGGGTTGTCAGCGGCTACAATCGATTCTAAATAAGCCCATACGCGCGGGTTGTTTTCGCACTCTTGTGGAATAACGAGCACGGTTTTTCCATTGGGTAGCGATAACAATTGGCTATTGAATAAATAGCTGGTGACTGCGTCTTGCACGCTGACTAAATCAGTAGGTGCTTCAATAATATGAAAATCACCGCCCATTTTGTCATATAATTCTTGTTTAACCGCTGCTTGATGTAAAAAAGCTTGCTGGTGGCAAAATAGTAAATTGGCATTACCCACCGCAATAACATCGTTATGAAATACGCCAGCATCGATTACTTGTGGATTTTGCTGCGCATAGACAATGTGCTGTGAATCTAATTGATGTAAGCGCGCTATAGATTGTGAAGCTTCTATTGTCTGGCGAGCAGGGTACTTCTTTGGTGCTGGCTGGGTGTTATCAAAGGCGTGTTTTCCGTATACAAAAAACTCAACGCCACGCTCGCCATATTCATGACAAAAACGGGTGTGATTAGCAGCGCCTTCGTCGCCAAAATGATCCACGCTCGGCAATGCTTGATGATGAGAGAAATGCTGTTCATCACTAAAAGTTGCTTTTAATATATTGCCAGTCACTTCATGCTCTATCGAGCGGTGAAATTTATTGCTTAAGTTGGCCGGTGTAAAGTGGATTTTGCTGTCTGCAGTATCACTACTTGGTGAAATCGTCGCGGCATTGGCGGTCCACATGCTAGAAGCTGAACAGCAAGTGGCTAAAACTCTAGGGGCTTGTAAAGCTGCTTGTGCTAAAACATTAGCATCGCTACCACTAAAACCTAACTTTCGCAGTGTGTGTATATCTGGGCGTTCTTGAGGTGCTAATACACCTTGTACTAAACCCATATCCGCTAGCGCTTTCATTTTTGTTAAACCTTGTAACGCCGCTTTTCTAGGATTGGCAAGGTTTGCTTGGTTATTTTGCGAGGCAACATTGCCAAAAGATAAACCCGCATAATTGTGGGTAGGTCCGACTAAACCGTCAAAGTTAGCTTCAACCGCTTTCATAGATAACTCCTTTGGTAACATTTAGTGGCAATTTCATAAGCATTAGGTACAAAAAATGGCGGACTAAAGGCTACTATGTAATTAATAAAATGAGAGTCCAGTGTAAGCTGAACCCTTGCATTTAATCCCAGCTAAATAGCCGGGTTTTTTGTTTTTAAATTATGTTCTAAATTACCGTCTAGATTACAATGTTAAGCCCGGTGCTAAAGTAGCAGGCATCACTAAAGTATCAGTTTCCATGCCAGCAACAGGGTATGCGCAATAGTCAGCAGCATAATAAGCACTTGCTCGATGGTTACCACTAGCGCCTACACCTCCAAAGGGAGCCGCTGAACTAGCCCCCGTCGTTTGCTTATTCCAATTAACAATACCCGCTCTAATGTGATGGTAAAAATTATTGTACTGTTCTTTGCTATCACTAAATAGACCCGCTGCTAAACCAAAACGGGTGTTATTAGCACCGATGATGGCTTGATCAAAATCATCATAGCGAATAACTTGTAATAACGGACCGAAATGTTCTTCATCTGGTAAAGCATCAATGCTAGTCACATCAATTAATCCAGGGCTAACAAAGCCGGTGCCTGCTTTTAGTTTTTCTAAGCTGACAATGGCTTGGCCACCTAAATCTAGCAGCTGTTGCTGAGCAATTACCATATTATCAGCTGCTTGTTCAGATATTAAACTGCCCATAAAAGGTGCTGGTTCGGCAAATTGCTCACCCACGACAATGTTTTTCACGGCATCAGTCAGTGCGCTTAAAAAGGTATCGCCGCTGCTATTATTTGGCACGAATAAACGTCTAGCGCAGACACAGCGCTGGCCGGTTGTAATATAAGCGGATTGAATTGTTTCGTTAACCGCGGCGCGAATATCACTAATTTCGCCAATAATTAATGGGTTATTACCGCCCATTTCTAGCGCTAGAATCTTACCAGGCTGCCCCGCAAATTGGCGATGTAACAAGTTGCCAGTGTTAGAGCTGCCAGTAAAGAATAGGCCGTCGATTTCAGCGCTACCCGCCAAAGCGATGCCGGTTTCTTTTTCGCCTTGCAAAAGGTTTAAAACCCCGTTAGGTAATCCTGCTTGCTGCCAAAGTTCCACCATATACATACCCACTTTTGGAGTAAGTTCGCTTGGTTTAAATAAAACAGTGTTACCGGCTATGATTGCAGGCACTATGTGGCCGTTTGGCAAGTGGCCAGGGAAATTGTAAGGACCAAAAATAGCAACTACGCCGTGCGGCTTATGACGCAAAGTGCTTCTTGTTGCGCCCATGTCAGTGCTTGTTTCGCCGGTACGCTCAGTGTTAGCTTTCAATGAAATTGCGATTTTACCCGCCATTGCGCCAGCTTCTGTTTTAGTTTCCCAAAATGGCTTGCCAGTTTCTTGAGCAATAAGTTTAGCTAACGCTTCTTTGTTTTCTACTAATAGCTCGCCAAAGCGTTTTACTATGGTAGAACGCTCTTCTAAACTGGTTTGTGCCCAGCTAGGTGCAGCTTTGCGTGCAGCGGCGATTGCCAATTCTACTTGTGCAGGTGAAGCGCAATTACCTTGCCAAAAAACATTGCCCGTGGCTGGGTCAAAAGAGGTAAGTGCTGCGCCTTTTCCTTCAATCCACGTGCCGTCAATAAATAATGAATGAGTCATATCGGTTACCTTTTATGTGCTGTAAGTGGAACAATACGTACAGTACTGCCATTACTGATATTCAGCGCTTGGGCAGTAGCAGAGGAAATGGTGATTAAGTTGTTGGTCATGTCTTGCACTGCGCTCATGACGCAGCGAAAGTTTTCGAATTCAAGGCTGCTGATCAAAAACAAGCTATCATCAGCGCAGCTGTCGTCGTCATTCTCAGCTATTTTAACTTTCACGTAGCGGCTATCTTTTATCGCTCTAATATCTTCAACGTTCGCCTCTAGCGTTGGGCCTGCATCAAAGATATCAATATAGCCTGCAAAGCGCATCCCTTCACGTTCAAGTAACTTGCGAGCTGGGATCGTGTTTTCGTGAGTATGAGCAATAACGTCTCTGGCGCTTTTAGGTAGTAGTTCGCTGTATAAAGTGTACTTGGGCATTAGCTCTGCAATAAAAGCTTTATCGACAGAAGACATTTTATCGGCCGTTGTAAAGTCAATTGAGAAAAAGTGCTTACCTAAACCTTCCCAGAACGGTGAGATACCATTGCTGTCGGAATAACCGCGCATTTCAGCTACGAGCTTTTGATTGAATAACTGTGGAAACTCAGCGATAAACATAAGTCGCGACTTAGATAGCAAGTGACCATTTTTAGAATGACGATAATCAGGATGTAAAAAAAGTGTACAAAGCTCAGAGTAACCAGTGTGGTCGTTACTAATGGTGAGTGTTTGCATTTGGTTATAAACACTCAGTTCTTTAGATGCATGTACCAATGTACCAATACGATAGTTATACCAAGGCTCAGATAAACCTACGGCCGCTTCTATAGCACAGATACCAGCTATCACTTGCGTTTGGGTGTCTTCTAATACAAATAGAAATAATGATTCGCCATCAGTATTTGTTTGCTTAAATGCAGCGAGCGCATTGACCATTTTTTGTTCAATAACTGCTGAGTTATCTTGTAAAGAAGTGAAACCTGGGCCGGTGATCTTGGCCAATTCAGCCAGCGCTTCACCATCTTTAGCTTCAATAGGGCGTATGACCATCATAATTATTTCTCCGATCCTTATTAATAAGTAGAAAGAGGCAATACATATAAAGTATCACCGGCTGTCACTTTGAGTGCGTGACTTTGTTGGGGAGTTAAACTCACTGCTTGTATGTTTATTTTCGCGTAAATGCAGCGATAATCACTCAGTGCATTATTACTAATTAAAACTTCTTGTAAGCCTATTCGTAGGTTTTCTTGTCGATCTGAACTCGCGGTTTCTTGCGTCGTTTCTTGGATAATCGCTGGCGTACTAAATTGCAGCTTAACCGTTTTGAGATCATTAACAGCTGCTTCTAATGTCGGACCTCCATCAAAAATACTGACATAATTGTTAAAGCTAAAACCTTCGCTTTTTAAAAGCGTTGCAACTTTTTGCAAGTCTGGACGAACTTTGCCAATCACTTGTTGAGCGCTATTGGCAAGTAACGGGACATACACTGGGTATTGGGGCATTAAGTCGGCAATAAAGCCTTTGGCATTAATCCCAGTTAAGTAATTGGCTTTGTGAAAATCCATACTAAAAAAATGCTGACCGAGCGCCTGCCAAAAAGGCGATTGCTTATTACTATCGATAATACCTTGTAATTCCAGCATGATTTTTTGCATAAAACGCTGCGGGTGTTGACCAATAAACATTAACCTTGGTAAGGATAATAAAGGCAGCGCGAAACTAGCATCTGCATAGTTTTTATCAGCGATAAAAAAGGTACACAAGCGCGAAGAGCCTTCATAATCTTGGCTTAAACGCAGTGTGTCAATAGTGTTTTGGATTTGCAGCGGCGCACAATGGTGCTCTAATTTATCACAACAATAACTATAAAAGGGCGCGCTGAAACCCACATTTGCTTCTATGCCACATATGCCAATAATTTCTTTTGTATCAGTGTCTTGTAACACAAAATGATAGCTTTGCTGGGCCGCTTTTTTGACATTTTGCTGTAACGATTTTTTGGTGGAATTAATCAGTTCAGCTAAATGGTCTCTATTATTAGGTAAGGTGGTCATGCTGCTGCCAGCGATAATCGCTAGATGTTCAATAGCAGGTAAATCGGCAAAGCAGACAGCACGAAAAACTAGCATTTATGTAGCAGCCGTATCTTTCAACCAGCTTAAGTCTTCACTGGTGGCTAGTTTTAATAGCAACAATGCACTGAGTTTTGCACGCACAGGCAAGCTCTTTACTAAAACGTATTCATCAGATGAGTGAATTTTACCGCCTTGTACACCTAAAGTGTCAATATTGGGGATACCCGCTTCTGCTAGGTTATTCCCATCGCAACATCCGCCAGTCGGCAGCCAAGCAAGATCTAAACCTAACTGCATGCCACATTCGCGAGCCAGTTCAAATAATTTTTCATTAGCGGGCGTTAATACTTTAGGTTTGCGTCCAAACTGGCCATGCATTTCAATTGAAATACCGTCACGTTGGTTAATATCATCTAAAATAATTTGGATATTATCTAAACACCACTGCTCATCAGCAGGTTGTTCAAGGCGAATATTAAAGCGCGATAAGCATAAATCAGGTACCACGTTATTAGCGCCGCCACCTTCAATCAGTGCAGGGTTAATCGTAACACCAGTGCGCTGGCCATTTAAGTCATCTAAACGGCTAATAAAGTCACACATTGCTCTAATTGCATTACGCCCTAAATGATGCTCACGACCAGCATGTGCAGGTTTTCCGCGCGTAATTATACTAAAGTTACCACTGCCTTTGCGGGCACCTGCAAAGTTGCCATCGGCAAAGCTTGGCTCATAAATTAGGCCTAGATCAACACGTTTAGCAGCTTGTGCAATAAAACCTGCGGAACCTTGTGAGCCAATTTCTTCATCTGGATTAAACAGGATTTCCCAGCCAATTTTATCTGCGAATGGGCTGCGCTCTAGTGCTTCAATGGCTTTTAACATTACAATTAAGCCACCTTTTAGATCGGCAACCCCTGGGCCATTCAAAGTTTCATCGTCTAACCATGTAGTGGTTTGAAAATTTGAATCTACCGCAAACACCGTGTCTAAATGACCACAAAAGAAAATTTGTAACGGGGCATCGGGACGTTTAGTTAACCTTACCGCATTACCCATAGCAGAAAACTGCTCTTGGCCTTTAGTGTCTATTTGCTTAAAAGGTGCGACGGGTAAAATTTCGACTTTAGCGGCGAGCACATTAGCGTATTCAATGAGCTTATCTGCAACTTTGTTAACACCTTCTGGATTGAAGCTACCAGAATTTATATGCGAAAGTTCAATGGTTCGATCGAGCATTTGCTGGTAATCATCATCGATCCAATCCAACCAAGGGGAAAAATCTGTATTTGTATCCATTGACATTTTACTGTCCTCGCTACCATTAACTTAAATAGGGCTGTTGAACGATGAAAATTAGCTTTAAATAAGTTCGTTTAATGCAATACCTGCTCTATTAAAGAGTAGATATAAAAAAGGGCAGCTTACCAAAATAAGCGCCCTAACTGGTTCGTAATTAATTAAGCTGGTAAAACTAGTTGTAAAAAGCACTGCGTAAAAAGTGCATATCAATAATTAGCATCCAATGGACACTAATTATTAGCAGCGCTATTAAGCGCTTTGCTGTGCAATAACTTGGCTAATAGCCGCATCCAACTTTTCTAAACCTAGCTTAATATCTTCATCGGGAATGATAAGAGAAGGCGCCATACGTAAAACTTTAGGGCCAGCAACAAGCAT
The DNA here is from genome assembly GCA_036960485.1 of Oceanospirillaceae bacterium. GTDB lineage: Bacteria > Pseudomonadota > Gammaproteobacteria > Pseudomonadales > Balneatricaceae > Rs1. The sequence goes on from JBALXS010000032.1 coordinate 17,170, forward strand.
CATTAAACCTTGCTCACGCGCAGCGGCTAAAAACAATGCTGCTTTACCGTGCCATTGCTCAGTAAGTTCAACACCGATAAGTAAACCTAAGCCACGAGTATCTTGAAAAATACCATGTTTAGCATTGATAGCTTCCAAACCGTCAATAAATAACTGACGCTTAGTCGTAACCCCTGCGAGTAATTGCGGTTGGTTGATATGATCAACCACAACTTCTGCAACGGCACAGGCTAGTGGGTTGCCACCGTAAGTGCTGCCATGTGTGCCGAAGTTCAAGCTGTTTGCACATTTGTCGGTAGTTAGCATGGCACCAATTGGAAAGCCGCCACCAAGTGATTTAGCTGAAGTCAAAATATCTGGAGTAACGCCTAATTGCTCGTAAGCAAAGAAGCTGCCAGTGCGGCCAGCGCCAGTTTGTACTTCATCAAAAATTAATAAAGCATTATGTTCATCACATAACTCACGTGCAGCCTTTACGAATTCTACATCGGCGTTGATAACACCGCCTTCACCTTGAATTGGCTCAAGTACCACGGCACAAGTGCGCTCAGAAATAGCGGCTTTAAGCGCTGCGATATCGTTAAAAGGTAAGTGTGTGATGCCAGCGGGAACAGGCTCAAAACCTTCGCGATACTTCTTTTGGCCACCAACCGATACGGTGAACAGTGAACGTCCGTGAAAAGATTGCTCAAAAGAGATGATTTCGTGCTTTTGTGGGCCAACATTATCGTAACTGTATTTACGTGCTAGTTTAAAAGCGGCTTCGTTCGCTTCAGTACCTGAGTTACAAAAGAATACTTTGTCAGCAAATGTAGCAGCACATAATTTTTGCGCTAAACGCAGTGCCGGCTCATTGGTAAAAGTATTTGATAAATGCCATAACTTATCAGCTTGCTCTTTTAAAGCACTAACAAGTGCAGGGTGAGAGTGACCTAGTGCAGTAACAGCTATGCCACCTGCAAAATCGATATACTCATTGTCTTCTTGATCCCAAACACGTGATCCGCTACCGCGTACAGGTACCATCTGTTGAGGATTGTAGTTAGGTACCATTACTTCATCAAATACTGCCCGATTAACACTTTGCTTGTTCATGTTGGAGTCCTTAAAAAATTGATAATCTATATGTTATCTATCTTGGTTAATATCTATAAAATTTCATTAGTTTAATTGTAAAGCAGCTCTTTTAGTAAAAGGGCTAAAGCTCAATTTCGATAGATTAATTATGAGCTTCTCTAAGAGTGAAAGCTAGAGCACTAGTTTAGCTATAGCGACATTTACTTGGTAAAAAATGTCATTTATCTAAAATTAGTTTAAAGTATTCCCCGTAATACGATTAATATGATGTCGTTAATTTAAAATATGACGCTAAATTAGAGTTTCTCTATGCAACAAACAGAAAATATGACAAACAAGGAATTACGCTACGGTTTTCTGCTGTTGCCTAACTTTTCATTAATTGCTTTTTCATCGGCTATTGAGCCACTGCGAATGGCGAATTGGATCAGTGAACAAAGTTGTTACTCAACTGCGTTAATTTCCCATGATGGCAAGCCTGTTACGAGTAGTAGTGGCGTACCAATACAAGTTGATCACAGCTTGAAAGGTTTGCCCTATTTGGATGCAGTTTTTGTGTGTGGTGCTAGCCCAATTGCGCGCACCGGAAATGAAGCGGTTATTGATTGGCTAAAAAGGCAAAGCACTAGCTCGATGAAAATAGGTGGCATCGGCACTGGATCTTATATATTAGCGGTGGCAGGTTTGTTAGATAACTATCGTGCGACTATTCACTGGTGGCATATAGAAAACCTAAAGCAGGAGTTTCCTAGAACACAGGTGAGTAGCCGTTTGTTTGAAATAGACGGCCCACGTTACACTTGTAGTGGGGGAACGGCGTCTATGGACATGATGTTGTTTTTAATTGGCGTTCAACAAAATATGGATTTAGCAGCGGCTATTTCTGAGCAATTTGTTTGTGAACGCATTCGTGGCAGCGATGATCAACAACGTATTCCGATTAAATCACGCATTAGTGCAAATCAGCCAAAATTGATTGAAGCGGTAACTTTGATGGAAGCGAATATCGAAGAGCCTTTAAGCACTGATGATTTAGCCCATCATGTTAAGCTTTCAAGGCGTCATTTAGAGCGGCTCTTCAAAAAGTATTTACATAATGTACCGGCTAAATACTATATTGAATTGCGTTTAACACACGCCCGTAAATTACTGCGTCAAAGCGATAAAACCATCTTACAAATAGGCTTGTGTTGTGGCTTTTCAAGCGCTTCTTATTTCAGCACCGCTTATAAAAACTTTTACCATATAAATCCACGCGAAGAGCGCAAGCAAGTAGAGCTAAATGGTTAAAATTACCGAGGGCTATTCACCTAAAAAATCACCACTTTGATGCGCCCAAAGTTGTGCATATACGCCATTGCGAGCTAAAAGCTCACTATGACTGCCTTGCTCAATAATTTTACCTTGATCAATAACAATTAAGCGATCCATTGCAGCAATAGTAGAAAGGCGGTGAGCGATCGCAATCACTGTTTTGTTCTGCATCAATAGTGCTAAATGTTGCTGGATAGCAGCTTCTACTTCGGAATCCAGCGCTGAGGTTGCTTCATCTAATAATAGTATAGGTGCATCTTTTAATAAAACTCGCGCGATAGCTATGCGCTGGCGCTGTCCGCCAGAAAGTTTAACACCGCGCTCGCCAACTTGGGCTTGATAACCAGAGCCACCATCGGGATCATTAAGTGCTAAGATAAACTCATGGGCTTGCGCTTGCATACAAGCTTGATGCATTTGTGCTTCGCTAGCATCCGGACGCCCATAAATAATATTGTCTTTAACACTGCGATGTAACAGCGAAGTATCTTGAGTAACCATACCAATGTTAGAGCGTAAGCTCTCTTGACTAATAGATTTAATATCGATTCCATCGATTGATATGCAGCCTGATTGAATATCGTAAAAGCGCATCAAAAGGTTAATTAGAGTCGATTTTCCAGCGCCAGAGCGGCCCACTAAACCTACTTTTTCACCGGCTTTAATAGTGATATTTAAATTTTCGATTAAAGGCAATTGCTTGCCAAAATTGAAATTAACTTGGTTAAACTCAATCTTGCCGTGAGTCACAATTAAAGGCTTCGCCTGCGGTTCATCTTCAACGGATAGTGGCTTTGATAAACTGCTCATCCCATCAATAACCGTACCTATGTTTTCAAACAATGAGCTTAGCTCCCACATCACCCATTGCGACATGCCGTTTAAGCGCAGTGATAAACTCACAGCAATCGCTATTGCGCCGGCGCTGACGCTGCCTTGTAGCCACAGAAAAATAGACATGCCACAGATGTTGAAAATCAAAATAAGGTTGTTGTATTCAACCAAGAAATCCAGTTTTGTCACCAAGCGCATTTGCAGGTGTACAGTATCAAGAAACCTTTGCATGCTGGTTTGCGCGTAATCTTCCTCACGCTGTGTATGAGAGAACAATTTAACAGTGGCGATGTTGGTATAACTATCTACAACACAGCCTGTCATATCAGCTCTAGCATCCGCTTGTGAAGTAGAAATCTGCTTAAGTTTAGGAATAAAGTGCATTTGCAGGGTAATAAATATGGCTAACCAAAACAGTAAAGGAATTAAATAAAGCGTGTCGCCTTGGGCTATTAAAAATAATAAAGAGGTAAAATAAACGATGATATAGACAAATACATCTAGCAATTTAGTGGATGCTTCGCGAATTGCGAGCGAAGTTTGCATAACTTTGGTGGCTAATCTTCCTGCAAAATCATCTTGATAGAAAGCCATGCTTTGCTTGAGTAAATAGCGATGCATGCTCCAGCGTATCGCCATTGGGTAATTTCCCAAAATAGTTTGGTGAACTAAAGCGGTATGTAAGAACATCAAAATAGGCATGCCAACCAGTACTAGTAACCCCATGCTGATTAAATGGCCGCTGCGCTCTTTTAATGAGAGTAGATTAGGTTTAGTACTTAACCAATCCACCAAATCTCCCATAAAACTAAATAAGTAGACTTCAGCGATGGCTAAGCCAGTAGTCATCAGTGCCATGAGAATTAAATACTTTTCCATACCTTTTGCATAGTGACGAAAAAAAGCCAGCAAGCTATTAGGCGGTTGCTCTTTGGTGTCATCAGGAAAAGGGGTTATTAAGCTTTCAAAAAAGTTGAACATGGATTTGACCTATAAAACAAAAAAGAAACGTTGTGTTGTTAGCGTAAAATCGGAGAGCAAATTGCAGTAGTTTAGCTGAAATCTATTAGTACTATAAAAATGAGTTTAACACCGAAACGAGCAAGATTTTAGCAAATTAGTGTGACAGGTAAAATTTATAATAATAAATCAACTTCATTGAAGTATAAAACTACTGCGTTTAAACTAGTAAATAATTAGCCCTTTCTAAAAATAAACATAGGGTTGTTTTTAAAACATTTTTACCTTCTCTAGCGGTGCTCTTTTTAATATATTTTATTTTGAAGTTTTTACAAAAGTATTTCTCGGACAGCCTCCTAGAGAGTTGCCTAATCTATTTATAACTTTTTAGGAGTTAACCAATGCCCTTCATCCCAGGTTCTTCTGCCATCCTAGAACCTTTAGTGCACGCTAATAATAATTATTTTGATGTTACTTTTTTAAACCAGCATATCGATAAAACGATGGCTTTTTATCATCCTCATTGCATAGATAAGAAAGGTGGTTTTTTTCATTATTTTCGTGATGACGGCAGTATCTACAACAGTAGTAGCCGCCATTTAGTGAGTAGCACTCGCTTTATTTTTAATTATGCCATGGCCGCCATTAATACTGAGCAAGCAGAGTTGAAAAAGCAGTATTTATTAGCAGTGCAGCACGGTTTAGATTTTTTACGCAATGTGCATTTAAACCCGCTGACAAAGGGGTATGCCTGGCAATTAGAAGAAGGTGTAGTTAGCGACGGTACCAATCATTGCTATGGTTTAGCTTTTGTAATGCTTGCCTATAGCACTGCTTTAAAAGCAGGCGTAACAAGCTGTAAAGCGTATATAGCAGAAACCTATGAGTTAATGGAGCAGCATTTTTGGGATCAAAACGCGCAATTATATGCTGATGAACGTAGTGCAGATTGGTTAGAGCTAAGTGACTATCGTGGGCAAAATGCCAATATGCATAGCTGTGAGGGGATGATTGCTGCATTTGAAGCAACGGCAGAACCATATTATTTGGATCGAGCTATGCAGTTGGCGCAAGGCATTTGTGTTCGCCAAAGTGCGCTGGCAGATAATCGTATTTGGGAACATTACACTAGTGATTGGCAAATCGATTGGGCTTACAATTTGGATGATCCGAAAAACTTGTTTAGGCCTTGGGGGTTTCAGCCAGGTCATTTTACAGAGTGGGCTAAGCTGTTGCTTATTTTGGATCGATATCGCCCTACATCTTGGTTACTACCCAAAGCACAGCATTTATTTGATATGGCACTAGACTTATCTTGGGATAGTGAACAGGGTGGTATCAATTATGGTTTTGCGCCAGATGGTAGTGTTTGTGATGACGATAAATATTTTTGGGTACAAGCTGAATCATTTGCTGCGGCAGCACTGTTATGTGAGCGCGTACAAACGGCGCAACTGCGCGATAAGTATCAGCAAATTTACACTAAAATATGGCAGTACAGTTGGACTCATATGATAGATCATCAACAAGGCGCTTGGTATCGAATATTAAAAGGTGATAATACTAAATATGACAATCTAAAAAGCCCAGCTGGAAAAACAGATTATCACACTATGGGGGCGTGTTATGAGGTATTATCGATGCTCAAACGCTCTTCGGATGACAAGTAGCGCTTTACAAACTATTCATCAGTAAGTTGTTTATTTTAGTCTGTTTAGGGATGAATGTTACACTAGGCGGCTGTGTGAGAACTACGATCGCAGCGAGAGTTTGGCTATTTGAGTCAAAATATAGGGTTTATTTGCGGCGAATAGTTGTTCTAATTAACGAAAATGAACATTAAATTTGGCCAAATAGACTCGTTCGCGGTAGATCAGTCTGTTCTCGGACAGCCTCCAACACACTTGCAAGTAAACTTTAGCTTCACAAGGTTATTTATGAAAATATTGGTATTAAATAGTGGTTCTTCTTCGTTAAAGTTTCAAGTGATAAATGTAATAGTAACAGATAGCGGCGAGTGCGATGCTCAGTATCTAGTTAAAGGATTAGTTGAAAGTATCGGTAGTTACTCGCAGCTCACTTTTAATGTGAGTGGCCAGCCTAAAGTTCGTCAAAGTATTGCTTTAAAAGATCACCAAGCGGCAATAGATCATGTGTTGCGCTGGTTAATCTCTCCTGCTGCAAAAGTGGAAGGTATTCAAAGTTATGCCGATATCGAAGCAGTCGGCCACAGAGTTGTGCACGGTGGTGAGCGTTTCGCTAAATCTATTTTGATTGATGCTGAGGTAAAAGCAGGCATCGAAGATTGCATGGAATTAGCTCCATTACATAATCCTGCAAACTTGCAAGGTATAGAAGCGGCAACAGCATTATTAGGTACAAAAATTCCTCAGGTGGCGGTGTTTGATACCGCATTTCATGCAACGCTGCCAGAACAAGCATATTTATATGGCCTGCCTTATCAATATTACCGACGTTATAAAATTAGACGTTATGGTTTTCATGGTAATTCACATCGCTACATCGCTTATAAGCACCGAAAAATTAATAACATCCCCCGTGAGCAAGTAAACATAATTTCATTGCACTTAGGCAATGGTTGCTCTGCTTGTTCTATTCAAGCGGGTAAGTCTATTGATACATCGATGGGTTTTACACCGCTAGATGGATTAGTGATGGGCACGCGTTCAGGCGATGTAGATGCATCTATTTTACATTATCTACACCTTAAAGAAGGGCTAAGTTTTGATGATATTGACAGCCTGCTTAATAAGCGCTCAGGGTTACTAGGTATTTCAGGATTAACCTCTGATATGCGAGAGTTGCTCGATGAAGCGAAAGAGTACAACGATAGAAGGGCTAAATTAGCAATCGATATTTTTTGTCGAAATGTGCGCAAATATATCGCCGCTTACTACGTAGAAGCCGCAGGTAATGTTGATGCCATTGTTTTCACTGGCGGTATCGGTGAAAATTCGGCTGAAATACGCCAGCGTATTTGTGAGCCACTCGTTGCATTGGGCTTAGAGTTGGATGTAAAAGCTAACGATGCTGGATTAAAAGATGTGGAATATCGATTAATATCAACGGAAAATAGTGCGCTGCAAGCTTATGTAGTACCAACTGACGAAGAGTTTATTATCGCTGTTGATACTATTAGAAGAGTAAAGAATATTGAGTAGTTATAATTTCTAAAGCATATTCCTTCGCTACTACCAAACAGGTTGTAGCGAACACTTTGAGTTAAACACTTCCATCTGCTAATGTCATCTACACCTCCTTTTCTTCGCTTACACATAGCATCTACAGTTGCGCAATTGGTTTGACTTGCGCTAATACCTTATGGCGAAAATATTGAAGATAATCAGTGAGCGCTCAACTGCCTTAACACTGGATAAAGCCTTTTACGAGGTTTCAACTAATAGGTTTCATTTATACGTAGTACGTGCCTCATAGCGAAAGCTTTTGGCTTATTACTTGCAATACATAGTGGGGCATGTTTATTTATAGGGGTACAAATTTTTATAATTTAGCATTCATCATTACTATCTAGCATATTATTTACCTTGTTTCTGCGCGTGCGGTAATTGTACGGTTTGTTAATCTTGGTTATAAAGAGGTAATAATTTAGTGATGTGTGCCAACGTGTTAGTACACAAGGAGTTTTGGATATGATGATTTTTCCCGATATAGAAATAATGGAAGGTCAATGTGTCAATTTGCATTACGGGCAATTTGAACAACCAGTGCGTTATGATATTAGTCCTCTACAAGCAGCTTTAAATTTTGTAGAACAAGGTGCCACTATTTTAAACATTGTCGATTTAGACGGGGTCTTACAAGGAGGCCAGCATAACGGCGATGTTATTTGTGACATCATTAATAAAGTAGATGTTCCTGTACAGGTCAGTGGTGGTATTCGCACCATGACTTCCGCAGCATGGTGGCTTGATCGCGGTGCTAATCGCATTGTAATAGGCACCGCTGCAGTGATGGATCGCCATTTTTTACAAGAAGTATGCTCGCATTATCCAGGTAAGATAGTGGCAAGTATTGATGAAAAAGACGGCCAAGTGATGATCAATGGTTGGCGTGAAGCAACTGTTTTCTCTGCACTTGAGGTGGGAAGGAGCTTACAAGAATCAGGAATTAGTGCTTTAATTTATACCGATATCAACTATGATAATAGTCATCCAGAGGCGACTTTGGCGACGACTACAGAAATTGCGAGTGAATTACGTATTCCTGTTATCTCTAGTGGTACTGTAAAAAGTTTAGATGATATTTCGCGCTTACAGCTATTACCAAATATTGCTGGTGCAGTTATTGGGCGTGCTTTGTTTGATGGCAGTATTTCTTTAGAGGATGCGTTAAGAGTTGCTGCTCAAGATGTGCCAAACCCTGGAATGCTTTAAAGAAATTGAAGGCAAAAGGTTAAAGGAATAGAGAGCTTAAAGAGCTGCTGCAATAACCTGCTAATTTATTGTAACCATGATTACTGTGATCTATTAGGCGCTTTAAATAGCCGATCTTAGTAATCAGTTACAATCGCCAATTATAAAAATTTGCATCAGTAATTATTTAGTGTTGTGCTTATTTTTTGAGGGCTGTGATGAATTGTTATTTGCTGTTCTAGAATTTCATTTTTTTCAGCACAGGCAAATATTTGCTGCAATATAGTATTTCCTTTGGTTAATTGTGCAAATGCAGCTGTTCTTTGCCATCGCTAAAGCGCTGTCCCTCAGCGTCTAGTTCTGGCTGATTTCCAATACAAAAAAAGAAACCACCGTAACTTTCATTAGTAGCGAAACGGCCCATAGCAGCGCTACCTTTGAGGTGTTTTAAACCGGTTGTCTCAGTACTTTCATCGACTAAAGGTTGTAGCATGCGTTTTGGGTCATGGCCTTAAGAGTTGAATTTAGGGCCTCCTTGTACTTCTTCAACCTTAACTTTGGATCCTAATTGACGATGGTGTTTATTAACGATGCGAAAAAGCTAGTGGTTTGATAATATCCAGCTTTCAAATATGCTATAAAATTCTCGCATGTTTGCGGCGCTTTATCTGTGAATAACTTAATTTCTATATAACCTAGAGATGTTGCTAATTCAAAAAAAGGGAAGTAATCGTTCTTTTATCACAATGATAAAGCTAACAGAGAGTAATATTTAGCTAATAGTAGTGACAGCAAATAGATTAATGCTCAATCCATGAACCTGTTAAGTACGAATAAACTATTTTGCGATAACACTAGAGTTTCGACCCTGATTTTTGGCTTGATACATAGCTCTATCAGCTTGTTGATATAATTGCTTAAAACTTTCATTTTTTTCGTTGAATTCAGCCACGCCTATGGATACGGATAGGGCTGGCAAGCTAGGAAATTTTATAGCCGATTCAACATTAAATTGCTGTCTAATCCATTCTGATTTAATAAAACCGTTTTCGATGTTAGTTTTCGGTAATGCAATCAAAAACTCTTCACCTCCATAACGGCAAACTAGATCTCCTACCCTACATTCACGAGCCATTGTTTCAGCTAAGAATACCAACACTTCGTCACCAACAGAGTGGCCAAATTGGTCATTTATATTTTTAAAGTTATCAACATCAAGCATTAATAAAACTAGCGGTTTTACATCTCTTTGGGAAAGAATTAACTGAATAGATTGCTCGAAATAACGCCTATTATGTAAATTTGTTAAAATGTCATACGAAGCTTGTTTTTGTAGCTCATCTTTTAAAGCGGTTATCTCGGCAACTTTCTTACTTAAATCAGTATTGGCAATGACTAAATTGTTTTCTAACTCTTTTTGTTCAGTAATATCAGTAGATATGCCAATGTAACGATCTAGCTCCCCATCTTCGTTAAAGAGAGGAATCTTTACTGTCCAGTAATATAAGGTTGAGTTAGGTAAGTTGAAGGTTTCGATACAAGTCAGCTTTTTTCCTGTGGTAAAAACTTGCTGATCTGTGCGCGTAAACTCCTCGCCTTGTTTATCACCTAATAATTCATAGTTGTTTTTGCCGATGATTTCAGAGCTTTTAAGCTGAAATAAATCTTCTGTACGCTTGTTTATGTAGACGAAACGGCACTTATTATCTTTGATAAAAATGTAGGCACCAGCATTATCTAATATAGTGGATAGTTTTTGCTCGTTATCAAAATTTTCCTTTTGTAGCCTTTTTTGCTCACTAATATCCATAGAGATACCAAACAAACCATCTGGTTGGCCGTGTTCATTAAACAGCGGTTTTTTGGTAGACAAGTAATGGCGGTGCTCACCTAAATGGGGCAAGTAGTTATATTCTTCTTGTTTTGTCTCTTTTCCCTCTTCTATAACTAATCGATCGTGCTCTTGCTGGAGTTTTTTGCCGCTTTCCTTACCAAAAAAATCATAATCATTTTTACCAATAATTTCAGACGCAGATTTATTGAATAACTCACAGACTAATTGATTTACATAAGTGTAATTGTAATTCTTATCTTTACAGTAAACATAAGTACCTAAGGTATCTAATAAGTTTAAGAAGTAATCAGAGTTATTTAACGATTCTTTTATCAATTCAAGATGAACGGCGAGGAATTTTTGTTGTTGGTATTCAATTTCAGAGCAGCTTAAACAGTAAGAGAAGCCATTAAATAGTAGAGTTTGCTTATCTGAACTCCTAGCGCTTTCAATGGCGGGTTGTATTACATCACTCCATTGAGAGCTGTTAATAGCTTCATGCTTGAGATGTAGTAATTTTCGGGCACTATCATTAATACTAATAAGCGAAAAATCTTTAGCAGATACAATTAAGTAAGCTTGCTTTAGTTGCTCAAAAACAAACATATATGCAGTTCCTTATAAAACTGAATTGAGTCTTCCTTATATTAGAAGCACAGGTACTTAGGCTTCAGTCCTGGTAGATAAAAAGCGACGTCTATATAGCTGCTAGGTCTAAATTGCTGTTGTAAAAGTAATGGCACTAAGTGTCAACAGAGCTATCGTTCAAGCCTTCGATTTGAAACTCGCAGTTTACTTTTAATAGCTTATTTCTAAAACTGAAATTGAATACAAGCTTAGATTAATATAAACATTTCTTGGTACGGATTTAAGCTTTCTAGCTAAATAAAAAATTACAGTGTTTGAAACTGAATGTCTAGTGAATGTGATGCTATCTTTACAGTGTTAGCTGTAAGTAATGTTGGTTTATCAATGTGATACGCTTGTGGAAAAAACATTTAGAATAATCACACCAACAACGATGCACAAAATACCAACGATCGCGGCTATATCTAATGTTTGACCAAAAATCACCCAGCCGATAATCGCTATCATAGCTACACCAGCGCCCGCCCATATTGCATAGGCAATTCCAATCGTTAATGTTTCTAAAGTAAGTGAAAGCAGATAGACGGAAGCTGTATACCCCACAATAGAAATAATGGTTGGAATGATCTGTGTAAAAGACTGGCTACTTTTTAAATAAGAGGTAGCGATAACTTCCGCAATGATAGCTAAAGCTAAATATATCCAATGCAATGTTTACACCCTTTTATTAGAATAAATAGAGAAGCTTAAACGACAGTGGTCAGTAAAAACATCATCCCTTTAAACGCACTATAAACTAGATAATACCGTTGTTATATCTAAATCGTATCTTGTTGCTGCATCATTTTGAATGAAGGTACTTAATAGTATTAAGTGTAAGTGTTTGAACGCTAAAAGCTATTTTCTGGAACAGGATGAAAAAACCTGTTATAGCTTAAATGAATGGTTTCGAATTTGAGTTGTGTTTAATTTTGCTGGCCAGGGAAAACATCTTAGGAGCTATATTTGAAAACCTCATATCACTAGTTACTAGCAATAGAGGTCGTATGTTTAGATTAATGCCATTGATGAATGTTACTTTTAATCATTAAATTAATGGCATTACAGTGGTGTGTTAGTTAAGTTCAGTACGGTGTTTTTCAAAATGCTCTACTGCTGCTTGTGCACATTCCATGTCTTGTTGTGGTGTACCCGAACTTAAACCGATGCCGCCAACGACAGCATCTCCATCGTATACAGGTAAGCCACCGCCAACTGTTGAAATGCGTCCACCATGCTCTGTATGCATACCAAAAGCTAAACTACCAGGTACACAGGCAGCGTTGTAATCATGAGTGGCTTTGCGCGCAGCTGCAGCTGTAAAAGCCTTATCTTGAGCGATAACGACACTGGTTGTTTTTCCACCGTCCATACGCTCAAATGCAATCAATACACCTGACTCATCAGTCACGGCTATACACATAGGTATACCAATTTGCTGCGCTTTGATGCGTGCGCCGTCAATTAATAAGCGCGCTTCATCATGAGATAATCTTTTAATAGTGAGCATTTTTGATCCTTTAGCTAGAGAAAATTAACGAGCTAATGCTGCTGTTTTTTACAAGAAATAGCTAGCATTATTAATAGTGGTCTGACCAGTTTATAAACCTCGTATAACATATAGATCTATGGGTGTGTTAAAAGGTGACAGCCTCTCACTTTAGTCGCACATTTAAAAGCCTCATTATTAATGTCAGTATACTTTAATGGAGATATGCAAAAGGTGATTAATCTCTGTTCAATGCTTTTTCGGGAAATAGCCCTGTTCGAAACTTTTGCAATACTAACTGTAAAAATAAACCGATTAACAGCATACGTAAATAGGACGAGCGTGACGCCCACTCTGGAGGCAGTTGTTGGGTAAGTAATTCGGTCATTGACCATAATGCCCATATAATTAAAGCACCGGCTAAAGCGCCTTTATTATTGCCACTACCGCCTGCAATTAACATTACCCACACTAAGAAAGTGACGAGCAAAGGTTCAGTAGCATCTGGGCTGAAATATTTGAAAAAGTGTGCACTTAATGCACCGGCAATCCCCATAAAAATAGCGCCTATTATGAAGCTCTGGGTACGAAAATATTGCACATCTTTACCGATAGAAGCGGCACTATCTTCGTTATCTCGAATGGCACGCATCACTCGTCCCCAAGGGCTAAAACGCAATCGTTCAGCAATAAGGTAGGTGAGTAGCACCATTAACCAAATAAAAATAAGGAACACGACTTCAGCGCTGCGCCCTGTAAAAATATCCTCTAAGGGTCTTGGAATACGGGAAATGCCAATTGAGCCATTAGTTAACCAAGATTCATTAATGATAGCTAGGCGAACGATTTCAGCAATACCAATAGAGGCCATCGCTAGATAATCAGCTTTAAGGCGGATGCAGATTTTGGCAACTACCCAGCCTAAAAGACCAGCAACCAGACCCGCGCCAATCAAGCCTACGATTATTGGTAAGTCAAAACCACCTACGTGGCGAGTTGAGTTTGCAGAAGTTAAAATAGCAGCAGTGTAGGCACCTATGGCATAAAATCCTGCAATACCTGCATTGAATAACCCGCCAAATCCCCATTGAATATTCAGCGCAATACAAATAACTGCGTAGATGCCAGCCATAGTAAGAAAGCTAACTAAGTAGAAAAATAACCCTGACATTTCCATTATAATAGTCTCCCTTTAAATAGCCCTTGGGGCCTGAAGATCAAAATAATGACCATTAATACAAAGGCGACGGCGCTTTTGTAGCTAGGCTCTATCAAACTTTCTCCGAAAATCGGATAAGTACAAATCTCTTCGGCGATGCCGATAATTAAGCCACCAACCATCGCACCCATAGGTTTACCTATGCCACCTAACAGCGCTGCGGCAAACATAGGCAATAATAAATTCCAGCCTAAATTGGTGTGCACATCGGTGTCTAAACCAACAAAGATACCGGCTATTGCGGTTAGCGCAGCACCGATAATCCAAGTTGCTCGTATTACAGTTTCTGTTTTTAAGCCGCAAATGCTGGCAAGTTCAGGATCATCAGCTACTGCGCGCATTGATTTTCCAGTGCGCGTTTTATTCAAAAAGTAATGCAGTGCAAACGCTATTAATACTGTAAAAACAATAAATTGGATATGGCGGCTGGCGATGCGCAATGTATCAAAAAAGATCATCGGCTTTTGAAAGCCAGTGAAATACACTTGGCTATCAGTCCCCCAAATAAGTTGAATGCTTGAGCGCAATAACATGGCTACACCAAAAGAGGCGATAACCGTATAAATTGTCGGCAGTGCACGCAGCGGCTTATAAAACCACTTATCCATTAACAAAGCGACTATACACGTCACGGCAATAGCAACAGGTATTGTTGCTAGAGCCGGTAAGCCTGTTACCCATACTGTAGTTAGTGCGGCGTAGGCACCGACAGTCATTAAGTCACCATGAGCGAAATGCGCAAAGCGCAAAATTCCAAAAATCATGGATATACCCACAGCGCCTAAAGCATATATGCTGCCTAGCGTTACGCCGGGGATTAAGTAGTAATTGATAAAATCGATCATTGAGGCGCACCTCCGCCGAGAAAGGAGCGGCGCACTTCATCATTGGCCAGCAGCTCTTTACCGCTGCCACTAAATGCGTTTTCACCGTTTACTAGCACGTAATCAGTATCGGCGATGCGCAGTGCTTGTTTGGCGTTTTGTTCAACCATTAAAACAGAGACTCCGGTATCTCTGATTTGTAAAATGAGATCAAAGATAACTTCTAAATACGCGGGAGATAAACCTGCTGTGGGTTCATCTAGTAACAGTAGTTTAGGTTTGCTCATTAATGCGCGGCCAATAGCTACCATTTGTCTTTGCCCGCCTGAAAGTTCACCAGCAGGCTGGTTTAGTTTGGCAGCTAAATCTGGAAACAAACCAAGTACATGTTCAAGGGTTTGGGCGACGTTGGGATTATTGGCCGCATAAGTACCAATTTCTAAGTTTTCCATGACGCTCAAACTTGGGAAAATATTTTGCGTTTGAGGGACACAAGCAATTCCTAAAGACACCAGCGAATCAGTTTCATGATTTATAATTGACTGCTGATTGTAGATGATATCCCCTGAAAAACATTGGTTTAAGCGAAATACTGCTTTGAGTAAAGTGGATTTTCCCGCACCGTTTGGGCCTACAATCACCGCTACTTTATTGAGGTGAGCTTCAATATTTACTTGCTCTAAGATGCGGGTTTTACCGTATCCGGCAATTAAATTTTGAACATCAAGTATCTTTGTATCTTGGGTCATTCCTGCTCCTAAAAACTGCCTCACAACTTGCTATTAAACTGGTTTGTGGCAGGTTTTTATTAAACTTGTACAAGTGAAAATAGTCTTGAAACAAACGCTTCTAACGAGGTGGTTTAGAAGTAGTAGCGTTATATTTTAAATAGAAACTATTAGCCATGGCGTTAGTTATGAATCTTGATATTTTCCGCCGCCAAAGTACGCTTCTATTACTCTTTCATCGTTGCGTACTTCATCGACTGAGCCTGCCATTAGTAATTCACCTTGCGCCATGACAATAACCTTATCGCACAGCTTAGAGACATAGTCTAAATCGTGTTCAATAAGGCAAAAGGTATAACCGAATTCTTGATTTAACTGTTTTATCTTATCCGCAATTTTACTCAATAAAGTACGGTTAACCCCTGCACCAATTTCATCCAATAAAATAATTTTTGGATCTTGCATTAACGCGCGACCTAATTCTAATAATTTTTTCTGCCCGCCAGATACATTGCCTGCTAGCTCATCTTTTATATGCTCGATTTCAAGAAAAGAGAGCATCTCCCGTGACTTAGTTAAGGCTGCTTGCTCTTGTTCTTGGCAGCGTTTGGGAAATAAAATGGCATTAAAAACATTTTCGCCAATACTATTAGCAGCAGCGACTTGTAAATTTTCCAAGACCGTCATTCTAGAAAATTCATGCGCTAATTGAAAAGTACGGCTCAAGCCTTTCGCTTGCCTTTTGTGAGCGGGAAGGGCGGTAACATCTTCGCCGTTGAGAATTATTTTACCGGTAGTGGGTGTTAATAATCCGGCAATTACATTAAAAGCAGTTGTTTTGCCGGCGCCGTTAGGACCGATTAAACCGGTGATCTTGCCACTGGGGATTTCAAAGCTACACTGCTTGATTGCGTATAAGCCACCAAAGCGCATAGTTATTTGATCAAATTGAATCATGAGTGATTATCACTTATATATGCGCATTTGCATGTTGATTTCAAAGGAGTAGCTTTATAGGCTTTATAAAAAATCTAAAGAACTAAACTTAAAGCACTTAAAAAAGCCTAAATTATGTATTGAATCACGAAGGTCTTTTCAACGACATAATTAAGGCTATTAGCATTATGAGTACTTTTTTATCGCTGTTAATTTATTGCGGCGAACTTATAAGGACTTACTTATAAATACTGAGCTGCTTATAAGCATTGTTTTCAACAATATATTTGCCAATAAAGCCTTTAACATCGCCATTCGCATCGAACTCATGCTCCCCAGAAGCTCCTTGGTAATTAATCTCTTTGCCAGCTTTAATTAACGCAATAGCTTTTGCCCATTCACCTGGACCAACCATCTCACCTGGTGCGTTAGCAACTTTGCGTAATGCATCTTTTATTGCTGCCCGGTCAGTTGATCCCGCTTTTTCGATAGCGAGTGCCGCTAACATAGTGGCGTCGTAAGCTTGATCAGAGAAAGGTTTACCGGCACCTTCACCAAAAGCGGCGGTAATATCATTATGCAAACGATCTTTTAAAGGGTTGTTTGCAGGAGAAGTAGGAGAGGTGAAAAAAGATGTTTTTAGGGCATCGCCGCCAACTTGTGCGATTAAAATATCATCTCTTAACCCGTCCGTGCCTACAAAGCGCTCAAAGAAACCGTTCTCTAATGATTGCTTAACAATCTTTGCACCAGAGCCTGCTGCATAAGCGATAACGACTAAAGCATCCCCCCCTTTTGATGCAAGTGTTGCAAGCTCTCCACGATAAGAGTTCTTTTTATCTTCGTGTTTAGTGTAACCGGTAATTTTACCGCCCAAGCGCTGATATTCTGCTTTGAACGTTTCTGCTATACCTTCACCATAATCGTTGCTTACATAAGTCACAGCAACCGCTTTAAGACCTTCTTCTAAAACCGCTTTAGCAAGTACTTTACCTTGATAGTTATCACTAGGTACTAGGCGATATAGGTAGTCATTATCAATGGTATCGGTCATTGAAGGCGCGGTAGCACTCGGTGAAATCATCACTACTTTATTGGGAATAGTAACAGCATTGGCCGCTGCAACAGTGGCACCTGATGATAGTGCGCCGACAATCACAGCAACATTTTCAATATTTACTAGTTTGTTTGCCGCATCCACAGAAGGTTGCGCAGAAGCTTGGCTATCAGCGACAACAAGCTTGAAAGGTTGCCCACCTAAGATACCGCCAGCAGCATTGATTTGTGATTCTGCTAATCTAGCAGCATTGAGAATAGGCGGAATGAAGTTCGCAAGTGGTCCCGTAATGCCCATTAGAGCACCGACTTTTACATCAGCTACTGCAAAGCTAGCGTTGAAAGCGAGTAACGTTAAACTCGCAGCGATCAAGGTTTTTTTCATTATTATTTTCCTTATAGTTTAATTACTGTTGGTTTTTTAATGAGTACAAGTTTGAAAGTACTATAAAAATCACCTTCAATATTTGTATTCAAAATCAATTCATCGACAATTAATTACTCTTGAGTTTATTGTTGGGGCTCAAAAAACATAATGTAGCTGCGCTGCACAAACAATAGTCAAATCAGTAATCTTTATTAAGTAAAATATTTTGCAAACGTTGTAAGGCTTCATCAATGTCTTGGATGCTTAAAGTCATAGGACTTAAACCAAAGCGCAAAAAGTTAGGTTGGCGAAAAGAAGCGGCTACTTTGGCGCGTTTTAAAGCAGTACACACCCTAGCACCTTCTGCTACGCTAAAGCTGACATGCCCGCCACGCTGTTGGTAATCTATAGGAGATAATAGCTCTACTCCTAGGTACTTTAGTTTTTGTAAGCCTGTGACTAAATGTGTTGATAAAAGTCGATGATGAGCCCAAATATCATTGCTGTCACAACGAATAAAAATTTCAGCCGCGCAGCTCGCTAATTGGTTGGCTGCAACGGTTTGAGTTGAGGTCGCAAAACGATTAATGGTTGAGCTTGGGATAAAAGTGTCCGAGAAATCAGCTATTTTTTCATGGCCCATCCAGCCACACATTGCTGGCCAAGCCTTTGTGATTAATGAGGGTTTTACGTAAAGGAAAGCTGGGCCGCCAGGTCCTAAACTCAAGTATTTATAGCCGCATCCAACTAGGTAATCAGCATCGCTGTCTTTTACATCAATCGGGATCGTTCCCGCTGAATGAGAGACATCCCATATGTTTAAAGCGCCATTTTTTTGAGCAGCTTGGTTGACCAATTGCATATCCCAGCGCTGCGAGTACTTATAATCAACGTGGCTAAAAGTGCAAAAAGCAAACTGCTCTGTTGAGGATTCAAGTGCTTCGATCGCTTGTTTCATAGTGGTGACATAAACTATTTCAAGTGGTCTTTCTCGACTTTGTGCCAATCCTTGTAATACATGATGATCAGTTGGAAAATTGTCACGATGAGTGAGTACTTTATGTCTATTATGATTAATGGCCAGCGCATGTCCCATCGCTTTAAAAAGATTCGTGGTGGTATTATCACAGACAATAACTTCATTTTCAGCGGCTCCAATTAGCGGGGCTAACATATTTCCCAATAGATTTGGCTTAACGATCCAATCCTCATCTTCCCAACCCATACTACGAATGTTGGCCCAGTCTTTTATCATATTTAGTGCTTTTTTCTCAGCGGTTGCTGGCACTGGTCCTACAGAATTAGCATCTAAGAAAATCCACTCTTTAGGAGAGTCATACCAATGTGCCAGTGGCATATTACTGCTGATAATTGGGGGACGATATGTATCGCTAACTTCAACCATTGAACTGTGCCACCTTGGATTTTTTATTGTTATTTAAATTATGCGTCGCCTGCAAAACGAAAGTAAATTCATTTTAGTTAGTCAATCAGAATGATGAGTTTGAATTATTCTATAACTTAAGACTAGCACATTTGTTTTAAGTATAAAATAGCAACTAAATAATTTGTTTTATGCTTTTTTTGGTAATAAAATCATTAAAAAACAGTGTCTTGTGTATTATTCAGTGTCTGTTTTGAAAGCTGTTGAATGAAATAATATATTTCATATATGAAATTAATGTGGATATAATTTCAATATTGTATTATTTTCACAGTGAAATTTAATGCTGAAACGCAGTAAAAAATAGAACTATCACGTTAATATTTATGGAGTGTGTTTAGCTTTATATCATCAATAGTGGTTTTTTGCTGGTGGATAAAAACTAACAAGCACGTATGTTATGTAAAGATCTAATACAGTTAAAATTGCAAGGCTGTAAGTAGTTATATTGTGTATAAGTTCTATCGTTGATTAGAACTCGGGAAGGATAGTAGGTTTAAAATGCACTTAAAGCGCATAAATTAATATCTATGTTTTAATGTGAGGTTAGATAAGTGTCAGAAAAGTTTAACAGTGAAATATCGAAAAAATATCGACAATTAAAAATTGGGCAACGCTTGCGATCCCTTCGTCTAGCGAACAAGCTTTCTTTGACTGAATTGGCTGCTCTCACTGCTATATCAGAAGCAACACTTTCACGATTAGAGAACGAGCAAACCTCTCTATCTACTCAGCATTTGTATGCACTAGCTGATGCTCTAGGCGTCGATATCGGCGCTTTTTTTACACCACTCAAACAAGAAATGCTAGTGGGGTCCCGAGCGGTAGGCTTGCTACAAGAAAGAGAATACATGAAGTTACAGCACTTTAGTTCTGCTTTGCTGTGCACTGAATTACAAGATAAAAAAATGTTACCCGTACTCAATCTTATTAGTGCGCAAAATATCGAACAGGCTGGAGGGTTGCAAGCGCATGATGGAGAAGAGTTTCTTTATGTACTTAGTGGCGAGATAGAGCTGCACACTCAAAGCTATAAGCCGCAACGATTAGCAACAGGCGATTGCCTTTATTTCGATGCTGCTATGGCCCACACCTACGTCAATGTGCAGGCTGAAGAGAGTCAGATTTTAGTGGTGAATACACGTGCTGAGAATTAATGTTTAGCTAAAATTTTGCTAATAGCAGCTTCAAGAAAAAAGCATGATTTATAGTAAAAATTTTTACTTTGAACACATAATAAAAATACTGGGCTCATTATTTGAAGCTTGATTGAAGTGTACGAAGTTACTGTTGGTTTTCGTAATTCGACGTTTCAAAATAAAAAGTTTCAAATTAAGTTTGTAACCAATGAGCTTTTATCAAAGAAGCATAATTAGCAGGAGTGATGATTTTGAGTAAAGCAGCACTAAATTTAGCGCAGATCGTAAATGCCAATATACAATTACCCAGTAGTGATCTCGTAGCAGATATCCGGTTCTTTACTAAGCAGTTAGGTTTTCAATTAGAGACGATATACCCTGCAGATAATCCGGCAATAGCACAGCTATTTGGTTATGGTTTACGTATAGAGTTGAATGTTAAATCTCTCAATATTCCAGGATCTATCACGCTAACAGTTAATGATTTTACACTGCTGGATTTAGAGCAATGTTCATTAACTGCGCCTAATGGCACTATAATTAGCCTTGTGGATGCTAACCCTCCTCTTATACAACCCGCGACAGAACATGAGTTTTCAGTGTGCCGTTTAGCTGATAAAGGTAGCTGGGGTATTGGGCGTGCAGGTATGCGTTATCGCGATCTTATTCCCAGCCGTCTAGGGGATGCAATTATAGCTTCACATATACATATACCTACCGCGGGTCTTGTGCCAGACATGGTGCATTATCACGAAGTAGGGTTTCAATTAATTTTCTGTTATCGCGGTTGGGTAAAAGTGGTTTATGAAGATCAAGGAGAACCTATCATTATGCGCCCGGGCGATTGTGTTATTCAGCCTCCAGAAATTCGCCATCGCGTACTTGAATCTGGCGATGATTTACAAGTACTCGAAATAGGTGTGCCAGCTGAGCATATCACTAAAATAGATTCTCAAATGACGCTTCCAAATGCACAGTTTAACCCGCAACGAATGTTCCATGGCTCGCGATTTGTTCACCATATAGGCGAAAATGCTACTTGGCAAGATTGGAGGATTCCGGGCTTTAAAGCACAAAAAACAGGTATTGCACAAGCCACGCAAGGTATTGCTGATGTACAAGTTGTTTCACCAATAGCAGGCAGTGCAGCGGTTAAAAGCCAACATGATGGTGATATTGTGTTTACGTTTATAAAGGAGGGGGCGATGACATTAGAAGTTGAAGGTATTGAAAATTCGGTGCATCAGTTAAGCAGTGGAGATGCTTTTATCATGCCACCGAATACGCCGATGAGTTATAAAAACTGTTCATCTGATTGCGAATTAATTGAAGTTACTTTAGCGGCTAGCTTTAATACGACGGTGTTATAAGCTTTAAAACCGATTGTCGATCCCTTTTTGTGATCGATAATCGGTAGTGAATCGCTGGCAAATAGAGAGAGTTAATCCTCTTCTTCAAGCTCTTTCATGCGTTCTTGACGGGCACTTTCTTCCTGTAAGATCGCTTTTATTTCACCCATAACTCCATCCACATCGGCGCTTTGCGTCGCATGCTTAAATTTACCGGTTAATTCTGTGTCAGTGGTTAATAGGCCGTTTTCGTAAATATCCCACATTTCTTCAGCATAATGACTTTCTAATAAATGCGGAGCAAACAAGCCAAAGTAATTAGTCATGTTGGCAACATCACGAATCAGCATTGATTTAGCATGATTATTGGCAGATGCGTCTACTGCTTGTGGTAAATCAATAATGACGGGGCCATATTGATCAACGAGCACATTGAACTCAGATAGATCACCGTGTACAACACCTGCGCAAAGCATGCGCATGATATATACCATTAATAAAGCGTGATCTTCTTCTGCTTGTTCAGCGGGCATAGTGACGTCACCAAGGCGCGGTGCAACATCGCCGTGTTCATCTGTGATGAGTTCCATTAATAGAACGCCATCTAAGCAGCCATAGGTTTTAGGGACTCGAACATCTGCAGCTGCAAGCTTAGCGAGTGCATCTATTTCAGCATTTTGCCAGCTAGATTCTTGCTGCTTACGGCCATATTTAGAGCCTTTTTCCATTGCTCGTGAACGACGCGTATTACGTACCTTACGTCCTTCTTGATAAGTAACTGCTTTTTTAAAGCTACGTTGGGCAGCTTCTTTATAAACTTTAGCGCAGCGGATTTCATTATGGCAGCGTACGACGTATACGTCGGCTTCTTTGCCGCTCATTAAGCGAGAGATAACTTCGTCGACTAATCCATCGTCGACTAATGGTTGAATGCGTTTTGGAGTTTTCATGGCGCCTTTATACTGTATCTCGATGATCGATGGAAATACTTTCTGTGAAATTCTATAAGATTTATCAACTTACAATTGAACTTATTGAAATAATTAAAAAATAAAATTATATCACAAATTTAAGATACGTAAGATAATCCATTTTAGATTTATTTAGAATCGTTGGTATCCGTTTTAATTTTGGTTGTTCTCTAACTCTTTGATTTTACGTTAACGACAAGTATCAGTTTTGCTCAAAAATTCGATGTAGCGATGACAGAAAACTACAAATTTGATGGCTTTCATGGTTAATCTGGCAGCAATGATTTTGAGTACTTTTTATATTGATATGTTGCATATTTATCATAAATAGGTGAATTGAAATGTCAACTAAACGTACAGATTAGTATCGGCGGTTAATAAGCATAATCTTCAGTTTTGGCATTTGATATAAGTATGCGCAGTTTTGTTAGTGAACGCCGAGTAGTAGTATTTAGTAATGTATTGAACAAAACAGCGGGAACATAACCTGCTGGGTCAATCCATGCTTGATAACGTACTTGTACAAGCTCTTCGTTTATTTGGGTGATGACCCAGCTAGATTGTGCATCGCTTATGCTTAATAGCTGTTTGTTAAGAGGTTGCTGATGGGGACAGGTTTTAAGTGTCACGTGGGTACTTTGAGCTAAAAATTGCGTGTTTACACAGGTAATTAATTGGCGATCTTGAAAAGGCCAAGGACTGGATAGTACGCTACTTAACAAAAAGCGGCTATTGTCATAAATTGCTAGAGTTTCAATAGAAGAGAGATTGGCAAACCATTTAGGCGCTAATTCCAAATCAGAGACAACTCTGAAAACTAACGCTTTTGACTGTGTTGTATAAAAAGTAGCGGTTACTTGTTTGAACTTACTGCTATTGAATGAGCTCAGCTTAATCTCAATATCGTTATCAATACGATTTTCAATTGAAGTAGAGTTAGAATTAGTTTGCTGCGGTGTATGAGTACAGCCACTAACAATAATTGCGAGCATACAAAGAACGTAGCGAGGTAAGTTGAGAGGTTTAATGAATTGCATATGAATTATTATCAAGCCTTTGTAATTTATTATAAAGTGTTACTCATTTATATGTTTGCGAAATAGCGTACATAGAGTAAAACAAGCTGTTAATATTATCTTAATAAATTGGCTCAACACAATAGCAAAAATGTATAAGGAAAACTTAGACCTTAATTTTTACATTAACTAAACCAAAAGCTAAAGCGTGCATATAAAAGAGTGAGTGCTTAAGTTAGTTATCAATTACAAAAGCTTGGGCCATTAACTAAGTGAGCTTAATAAGATACAGGAGAAGATCGATGGTGGTACGTAACATGCTAAAAGTTGTAATGATAGCTATTGGTTTGCTAGCAATAGTAAGTTGCAGTTCAAACCAAACGTGGTTAAAACCTTCTGGCAGTGCAGCTGGTGTACCAAAAGACCCTAACCTTCCTTTTGCGCAATATGTTGTTTCTAGTCGTGAAAATATTATAAAGGTGCTAGAAAAGCAACGATTTAAGGGTGATAAATCACCTTACATAGGAGGATATAGTGCTGCACAAGTGGCGAGTATGCGCGGGCCTTTTCAAATACCAGAGAAAGCCAGTGATAGATGCCAGGATGGCAGCAAAGGTGCAGGTAAAGGTTTTTTGCTGATACACGGCCTAACAGACTCGCCTTACCTGTTGAAAAATATGGCTCAATCATTAGCTGCTACTTATCCTTGTGCGCTGTTTAGAGCAGTGTTGTTACCTGGGCATGGGACTGTGGCAGGAGATACTCTAGATATGAAGTATCAAGATTGGATGGGTATAACCAATTATGGAGTAAATAGCTTTGCTCAAGAATCGACAGTTGACGAGCTTTATATCATCGGTTTTTCGACAGGAACCTCTTTAGCAATTAAGCATTTACAAGCTTATGGGAAACCTGAAAAAATAAAGGGTTTAGTGCTTTTATCAACCGCTGTTAAAGCCAAGAGTGATTTTGCGTGGCTGGCAAGTTACTTGAAGCATGTTAAAAGTTGGTTAGATATAAAGCACGACAGAGATGGAGCAAGGTACTCTTCTTTTTCCACCAATGCAGGTTCTCAATTTTACCAGCTGACAAAAGGAATGCTCAGTGAAAAGTACCAAGTAGATGTTCCGGTGTTAATGGCGGTGAGTGCCGATGATGCCACTATAAATCCAGAGGCTGCACGTGAGTTCTTTTGTAAATACGCTAAGCATGAGCGCAAGCTATTACTGTGGTATCAAGGGTTTTCAAAAGAGCAGCAGGTTAGTTGTGGCTCAATTAAAGAAGTGGCGTTAGGGGATTCCCAACAGCGCTTTAAAGGCACTGATTACCGCTATCTGAATGTATCACATACCGGTGTTTCAATGAGCCCTGATGATGCTCATTATGGAGTTACAGGGCAGTATCAAGATTGTAAGTACTATGAACACCAAGCAGATGATAGCCAGTGGCAAGCTTGTATCGATGATCAAGAAAATCGCTTATTCGCTGAGAAAAACGTCGCTGATAACAAAGAGCTATTACAAGGCGCTTTGTGGCGCAGGGCTACGTTTAATAAAGAGTATCAACAATTGCTAAAAAGCGTGGTTTGTTTTAGTGATCAGCAGTGTGATTTGAACGCACTAAAGCTGTAAAACGAAGATGCGAATTCTATATGTAAATATTGATACAAAGCTTTGTTAGCTTCGTTATCGAATACCAAATAAACATTATTAGGGTAAATTATCCTATATTTTTAAACTTTGCTAAATGCAGTAGGCTTTATTAATGCCAGAATTACCAGAAGTAGAAACCACTTGCCGCGGCATAGAACCGCATGTGAAAGGGGCTAAAGTTGCAGAAGTTATTATTAGGCAACCGCAGTTGCGCTGGCTCATCCCAGCGCAATTAGTAACAGACTTACCTTCTTTAGTGTTGTTAGATGTGAAGAGGCGTTCAAAATATATTTTGTTAAACTTTACCACCGGCGATTTAATTATCCATTTGGGTATGTCAGGTAGTTTGCGGGTTTTATTGCAGCATCAACCAGTGCAAAAGCATGACCACTTTGACATTGTCTTTACCAGTGGTTGTACGTTGAGGTTAACTGATCCGCGCCGCTTTGGTGCAGTGTTGTGGCAAGCAGGGCAGCAGTTACATCCATTACTCGCAAAGCTTGGGCCTGAGCCCCTGACTACTGACTTTAGTGTCGATACTCTTGTGTTGGCAGCTAAAAATAGAAGGATTTCGATTAAGCAGTTCATCATGGATAATAAAGTGGTTGTTGGGGTGGGTAATATTTATGCCGCAGAAGCGTTGTTTGCAGCGGCTATCCACCCAGAAACGCCAGTTAATCAGCTATCTAAAGCTAAGTTCATAAAACTAGTGAGCGCTATAAAGTATATTTTAGGGGTGGCTATCGAAAGGGGAGGAACTACCTTGAAAGATTTCGTGGGCGGTGATGGGAAGCCTGGGTATTTCGCTCAAGAGTTACAAGTTTACGGTCGTAAAGGGCAGTCATGCAATTTATGCCAAAAACTGCTCACAGAGATCAAACAGGGGCAACGCTCCACCGTTTTTTGTGCAAGTTGCCAACGCTTGCCGAAAGTGGTTAAAAAATAACGATCTTTATGGCTGTGAGTAGAGGCCAGATACCTCAGGTATTTATGTGAGCTATATTTGATACTCTAATATATACAATTAACTATTTAGCTATTTTGAATAACTAAATAGTTAGATCGGCAGTGCAAGATATAATTAAGTAGGGGAGTTAGTGAAATAATTATTCTAGATCTTGCTCTGCTGCTTCAGCAGCTTTACGCGCAAGCTCTATAACTGCATCTTGCTCTTTGATGGTGTTTTTCAATGTAGCCATATGTTTGTGAAGTTTAAATATTTGGCTATCTAACGATTCGCTTTGATTTAAGTTATTTAAAGATTTAAGGGCGATATTGAATTTATGGAAACCCGCTTTCTCACCATGCGATTTTTGCATGTTTATCGCAGCTAAAACTTCAATATCACAAGAAACACGGTCATAAAAATCTTTTATTTGCCAGCCTAATTCGTTAAAAGCTGATTCCGAAATTTGTTTGCTTTTATGAAGCTCTGCTAGCCATCTAGTGGTCGCTTTTAGCTGTGCGAGAGCGTGATAAACTTGCCCCTCTTCTTGATAAACAGACATCGAACTTTCAAGGAGATGTGGGTTGAAAACTTTATTTTTTATCTGCTCTTGGAAATTTTTATAAGAGTTCTGACTATCTTGAGTAACCAGAATGGTGTGTAACCTTTTCCATTTATTGTCAATGAACTTACTCATAAATTCGTGTAATTCAGCGGACATGAAGTTCTCAGGTACACCTTTATAGATATTGAGTGCGTTACGAATTTGGCTTTTTAAAGACATGATAAGTAGTTTACGGGCTCTTTTTCGCTCTTCTATTGTTTGAATAGTATAGGCAATAGAGCCTAATACAAAGATGATTGACAATATAAGAATGACTGTTTGTGTTTGACCCATTACTCACTCGCTGTGTTTATGTTTTTATGGCTATCTCGGTAATACTTGCCAGTGCAGGAACTATTAATTTTGTCCCATTGCTCTTTTACTCAATTAGATCTCATACTTATTACTGTTTAGTAATGAGAAGTTTGAAGAAGCTGAAAACGAAGGAGAGCTATTATCATTTTTCGCATAAGAGATTTTATTCTAATTAGAACACTAACCGAGAACTTTAGGATGAATAATACCTTAAACTCGACTTGAAAGCTGATAACAATGGTACCTGTTGGCAGAAAAAGGCGCTGTTTATGTACGCAAATCAAAATTTTGTGATTAATATTGTTTCGAAATTGGTGATTGCGTGCAGTTTGAAAATAGAAAATTAAACTGCAATCGATACAATAAACCGCTCAATATGCTAGCTATCTGATTCATTTATAATCAAAAATCACTAATATTTAGCAACATTTAAGTTAATAAGGTCTATATATTCATTAATTTAATAAAAGGGCTTGACGCTACCTAGGCCTCGATATAAAATCCGCCCCGCATTTGAGCAGTAGTGCTCCAAAGCAAACACGTCCCATTCGTCTAGTGGTCTAGGACACCGCCCTTTCACGGCGGTAACAGGGG
>JBALXS010000249.1:0-3545 GCA_036960485.1 Oceanospirillaceae bacterium
GTAACCGGTGTTTTAGGGCCGATAATGGGCTTTACACGCGCAATCATTTCATAAAGTGCTCTAGGTTCTTTTACAACATCATAATACTTAAAAGGCACCTTAGCATTTGTTAACGTTTGTTTGGCCTCTGTGCAATGCGGACAGCTTGCTTTACCGAAGACAATGTTCTCCGTCACGGTTGATTTTTTAGCATAAGCTTCTATTACTGCCTGTGTTAACAAACCACGATTAAGTGCTCGACCCTGGCTAATGATTTTATCGTCGACAATGACGATAGGTGCATGAAACCCACCTTTAGCGAGTGGTTTCCACCACTCGCTAAGCCAATCGCGAATGATAAGATTTACCGAAATTCCCTCAAGCTCAGTTTTAATCGTATCTTCAATAACATCTTTACTGAGAGAACATTCGCCACAGGGAATACTAACCTTGAATGGACCCCAACTTCCTGCCCATCGATATACGACAATACTGATTTGTGCTGCTGACAAAATATACTCTCCGTATAGGTGTTTATGGGTGTTGTTGATTAAAACGCTAGGGCTTATTTCTAGCTGCTTATTGAATAAATAATTAGAGTCTTCAAGTGAGATTAAGTTCATTGAGCTAAATAACTCTGGTAGCTATTTTACAATATTTTGAACTCTGGATGTGGCGGCAATTAGACTTGTATTATTCGCAGAGTTAATGTTTGTTGTTTTAATCAATAGAAGAATCAACAGATGTACCCTTTAGACCTAAAGCCACTACTGAATTCATTTAAGTGAATCGCTGAGCCTATCTGGCGCTTATTTTTTATTTTTGGATAGGGCGAGAGTATTACTATTAATTAAAGCCGACAGCTAGGACTGAGCGTTGAATCGCAGCACTTTTTAATTATTCGATTACTTAAGCCATTAATTACGCTATCAATATCAATGATTAGTCATTAAGTGCTAGGTTTATTAAGTTAAAATTTTAACTTAATAAACCACATGCTGTGAAGTTAGTCGATAAGCAGCCGTAGACTTTGGTTGTTACTCAATAATATTTTTATTCCTTAATATTTTTAGAACCTAGTATTATTTCAGGCTAATGACTAAGGCCCTTTTAACATTTGTACATCAATGATCGGGTATTAAAATAATTTTTGCAGCTGCTGTTTTACCTTGAGACAAATCTAAAAATGCATTGCCGCCTTCACTTAATGGGCGCTGTTCTATCCAGTTTAAATCACCAAGTTTACCACTATACAGGGCATCTACTGTGTCTCTGAAGTCCTTCATGGTGTAGGTATAGCAGCCACTAAAGGTGATTTCCTGTAGCGTAAATTTACGAATATCTAGGCCATCGTTACTGTCCATTAAGCCAATATGAACAATAGCTCCACCGGGTTTGGCCGCCTTAGAGGCCGCTTCGCGAGTAGCGCGACCACCGACAGCATCGAGCACGATATCAAAACTGTTGTCGTCGGGACCTTTATCGTTGATAGGATCGTAGAGTTCACAAATCTTTGTTTTTTTAACAGTCTCACGACGTAGAGCGTTGGTCTCGCCTAGTACAATATTAGTGCAACCGAAGCTGGCGAGTATCAGCGCTGTAGATATACCAATCGCACCGCCGCCTAAGACTAATATTTTTGACTCATTTAATGGACATACGGAGGCCTGTTGGGCACGCATTACCGCATGCCAAGCGGTTGCTACAGGTTCGGTTAAGGCGGCATCTAAGTAACTCATATCGTCGGGAATAGTGACTAGATTGCGTTCGGGCATTCTTAGTAATTCGGAAAAAGCTCCTTGGCGCGGTTGCATACTTATTATCTGGCGCTGCTGACATAAATTCTCACGGTCACTTAAACAATAACTACAAGTGCCGCAGGTCACTAACGGATTAACA
The DNA here is from genome assembly GCA_036960485.1 of Oceanospirillaceae bacterium. Lineage (GTDB taxonomy): Bacteria > Pseudomonadota > Gammaproteobacteria > Pseudomonadales > Balneatricaceae > Rs1. The sequence continues at coordinate 1,879 of JBALXS010000249.1, forward strand.
ACGACTCGACTGCCAGGCTGGTTTCCACTAATAACTTCACCACTAACTTCGTGGCCTAAAATCAGGGGTGCAATACGGCGTTCATCGTGGCCAAAATATGCGTGCATATCTGAACCGCAAATACCGCTAGCTTGAACACGAATAAGTGCTTCACCTGATTCTGGAATAGGGTCTGGCTCAGAGCGATATTCTAATTGACTCGTTCCGGTATAAACTAATGCTTTCATATTTTTCCCCTTTATTTTAAAGGCTTTTTTAGTGTGTATTGGTCTTTAAACCAACGTTTTATCACGTGTAATTTATTTGGCTGTAAAGCCGCCATCCACGGCAATCACTTGCCCTGTTACATAGCTCGAGGCGCGCGACGCTAAAAATATAGTGGTACCATCGAGGTCAGCTAATTCACCATTGCGCCCAATGGCAGTCATGTTGGCGTTGTGTGCGAGTACCTCTGGGTTGTTGTAGACAGCTTTGGTCAGCTCGGTCGGAAAAAATCCTGGAGCAATAGCATTAGCCATAATGCCATCGGCAGACCAGTTTTCAGCCATTGCTCTAGTAAGCTGCGTTATGCCGCCCTTTGACGCGCCATAGGGCATGCTGTTGGGGAAGGCACGGTAAGATTGTAGTGAGGCAATATTAATAATACGACCACTGCCTTTTTGCTTCATCCCGGCTATGCAGTGACGGGCAAGAAAGAAGGGCGTTGATAGATTAATATTAAGTGTTTGATCCCATGTCTCATCAGTTATGTCATCGGCTGCTTGGCGTAGATTAATCCCCGCTGCATTGATGAGTATGTTGGGTGCGCCAAAAATTTCAGTGGCGGTGCTGACAATATCGCCAAGACAAGAACGATCTGATAAATCGGCTGCAATAATAGCAACCGATTCGTCAGAGGCAAATTCAGTCTTCGCTTGCGCTAAATTCTTCTCGCTGCGCGCAACTAAAATTACCTTAGCGCCCGCATTTAATAATGCCCATGCCATTCTTTTGCCAATGCCCGAGGAGCCGCCCGTACAAAGAGCAATGTTACCCGTCAGATCAAAAAGAGAGTGCATAGGGTTCGACATTATTTTTTATCCAGTAAAAAAGGGTTTATAAATATATGATGAGGTGGCTCGATATGAGCCACTGCATTTAATCCATTTAATCATAAAATGCTTGATATAAATTAGTTATCTAAGCTACCTAAGTTGAAAGTCTCATTAGGAAAGTACTTGCCTAAACGGATATCACCAGTTCTTGCATGACCTTCCATACCTTCTCCACGAGCAATACGCGCGGTAGTCGCAGCAACATTTCTGGTTGCTTCACGACTTTGGCGTTGATAAGTAACGACTTTAATAAATTTAGAAGCACTTAAACCACCGGTATAACGACCCGCCCCTTTAGTGGGTAGGATGTGGTTGGTACCAGAACATTTATCACCGAAAGCAACGGTCGCTTCTTCGCCAATAAATAAAGAGCCATAGTTTTTTAAGCGTGCAAGCCACCAGTCTAGATCTTCAGCTTGTACTTCAAGATGCTCAGCTGCATATTGATCACTAATCACTGCAATCTCTTCGCGATCACTACATAAAATAACCTCGCCGTAATCTCTCCATGCTGCAAATGCGGCATCGCGCTGTACTTGAGGAAGCGATTCTATGTGGCTTGGCATTCTTTCA
>JBALXS010000250.1:0-3529 GCA_036960485.1 Oceanospirillaceae bacterium
ACGCGGTAGTTGGCTCATCGGCGATTAACAACTTTGGCTTAGTTGATAGTGCCATCGCAATCATGGCGCGCTGGCGCATGCCGCCTGACAGCTCAAATACGTATTGATCAAAACGTTTTTCAGGTTGCACGATACCTACGCGATCAAACAGTTCAATACCTGCTTTGCGCGCTTCTTTTTTACTGATGCCTAAGTGAATCTGCATGGTTTGAATGATTTGATCACTGATGCGAATAGCAGGAGCGAAACTTGCCATCGGCTCTTGGAAAATCATTGAAACGGCATCACCACGCACAATGTTTAAATCACGATTGCGCAATTTCAAGACATTGATATCTTGCTCATTATACTGCAACTGGATTTGGCTTGGTTGCTGAATAATCGCGTTGTTTGGATTAAGGCGCATGATGGTTTTAGCGGTGACCGATTTTCCCGAACCACTTTCACCGACTAAGCCGACAATTTCACCGGGGCGAACATTTAAGCTAACGTCTCTTACCGCGTGAATCAGCCCTTCATCGGTTCTAAAATCTATCGTTAGGTTTTTAATATCCAACAAATTTGGATTGCTATTATTACTCATTTACCCTTTCTCCGCATATGGGTCAGCGGCATCGCGCAGGGCGTCACCTACAAACACAAAGGCCATGATTAAAGCGACAAAAAGTGTCACGGGGAAGAACTGCCATATCATGTTTTGTTGAATGTCAGGGTCCTGTGCTTTTTGCAGTAACACGCCCAAACTATTAACCGGCTCAGTCAAACCTAAACCTAAGAAACTCAAACTGGTTTCAGCCAAAATCACATAAGGGAAGTTGATTAACGTATCGACAATAATGTAACTACCAAAACTTGGCACTAGATGCTGCCAAATAATGCGCCAAGTGCTTGAACCACATAGCTGAGCTGCCAATATATAATCTTGATTACGCTCAGTTAATATATGTGTACGTAAGCGTCTTGCTAGTGCTGCAAAATCAAGTGCACCAATGATGACTGCAATAGCAAAGTAGCGCTGCACTGAGCTGAGATCAAGTTCCGCTAATGCTACCGCGCAAGCTAGGTAAATCGGAATCGGTGGAATAACACGCACCGCTTCAGTAAAGCTCATCAAAATAGCATCAACGCGCCCGCCAAAGTAACCGCTGACACCCCCTACTAATAATGAAAAGAATAACTTCACAATTAACGCCACTACCGCAATACTTAGGGTCACCCAAATAGCATGTAACGAGCGGCTGAAAACATCTTTGCCATCTTCGTCGGTGCCCATCAGGTGTAGCTCGCCTTGCTCCACACCATATAGGTGCCTATCCCAACGTATATCTAAGTTGGTATCGCCGAATGAGAGATCAATTAAACTGTACTCCCAGCCTTGTACAAAAAATTGTATGTAGCGGCGTTTTTCTCGATCAATAGTGTATTTGTTTTGGCTAGTAGCAGTTAGCGCACCACTAGAGGTTAGTGCGTCTAGCGCATCTAAGCTACCAGCACCAGAGCTAAGTAATGCTTTAAAGTCAATTTTAGGTTTGTCTTTGGTATAAGTGTAAACAAACGGACGGATTGAAAAACCATTCTCATCGCTAAAATGTATCCACTGCGGCGAGCCACGGCGATACTCGCTATCTGCACCGCTAATAGTGGGATCAACTGCTGAGAAGAAAGGTGCGAAAAAACTCGCTGTAATTAAACTGGCTAATATCCAGCCCGCAAATACCCCGACTTTCTTGCGTTTGAAACGATCTTTTATTAGCGACAACTGCCCGGCGGTATAATACGATTCATCCGTTTTTTCTTTAGTCTTATGGCCAAAAAAGGCCATTATATTAAACGCCATATCAATTCCCCAACACACTAGTACGCACGCGTGGATCAACGGCTGCGAGCACTATATCGGTAATAAAGTTCATAGAAATAACCACTAGTGCAACTAAGAACAAAATGGCGGCTGCCAATTCTTGATCGTTGGTTAATGCCAATGCTTCGATTAATAGTGCAGCGCCATCGGTTAGCCCTATAACGATAGCCACGATCGGCAGGTCGTTAAATACTCGCTGAAAGTCAAAACCTACACTGTTAAATAGTGGGCTAATTGAATGTCTCACCGGATAACCTGCCCAAAGTGCTGCGCCTCTCACCCCTCTTGCACGTGCGGCATCAACATACAGTTTGTTTGATTCATCAACCACTAAAGCACGTACTGTTTGTAACTGTAACGCGGTTGCAGACCAACCGATAACAAAGATAGGCAGCCAGACATGACCTAAGAAATCCCAGAGCTTTTCGGTTTCAAAACCGTTAGCACCAAACCATGGTACATCGCGCCATTCATTAGAGAACAATCCTGTTGGTGCGGGCTCTCCTGCAAAAACATAGAGCAGAATAATGGTAAGCGCGAGCAGAAAGTTAGGCAGCGCTAACCCTAAGTAACTGATGATGCGTAACTGTAAATCCAACAACTTATTAAAGCTCAAACCGATGCTGTTGATAAGACGTTCTGATTTAGTGTTTTGTGGGTTTTTATCAGTCCAATCTTTATTGATCGTAAACGCCGATAAAATGCCGAAAGGCACAGCAATAACATAAGAGAATACTAACGCTGCAATACAGAACCAAAAGCTTAACCAAAAACGATCACCTAAGGCCAAGTTTACCGATTGGCGTTTAGCACAGCTAAAACCAAGATCGCCGCGCAAGGTTAAGTTTGTCACCCAATGTCCCCAGCGTACCACCAGCGATTTATCTAAGCCCATGCGCGCTCTTTCTGCGGCAATATCGGCTTGGGTAATCGTTTCACCTTGGGTGCTTTTATAGGCTATGTATTTCTCTGCGCAGTCACCTGGCAATACTTCCATTAGCGAGAATACAATCCCACTAACAATCAGCAGCGTAATCAACGCTAATAAGTAACGATTAAACACATAACTAAAGTATTGGCTAGCTTGTCCGCGCCAATAGAGCACGGCGCCTACACTAACTAATATCCACAGCAACCAGGTATTGGCAATAAAATCGGCAATCACAATATGATCCTCAAAACTTGTTTTTGTCTTATTCATCTTAAAGCATTAAGCACTAGATAATGTTAAACAAGCTTCTATTTAAATTTGATGTTCTTAATGCCTGTCGATGCATTGTTTCTTCATAGTAAATGAAATAGCGCAGCATTATCAGGCGTAGCTTTTACGCTGAGGCTTTAAATATAGGGGCTCTCAAACGGTGTAATAATGTATGGTTTACGGATGATTTGGATATCGTATTTAACGCAAATTATCTATTTTAATTATATTTATCATTATGATATCAAAAGAATATGTCATTTTTGTGACAATTGTTTAAGTGCTTAAATTGAAAATGAATTAATAGTATATTGAAAAATAAAGTCCGTCTTTAAAACGAACTTTTATGCTCATCAAAAAGGCAACTAGCACTTTTGCCAGCTGCCTATCAACGATGCTTATTCTTCGTCTAAGTACCACTGTGTAGGTAGGTACGGGTAAGTCCAGAAGTAATCATAAGAGTGCGTTTT
>JBALXS010000251.1:0-3464 GCA_036960485.1 Oceanospirillaceae bacterium
TTGAGCATCGCGCATGGTTGATATGTTGATCCACTGAGGATAAAGCTTACCGCTTTTCCTTTTATTCCAGATTTCACCTTCAAAATGCCCTGTTTTCGCAAGCTGTTGATAAAAATCTTGATAGAAGTGCTCATCATGACATCCAGATTTAAGCATCGTCGGCTTTTGATGCAAGCAATCCTTCCAGTTGTAACCGGTGATTCGCTCAAACGATTTATTCACTAGTTGAATGTAATTATTTTTATCTGTCACCATAATTGCTTCTGAAGAAGTACGAAACACAGCATCTGTTAAGCGCCGCTGTTTTTCATTCTCTTTTTGTAGATCAATCACTTCGCCAACGGCTATATAGTGACTAATATTATTGCCACTATCTAAAAGCGGGCAAATTCTCACCTTTAACCAACAAATAACTCCGCTAGCATTGCGTCCTTGTAACTCTCCTGACCAGTTCTTGCCACTTTTAATACATTGCAATATATGCAGGTATTCGCTTATGTCTGTATCTAGAGGTTTAAGAAATAATGGTGTTTCACCCACAACTTGCTCACTAGTGTAGCCACTAGCGGCTTCAAACATCTGATTCACATATTCAATTTTGCCTTTAGCGTCTATTACCAATACTAATACTGGGCTAAATTGCACAACTCTTGATAATAACTTGATCCGATCTTGTGAAATGCTTCGTGCTGTTACATCAAAGAACATCGCTATATTATGTTGGCGCCCTGTAATACTGTTATTTACTTTAAAAAATGTGGTATCAAATACGCGTTTATTGGCCACTATAGAGCCTAGCTGGAATTGCCCCGACCATGCTTTCTGATCACTGTGTTCCTCTATTAATGCCAGCACTTGGTTATATTCGCTTTGCGAATCAGGTAATTTAAAAGGGATATCTGGCTTGTATTTATCATTATTAAACATGTTATTAAAGCTAGGATTTAAATAATTAATCGCCTTTTCGTCATCTGTGATGATCGTTGCAACTGGGGATTGTTCAACAGTAGAAGATAGTAACTGAATTTGTTGACGCATGTATAAACCGCGCTGGTGTTGCTTTAATAGTATATAAACAGCAGCCATTAAAAAAATAATCAACGCTAACATGCTACCTAAAAAACCTGCGTTGATATTGATCCAGCTCTGTAATATTTGCCGATAGGTAAAACAGATACTAACCGCGATAGGGTATTTAGCAGATAGCGTTATAGTATAAAAAGACTGCGGTAGATAATGCTTATAATCAGTACCGCTTAGCTGATTAGCACCACTTTCTAACACCGAATCAATTAAAGCCGTGTTAGATTTTTGCTGCGTGGGGTTTGCATTAAAATCGAGCAGCGTATCACCGTGTAAGTTACTGATAGATATTTGTTGCACCCCCTGTAGCTCTAACTCTGCAATATAGTCAGTTAAATAACTGGGATTAAACACAGCAAGAATACGAAACTTACCTGTGTTATAACGCATTTCATAGTTAAGTTCGACAGGCAAAATACGCCGTGCAGTGCTTTTAACTGTTTCGCCTAAGCGCGGTAAAAACCGTTGATTGAGCATTTCAGCTATACTCAACGACGATAAAGCATCAGCGTTTTTGGCAAACTTAAGCCGCTTAAAATCAATACTACTTTGTACAGATCCACTGGAATCTAAAATCACAGCTCGATCTTTAACAATGATGATTTGGCGAATATGAGGTGCAAAAGAGAGGATACGCGCAACTTTTTCATGCAACCGTTTTAAATCATAGCTATTAGAGGTACTAGAACTATCGATAGATTCAGCCACTGAAATCAAGCTAATTTCCAAAGATTCGAAAGCTCTACTGATGCTTGCTTCTATCATATTGCTATACAAACTAGTCGCTGCTTTTTGGCTGTCTACTGCTTGTTTGAAACTGAATAAAATTAACGTACTAAACAGGAAAATTATCATCACACTAAGTAAAAGACTGCTATAGCGCAAATTTAATTGCTTGGAGTAACTGAATAAATTAAATATCAAAACGGTTCACACACTTGCCAAAAAATTGTAGTACTTCACCGTCATTTTAAACGTAGAAATATTGAGTAAAATTCACAGTAAATATATAGAAATATTCAAAGTAAACAGGCTTCAAAGGTAAAAATTAGTGCTCACACAAATACTTCGCTCAATAATTACTACAAATTTCTAATAACTTATCGGTTATATGTACTAATTCCAGCTCGTGCTATATTCTTGCTACCTTTTGCCGACAGTATAGCAACAGTCTAATGATCTCAGGAAGTTAACTTGGAAAAAACATCATTAATCTATATCAAGTATTGTGCTTTTAGTTTGTTTATAGGCTTAACAACACCTGTTTTTAGTGCATCTATCATTGAAAAAGTAATGCAGCGCGAAGCACTCAATGTATGCATTTGGCCTGGGTATTACGCCATTAGCTATCGTCCACCTAGAACAAGTGTCTTAAACGGCATAGATGTTGATATGGCACGATTATTTGCAAAGTGGCTCTCGGTGAAACTAAATTTTGTTGATAGCTCGTTTGCTAAATTACAACAAAACATCACCAATGGTAAATGCGATATAGCGATGCATGGGGTAGCTATTCGCGAAAGCCGCAAAGCTTATATGAATTTTTCTGCTCCACACCTGCGCAGTAGCATCTACGGTATATCAATGCAATCTAACCAACAAATACGCACTTGGGATGATATTGACCAAGAAGGTGTTATTGCGGTTGTGCAAAAGAAAACGTTTATGGAGCCCGTTATGCGTGCAACTTTGAAACATGCTCAACTGTTGGTAGTCGATAGTTTTAAAGCACGTGAACAAGCAGTGCAAAGCGGCCGGGCAGACGTTTTCATGACAGACTTTCCTTACGGAAAACGCATGACATCTTTAACAAAATGGGCAAGATTACTCTCCCCGAAGCAACCTTTTGCCAGTACTGAGTATGCCTATGCTGTACCTAAAGGTGATCTTCGCTGGTTAGCTAAGGTGAACTCTTTTCTGCGTGAAAAGAAAGCCGATGGCACTTTGCTAGCACTTGCTGAGAAATACCAGTTAACACCAATTGTGGTTACAAACTAGAAAACAGCTAACCGCTGCATTTTTACAGCCATTAACATGATATGCATAGCCTGTAACCAACACAGGCTGTTAGTGAGAGCAATCTGAACAATAGATATATAAAAACTAGTTGCTCACATCTAGCTTATAAAAGTAGCAATAAAATACTCAAGTATTGCTAGTTTTTTTCTGCAAAAATATATTATTATTTTTGGTGACTATTCATTCAACCCACACCAATAATTATAAACACTATCTACATAATTAATTTTTTATAGAAAAACATCACTTACTATAATTAATATTTAAAAATGTAGTTTTACACTATGCTTTGCAAAAAAATTACAGCTAACTAAATGAATATAAAATAAATTTTTATCATACAGCTATCCAACTATTTAAAC
>JBALXS010000252.1:0-3438 GCA_036960485.1 Oceanospirillaceae bacterium
TTGGCCATATTTCCCGCTCTTTATCGTTAAATAGCTCGCTATTCGCCTCAAAAGACCAAGAAATCTATCTCAAATCTACTTTTTCTCGCTACGATCGGCCAAGCCTGACAGACTGCTAGCGTTCCATTTATTTTTTACAGGACAACAAAATGTTCAGTTTTATATTCCGACGTATGTTGGTTTTGATCCCAACGTATATAGGTATTACTTTAGCCGCCTTTATATTCATCCATGTCATTCCAGGTGATCCCATATTGATCATGGCAGGCGAACGCAGTTTACCTGAAGAAAAGTATCAAGAGTTAATGCACGCCTATGGCTTTGATCAACCGCTTTGGAAGCAATACATCGATTACGTAGGCCAGCTACTACAAGGTGATTTTGGTAAATCATTTGTGACAGGGCGCCCAGTATTAGATGAGTTTTTTGAATTATTTCCCGCGACTTTTGAATTAACCATTTTCGCATTGTTTTTTGCTATTTTGGTCGGGATTCCAGCGGGCATCATTGCTGCAGTTAAACGCGGTTCTGTATTTGACCACTCGTTAATGACGATTTCATTAACTGGTTTCTCTATGCCTATATTTTGGTGGGCATTATTATTGATAGTGTTCTTTTCCGGCTACCTTGGTTGGACTCCGGTATCAGGGCGAATATCTGCTTTGTACTTTTTTGATACACCAACCGGCTTTATGCTGATTGATAGTTTGCTGTCCACAGAAGAGGGCGCTTTCAGATCAACGGTTGCGCACTTAATATTACCGGCAGTTGCCTTGGGCACTATTCCTATGGCGACCTTCGCCAGACAAAGTCGTTCAGCTATGTTAGAAACCTTAGCTGAAGATTACATTAAAACCGCGCGTGCCAAAGGCTTAAGCCCTTTTAGAGTGGTGGTTGTGCACGGTTTTAGAAATGCATTGATTCCTATTATTACCGTTATTGGCCTTTCAGTGGGCACTTTATTGGGCGGTGCTATATTGACTGAAACTATCTTTTCTTGGCCTGGTATTGGTAAATGGATGGTTGATAGTATCTTTCGTCGCGATTACCCCGTGGTACAAAGTGGCTTAATTTTAATTGCTACCATCGTCATTATTGTCAATTTAAGTGTCGATGTTTTGTACGGCATTATTGATCCGCGTATTCGCAAGAAGGGAAATTAAAGATGAGTATTGAATCTACAGCAACTAAACCGACGCAGTCTGCGACGGTCGCTGCTCTATTGGGTTTTTGGTTTGAATTTAAGCAAAACAGAGGCGCTTTATATGGTCTTGTTTTTATCTCTATATTGGCATTCGTGGCCATTTTTGCTGATTTCATTTCCCCGTATTCTCCGATAGAACAGTACCGAGATGTGCTTAAAATGCCACCGATCTGGGCAGAGGGAGGGAGCTGGACACACATTTTTGGCACCGATGCTCTAGGTAGAGATCAGTTGTCACGTATGATCTATGGCTCGCGCTATTCGTTCTACATCGGCTTCATTGTTATTTTCTTTTGTTTGACTATCGGTGTTGTTTTAGGCTTGGTAGCTGCGTTTAACAAAGGTTTCATTGAAAACCTTATTATGCGCATGATGGATATTATTCTCGCTTTCCCAAGCTTGTTAATGGCATTAGCGCTGGTGGCTATCTTAGGCCCATCACTTGAAAACGCGATGATCGCCATAGCCGTGGTGTTTATTCCACACTTCGTGCGTTTAACCCGTGCTCAGGCTTTATCAGAGCTTGGTAAAGATTATGTTTCATCAAGTAAAACTATGGGTGCATCTACTGCACGTTTAATGTTTATTAACGTTTTGCCTAACTGTATGGCACCATTGATAGTACAAGCTACCATGAGCTTCTCGTCTGCGATTTTAGATGCAGCGGCATTAGGTTTCTTAGGTATGGGCGCGCAACCGCCTTCTCCAGAGTGGGGCACGATGTTGGCAGATAGTCGTCAATATATCTTATCTGACCCTTGGATGATGGCAGTTCCCGGCTTGGCTATTTTGTTTACCGTGTTATCAATTAATTTAATTGGTGATGGTTTGCGTGATGCACTAGATCCTAAAATGAAAAAGTCTAAGACTTAGAGGAGGCGATTATGAATGATATAACAGCAAATAAAGATGCGATTTTAACGATTAATAATTTGTCGATTAGTTTGCCGCCTCGCGCAGATCGACCTTTTGCGGTAGAAGAGGTTAGCTTTGAGCTATTTGCCGGTGAAATACTGTGCATCGTTGGCGAATCAGGTTCTGGTAAGTCGATGTCTTCTAATGCCGTGATGGGCTTATTGCCCAAGCCACATGTCGCTGTAGCAAATGGCGAAATTCTGTTTGAAGGCATGGATTTAACCAAAATCACTGATAAGAAAATGCAGGGCGTTCGCGGCAGTAAAATTGGCATGATTTTCCAAGAGCCGATGACAGCGTTGAATCCAGTGATGAAAGTGTCTAAGCAATTAGAAGAAGTATTTCAAAGCCATCACTTAAAGCTATCTCGCAAGCAGATCAAAGAAAAAATTATAGAAATGCTCGATGATGTGGGATTGCCTGATCCAAAAATAATTGGTGATAGCTATCCGTTTGAGCTTTCAGGTGGTCAGCGCCAACGTGTAATGATTGCGATGGCGTTAGCATTAGAGCCTGCTATTTTGATAGCAGATGAACCGACTACCGCGTTAGATGTGACCACTCAAGCACAAATCCTGAAGTTGGTGGCCCAGCTACAACAAAAGCGTAACATGGGGGTTATCTTCATTACTCACGATTTTGGAGTCGTGGCAGAAATAGCCGATCGCGTTATTGTAATGCAACTGGGTAAAATTGTTGAGCAAGGCCCTGCTGAAAAATTATTGAATAGACCTGAGCATCCCTATACTAAAAAGCTTATTTCAACTGTGCCTAGTTTAGGTGCTGTTAAAAAAGTAGCGATAAACTCTGAAGTAGTAGTGTCGGTTAAGCATTTGTTTAAAACTTACGGTTCTGCTAAGAAAAGCTTCTTTGGTAAAGTAGGGCGTGTGGTGCATGCCTCTAAGGATATCAATTTCGATATTCGAAAAGGCGAAACTTTGGGCTTAGTGGGAGAATCAGGCTCTGGTAAATCAACAGTAGGGCGCTGTATTATTCGATTACACGAATCAGATAGCGGCAGCGTTGAGTTTAATGGGCAAGACATTTTACAATGCACTAATGCCGAAATGATGCCGATCCGCCAGCACATTCAAATGATTTTCCAAGACCCTTATGCCTCTTTAAATCCACGTCGTAAGATAGGCGATATCATTACCGAAGGTCCTACCATTCACGGTGTATCTAAAGCAGAGTCTTGGAAAAAAGCAGAAGAGCTATTAGAGATTGTAGGCTTAGATAAATACGCACTAAAACGTTACCCACATGAGTTTTCAGGTGGCCAGCGCCAGCGAATTGGTATCGCAAGAGCATTAGCGATG
>JBALXS010000033.1:0-44113 GCA_036960485.1 Oceanospirillaceae bacterium
TGTCAAAAAATATGGAAGTCTATTTATTCGATAATTGGTAACAAAATTTCTTTATACCGTGCACGATACAACTCGACTAAACTGAGATCAATAACATCCTCATAAACAGCTCTCCATTTTTCTGTTTTGCGCAGTTTAACTAATGCTTTGTTGATATCGTCAATCGCTTTTTCCCCCCAAGGAGTTTTAGTGCAAACAGTATGAGAAAAGCTTAATTGTGCAGCTTCTTCAATGGGTACAGAAATTATATTCTTTGCGGCATTTATTTCTTTAGCGGCGAACGTTCCCTCAGGAGGAAACTCTAACAGAAAATCAATACGATTAAAGTTCATCATAGAGAATAAATTCTTAGAAACGATACCTGTATAGTTGACAAATATTCTGGTATTCCCTTTGTGTTGAGCTAGGATTTTATCAATTGGTCTCGAGTATGAATAGCCATTGGTAATACCTATCGTGCCTAACTTATTAGTTAGGATGTCAGATATAGATAAAGACTTTGGTTCGCCTAGTGCTTGATAAGTGCTTTTTCGCATGAATAACTGGAGTGGAAACCACAACACGTCAGGAATAGAATAATGGACAATAGAGTCTCTATTCTTAGAAGGGTAAAACCCCAAACTACAAGCTTGATCACCATTCGCTAAAGAACGAAATAAGCGCGAGTAATTTACTAAATTGAAACTATGTTGGTATTGTGGAAGCTCACTTTGCAACATTTTCATCCACTTCACCCCATAGCCTTTAAAGACTCCATCCTCAACATATTCATAGGGTTTATAATCTAATACATACCACAACATTTTGTCTGCATTAGCAGGTAGAGGCAAACTTAAGATAAAAAAAATGGCTATAAATTTTAATCGCATATTTTTTTAACCTCTCAGATTCATATAACAAATGTATAATGCAAAGGCAGAAGTGGCGGCTAGTTATTTATATGCTAGCACTATCCCTGCTGCGTAATGAGTAATCGTTATCATATATCAATCGAGATCGCCGATACGCAGAATAATAGGGCAAGCGTAGTTACTATACCATTATTTGTAGGTATAACAGCTTTAGCTGTCTAACAGGGCTTTAAGTAAAATTGTTGAAGCTGAATCAATGAACCTGCTTCTTGAGTATTGAATCGGGTTTAACGCCGTATTATTGAATGCATGATCTGCATTCAAAATTTGGGTCATATACGTTGTGTTGGTAGTGGTAAAATTAAGCTTTCTCGGACGTTCTATAGAGAGATAGGTTCCAAGTTGAAGTACAGGACGTTATGGAGGGTATAATTAATAGCTGTTAAATTTACAACTCGGTAGATTGTCACTTACAGCTATTTATTTAAGCATCGTAATTAAATGTTCTTACAAGAGGGAGTTAGCCTTTGATAGGCAAGCTAACCCCTTCTTTAACTTCTTCCATTACAATATAGCTTTTAGAGTTTTTGACGCCAGGTAAAGTGAGTAGCATCTCGCCAAGTAGAGCCCTGTATTCAGACATATCTCTAATGCGAGCTTTGAGTAGATAGTCAGAATCACCAGATACTAAATGGCATTCTTGAATATAAGGAAGTAGTTTAACGGCTTCGTTGAAGGTTTCAAAAGCGTCAGGAGATTGATAAGACAAGGCTATTTCAACAAAAACTAGCATGTCAAAACCTAAAGCACTAGCGCTTAATCTCGCATAGTAGCCTTCTATGAATTTCTCTTTTTCTAGTCTTCTTACTCTCTCGATACAAGGCGTGGTTGATAATCCTACGTTATCAGCTAGTTCAGTATAAGAGATGCGGCCGTCATTTTGTAAAATACGGAGGATATTTCGATCTATTCGGTCAAGTTTTCGCATAGTACCCTACAAGCAAATAGTCATTAACAAAGTGATGCCTAGTCAATAACATTAATGAAATGTTAATTATTTGTTACAATAATTAAGCCTAATATTTTTCAAAAAAACAATAAATAATTCTATCTTAATTGCATTACTCTGGCATATCCTATTGTTAAATACCGTTTGATGCTGTTTTTTGAAATTACTTTTTAAAAGTATAGCAGCAATTAAATGTATTTATTTAGTACAATTTGAAAGCGATAGAGCAGTATTGTAAATTTCCTAGATTAGTCTAGTTTGGTTTTTCCTAATACTGGAATTCTTTAGTTGCTTTTATTGCAATAAAAGTAATAATTCAACACACATACCTATTTAAATTAAGGAACAAAAATGGCAAATCGTAGTGTTATTTCAACTGACAAAGCTCCTGCTGCAATTGGAACTTATTCTCAAGCTGTTAAGGTTGGGAGTACAGTTTACATTTCAGGACAAATCCCGCTGGATCCAAAATCAATGGAAGTTGTAGAAGGTGGTTTTGAAGCTCAAGCAGTGCAAGTGTTTGAAAACTTACAAGCTATCTGTGAAGCAGCTGGTGGTTCTATGGATGACATCGCTAAATTGTCAATCTTAATGGCTGATTTAGGAAACTTTGCTACCGTTAACGAAGTAATGGCTCGCTATTTTACTCAACCTTATCCTGCTCGTGCAGCTTATGAAGTTAAAGCACTGCCAAAAGCTGTAGATCTAGAAGTAGAAGCCATCATGGTTGTTGGTTAATATTGTAAGCATAGGCGGTACAACACTGTTACTGGCTTTGACAACCAAGGTTGACTAGTGCCCATCTAGAAACGGATGTCTACTGCGAACGTCTCACTGACACAATCTACTCACTACTGGATAAAGTTGTTTGCAATAACCAAATGCCCATATCTAGTAGTACGTATCTTGAATCATTGAGCCGCTCTCGTGACGACCTCGTTTCAGGATGAGCACTAACTAGCTCTTGATATAAGAGCTAGTTAGTACCAGTTAAATCGTTACAGTTAAGCTAGATCTTAAAGGTGCTATAGGGGTGCAAGCGCCAACGGTAGGCTAGAATAGAATTTTCGTTCTTCGCTTATTTTTAAAGCACTTGTTTATTCTAATTATAAAAAGAGAAATAAATGAAAAAATTTATATTATATAGCACTGAGCACTGCCATTTGTGTGAAATTGCCGAATCACTGTTAGCCTCAATATTAAACAGCGATTTACATACTGTTGATGTGGAAGATATTGCTAATGATGATTTGTTGATTTCAAGGTACGGTATTCGTATTCCTGTTTTATTGAATTTACAAAATAATGCTGAATTACAATGGCCTTTTGATGAGGCGACCTTAAAAGATTTTATCGCTTAAAACTTACTTGCATTTGTGCGTTTTTATTGCGCAGTAATGCAAGAAATTAGTTCAGCTGTTTATTTATGATCGAAAGAAAATAAGTGTTGTGCATTAGCACTGGTCATTTTTACGATATGCTGTGTAGATTGATTTCTTAATTGAGCGATAAAAGCGGCAATATGAATTAAGTTTGCAGGTGTATTTTTTGCTTTTCGCTGCTTTCCTTTTAATGTTCTAGGTGTTAAATAAGGAGCATCTGTTTCTATCAGCAGCTTATTGTCAGGAATTAAATTAATAATAGATTGTAGTTCTAAACCTCGCCTCTCATCACAAACCCAACCAGTAATGCCAATATAAAAGCCTAATTCAAGGTACTTTACAAGTGCGTCTTGATTGCCGGTAAAGCAGTGTACTACTGCGCCGCAAATATCATTAACGTGTTCTTTAAGCATAGAGTACTGTGTAGAAAAAGCTTCTCTCTCATGCAAGAAAAGTGGTTTTTCGCTACTTGTAGCCAAAATGAGCTGTTGTTCGAAAGCGTGTATTTGTTGCTCTTTGGTAGAAAAGTTTCGATTAAAATCTAAACCGCATTCGCCTACGGCGACCACCTTAGGGTGTTTTAATAACAGCCCTAGTTGTTCGAAGCTACTTTGGTCAAAACTTGCCGCTGCATGAGGGTGAATGCCGGCAGTAGCATATAGGCCTTGATACTTTGAACTGAGTTCAATAGCGGCCTTGCTGCTTGGTATATCAGTGCCAGTGACTATGATTTTATCTATAGAAGCTTCTTTCGAAGCTTCTAGTATTTCTTCTAAGTCGTTTTGAAAACGGGAATTGGTTAAATTGGCGCCAATGTCAATCATCTTAACGGCGCTTAAGGGTTAATTGTGCAAGATCTTTAGCTGAAAACATTTCAGCTTTTCGATTTGCGAGTAAATCGTAAATAACGGAGTAAGTTAGTACATTTTGCACGTACTTGCGAGTTTCATTAAAAGGTATCGTTTCCATCCAAATGTCCAGTGGGAGTGTACCTCTTGATTTTATCCAGCGCTCAGCTCTATGAGGGCCAGCATTATAAGCAGCAGTTGAGTGCGCCTGATTATTGAACTTAGCCATCATTTGATTTAAATAAGCAGTGCCTAAAGAAATATTGGTTTGAGGATCAAATAAGTCTGACTTATTTTTGTAGGGAACATTATATTTTTTTGCTGTTGATTTAGCAGTGGCTGGCATTAGTTGCATAAAGCCACGTGCTCCTGCTGGTGACTGAGCGTACTGGTTGTAGGCACTTTCTTGTCTGGCAATTGCCACAGGCCAGGTACTACCAATGCCTCGTTCTTTACCAAGCTTGGCAAATAGTTTGTTTTTTGCACGCGGGAATCTTATATCCAATTCATCCCAAGTTTTTAGTTTGGCTGCAATACGAATGCCTTGAATATACCATCCCCAACTATTCGCTATGTAACCCATTGCGAGTGTTTGCTTATCGTTTAAGCTCGATCTTAACAATCTCCACTCTTGGTAAGCTTTACCGGTATCTCCTGTTTTGTATAGCTCAGACATCCGCTGCACACTAGGCTGTTTTAACAGTGATTTCTTAATGTTAGAGGCTATCGCCGTTTTACTATGGTTAAGTTTGAAGGGCTGATTGGTTAAGCTAGCAGCCATATAGCTATAGAAATCACGCTCTTGTAATATCGCTTTAAATTGAGCTTGGTATTGTTTAGGGTTGGCTCTTTGCTTGGCAGTTTCAAGCCAGTACACCCAGCGATTATCAGTTCTTAATCCCTTGGGCATTTTGCCAATTAAAGAAATGACTAATTTCCAGTTTTGGCTGATAAGGGCTAACCTTGTTTTCCATTCACTGATTTCATCATACTGATAATTAGGATCTATTTTTTGCAAAACTCCAAGAGAACTAGGATCATAAAAGGTTTTCTTTGCGTACTTGTTAGCGAAATAAACATTTAAGTATTTGAGTTGTTTTTCAGTGAACTTAAAGCGGCTTCGGTCTCTGAGCCAAGAGTTCAGTGCTGCATCGGTATTTTTGACTGCAAATTTTCGAATAGCATAAGCAGAGATATCGTTGTTATGAGGCGTTTTTTTAGAAAGAGTTTTAGCAGAAGAGATCAAAGATACATCTTTTTTGATTTTCCAAAATAGCTCAAGGGAGTTCTGTTGTGATTTTTTAGTAACATACTTCGCAGTGAATTTGGCAACACTGTAATTTTTGGCATTTATTGCTTTCCAGCTTCTCTCGAAGGCTAGATTAGAAGAAGGGTTACCTCGTTTCATCCAGTAGGCAAAGACAGGGTTGCAAGATTTGGGTTGCGAATTACCAACGTTCCACAGCTTTGCTATTTCGGCTAAGCTTTTGTTAGCGTTACCGGTATTAATTTTTGCTTGCAAGTTGTAACAAGTATAGTACGCGCTGGTAAGAGGTAATCGGCGATAGTTTTTTTCGAATAACCGCCACTGTTTTGTGTTGGCGAGGTTTTGTAAATAGCTAGCTTGTGCTTTTTTTGCCACGGGTGAGTCAGCATATGTTTTGATAAAGCGGTGGATTTGGCTCTGTGATGTAGTTTTGATATCGCGTTGTAGTTGCTTTAGCTTTAAATAGGGATATAAGCTGTAATTTTTTAAGCTATTGGTTAATTTATTGGCGAGTGCGTTATCTTTCTTCGCAAACGCTTGCTTGGCTTGTGTGTAAAGAGCGCGTTGTTGGTTGAGAGAGTTTTGGGACGCTGCGAATGCACTAATGTGGAGAGCGCTGCTAAAAACAATACAAGTAAGCGCAATCTTGCAAACTGAGGTTTTTTTATTCAATTTAACTAACCTTAATGAATGATAATATATAGGAACAGTATGAAAAATTATCTAAGTATAAACAGTGTATTAGACAGTAGCGAAAAGCTCAGGTAGGTGCAACGGCTATTTTTTAACAAATCTAAAAAAATGCCTAGCATGTGTACCTAACATCGGTCTGAGGATAGCTTGATGAAAATTTGAAAAGCAAACGCATCAGCAGTGTCCGGTGATGAATTAAACGGTAGTGTTCATCAGTGTGTAATTACACTAATTTTTCTGGCAATGAGGGTGAATTACACTGAATAAATTAATTTAGTAGGTTAGAATAACGCCGTTATTTTTATTCTGTTAATTCTTGTTTGTACTCCCCATTGTTATCAACTTTATTGAGATGTTTATGCCCCTGATTAGATTAGAAAAAGCTAGTGTTGCTTTCGGTTCAAGGCCGCTATTAGAAAAAGTAGATTTTTTAATTGATCAAGGAGAGCGTATAGGTCTTGTAGGGCTTAACGGAGCTGGGAAGTCTACTTTAATGAAGGTAATTACCGGTGAAGTGCATTTAGATAACGGTGAAGCCTGGGTTGATCCTGGCTGTAAAATTGCAGTGCTTGATCAGGTGTTGCCGGCCGCAGATGAGCGTAAAGTTTGGGATGTTGTTGCACAAGGTATTCCCGAAGCAGTTAGATTGCGCAAAGAATATGATCTATTAGTTAATAATACCGATGCAGAGAGCTTAAAAAAGTTAGAAAAACTGCAGTATAAGTTAGAAGCCGTTGACGGTTGGATGCTTGAACAAAAAGTTGAACGTGTTCTAACACGATTGAAATTAGATGGTAATGCATTGATGAGTTCGCTCTCTGGTGGTTGGAGAAGAAGAGCAGCCCTTGGTACAGCGTTAGTGACTGAGCCTGATTTATTGTTATTAGATGAGCCTACTAACCATTTGGATATTAGTACTATTGAGTGGTTAGAAAAGCAATTGCTTGATTTTAAAGGCGGACTATTATTTGTATCGCATGATAGATCGATGGTGAATGCACTTTCAACGCGTATTATTGAACTTGATCGTGGGGTGCTTACCTCTTTTGTGGGTAACTATGAAAGTTACGTCACGCAAAAAGATATATTGATGGAGCAAGAGGCTAGAAATAATGCGCTATTTGATAAGCGTTTAGCTGAAGAAGAAGTTTGGATAAGACAAGGTATTAAAGCACGTAGAACTCGTAATGAAGGGCGAGTTCGCGCACTTGAAAAGTTGCGTACTCAAAGAACTGATAGAATGGATCGCCAAGGTAAGGCTAACTTTAATTTTGAAGAAGCATCTAGGTCTGGAAAACTAGTGACTTCTTTAGAGAATGTAAGTTTAAGCTATGGTGACAAACACGTAATAAAGAATCTTGATCTGGCTGTACAAAGAGGCGATCGAATAGGGCTTATAGGGCCTAATGGCGCCGGAAAAAGTAGCTTGCTAAAGTTGATTCTAGGTGAAGAAAAAGCTGATAGTGGAAAAATATCTTTTGGAACTAAAATTCAAGTAGCTTACTTTGACCAGTTACGTGGTCAGCTTGAATTAGATAAATCAGTGATTGATAATATTGCAGGCGGTCGTGAAATGATCGAAATCAATGGCCGAAATAGACATATTATTAGCTATTTGAATGATTTCTTGTTTGCACCGGAACGCGCTAGAACACCCGTAAAGGCACTATCAGGTGGTGAGTGTAATAGAGTGTTGCTGGCTAAATTGTTTAGTATGCCGGCAAACGTACTAGTATTAGATGAGCCGACAAATGATTTAGATGTTGAGACTTTAGAATTACTTGAAGAAATCCTTTTAGAGTTCAAAGGTACAGTATTACTTGTTAGCCATGATAGAGCATTCTTAGATAACGTTGTAACAAGCTCTTTAGTGTTTGAAGGCGACGGTAAAATATCTCCTTATGTAGGAGGCTATAAAGATTGGTTGAGACAGCGCCCTAAGAGCCAAAAAGCGACAGAGAAAAATGTAAAAAACGTTACCTTGGCAGCTGAAAAAGCTCCCGTTGTTAAAAAATTAAGTTATAAGCTACAACTAGAGTTAGAGAAACTACCAAAGCAGCTAGAACAGGCCGAGCAGAAAGTAGAAAAGTTACAAGCTATAACTACAGCGAGTGATTTTTATCAATCAGAGCATTCTTTTGTAGCTGAAAAACTTGCCGAGTTGGCATCTGCTCAGTTAATTGTAGAGCAGTTAATGGATAGATGGGTTGAGCTCGAGGCTTAAGTACTAGAGGCTTCGATAAAAGCTACTTTGTAAAAATTAACAAAAAATTTATACAAAGTAGCGTTCAATGCTATGTTGCATTAGTTAATGGTTATTCTGAAAAAACTCTAACAGCAAGGACATCGCAAGGTGCGCCGTGTAAAACACCGTTTGCAGTTGATCCTAGTAAAAGGGCTAATCCATGCCTGCCATGACTACCTACAACAATTAAATCGATAGACTTTTCTTCAGCAACTCGGTGGATTTCAGATTCGGTATGCCCAGTGATAACTAATTGATCAGCGACAGGGTACTGCAGCTTTTCGCAGAATTCTGCGAGGTTTTTGGTGGCATGTTCTGATAACTGATCTTGCGTTGTTGATAAATCCATGGGAACGTCACCGCCGTAAGCAAAGCTTAAAGGCTCTATTACATGAATGACAGTTAATTCAGCGTTATTGTTAGTGGCGATGTTACATGTTTTATTAATCAGTTGATCTGATTCATCAGAAAGATCTACTGCTAATAATATTCTAGGATAAACTATCATAAGAAATTACCTACTGTCTGTGGAAGATAAATAAATCTTACCATAGCAGTATTGATAATCGAATATTATTTCTTGATATGGGTCTAAGTATATGAATTTTTTTATAATTAGTTTTGTAGTTCTTTCTTTGGTGGGCTCCGTTATGTGGGTTATGCCAACCAAGAGAGATAAGTTTTTATCAGTCTTAAGGCTAGAGGCAAAGCGCCTTGGATTTCAGGTGCAGCTAACGAAATTAACCTATCCACGCGAAAAGGGCGAAGTTGAAGCACGACGTGTCTCTAGTGTCGTTTATCGATTACTAAGAGGAAGGATTACTCAAACAGAACATCAAAACTGGAAAAGCTGGCGAGTGGTTAGATGTGAAACGAATGCTTGTGAAGGCTTAACCGCTGGTTGGGGTTGGGTTGTGGGTGAGCGTGAATTATCATTAAATCAGTTAGAGAGTATTAACGAGCTATTGGTAGCAATGCCTATCGGTATTGTTGGCTTGGAGTCAACACCTATACATGTGTCTGTGTTTTGGAATGAAAGTGAAAATGAGTTATTGGATGCAATTAAAAAGCCACTAGATCATTTAATAGGACTGAAAATGTAGCGGCTAATATGAAGGACGATTAATAAAAATCGTCCTCATCGTCTGTTGTGTCGTCAGGGTAAGCTGATTTTAATGGTTCTAACTTGATTATTCTCATTTGAATATCATCTAAACGTTCTTGTTTCACTGACTGTGATACTTGTGCTCTAAAAATAATAGCCTTAGCGTGTTTTAAATGCGAAAGGGCGGTGAGTGTGTCGTTATTCTCTAACACTCTATCAGCTTGGGTGCGATGTGCATCAACCACGTTTCTGATATTTAGCCAATAGAGTTCGCTCATATAGCTTTTACCCAACTTGGTATTAATGGTCTGTTTTTTCACCATCTGCTTTACCAGTCTTTCAGTATAAGTAATATAAATTTGGATGCGCTTGAGTTCCCTATCATTGTTTAAGTGAGTAGTGGAAGCTAAAGTTTTATTAGATATTTCTTTCTTTTGGTTTATTTGATTCATTATTTCTGAATCGGGCGCTAGTGTGCTTATTTCTTCAATTTGCAAAGTGACGTGTTGATTGAGTTTTTCGACTATTTCGGGTTTACAGCCAGCTTCCTTTAAGGATTTAATTGCCTCTAGCGTTCTGGTTGCTTGTTCATTAAGCCAAGTTAAGCGCTCTTGTCTATTGGTGGTATCTAGTTCTCTATTAGTAATAAAATAATTGAGAGATATGGCTAGAACGCCCACACAAATAATAGCAATAATATAAGTAATATTTTCTATTAACATGGTTTCCAAAAAAGTTATGCTCAGAAGGTTGGTCGTGTAAAGATATACCTATCTAAGACGGTGAAAAAACAGAGTATAATGGAAGTCATAAGATTAAGGAAAGTTTTCAATATGAAATAATTCTGTTTAAATTACAAATTGGGCTCAAATTACCGGTAATCCACAAAAAAACTAAAATAGTGATCAAACAGGCTGTTTTTTTAAACTTTAGCAGTTATTTTTCCTTCCAAGCTTGACCCTAAGGCTATAAGCACTTATATATGCTCCAAAGTTATCATCTTATTTAATCTGGGAAAAAGAAATCAATGGGAAAGTCGCTCGTTATTGTAGAGTCCCCGGCAAAAGCTAAAACTATTAACAAATATCTAGGTAATGATTATATTGTTAAGTCTAGCGTGGGACATATAAGGGATTTGCCCACTAGTGGCAGTGCTTCAACATCTGACCCTAAAGCTCGGGCAAAACAAGCGGCACTTACCCGCAAAATGACCCCAGATGCTAAAGTTATTTATAAAGCCAAGAAAGCAAAAACTCAACTAGTTGCACGTATGGGTATAGATCCCGAAAACTCCTGGGAGGCGCAATATCAAATATTGCCCGGTAAAGAGAAAGTTGTCGAAGAGTTAAAGAGACTTGCCAAAGATGCTGACGCTATCTATCTCGCGACCGATTTGGATAGAGAGGGTGAGGCTATCGCATGGCATTTACGTGAAACAATTGGTGGCGACGACAGTAGATACAGCAGAGTTGTATTTAATGAAATCACCAAGAAAGCCATTCAAGAAGCTTTTAGTAAACCAACTGTACTAGATATCAATCATGTAAATGCACAGCAAGCAAGGCGTTTTCTCGATAGAGTGGTAGGCTATATGCTTTCGCCATTACTATGGGAAAAAGTTGCAAGAGGGCTTTCTGCTGGACGTGTACAATCGGTTGCAGTGAAATTGGTTGTCGACCGAGAAAAAGAAATACGCGCATTTATACCAGAAGAGTTTTGGGAAATGAGCGCTTTGACAGCATCTGCCAATGCTGGTGAAATTAATCTGCAAGTTGCCAAATATAAAGATCTAGCTTATCGCCCTGATAACGAATCAGATACTTTGGCGCATAAAAGCATTTTAGATAAAGCAAGCTACGAAGTTGTTAAAAGAGAGGACAAAAATACCAGCAGTAAAGCTTCAGCTCCCTTTATTACTTCCACTTTGCAGCAATCGGCTAGTACTCGCTTAGGATTTGGCGTGAAAAAGACCATGATGATGGCGCAGCGTTTGTACGAAGCAGGTTACATTACCTATATGCGTACCGATTCAACAAACCTTAGTGCTGATGCTGTTGCTGCATGTCGTGATTACATATTGGAAAGCTTTGGTAAAAAATATTTACCGGAAGAGGCGAAGAGCTATTCCAGTAAAGAAGGTGCTCAAGAAGCCCATGAGGCGATCAGGCCTTCTGATGTAAACATTGAAGCTACCAAGCTTGTGGGAATGGAACGTGATGCTGAGCGTCTCTATGAGTTGATTAGGCGCCGTTTCTTGGCCTGTCAAATGATGCCTGCTTTGTATACCAGTAGCCGAATTACGGTAAAAGCTGATGAGTTCGAGTTACACACTAAAGGGCGAATATTGCGCTTTGATGGTTATACTCGAGTGATGAGCGGTAAAGATGAAGACATCATCTTACCGGATGTAAAAGCTGGAGAAGCACTGACGTTAATCGCTTTGACACCTAAACAGCATTTCACTAAGCCTACAGCACGCTTCACAGAAGCTAGTTTAGTAAAAGAATTAGAAAAGAAAGGTATAGGGCGTCCTTCAACATATGCTTCTATAATTTCAACCATTCAAGATCGTGGTTATGTTGAAATCCAGAATAAGCGCTTTTACGCTTGTAAAATGGGCGACATAATTATTGAACGCCTTAATGAAAATTTTGCTGATTTAATGGATTACAGCTTTACTGCAAGAATGGAAACAGCATTGGATAATGTTGCTCAAGGCAGTAAAGAGTGGAAAGATTTGCTCGATGAGTTTTATGCTGAATTTACGCAAAAGCTAGCCATTGCATCGGGTGAGAATGGCATGCGTCCTAATGAGCCAACGCTAACAGATATAGAATGTAGTGACTGTTCTCGACCTATGACAATTCGAACAGGTACTACTGGTGTATTTTTAGGTTGCTCTGGTTATGCTCTACCTCCTAAAGAACGCTGTAAAGAAACATTGAATTTAACTTCCGGAGATGAAGTTGTTAGTGTTGACGGTGACGATGAAGAAGAATCTAGAATTCTGCTGAATAAGCATCGCTGCAAGATATGCGATAGTGCCATGGATAGCTATTTAATTGATAGTACCCGTAAGTTACACGTATGTGGTAATAATCCAGATTGCTCTGGTTTTGAGGTAGAGTTAGGTGAGTATCGCATCAAAGGATATGAAGGCCCATCCTTAGAATGTGATAAATGCACTAGCGAAATGCAGTTGAAAACTGGACGCTTCGGTAAATTCTTTGGTTGTACCAATGATGAGTGTAAAAACACCCGCAAACTGCTAAGAAGCGGAGAGGCTGCACCACCAAAGATGGATCCTGTACCGATGCCTGAGTTGGTTTGTGAGAAAGTAGAAGATACTTATATTCTTCGTGACGGTGCCGCAGGTTTATTTTTAGCGGCTAGTAAGTTTCCACGTAATCGTGAAACGAGAGCGCCTAAGGTTCATGAGATTATCCCGCATCAAGCAGAAATTGACAGCAAGTATAGTTTTTTGTTTAGTGCTCCGCAAAAAGATAACTTGGGAAATGATGCTATCATTCGCTACTCTCGCAAGACAAAAGAGCAGTATGTGATGACGGAAGTGGAAGGTAAAGCAAGTGGTTGGAAGGCTTTTTATAATGGTAGTCAGTGGGATATTGAGATACCTAAGCCAAAGGCCAAAGCAAAACCAAAAGCGAAACCTAAGTCTAAGAAAATTGAAGACTGAATGAAGTTGTAACTTTGAATACAGCAAACATAAGATTTACTAATCAAAAGCAAGCATCCGCTAGAGTGCATCTGCAACAGTTGCAGAATGCTCTATCGGTGGAGACTTCTGATGCTTCTAGAACTTTAATAAACACTCATTGTCAGGCCGTTATTTTTGATTTAATTTTGGCTTGCCATGCGTTTATGCAAGAAATTGCTGGCGACTATCAACAAAGCATTGCTATTGGTGGTAGTTATGCGGATTTAGCGCTATTGTTAAATGAATCTGATGCTGTGTGCCAGCACTGCACATGGTTAGCTGAGTTAGAATCTCAACAAAATAGTTGGCTTAATTGGTTGCAAAATGAATATCACAAATGCTGGAGAGGTAGCATATCAAACAGCTCTGTTCATTACGTTAAAGATGCTAATTTAATAGTATTTAATGATGTTACTTCAATGAAGGATGAGGATAGATTGCAAGTTTGTTTTGAAGAATTAGAGTTAGTAGTTACTCAATATCGACAACTTATGCAAGAGTGGTAGTAGCATAGAGTTAGCTTAATAACCGCTAGCTGTTTCAGTTCAGTCAGTGCTCAGTTTTAATTTGAATATACGAGCTTGTTCCAGAATGAACACTTAATATTAATTAGTAATATATATAAGTTAAGATGGTAATTATGAAAGACTCAAAAGTAACAGCGCTAGAGATTGTACAATTACCGACAGATGAGTTTGTGGTAAGAAAAGCTGGTGAAGAAACAGCGTTATTAACTATTAACATTAGCGAAGAATTTAAGAAAAAGCTAGATGGGTTACAAATTGATTTGGCCAGCAAAATGCTGATAGCAGGTATAGAGTATCTAGCTGAATCGAGCCAAATTGAAAATGCACGCCTTGAATCTAAAACGCAAACAATACACTAAATACAGTTTAAAAATGTATACGGCTATACACGGCTTCTAATAACGATAGCGTGACTCGCGCCTAAGTTAGCAGAGTGTTGCAAATTTGCTAGTTCATGCTCTGATAAATTTCCCGTCCAGCTTATAACGGCATGGCAAGTACCTGCACTTAGTGCTTTTCGTGCCAAATTTAGCGCAGAGTTTTGTTCATCCGGATAAAGTAGCATTACCTTGTTTAATGCAACTCCTGCTTCTTTTAGTAATGTTTTTGGCAGGTTTTTCGGCGGAGAAACCCAGGCGAACCAGCGATCATCTTTGCTAAGTGTTGCCAGTAACGGAAGCAGCATGGCTAAGTTAGATGATTGTTCGTCACTGGTGATTATTTCAGTGATTTTTCCTGGCAAGCCAGTACTACTGTTATTAGTTTCGGTTTTTATTGAATCTTTGCTGCTGTGCTTGTCTTGCTGTGTTGCTGTCGTAAAAGGAACTGTTTGCTCGTTAGACGTGCGAGCAGGAAGCTTCTTTTTTATCGTTGATGGTAAAGAATTACTAAAACAAAAACTAGTTTGGTCATTGTCAATTATCATGGTTCGCCTCCCTGGCGAATAACACCTACCCCCAAACCTTCAATGTTTAATTGCTGCTCTTTTAAATTAATAACGATAGGGGAAAATTCTGGATTTTCTGCAAGTAAATATACAATATTTCCTTCTCGTTGATAGCGTTTAACCGTCACTTCCTCGTCGATTCGAGCTACCACAATCTGACCGTTTTTCGCTTCTTGGCATTGATGTACTGCTAATAAATCACCATCCATGATGCCAATATCTTTCATGCTAGTGCCTTGTACTCTTAGTAGGTAATCAGCGCTAGGGTGAAAGAAATCGGATGAGATAGTGCAGCGTTCTTCAATGTGCTCTTCGGCTAAAATGGGGGAGCCCGCAGCCACTCTGCCCACTACTGGTAATCCAGATTCTTGTTGCTGGATAGCTGGGATTCTGATGCCTCTAGACGTTCCAGGGATGATTTCAATGGCCCCTTTCTTAGCTAGCGCTTTTAAGTGTTCTTCTGCTGCGTTAGTGGATTTAAAACCTAACGAGCGAGCTATGTCAGCACGAGTTGGCGGATAACCTGTTTCTTCAATATGATCTTTAATACAGTTGAATACGTCTGTTTGTCTGTTTGTTAGTTTTGGGGTATTCAGCATGATATTTATCTCTTATCTGTTTATTTATACAGTACTTGAATTATATACAGTAAATTAATTCTGTAAAGCTTTTTTCTGTCTATATATCCAGTGTTTTGTTATGCTCTGCGTTTTACTATCTATGTATTATTAGGTCATTTCAAATGACTAGCTATTATGTACAGGCGCATTTAGGTTGTTTTTCTAATTATTAATTTTTGGGTTTAAGCATTGTTAAGTAACTCGTTAAAAAAAATCATTCAAGCTAGTTATCGCCAATTTCTCGAGCAGCGAGACTTGAAGCCACGTTCGGGACAAAAGCAAATGATTGCGCATGTTGCTAGGGTGCTGGGGTCTATTGATAGTGAGCAAGGCGAAGAGAAAAAAAATAGCCAACATGTTTGCGTTATTGAAGCGGGTACCGGTACTGGCAAAACAATGGCATATTTACTCAGTGCTATTCCTATCGCGAAAGCTAAAGGCTGTAAATTAGTTCTTTCAACGGCCACTGTTGCGTTACAAGAGCAATTGATTAATAAAGATTTGCCAGAGCTTAATAAAATTACTAACTGGAAAAGTAACTATGTCTTGGCAAAAGGTCGTGGTCGCTATTTTTGTATCTTGCAAGCGGAAAAATTTTTAGGATCCCAAGATGATATGGGGCAAATGGCGCTTTATGAAGATGAGCAGGCCTTCAAACTCGATGAAAACACAGTGGCTTACTATCGCTCAATAATGGCTTCTTATACTAGTGGAGCTTGGGACGGTGATAGGGATTCTTTAAAAACTGAAATTTCAGAGGATGTATGGCGTCCATTAACGAGCGACCATACGCGCTGCACCAACCGACATTGTGATCATTTTAATGCATGTCCTTTTTATAAGGCTCGAGACGCCTTGGATAAAGCAGATGTAATCGTTGCTAACCACGATCTAGTGTTAGCTGACTTATCTCTTGGTGGCGGTGCTATTCTGCCAGATCCTGCATATACTATTTATGTGTTTGATGAAGCCCATCATCTCGGTCAAAAAACCACGGGGCATTTTGCTTACAACCTTCGATTGAAAGCATCGATAAAGTGGCTGAAAAATAGTGTACGTCAACTAGATCAATTAATAGATGAAACGAATCAGCATCCGAGTATCGTGCAATATGTTGAACGGATGGAGTTTCCTAGGCGGGATTTAGAGCAAGCGCTCGAAGTCTGGTTACAACTAGTGAGAACGCTATTTACCACCCAGCAGCCTGATCGAGATAGAATGCGTTTCCCTAATGGTTTGATTCCTGAAAGCATTATGGTACAAGCTGCTATTGTTGCTAGTGCAGCCGAAAAATGGGCCATGAAAGCTGAGCAAATTGTTGATGTTTTAAAAGAAGCGTTAGATGGCTCTGTTGCTGAGCTGGATCGTGATTTAGCTGAGCGCTGGTATCCTCTGATAGGCATGCTTTGGTCAAGAGGCCAAGCAATGTATTGGCTTGGGAAAAGCTATGCTAGTTTAGATGATCCTAAAGCAACACCTACTGCTCGTTGGGTGAATGCGCTAGATACTTTAGATGGCACTGATTTTGAATGTAGGAGTTGCCCTGTCTCCGCTGCTGATACATTAAAAGAACATTTGTGGGATAATTGTTTCGGCGCTGTGTTAACATCAGCGACAATGACAGCACTTGGGCGTTTTGAGAGAGTAATGAACGACCTCGGTTTACCAAAAGATACTTTATGTGCCCAGTTACCCAGCCCGTTTGATTATGCTAATTCTGCGAGTTTAGTAGTGCCTTCTATGGAAGTTGATCCTAGTAAACCTGCAGATCATACGATCGAGGTTGCGAGTTATCTTAATAAGCATTTATTAAATGACAGTGCTTCTTTAGTCTTATTTAGTTCATGGAAGCAAATGGGCACCGTTTTGGAATTGCTTGATAAAGAGGTGCGCAAGCATGTTATGGCGCAGGGCGATTTGAGTAAAAACGAAATTTTACGCCAACATAGAGAAAAGATCGATAATCAAGAAACCAGTATTATTTTTGGTTTAGCTTCGTTTTCTGAAGGGGTTGACCTTCCCGGGAAGTATTTAACACTCGTTGTTATCACGAAATTACCTTTCGGTGTTCCCGATGATCCGGTAGATGCCACAATGTCTGAGTGGATCGAAAATGCTGGCGGTAATGCCTTTATGCAGTGGACAGTTCCTGCTACATCTATGCGTTTAACTCAGGCAGTAGGACGTTTACTGCGCTCAGAGTCGGATACTGGCAAAGTAGTATTATTAGATAGAAGAGTGGTTACAAGACGCTACGGGCGGCAACTATTAGATGCATTACCGCCATTTCATCGACAAATCGAACATTGAATGCACTGTATTGTGTTCAATTAAAAAGAGAAGCTATACATAGTGAATAATTCAAAGATAAATGATAATACTTGGCAGCCTGCAGATTTTGAAGTGGCAAAAGTAGAAGGAAAAAAGCGTTTTCATGATTTCTCGTTGCCCAATGATTTAATGCAAGGTATTGCTGATTTAGGGTTTGAGTATTGTACCCCAATTCAAGCAGCTACCATTGAGCACGCATTACAAGGTAGAGATATCATCGGCAAAGCGCAAACTGGTACTGGTAAAACGGCTGCCTTTTTAGTCGGTATTATTACCGACCTGCTTGATTTCCCATATACGCATAAGCGCAAGTTAGCAGAACCAAGAGCGCTAATTATTGCACCAACAAGAGAGCTAGCGTTACAAATTGCAGCAGATGCGGAGCTGCTTTGTAAGCATACTTCTTTGCATGTGATATCAATGGTTGGTGGAATGGATTATGGGAAACAACGTAAAGAACTTGCTCACGCTGCCGTCGACATTATGGTTGCTACGCCTGGTCGTTTGATTGATTTTGTTCGCTCTAAAGAAGTTGATTTAAGTAATGTAGAAATGTTGGTTTTAGATGAAGCTGACCGCATGCTAAGCATGGGATTTATTCCTGATGTACGTACCATCATTCGCAATACTCCCCGAAAAGGCGAAGAACGCCAAACCCTGCTTTATAGTGCTACCTTTACTGATGAAGTAATGAATTTGGCAAGCCAATGGACAGATGATGCAATCATCGTTGAAATTGAATCTGAACGAAAGACTACTGATACTATTAAACAGCAGGTATTTTTGGTAGAAAAGAAAGATAAATATAAATTGTTGCGCAACTACATTGTGCAAAACAAAGTGGAAAGAGTCATTGTATTTTGTAATCGCCGTCATCAAACTCGTGAGTTGGCAGAGAAGCTTAAAAAAGATGGTGTTAGAGCTGCACTAATGTCTGGTGAGATACCTCAGCACAAAAGAGTTAAGACACTTGATGATTTTAAAAATGGTAAAATTCAAGTGATGGTAGCAACGGATGTTGCAGGTAGAGGGATTCATATTGATGGTGTAAGTCACGTTATCAATTACCACTTGCCTGAAGATGCTGATGACTATGTGCACCGTATCGGCCGTACGGGGAGAGCTGGAACATCTGGAATCTCTATCTGTTTTGCTTGTGAAGATGATTCATTTATGATTCCCGAAATTGAAGATGAAACTGGCGTTAAACTCAATTGCATTCATCCAAGTGCTGAGTTGCTAGCAAATTTGTAATAGTTGATATTAGCCAATTCCTTTTTAGACATTAACGTTTTAAATATCTTAGAAGTACTTCGGTTTTGCTCCATTTATGAGAGAAACCGAAGCGTTTTGTAGACTCCTGCCTCAGCTGTATCTCTATTATTTAGTTTGCGTGCAATTTGCGAACTTTAAATATTCATTATTCGAGTGCTTATTACCTGTTTACTCTGGTGGTTAATTAAAGATGACAGATTTCTAAATAACGTATTGGGCGGTAGTTTGCTTAGTTAGGTTAGAAAATCAGTTAATTATCACATTTTATTGATATGAATTTGCGTGTGGAGCTGATTTTTGAAGTACAGTAATTAAATATAGTAGTAGCCTGAACCTAGATGAGTTATTTACTCTATGCAGTAAATAAAATAATTTTCTAGGTTATTTAACCTTTAATGGTTAGCTGCTTTTCGAATAAAATATTAACTTAAAACAGCCCTGTCAGTTGATAAAGGGCTTAGTTATTAAAAGAGTTGTGTCATATGGATCAAAGTCCTTTAAAAATTGCAGTTTTAGGTGGTGGGAGTTTCGGTACTGTTATTGCAAATATTTGTGCAGAAAAAAAGCATGATGTTAGACAGTGGATGCGCAGCGAGGAAACTGCTCTAGCTATTAATGAAACCGCCCGAAATAGTCGTTATTTGCCCGATTACTCATTGGCAGCCTCTCTAGTTGCCTATACTGATCTAAAGTTAGCATTAGCTGATGTTGATGTATTATTTGTCTCGATACCTAGTGCGCATTTTCGTCAAGTGTTAAAGCTAGCAGCGCCTTATTTGAGTTCAACAGTGCAGGTTATTAGCACTACCAAAGGTGTCGAAAGCCATACTTTTGATAGGATGAGCCAAATAGTACAACAAGAATTGATAGGCGCTAAAGTAGGAGTTCTAAGTGGACCCAACTTTGCAAAAGAAATAGCCCAAAGGCAGCTAACAGCAACGGTTATTGCCAGTGATAGTTTGCCATTGAGGACGCTGGTGCAGTCGCTTTTACATCGAGAGTACTTTAGGATTTATGCCAGTGATGATATTTACGGGGTGGAGCTGGGGGGCGTATTAAAAAATATTTATGCCATCGCGTCTGGTCTAAGTGCTGCGATGGGGATGGGAGAAAATACTCGTAGTATGTTACTGACCCGCGCGCTCGCCGAAATGAGCAGATTTGCAGTAAGTATGGGTGCCAATCCACTTACCTTTCTAGGGTTAGCAGGTGTTGGTGATCTAGTTGCTACTTGTATGTCACCTTTAAGTCGTAACTATCGCGTCGGCCATGCATTAGGTTTAGGACAGAGCTTAGATGAAGCTGTAGCTGCATTAGGGCAAGTGGCAGAAGGTGTGAATACCGTTAAGTTAGTCAGAGATAAAAGTATTGAGTTAGGCGTTTATATGCCGCTTGTACAAGGGCTTTACGAAGTCCTTTATAATGGAGCTGCTGCCAGTGAAGTAGCAAAAAGCATGATGCTCAGTGAGCAAGGATTAGATGTAGAGTTTGTGCTGCCCAGCTTATAAGGGCAGCTTTATTGGCATAGGGTTTTATAGTATGAGGAGCAATGAATGCTGCATTTAATGCGTCATGGAGAGGCCAGTTGGAACGCTAAAACTGATATGGAGCGATCGCTTACAGAGCAAGGTATACGGTCTATAAAGCAACTTAGTTTAATTAACCTTGAACATTTTAGACATGTTCAAAAAATTGTTTGTAGCCCTTACTTGCGTACCCATCAAACTGCTCAATTAATGGCAGAGAATATGGCTGGAATCGAAGTTATATTTGATGATTCCTTAACACCAGAGAGCACTGTTAAAAATGCGTTACTTGCAATCGAAAAATATTGGTGCGATGAGCTGTTAGTGGTTACTCATCAGCCGTTAATTGGTAACCTTATAAGTTATCTCGAACATGGAGTTGGTGCTTTCCCAGAGCCGGTTGACCCTGGTACTGTTTATTCACTTTCTATGGTTTGGCCTGGCCTTGGATGCGCACAGCGCGAATCTGTATTTTTTGTTTAAAATCTTTGATTTCAATATTTTCGCTAATCTCTTTTAATCTTTGTTGTATAGCCGGTGTCGCTGGATACATTTTAGCGGCTTTGCTTATCAAAGTAAGTGCCTTCTCGTGCTCTCCTATATAAGTATAGGCCAGCGCTAGGTCGTTAAATGTATTGGTGGTTGGCGTGTTCTCTAAGTACCTTTGTGCCCAATTAATAAAAGCATATGCAAACTTTGTTTGCCCTAAAGCAATATCACGATAGAGCAATGTGGTAGATGTGATATTTTGTGTAATATTTTGAAAGTATAAATTACTATTTGCGGTAGCTAGCGCACTATAGCCGATACTTGGGCTTCTAATAAAGTTTACTAAGCCTGTTAGTGACACTAAAGAGTGTATAAAAAAGCCGATCAACAATGTGCTGATCAATACAGTGCTTGCAGATATCAATCGCTTTAGCGCATCAGAAAACACGATTGGATATGTGTGTTTAAAATGATTGTGCAAATCAAACAAAATAACTAGCCATAAAAACCACAGTGCGGAAGAAAGATAAAAAGGAAGTTCTACTTGAGTGTGAAAGCCGATTGGGAATAGTAATGCTATATGAGCTGCTCCTCGGCGCGAGCCTGTTTTATATAAAGCTATTAAAGTTACTACAAGTGTTACAAAGATACCTGCGAGCGAGGTAATGCCGCCCTCTATCATCCAAAAAAGAAATTCGTTATGAGGGTGTGTATATTTTTGACCACCTAATTTAACGCTATCTGGGTAATCAATTTTTGCTTCTTGAAATACTTTCTCAAAATTACCTAATCCATGGCCAAATAATGGCTTTTGCTGGAAAATTTGCCATGATAAATCATAGATTGATACTCGTGCATGGCTTCTTTGTAAGTCAAGTTTAGTTTCGTATTTATCAAACCCATCGGATGAATAGTTGCCAGCAACAATGCCAATTACGAAACAAGTTATCAAGCTGATGGAGAGAGTTCTATATTTTTTGAATTGCGAAAATCGTGCAAATATCATCAGTGGTGCTGAAATTGAAAATACTACTAAGGTTGTTCTTGAACTGATAATTAGCAGCACGGTAGTGGTAAAAAAGACACATAAAAGTAGGATTGATTTTCGGACAAATGTACTGTTTTTAATTGATGGGTTGGTCGCTAAATAAAGTGCGATAAAAAAGCTGGTGACCAAATAACTAGCGTGTACATTGACCTGTTGAAAAATACTGATGGGGCTGTTAGCTAACGTTTGTGGTAAAAGCTCGGCGATATTCCAGCCGTTAATTTGGCATAATGCAATTAAGCTGTGCACTATTGATGCGGCGCACAGGGTATATAAAATATTTTCTATGTGGCGTTTACTTAATTTAAACTGGAATAATGTAATAAAAAATAGATAGCCGGCGACGACAAAACCTATTCTAAATAACCATTCTATTGGTTTTGTCGATTCTATCAATAATCCACTAACTATGAGCCCTAATGGTAGTGTAGCCATTGCTAGCCAATATTTTGGAAGGACGATTTTTTTTGTGAGAATTATTTGAAATACTCCTGCACATATGGTTGCACTGGCAAAAATCCAAACCCAATTATTGTAAGGGAGGTTTAAACCTTCACCGCCAGGGCTTTGTTGAGAGTAAAACGTGGCTAGAACAATGACGCAGCCAATTAAAATGCTGAATAAAGTGGCTTGGCGCTGCTGTGCTTGATACATAATTGAATCTATCCTTAATGGGTCTACATGTTAGTTATAGTTTTTGGCTATTTTGTGTAGCACCTAGTGGCTGCTTGTTACTATATAAAACATAAACCGCCTCTATATTAGTTAGTGTCCATCTAGAAACGAATATCTACTGCGGATGCCTCACTGACACCATCTACATACGACTAAATATAGTTGTTTAGAATAACTAAACCACTATATTTAGTCGTATGTAGCTTGGATTATTGAGTGGCTCTTGCTGCGATCCAGTTTCAGAATATGCACTAGCTACTTGTTTAGAGTGCTGATTAAATTTGCTTTATATTGTTTTTAACAGCATCTATAATTAATACTCATGCAATTGTAATTTAAATGGTAAATATATTGAATAAAAAGAATGAATTTAGTCTAAATATCAATGGTATGACTATGGCGGGTGTTGCTTATGGCAATGATCGTGATTTGCCGGTGCTCGCCTTGCATGGCTGGTTAGATAATGCGGCGAGTTTCGAACTCTTAGCCAGTAAGCTTACTACAAGAAAAGTCATTGCAGTTGATTTTATTGGTCATGGTAAATCCTCTCACAGACCTGTCAATAGTCCTTATTATATTTGGGATAATGTAACAGACATTTATTTAGCTATGCAGTGTTTGGGTTTGACTAAAGTGGATATTATTGGGCATTCAATGGGGGCGAGCGTAGCTATGCTATTCGCAGCTTGTTTTCCCCAGCATGTGGGTAAGCTATTTCTCATTGAGGGGCTTGCTCCGTTGGATTATCCTGCATCAGAACTACCGCAATTGATGGCAAAATCTATTCGTCAGCACGTAAAATCGCGCGTTAAAACCAACAAAGGCTATGCAAATCTACAAGCGATGGTTGATGCGCGTGCTAATGGTCGCTTTCCAGTGTCAAGCGAAGCGGCTAAATTGTTAGTAGAAAGAGGCAGTAAAGTATTATGCGATGAATTTTATTGGAGCAGTGATTCAGCTTTATTACTCCCTTCTATTAATAGAATGAGTAAGGTTCAGGTGGATGCATTTCTACAAAGCGTAGAAGCTAAGGTGTATGTTTACTTGGCAAACGAAGGTATCGATACTGGCAAGTGGCAAGAATACTTCAAGCAAATCAAACAGGTTGAAATTTCAACTTTTGATGGGAATCACCATTTACATATGCAAGAATTAGGAGCTGTATCTATAGCGAATGCAGTTAATACCTTGTTTTCAACGCAAACCAGTTTAGTATAACCTAGAGCTTTTATACGCTATCTCGAGAAAGAGCATCGGTTGATGTAGTTAAAATCAGCTCTTGTAGTTTAAGCGCCACAAGGATTATTTATATTACAAAACTATTGTTTGTTACTAGGCGAATTTGTAGAAAAAAAATTAATTAAATAAAAAATAATTTTTTGAATCTATCTTGAATACACGTCCGTATAGAATAAAGAGCAGCAAAATTCACACGTTATCCAACGTTGTAATATTAATTAAAGTATAAATAGGAATTTAATATGTCAAAGCAAAATTTAGTAGCAGCAACAGCTATCACTGGTATTCTAGCACTTGGCGCGGCAATGGTTTCTGCACCGGCAATGGCTGGTGGAAAAGAGAAGTGTTATGGCGTTGCAGCTGCAGGAAATAATGATTGTGCAACAAATACTAGTTCTTGTGCTGGTACTTCTAAAACAGATAACCAAGGTGATGCTTTTATTGCTGTACCTGAAGGATTATGCAAGAGAATCACTGGCGGTACTTTAAAGCCAACAGCTTAAATTTAGGCTGATTATTTAATAGATACTCCCTGAGCTCAAAAATTATAGAGTGTAATTTTTGAGCTTATTATTTTCCCTCAATTAGAATTTATTACATGACTATTAACTCTAATTCAAATCAATTGACTGACGCTACTAATAGCTCTCCCTTAGTTCATGAAGATGCTAGTTTTAGCACTCCACAAAAATCTAATTCTGTTATTAAACAAGGTTCTATTGGGATCGGTCTTAGATCACCTCATCATCAGCAAATTCTACTAGAACAACCTGATATAGCTTGGTTAGAAGTGCACAGTGAAAATTTCTTCACTGAAAACTCGCATCAGCGAAAAGTGCTAGATGAATTGAGCGAAAAGTATCCTTTAAGCTTTCATGGTATTGGTCTATCGCTAGGCTCAACTGATGCACTCAATAATAAGCATTTAGCCGCAATGAAAGCTCTAATTGATAGCTATAAACCAGCGCTTATTTCAGAGCACTTAAGTTGGAGTTCGGTAAATTCAAGATATTTTAATGACTTGTTACCAGTTCCCTATACCGCTGAGAGTTTGAACTTAATTTGTGATAGATTAAACCAAGTGCAAGATTATTTAGGCCGTGAATTATTAGTAGAGAACCCAACAACTTACTTAGCCTTTAAAGATAGCTCTATGAGTGAATGGGAATTTTTGAATGAAATTCACCATCGTTGTCAGTGTGGTTTGTTACTTGATCTTAATAATATTTATGTTAACAGTGTTAATTTAGGGCTAGATGCTCAGCAATATCTACAACAGATAACTGTTGATGCTGTAAAAGAAATTCATTTGGCTGGATTCACGCGTAAACAATTAGATAACGGTGAAATTCTCATTGATACGCATGGCAGTGTTGTTTCTGAGCCTGTATGGGAAATGTTTAATGCATTTCGCAAACAATCGAATGCCCCTGCATTGATCGAGTGGGATACTGATATACCCGAATTATCCGTGCTTCTTCAGCAAGCCGATAGAGCGAAAGCGGAGCAATTAAATGCAATTGCTGGAGAGGCGGTATGAATATTACAAAATTACAGGATAGTTTTGCTAAATATTTATTACATCAATCAGTCGATCTAGAAGAATTAAATATAGTCGGTCCATTTTCAGCACAACAGTTAATGAACCTGTATAGGAATAACTTTTACATAAGTATTACTGAATATTTAGAAGCTTGCTTCCCTAGTGTAAAAGCATTAGTAGGAGAGCAATTTTTCTCGCAGCTAGCAAAGGCCTTTATCATTCAAGAGCCGCTCGCTAGTGCAAGTATTGAGTTATATGGGGAAAAATTCGCTAAGTTTATTCAGCACTGTGAACAAGCTAAATCTTTACCGTATCTATATGATATAGCACATTTAGATTGGGTGCTTGACCGCGCTAAATCTGTTGTAGAATATACAGATTTCCCCTTTGCACAGCTGCAGCAAGTTTCTGCACAAGAGCAGCTAAAAATTCGTTTTCAATTGCAACCAAATACTGTTCTCATTAATGCTCGTTGCCCGCTGTTAAAAATTTGGCACGGTATTAAAAGTGGCGAATTAGAGAGCATAGACATACAACAACAGGAGTTAGTTATTGTACATCCCGATAAGGAAGAAGGGGTTAAATGTTACAATATTTCGCAAAATCAGTATGATTTTTTAAGTGCTGTCGCTAATGGTAATTGTTTAGAAGAGTTAGCTGCAGTAGATGATTTTCAACAACAGTTGCAATACTTTATAAGCACAGCTGTTATTAATAATTTTATTTAGTAGGTGAATTATGATTAAAAAAGTATTAGGAAGTTATGATTGTGCTGTTAGTTTATTGTTTAAATGGCTAGCTCCAGCAGTATTGTTATTAGTTCGTTTCGTGCCAGCATTGGCTTTTTTTAAAGCTGGACAAACAAAAATAGCGAGTTGGGATAGTACTTTATATTTGTTTGAAGAAGAGTACCAAGTACCGTTTTTGCCATTTGAAGTCGCTGCGTACTTAGGTACAGCTGCTGAGCTGATTTTACCGCCATTGCTATTGCTAGGTATTTTTACTCGCGCTACGGCAGGTGCCTTATTCTTGTTTAATATCGTTGCAGTTGTGTCGTACCCAGCTATATGGGGCGGTGGTTTTTACGATCATCAGCTGTGGGGTATGATGATGTTAGTAAGCTTTATTTGGGGGCCAGGTAAGCTTTCTGTTGACCACTACTTACGTAACTTTTTTACTAAGTAAATTATTTTAGTACCTAGTACTACTTAAGTTTGAGTACTGACAGCACCTTAGCCCTTAAATAGTACTATGTATCTTGCTCTTTTAGGCTAAAGGGTGAGGTGCTCATTCTTATTGTTTTTATTTGTAGCGTTGTCAGTTAATCTTTTTGTTTGTGGCTTGTTTTTCAGGTTCGTGTGGGTGAAATTCAATTTTTTTGGATATTAATCAATATTATCTAATTAATTAATTGAAACAACGGGCTATTGCTTCCTTCAGCTATACTTTTATATTAATGTGTACCTCCTCTTGGTATTTAATTTCTGTTGATAGGATTACTACATTTTATGTCATTGCTAAATAGCAACAGCTTGGATAAACAGGCATTGCTGGAAAAATGTTTGCTGGAATGCGCTGAAGGAAAACATAAAGCATTAAAACGGTTATATGAGTTATGTTCGGCGAATCTATTTAGTGTTGCGCTGCGTATATTAAAAGACAGGGCTCTATCAGAGGATTGCTTACAGCAAGTCTTTTATAAAGTTTGGAATAATGCTGCAAGTTATGATGCATCTAAAGCAAAGGCGCAGACTTGGTTAAATACCATTGTGCGTAATCAAGCTTTAGATATTCTGAGAAAGAATAAACATAGTGACCAGCATGATACTGATGATGCATTGGCATTTATTGCCGATGATGGGCCCTCTCATGAACAACATGTAGAACTTGCTCAAGACAGTGCTGCTATGCATAAGTGTTTAGCGGAGCTGCCTGAGCAACAAAAAATATACTTAGAAATGGCCTTTTTTGAAGGTTTAACTCATCAAGCGTTATCTGATCGTACTGGGACTTCTTTGGGAACAGTTAAGACTTGGATTCGACGTGGGTTAGAGAGGTTACGAAAATGCATGAGTACGATTTAAGTGACGTTGAACAACGTAATCAAGCTGCTGCAGAATATGCACTAGGCAGTTTGAGTGCTGGCGAAAAAACAAAAATTGAAGCGCTAATGGCTGTTAGTCATGATTTACAAGCCGAAGTAGAGCAGTGGAGAGAGTATTTAGATGTTTTTAATACTGATCTCGAGCCTGTTAAGCCGCCAGCGAGTGTTTGGAAAAAAGTTGAGAGCCGTACTAAAGTATCTACTAGTATTTGGTCGTGGCGCTCATTAGCGGGCTTTTCTATGGCGCTGGTATTATCTGTTGGTCTTTTCTTGCAGTGGCCACAACAAGCGGCTGTTAAAAGCAGCGCTTGGGTTCCATTGGTTTCAAATGAAAAGCAAGAACCTGGTTGGGTAATGAATGCTTCAATGAAGAATCAACAGATAGTCATTGAGTCCAAATATCCAGTTGCCATGCCAAACGATTCATATTATGAAATATGGCTAATGGAAGACGGTCTCGAACCTGTTTCTTTAGGTTTTTTGCCTGCTAGCGGTAAGAGAGTAATTCCCTTCGCTAAAGACTGGGCTGATCGATTACTTGACTGTGAAGTTGTAGTAACAATGGAAGGGCCTAAAGGTGCTCCTGATGGCTACAATATGGGGCCTGTATCTGATAAAGCAAACTGGAAGGGAGTTGCATTTTAGTGCTAACTGACAGCTACTAATAATCAAAAACCAGCATTTGCTGGTTTTTTTTTGACTATTTTGCGGTTTTTTATAAATACACTGCTTAGCTTTCAAATCTGGATTTGTTGTTTAACAAGTTACTTAATGTTTTGCCATTAGCATAATTAATGGAAGCTCAAACCTGAAATATATTTAATTGCTAGTGAAGTGATCGGCAATGCTTAATTACTGTGATGTTTATTTTATTGATTAAGTCTTTCAGCTAATGTAACAGGCTTGTTATAACAAGATAGTTTTGATAAAAAATAAACACCAGACTAGGACATATTAAATTAAAGAAGCAGCTGCTTGTAGGACTGTTTGATTAAAAAGTGACCTAATGTGAAGTTTGCGAACATTTGTTTGATTAAAATAGCAGCATAAATTTATAAAAAGATTAAAATATAACTATGCACAGTTGATAAATATGCTGGTGTTTTTCAAAATTTTTAGTAATTATTATCGTTTCATATGCGTTGTTTTTTTTATTTAATGGAAATCTAATTTAGCGTTAAACAAATGTATAAATGAAAGTGATTTATATAAAGAATATGACTAGACGCTGAACTTATTTGGGATGATAATGAGTGGATTATAGTGGGTTTATACTAGATCTTAATTAGTAATATTCTCTTTTATTAAGCTTAAATATAAAAAAATCGCTTTACTGGCTATATACATCAAATAAACATCATGTTTTTTTGGTTTTAGTCGCTAACGTGTTTATAAACGTAGTTTGAAATATCTAGGTTATAAAAAATGCAAGTACAAAGTTTTATTCATCACCCGAGCGAAGTACCCGTTAAATTGGTTGTTAGTGATAATCAGTTTCCGTTATTTTGTATTGATGAGTCAAGCAGTACAGGGGTTTACATACATACTAATGCACGCTACTCAGTTAACAGTTGTGTAGAAGTAGAAATTAATGTTCAATCACCTGCTTTTTTTGCTAAAGGCTATATTTGTAGTAGCGAGCCGGTAAAAGAGGGCATCGGTTATGAAACTGGAGTAGTATTTGATTGTCCAGATACCGCATTTGCAGTAAGAATGATTGAGCAGGTTTGTTACATTGAGCAGTATCGACAAAAAGTTAGTGTGTCAGAGGGGAGAGAGTTAACGATTGATAGCGCAGCGGTAGAATGGATTACCCAGCATGCAGCTAATTTTCCCGAATTAAATACTATATAAAACTTTAGTCTCAGCATAGTTAATCTGTTATTTCTAGAACATCAATAATAATTTAATACCAAAAAACCTCCTTCATTTATAGTAAAATAATTAGCTGTTTTAAAAACAGCTAATTGCTATTATCTGTCAATTTTTTCTCGATTAAGACTGTAATGCTGTGCTTTTGAGTGTTTCAAGTTGATCTCTATAATGCCCTGCAAGTTCGAACTCTAAGTTTTTGGCTGCTTGGTACATTTGGTTTTCTAAGTTAGAAAGTGCTTTAGATAGCTGTTTTGGTGACATAGTTGTGGCTTCAACTTGGTAGTCGCCATCTAGTTCGGCAACACGTCTTACATGCTTTGCTGCTTTGCGACCAGGAATAGTTGATGCCCCTTCCATGATATCCGCAACAGATTTTATAATACCTTTTGGGGTAATGTTATTAAGTTTATTGTGTTCTATTTGTTTGTCTCGGCGTCTTTGTGTTTCATCCATGGCACGTTGCATCGATCCAGTTATTTTGTCAGCGTATAAGATAGCGCGCCCATTGATGTTACGTGCAGCTCTGCCTATCGTTTGTATCATAGAGGTTTCAGAACGCAAAAATCCTTCTTTGTCGGCATCTAGAATAGTGACTAAACCTACTTCGGGCATGTCGATTCCTTCACGCAATAAGTTGATACCTACTAGTGCATCAAATTCCCCTAAACGTAAATCGCGAATGATTTCAACGCGCTCCACAGTATCGATGTCTGAATGTAAGTAGCGAACTCTAGCGCCGTTATCAGTTAAATATTCAGTGAGATCTTCTGCCATACGCTTAGTAAGAACAGTTACCACGGTACGCAGTTCTTGCGCAGCCATTTTTTTTATTTCTCCCAA
The DNA here is from genome assembly GCA_036960485.1 of Oceanospirillaceae bacterium. Classification (GTDB taxonomy): domain Bacteria; phylum Pseudomonadota; class Gammaproteobacteria; order Pseudomonadales; family Balneatricaceae; genus Rs1. The sequence continues at coordinate 30,157 of JBALXS010000033.1, forward strand.
TAAATCATCTACTTGAGTAGTAGCAGGGCGTATTTCAATAATAGGGTCAAGTAAACCTGTTGGACGCACGACTTGCTCGACAATTTTTCCTGTATTAGCCGCTTCGTATTTGCTTGGAGTGGCAGAGACAAAAATCATTTGAGGAACAATTTTTTCCCATTCATCAAAGCGCATAGGGCGGTTATCAAGTGCAGAAGGTAGTCGAAAGCCATAGCCCACTAAATTTTCTTTACGAGATCTATCACCTTTATACATAGCGCCGATTTGGGGAATAGTGACATGTGATTCATCGATGATCACTAATGCGTTATCGGGGAGATAATCAAAAAGAGTGGGAGGTGCTTCACCAGGCTGGCGATTCGATAAATAACGAGAATAGTTTTCGATGCCCGAACAGTAGCCTAGCTCTCTGATCATCTCTAAGTCGTAGTTGGTGCGCTGTTCCAGTCTTTGTAGCTCGACTAGTTTATTTTCTTTCTTTAAATATTCTAAGCGGCCATCCAGTTCAATTTTTATTTTCTCTACGGCCTCCATTAGTTTTTCTTTGGGCGTAACGTAGTGAGATTTAGGGTAAACAGTAATACGTGGAACTCTTCTGAGTACCTCGCCGGTCAAAGGGTCGAACCATGATAAATTTTCGACAACATCATCGAAAAGCTCAATACGCACTGCTTCTTTTTCAGATTCAGCAGGGTAGATATCAATGACATCACCGCGCACTCTATAATTGGCTCGGTGTAGTTCAATATCGTTACGCGTATATTGTAATTCTGCTAAGCGGCGCAGAATTGCTCTTTGGTCTAAGGTGTCACCTCTAGATACATGTAGCATCATAGATAAGTAGGACTGTGGATCACCTAAGCCGTAGATTGCAGAAACTGTTGCGACAATAATACAGTCTTTGCGCTCCAAAAGGGCTTTAGTAGCAGACAAGCGCATTTGCTCGATGTGCTCGTTCACTGAGGCATCTTTTTCGATAAAAGTGTCAGACGCTGCCATATAGGCTTCAGGTTGATAATAATCGTAATAAGAAACGAAATACTCAACTGCGTTGTTGGGGAAAAATTCTTTAAATTCACCGTATAACTGTGCTGCTAACGTTTTATTATGCGCCATTACTATCGTCGGGCGTTGTATCTCTTCAATGACTTTGGCAACAGTGAAGGTTTTTCCTGAACCAGTAACACCTAGCAATGTCTGTGATAAAAGGCCAGAATTAATGCCCTCTATAAGTGCTTTAATTGCAGCAGGTTGATCTCCTGCAGGTTCAAATTTACTTCTTATCTTAAAAGAATCCGTCATTAATAACTTCCACTTATCAGCCAAAATACTCACTGGAATATAATCCAGCGAGATATTATATCTCAATTTGGTAAGTGAAGCTGTGTAGATACTAAAAATATTACTATGGGTGCTGCTGGTGCTTAAAAAAGGCGTAGCTTAGGGGTATTAGATAAAAGTGTGATAGCCCAGCAATTGTCGCATTATGGATATTGCTAGCTTATCAATACCAGAAAAATGCTTGATAATATGAAATGCTCAGTATAAATAGCAGCAACGTTTATCAATAATGAAGTAACAGTGATTAAACACACTTGTTCACTTACCATATTCCCAGTAAAATCCTTTCTTTTTAATAATAATTTGAGCTTGATGATAAAGAAAACAGATAACATCTACGCTACTACAACAGATAAGCAAACTTTCAGTTTCGATGGCCAAGTAGCAGAAGTATTTCCGGATATGATTCAGCGTTCGGTGCCGGGTTATAATGACATTTTAAAAAACACTGCCAAGTTTGCACAACGCTTCGTCACTGACAATAGTCAGTGCTATGACCTCGGCTGTTCATTAGGCGCTTCTAGCCTCGCGATGAGTAGTGGTATTGAGGCAACTAATGTCAAAATTATTGGCATAGATAACTCTGAAGCGATGTTAGCGCGTTGTCATCATCATATAGATGCGTATAAGCATCGCACTGAAATAGAATTACAAGTAGGTGATATTTCACAATGCACTATAGAAAACGCTTCAATGGTGGTTTTGAATTTTACTCTGCAATTTATACCTCAAAAAGATAGAGCAGCATTGCTATCTAAAATATACCAAGGCTTGAATCCTGGCGGCGTTTTATTATTATCGGAGAAGGTGTGTTTTGAAAATCCGCTAGATAATGCGTTGATGATTGACTTGCATCATCAGTTTAAGCGTGAAAATGGCTATAGTGAATTAGAAATTAGCCAAAAGCGTAGCATGCTAGAAAACGTTTTAGTGCCTGAAACTTTAAATGAACATATAAGTCGTTTATCGAATCTAGGTTTTAGTCGTAGCCAATGTTGGTTACAGCAATATAACTTTGTTTCAATTTTTGCTATTAAGTAGAGACCATGATTAATTATCAAAAATTAGTTCGCGATTTTAGTGATACTGATCTGGCAGAGTGTGCAGATTACTGGCCTAGAGCGGTTGAGAATAAAATGAAAGGTTTTACTCACGGCTATCTAGAACAATGGCAGCAGTTGATGCAAGACCTGCCACAATTAGCTACAGATCAGCTAGAATTAAAGAAGCAAGTAAGTGTTGGTAGTGATGTGCAATTACAAGCACAATTAACAAGTACACAACAAGCGCTTTTTATTGAGCAACTTAAAACGCTATCACCTTGGCGTAAAGGCCCTTTCAGCCTCTATGGTATTGAAATTGATACAGAATGGCGTTCTGATTGGAAATGGGATAGATTACTACCACATATTAGTTCGTTACAAGATCGCACAGTCATCGATGTTGGTTGTGGTAATGGCTACCATTGCTGGAGAATGCTTGGAGAAGGGGCAAAAGCTGTATTAGGTATAGATCCTACCCAAAAATTTCTAGCACAATTTGGGGTGATAAAGCGATATTTGGGAGCAGACCTGCCTGTTCACTTACTACCCTTAGGAATTGAAAATATGCCTAAGCTTGCTGAAAAAGAGGGAGTGGATAGTGTTTTTTCGATGGGTGTTTTGTATCACCGAAAATCACCGATTGATCATTTGCTTGAATTAAAAGCACTGCTCAAACCTGGTGGTGAACTGATCTTAGAAACAATTGTTATTGATGGGGATGAGCAAAGCGTTTTAGTGCCTCAAGGTCGCTATGCGCAAATGCGCAATATTTGGTTTTTACCTTCAGCTGCAGCTTTAGCACTATGGTTACGTAAATGCGGGTTTAAAAATGTAAAAATTGTAGATATTGCCGATACTTCATTGGATGAGCAGCGTGCTACATCTTGGATGGACTATCATTCATTGACCAACTTTTTAGACCCAGAAGACAAAACAAAAACACTAGAAGGGCATCCTGCACCCAAAAGAGCCATTTTAGTTGCTCAGCTATAACAGAAAAAATTAGAAAGCCACACTTAAAAAAACTGCTAAACTGCGGTATACCTATTGAAGGGCGAGACATGCCAGAAAGAGATGATTTGAAAGTAGATGTGCCATATTTCGGTTCAGCTAATCAAGGCGATACAGTAAATAATATTGGTGGCAAGCAACAGCAATCGGGAAAAAACCCGTATGACACCAAAAGCAGTAACTGGGTGCATACAATTTTAATTATATTGCTAATGGCTTGTGTTGGAGGTATGGCCTATTGGGGTTATGATTTCAAACAGGATCAAGAGCAGCGAGAATTGTTAGCAGCAGCAACAGAATCGAGAATTGCTGACTTAGAGCAATTGTTGGCAGAATCACGTGCACAGGCTGAAAAATCAGGACAGACATTACAGCAGCGTTTGGATGAGCAAAAAAAGCAAGTTAGTGCCCAGAAAAAGTTGATGGATGTGCAGTACACTGAGTATGAGAAAAAGTTTGCACAACTGATAAATAATGCCAATTTAAAGCAAGTTGAGCAACTAGCATCATTTAATGAAGAAATAAGTAAAATAGAGAAAAAAGTTAAAAACGCTCAAGAAGATGCTCAAGAAGAAATGGGCTTTATGACCAGTCAGCAAAAAACGGCTTTGACAGGTTTGGAAGACCGTTTAACTGAAATTGACGGTATTCGCACTAACTTGACGAATCTTGAAATTAGTTTAACGGCCACTAACTCGGTGCAAAAAGGGTTAGTCAATGATTTTGAAATAATGAATAAAGATCTAGGGTTGACTGGAGATAAATTCAACATTGCTATCAGTGAAGCAAAGAAAGAAATAGCAGCCGTAGATGCAAACTTAGAAAAGTACAAGACAAGTGCTCATACATCTTTGAAATCACTTGCCTCAAAAGTTTCTGTTATTGCAAAAAAATCAGCACCAAAACTAGGTGCCAGTGTTGTGAAAAGACTAAAAGAAACAGAAGGTGCTATTCGGGCAATTGATGGCTCTCGTGCTCAAGTGAATAAAGAAATTCAACGTCTTAAGAGTAAGGTTAATAAAATTCAGCTACAGTTACAGTAAGCTTGTGCGACTTTGTGATATAGAGCTAGGAAGGCCTCCTAGAAGCTTGTCTATCTTGCTAAGCTCATGTCATGGTTAATTAGTTATGTACTTTGTAATAGCGCGTAGCTAATAGTAAACAATCAAAAGAAAAGCTTTCATTTGGATAATTGGTTGGAAGTATCAAGTTATTACTGGGATATAAATTTGAAGTTGTAATAAGTTACTCTGAAATTATTGACGATGGTTGATACCCTTTAGATGTGACAAGGAGCTAAGCTTGAAAGAAAATTCTGATAAGAGCTCAACTATACGAACATTTTTTGCGCTTCGTTTACGAGATCCAGTGGCTCGACAATTAGCTAATTGTGCAGATAGTTTGGCGGTGTATGACAAAAAAGTAGAAGTAGAATGGGTAGATTCAAATAACTACCATCTAACACTTTGCTTTCTTGGGGATCTAACGATAGATAAAGTGGAGCAAATGACGCAGGCTGCAAAAAAGTACCTATCTCAAGAACAATCCCTGAATATACATCTTGCTGGAATCGAATCTTACCAATCAGCTTCAAATTGGACTTTAATAGCAGCTAAAACTTCCACGAGTCCTGCATTAGATGCGTTACACTCTCTGGTTGTTTCACTTGCTGAAGAGGCAGGGATTCTGATATATAAAGCTGGCTTTAACCCGCATATTACCTTGGGCAGGATTGGACAAAATAATAGTTTTGTCATACCACAGCAATGGCCGTTACTCGATTTATATAGCCTTGCTGATGCAGTGGTGTTATTTCAAAGTAAACCGGGTGGGCGTGGCTCCATTTACACACCGCTAGCGACCGTTGAACTGCGTGACATAGCTTAGATGTCATACTAAACACGCTTTAATATACTGCGAAGTGCTTAAAGAAAATAGTAAAAAGTTACTTGGCAAAGAACAGCTTAAGCTAGCCAAAATGAATTCACTCTTAGTATGCTGATAAATTATGTAACTTATATGGGTTATAGTTGTCTGTATTAATTATTCTTGTCAATAGAGCCTTACAAAATGTCATTTACCTCCCTTGTTTTATCGAGCTCCAAGCTTAACAAAAAGTACAGTTTTAAGCAGTTATTAGTAGTGAGTATATTTTCTATCAGCTCAATCGTTAACGCAGCACAAGAAGATCTGGCTTGGCAAGAAACACTCAATAAAGCTAAAAACCAAACCGTTTATTTTAATGCATGGGGTGGATCAGAAGTAATTAATGAATATATTCGCTGGGCTGCAGCGCAAGTTAAACAGCAGTACCAGGTCACTGTAAAGTTAGTGAAAGTTGCTGATGCTGGCAATGTCGTCAGCAAGTTGTTAGCTGAAAAAAGTGCGGGGCGTACCAGTAAAGGTAGTGTAGATTTAATGTGGATTAACGGTGAGAATTTTAAGGCAATGAAGGATAACGCTTTACTCGAAAAAGCTTATACGCAAATGCTGCCGAATTACGCTTTAGTTGATACCGAAAATAAACCGAGCACGCTTTACGATTTCACAACACCAGTTGATAATCTAGAAGCTCCTTGGGGAATGGCACAACTGGTTTTTATGTATGATATGCAAAGGCTAACAACGCCACCGACTGATATACAAACACTGCTGAGTACGCTTTCAGAAGTAAAAGGACGTTTCAGTTATCCTGCATTACCAAACTTTCATGGAACAAGCTTTGTTAAACAGGCACTTATTGAATTGATAGCAGATAAAGAGCTGCTTTCAAAACCCGTTGTAATGGACGATTTTGCTAAAACAACAGAGCCTTTGTGGCAGTACCTAGATAAGCTGCATCCATTGATGTGGCGCAGCGGGCGCAGTTTTCCCAAAAATTCTGGGCAAATGAAAAAACTGCTTAATGATGGTGAGCTATTTATTTCATTAACATTTAATCCGAATGATGCTAGCAACGCAATTGCAAATGACGAACTACCTGCCAGTATTAAAACTTATGTGCACAAAGGTGGAACACTTGGGAATACTCACTTTGTGGCAATTCCTTTTAATGCCTCAGCGTCAGCGGGTGCTAAAGTTTTTGCCAACTTCTTAATGTCGCCACAAGCGCAGTTGCGTAAAGCTGACCCTAGTGTTTGGGGAGACCCTACTGTGCTTGCAATGGATAAATTAACCACTGCTGATCGTGAGAAGTTTGCACAATTAAAGCTTGGCCCTGCAACTTTAACAACTAGTGAACTAGGTAATGTACTTCTAGAACCACACAGTTCATGGGTGCGGGCAATAGAAGACGAGTGGCAAGCGCGTTATGCTAAATAGCTATATATCCGATAGGAATAGATGAAGTTATATTGGCAAAAACAACTAAGCACTACTTTTATTATTGTAACAGTGACAATTGTTTTGTTAATAGTACCTATAGCTGCTGGCTTAATCGGCACTTGGTTACCTGCAATGGGGTATTTGCCCAGTGCAGGTTACGATGGTTTTAATTGGCAGCCTTTAATTGCGCTATATAGCCATCCTAGTACTTTAACCAGCATAACGTTAAGTATTAGTTCTGCGCTTTTGGCTACTTGTAGTGCTTTTATTATTAGCCAGTGGCTATGCATGCAGTTGTATCATAGCCGTAGCTGGCGTTGGTTAAAGCATGCGTTAGCGCCACTGTTAGCTATTCCTCATTTGGCTTTTGCTTTAGGTTTTTCCTTTATTATCGCACCTAGTGGCTGGTTGATGAGAGTAATATCGCCACAGCTTAGCGGTTTTGAAATTCCCCCTGATTGGTTAATTGTTAATGATAACTATGCGTTAAGTTTAAGTTTAGCGCTGATTATAAAAGAGATACCTTTCTTTTTATTGATGACTTTAGCTGCCATGAATAATTTTAATGTGAACAAGACATTACAAGTCGGTGCAACGTTAAATTATCCTCATAATCAAGCTTGGATAAAGCTGGTATTTCCTCAATTATACGGGCAGTTAAGGCTACCTTTATACGCAGTACTTTCTTACTCTCTATCAGTTGTTGATTTGAGCATTGTGTTAGGGCCGAATGCACCTGCCACATTTTCAGTACTGATTAATCAATGGTTTAACGATCCTGATTTTACTATGCGCTTAATCGGAGCCAGCGCTGCAAGCATGTTACTGGTGATAGTGATGGTTTTTATTGGCTTGTTTTATTTAGCAGAAGTACTCTTGAAAAAGTATTTGAAAAATTGGCTGGTGGCTGGCGCTGATAGCAGTAACGCTTTTGAGTTGCCTGCAAAGGTCTGTGCTTATATTGCTTTGTTTATTATCAGTGCTAGCTCTTTTCTATCTATTGCAGCGCTTGTTGTTTGGTCTTTTAGTCGCCAGTGGCGTTTTCCAGACCTGCTGCCAGCTTTATGGTCAATTAAAAACTGGCAAAAAAGCTGGGGGCAGCTTACAGAGCCTTTATTTAATACTGCTTTAATTGGTATTAGTAGCGGTTTTTTAGCGCTAGTGGTGTGTATTGCTGTTTTACAGTGGCAAAGCCAGTTATCGGTTAAAAGAGCGAATAACTACTCTTGGATAATTTGGCTGGTTTATGTCCCTATTCTAATACCGCAAATATCGTTTATGTTTGGAATTCAAGTGATGTTGATTTCCATGAATTTAGATGGGCATATGATGACTATGATCTGGATGCACTTATTGTTTGTGTTGCCTTATTGTTATCTAAGTTTAGCTAAAGTGTACCTGCAGTTTGATGACAGGTATTTACAAGTAGGTGCTGTTTTAAGCCAATCTATGTGGCGTAGTTTCTGTTTCGTAAAAGTCCCTATGTTATTTAAACCTTTAGCGTTTAGCTTTGCAGTTGGTTTTGCGGTGAGTGTGTCTCAGTATTTGCCTAGTTTGTATGTGGGAGCAGGCCGTATTGAAACGATTACATTGCAAAGTGTTGCAGCTGCAAGTGGTTCTGATAATAGAATAAGCGCCGTATTTGGATTTTGGCAATTTGTTCTACCGTTAATTGTGTATTTTGCAGCGCTGGCAATTCCCCAGTTATGCTTTATACGGCGCAGAGGTTTGTAAGTTTGGATAATGTAAATAAATGAGCGTTTCACTGTGTAATGTGCAAGTAAACCTACAGGGAGAAGCACTATTCTCTGCTTTATCAATAACGCTTAGAGGAGGTGAGCTATTAGCTATTATGGGGCCCAGTGGTTGTGGTAAATCAACATTGCTTGCGGCAATTGCTGGTAGCTTATCTTCTGAGCTGACGCTCACCGGAGAGATACTATTGGCAGGTAGGCGCATAGAAGCTCTTCCTATGCAGCAGCGAGGCATTGGTATTCAGTTTCAAGAAGATTTACTATTTCCGCATTTAAATGTCGCAGGTAATTTATTATTTGCGTTGGCCAGGGGTAAAGGGAAAGAAGCAAAAGTTCAGCGTCAAAAAGCGGTCGCGCAGGCACTAGAAAGCGCGGGTTTAGCTGGATTTGAGCAACGTGATGTGGCAACTTTATCAGGAGGTCAGAAAGCGCGAGTGAGTTTACTGAGGACTTTGCTAGCCAAGCCCAAACTCTTACTATTAGATGAACCTTTTTCAAGGTTAGACGACCAGCGGCGGTCAGAGTTTAGAGCATTTGTATTTGATCAGGTTAAACAAATGAATATACCAGCGATACTTGTGAGTCATGATCAACAAGATTGCCCGAATGATAGATATTACTCGTTAGAGTCAGGGCAGTTTCATAATGTGAGTTAGAACTAGTATAAAATGCTGTTAGATGTAAAGATTGAAAGGTTAATAAAAGATGCTAGATAAATGGAGTTTAAAGATTATAGCGCCACCTCTACAATGGGTAGCGAAAAAATTACACAGGGCGGGGGTGAGTGCAAATCAAGTAACAATCACTGGATTTTTGGTTGGTTTAAGCGTGATTGGATTATTAATGTGGCAGCAATATTTATTAGCTTTCGCGGTAATCATTTTTAATAGAATTTGCGATGGTGTTGATGGAGCTTTGGCTAGGGAAGCTAAGGCCACAGATGCAGGCGCGTATTTAGATATAGTGTTAGATTTTATTTTCTACGCGGCTGTCGTGTTTGGGTTTGCATTGGCAAACCCTGAACAAAACTCTTTAGCTGCATCGCTACTACTATTTTCTTTTATGGGTACAGGAAGCAGCTTTTTAGCTTTTGCTATCATGGCAGAGAGGCGGTCAATCCAAAGCATGAAATACCCTAGTAAAGGTTTTTATTATCTAGGAGGGCTAACAGAGGGGACCGAAACTATCGTTATGTTGCTGGTATGTTGTTTGTTTGAGCAGTACTTTGTATATATAGCATTAATTTTCAGTGCGATGTGTTGGCTAACTACTATAACAAGAGTGGTCGGCGGTTATTATTCGCTGCAAGTAATGCAAAAATAAATAGCTTAAGTTATTGGCAGCTCATCGTTGGTTGAGGTAAAAGCATTTTTTTGTAAATAATTTTATTCCTACCCTCTTCTTTAGCTTGATAAAGTGCTTCATCAGCCGTTTGTAGCAGTAAATTACTTAGTTCTGCATAGTTTTGATTACTGGCAGCAAAGTTGTCGAATAAGAAACAGCTGACACCTATAGAGGTGGTAATGCTAATTCGAGCATCGCTATGAGGACTAAACGAATGTTCAGCTATCTTTAAACGTAAATTATTAGCTAATTGTAGTGCTTGCTGGTAATCACAATCTGGTAATAACAAAGCAAACTCTTCTCCGCCAAAGCGGGCTAAAAAGTCGGTATTACGAATATTTCCTTTTAGAATAGCAGCAAATGTTTTTAGAATAGCATCGCCACCGGGGTGTCCAAAATTATCATTGACTTGTTTAAAGTGATCAATATCAAAAAACAGTAAGCTCAAGTATTGTTTATGGCGGTTGGCTCTTTGTAAAGCTTTGTTAATTTCTAAGTCAAAACTATGTCTGTTGTAAAGTTTTGTTAGCATGTCAGTACTGCTTAAATAGGCTAGGTTTTCCCGAATAATACAGTTTTCAATGCAAACCGCTAACAGTGCTGACATGCGTTCTAAGTATTCATACCGGTAAGCGCTATGGTAGCGGTTAAGCTCGCTAGCACCTAAGTGCAAGCTGCCAATTATACGCCCTTTGTTAATTAGTGGTAAGAGAACGCAGCTGAGAACAAAAGGGTTATCCGGGAATACTTTCTTACGCAGAGATCGTGGGATTTGCCCTGCACAAATTCTCTGCTCGGGATAGATATCTGCTATAACGGTGAGATCAGAAAAAAGTTTTAAATATTTAAGTGTACTCGGCTTGATACTACTCAACAGTGGTGCGGCTAAATCATCTTTATTATGTAAAAAAATGCTAACAACACTTAATTTAAAAATCTGCCGAAAATCGTTGAGTAGCAGGTTAATCAAATCCACAAGCTTATTGCAGCTGAGCATCTTTACTTCGATATCAATAAACCTTCTCAGTACTTCTTCATTTAGCTTCGCTTCGTTCATTGCAGTGCTAAGTGTTTTCTTAAGTTGCTGATTTTCTGATTTTAGACTGAGTATATCCATTAGATGAAATTTCTACCTTATAAATAAAAGCACTATGAGTCTGAATATTATTAACAACATTTATATAATTAGTGTTGTAGGTTAATCTATATCATTACACTATTATAAACTTTGGCGATGGTAGCTGTCATAATTAAACACCGTAGTTAGGTTATCAGTAGATGCCATAAGAATCATCAATATTCTGTGCTAATATCATACTATTGGCAGTTGCAAATCAAGCTTGATTGTTTATTTAATAACAGTGGATATCGAAGTAAAGTCTTGCTTGCTTCATTATTCCCCTTGCCATAAATAGCATTTCAAACTAACTTTGTTATTCGAAAAATTAACATCTTCGTGCTGTAGTTTTAGTTTTTGGGTTAAAAAGCGTTCAGAGCCGACGTCAAATGAAAGTTTTCCTTGAGAGTTTAATACGCGATGCCAAGGGATTTTGCTATCCTTAGGTAGTTCAGAAAGATATCTGCCAACAGCTCTAGCTTGTCTTGGCAGGCCAGCCATTTCTGCCACTCTACCATAAGTACAAACTTTGCCGCTGGGAATAGAGTGTATAACTTGCCAAACTCGTTCTCTATTAGATGGAATCATAGTTGATTTGCTCTTCGGTAATTTCCTTGATAATCAAAGATTCTATCAACCACTTTCCAGAAATGTCCACTTTTTCTGGCAATGACAAAATCTGGGGCAGTATATTTGCTAGCAATAGCTAACACTTGTTGCAAGTTGTTAGCCGTTGCTTGCGGGTGTTCAATTGAAAGGCGCTTAGCAAAAATACGATTAAATACTGCACGAGCACTACTGTTGTTGATGTTGAAGTATTCCTCCAAAGTTTCTCCGTGTTCATCATGGTAGGTGATTTTTAATTTATCTTTATGGGTATCAAAAGACATGCCTGCGCAGCGTATGACCTTGGCATCTTTAAGCTGCAGTGCTTTTTTAAGTTGATCATCGGGATCGACTAATGCATGTTGGCAATCTCTACAGTCCCTAGCTGCAATATCGTTTTCAGTGTTACAGTTGGGACAGTTCTTAAATTTAAAACGAAACTGACAACGAGGGTCGCTGGAGGGGTGTTGCGAAAGCGTATCGGGATCATTTAATCCTTGGCAGCGACGTCCAAAGTGCTCAATTATCTCGCCTTGTGCATCGCACTTACCCCAAAAAATATTTGCAAACTCACACTGCGGGCAAAATACTTGTACAGGTTGGCTGTCAGGGTCCGTTTTAACAGAGCCGACCTCCGGATGAAAGATATTAAAGTTGCTGCCGGTGTAATCTAGAATCAAGCAATCTTTTTTATCAGGCGCTAAGCGTAGCCCACGGCCAACAATCTGCTGGAATAAGCTAACAGACTGTGTGGGTCTGAGTAAGGCAATGACATCAACATGCGGAGCGTCAAAACCAGTTGTTAAGACAGACACATTCACTAAAAATTTAATACTTTTTTGTTTGAATGCATTGATCAGTTTATCGCGCTCTTTGTGCTCAATGTCGCCCGTGATTAAAGCGCTATTATCTGCCGGTAAATAGCTTAAAATTTCATGGGCATGTTTAACGGTAGCAGCGAAGATCATGACACCTTGGCGATCAACGCTAAGGGATATTACTTGAGCGATGATTGATTGCGTCACACGTTGGTTTTTGGTTAATAAATTATTGAGTGCTTGCTGCGTATAAGAACCACTTTCATAGCCCGCTAATTGGGAAAAATTATATTCTTCAATAGTCGCATCGTACAAAGTTGGCGGCGTTAAAAATTTATTTTTAACCATGTAGCTAAGGGGTAATTCATAAATGCAGTCCCTAAAAGGAGTTGTAGTATCTGAACGGGTGAATCCGTGATAATGGTACTGATATATCCAGCCTGAGGTTAATCGATAAGGTGTAGCGGTTAACCCTAAAATTTTGAGTTTGTTATTGTGCGCTAATAAAGTACTAATGATTTTTGCGTATTGGCTATCTTTGTCATCACTGAGGCGATGGCATTCATCGATAATAACTAAACTGAATTGCTGCTCGAACATAGATAAATTGCGCACTGCAGACTGCACACTTGCAAAAACAACTTTTGCTGAACTGTTTTTTTGTTTAAGGCCTGCTGAATAAATACTAGATTGCAAACCATACAACTGAAACTTTTGCTGATTTTGTGCCACTAGCTCTTTAACGTGAGCTAAAACTAAAACTTTGTGATTGGCAATGGCAGCTAATTCTGCAATGACTAAGCTTTTGCCCGCACCGGTTGGTAAAACAATAACAGCAGAGGTGTTATGGGATTTAAAATAGTGAACGGTGGCATCTACTGCTTCTTGTTGATAAGGGCGTAAAGTTAGCTTGGTCATTTTATATTTGTTGAATCATAAAAAGAAAAAAATATTTTAGCAGTAACAAGCTGATAGTGCAGTTTAAGATTGATTGATATGAGTTATTGATGAAAACCAGATCAGCGATACACAAATGCTAGCGCAATATATAGTAAAGGCTTCTTTTCTAAGGAATCGGCAAAGGTGCTGAACTCAGGCTGATTATGTCTTTTAGACGTGAGGCTGAAATAGCACAAGTTTTATTGCATATATAATAAGCTATTTAAGCATCTTAAGTCGCTTAAATAGAGGAAAATCAAATTAATTGGAGTTTTATATAAAACATACTTGACGATCGGCAGAGGCAAGATTAGGATACGCACCTCTCTTGTAGCGGATCATATATATCTTTATATGAGCAAGCGAAAAAGAGGATAAGTAAGTGGAGCGCCCATAGCTCAATTGGATAGAGCAACGCCCTTCTAAGGCGTAGGTTCCAGGTTCGAGCCCTGGTGGGCGCACCAACTTATCAGCAAGATCAAACAATGGTGAGCGTAGCTCAGTTGGTAGAGCTCCGGATTGTGATTCCGGCGGTCGCGGGTTCAAACCCCGTCGTTCACCCCAGTTCTTATTAACTTAAGAATCGATATGTTTGAAAAGCTAGGCCACGCGGGAGTGGTGGAATTGGTAGACACGCTAGATTTAGGTTCTAGTGCCGTA
>JBALXS010000253.1:0-3424 GCA_036960485.1 Oceanospirillaceae bacterium
ACCAGGGCTCTCGCTATTGCTACACGTTGCTTCATACCGCCCGAGAGTTGATGGGGGAAAAGCGATGCAGCCTCTGTCAAACCCACGACATCGAGGAAATGCTTGACTCGCTGATCCTTATCTTTTAGATTTTTTTTAAACTTTAATCCAAACTTAACATTCGCACGCACAGTCAACCAAGGGTATAGGTTGTTTTCCTGAAAAATCATCACAATGTCTGCGATTGGTCCGTTTAGATAACGATTATTGAAAAGCACACCACCCTGAGGCTCGCCCAAAATAAATCCCCCCAACGTCTTTAGTAATGTCGTTTTACCGCATCCAGATGCGCCGAGGATGCAAGTGATCTCACTATTATTGATCGACAGGTTGAGTCCATCAATTGGTGAGGCTCTGTCATCTTTTGCAAATTTCACAGTCAAATTATCTGCTCTAAATATAGAGTGCTTTGACAGGAGCTTTGGGGCTGAGGAAGGCTGAGACAAGATGTCCATTTCCTCTGAAATATTCATACCCGCCACCATAAAAGACGTCGCCCGATGAGCATCAGCACTCGGTCGACGACATAGCCAGAAATGCCGATGACCAGCATGCCAAACATGATGAGCTCATTATTAAATAAGTTACGGCCCATCATGATAATAGCGCCGAGACCATCGCGTAGCCCCACCATCTCCGCGACAAGCACAGCCATCCAAGCGGCTATGAAATTTGTTCTCAGCAGTGTAAATACACCAGGCATTACTGCGGGTATAACGACCCACACCCATTGCTGCCATCGGTTTGCACCCAGATTACCGGCAACAGTAAGAAACTCCTCAGGAATGCGCTGAATCTCAGCAAGAGTGGCCAGAGTGAGAATAAAATAGACACCCATAAAAACAATAAAAATAGCGGTGACATTGGTCAAGCCAAATAGAATGATCGCCGTCGGTATCCAAGCGATAGGAGCAATAGGCGCTAGTAGGTGTAATAGCGGGCTAAATATCCATGATGCCGGTCTAGAAAGACTCAACAAAGTACCGGTTATAATGGCTGCAAAGAACGCAATACCCATACCAGCAAAAACTCGAAGAAAAGTAGAAAAAATCGACTGATAGACGGTGGCGGCCTGGGAGCCGAGACCAATCCGAAAGCCACTGTCTGCTACAGAGGCAAGAAAACGACTAGGAGGTGGCAAAATAATGGTCAGCGGTGAATCTCCATAGGCGCCAGCCAATTCCCAAAAGGTCACTACACTAGCCACCGATATCAGACCAACCAATATCGGCCTTGAGCGCTCTAGCCAGCCAGTAAATGGAGTCTTGGGTATAGCACTAGACATTAGCGCTTCTCAAGTTTTTTGATAATATCAAGATCGAATATATCAGTGGCCTTAGTCTCGCCTTTTATATATCCCAATGCAGATAGATCGTTGACAACACTCTGAACTGCATCTATGTCCGGTACAAAAGAGATTGGTGCGGGAGCAGAGGCAAATGCACTGAGTAGAACGTCGCTACCAACGCGAAAATAGGTGCCTTTTTCGAGTATACCAGCAGCTTTCATAGGATCTTTATTGATCAAATCTGCTGCGCAGATCAGGCCTTTAAGATAGCCTTCAACAACTTCAGGGCGCTTCGTTAAGGTGCTATCGAGAACACTGACGACTGTATTAGGCGTAGTCTCCGACCAGGTCTTGGCGTTGGTTGTGAGGACAGTCGCACCTTTACTAGCAACCATCTCTGTTGTATAGGGCTTGATATGACTTAATAGATCAGTCTGCCCGCTTCTGAAAGCTTCAACCATCGCCAACAGATCATTGAAGTAAACTAACTCTACATCGTTCTGGTCAATCCCAAGCTTTTCGAACTCGCGTGTCAAAATTAACTCTAGCGTATCACCCTGAAGCGTTGCGATTTTGAGCTTTTTGTCATTAGCGCTAATGTAGTTCTTGAGAGCGCTCATAGAATCAAGCTCAAGACCTTTTTGTGCGATGACCTCCATAACTCCCCAACCACCCGCTGCCGCCACAACCTTAATAGGTACGCCACTATTTGCTGCGAAAAAAGGTAAGGTAAATGGGTTAGTGCTGAAATCAATCGCACCTCCGGCCAGCGCCGCATTGTTATCACCAGGATTTGCAAAAAATACGGTTTCGACATCTAGGCCGTTCTTAATAAAACAGCCGTTTTCCTTGGCTACAAAAAGTGGAGCCATGTCTAGTGCAACGAGATGACCGGCTTTTACCTTAACGATTTCTGCTGCAATATTATTGCTTGCCAGTAGAAGACCGATAGAAAAAGCCGATAGAGACCGCATCGAGCGGGAAAAGAATATGTTCATAATCTTACGTTCTCCAAGTATGGGATAATAAAAAATTTATGCTAGTGCATACAGGGCACTCGTTAAATAGCGCTGTCTCAATGTCTACTTTGATCATGCAGATATAAGCCAGAAATTCAGTTGTTATTGCTTGCGGCTTTTGAGGGGACCTTGCAGAGCTCAGCTATACAATCTATTAGCAGTTCCAGCGGTCGCGACTGAGCTTGGACGGAATCTCGGGTTACTAGAGAGAATTGTGAAACTCGATTGAATTTTTCAGGCATTAGCGGCACTAGCTCCCCAACTTCCAGCCAAGGCTTAGCATAATGCTCGGGCAAAAAGCCAATATATTGCCCTGTTAGTATTAACATGGTCGAGGCTTCGAGACTGGTGACAGATGCGTTGGCTTCAGCATCGTCGTCAAAAGGGAACTCGCGACAGCCTATGAAAGCTCTGACCACTCGCTTGCTGGCTGGCAAGGCACGAGCCAGTAGCTTTGGATTATCTATCTGCGCTAGGGGATGTAAATTATGGCAGGCAAGAATATCGTATTCTTCATACAAAGGGATGTATTGCAATCCTGTAACATGATCATCAAAGATGCCAATGGCCAAGTCTAGACTACCATCCAGCAATCGTTTTTCCATTCCAGCTGGAGACAGAGACTCCAGTGTGATCTGTACAGTATTCTCCTGATGCCGGACAAATTTCGTGAGTGCGTCCTTAAGAGGGTTTCTGCTGTCACTGATAATATTGTCGAGAAAACCAATATTTAGAGTCCCAGTAAGTCCCTTTTTCAATTCTGAAGCCTGCATCTGAAATTGGCCTAGTGATTGAAATAATTCAGTCACCAGCACATAAAGAGCCTCACCCTCAGTTGTTAAGCGAAAGCCACTGCGGCCACGATGACACAAGCTAAACCCGACACGCACCTCAAGCTGGGACATTTGAGTACTAATCGTTGACTGGCTGACGCCGAGAATTGTCTGAGCACTAGAGTAGCCTTCTGATTCAACAACTGCCTTGAATACTCTGAGCAAGCGTATATCGATATCGCTAACCACCATACTTAAATCCATATCTAAATAATACCCTGGTTTAAATGGTATTACTTCAGAAA